>CAYWCV010000161.1:0-1594 GCA_964456845.1 uncultured Chitinophagales bacterium | reverse complement strand
TTGTCGTGCCGGGATCGCGCCCCATCCAGAAGTCAGGGTTCGGGCTCGACATGGGCCTCCACATCGCCACGCCGGTCATCATCAAATACCGTGATGATAAGACCGATGCGGCGACCACGTTGGAGGATCTGCTACGCTAGTGCAGCACAGCCGCCCTCGTTCGTTTTACAGCGACTTGAGCAAACTGAGCAGGCGCTTCCAGCTGTCGTTGCGTGCGGCCACGTTGGCCTCCGACCCGCTTGGATCGTCCCCGCTGCGCATGTAGGCGTGCCCTGATCCGGCATAGATTTCGTACTCGAAGGTCTTGCCGTTCGCTTTCATGGCAGCCTCGACGCGACCCAATTCGGCATTGATGCGGGCGTCATTCTCGGCATAGAAGCCATGAACAGGCTTCGATATGGATGCGAATTGGGCATCATCGGCAGGGGCATTGCCGTAAAATACCATCGATGCCTCCATGTCGCCGTTGTTCGTTGCGAAGCGAAACGTCTGTGCGCCACCCCAGCAGAAGCCCATGACGACGGTCTTACCGTTACCGGCGTCGAGGGACTTGCCGTATGCCTGAATAGCGGCAAGGTCAAGCGTGATTTGATCCTGGTTTAGCTCATACAGGGCATTTCGGGCATCATCGCTCGTCGCGAAATCGGATGTGCGCTTGGCAGAGTCGCTGAAATCGGACAGCAGATCGGGAGCGATGGCGATGTATCCCTCAGCCGCGAGTTGGTCTGCGAAGCTGCGCACCCAGTCGGTGAGTCCACGGTTCTCGTGGATCACAATTGCGACCAAGGCCTTCTCGCTCACCTCAGGATAGGCAACAAACGCGTGCACATTCTTGTCGCCAGACTTGACCACGACCCATTCGTGATGGCGAGGTGAGTCCTCAAGCTGCTTGAGGGCGAAATCTTGGGATTGTACTGCGGTTGAAAGTATAAGGATTGAAAATATGGAGAGTATGAGTTTCATTGTGACGACAGTGTTTGATTAGTGTTCAGTACGTAAAGCTACAAATTTGGGCGCATCGTTCAAATTGTACATATTGGAAGTTGGAAAAAGTACCTCCGATGTTGTTGCCCCCTCGGTCAAATCTTAACATGACATCGATGATACGCCATTACTTACCCTCCGAATCATTCAACATTCGAGGAGCCATATTTGAAGTTCATAACGAACTTGGGTCCGGATTTTTGGAATCTGTGTACCAGGAAGCCCTTGCGATTGATTTTAGACGTAGATCTTTACCATTTGTAGCTGAGTCCCAAATTTCAATCAACTACAAGGGAATAGCACTGCAGAAGGGTTTCATTGCTGATTTTATATGTTATGAGAAGATTATCGTTGAATTGAAAGCCATCAAAGACCTTGAAGACGTCCATCGTGCTCAGTTGATCAACTACCTAAGAGCAACAGACTGTAAACTCGGCTTCCTAGTAAATTTTCATAGCCACCCAAAGGTGCATATTGAAAGATATATCAGTGGCGTCGTCGATGGTTGGGAACCCGATACGTAACATTCAAGAGAACCACAGATAGCACTGATAACACAGATTACTATTAAACAAGCTTTAATGTGAGTCCATATTAGTTGAATTCATAA
>CAYWCV010000160.1:0-1651 GCA_964456845.1 uncultured Chitinophagales bacterium | reverse complement strand
ACCAAAGCATCGTCGAGTCGAGGAAATTGTGGGATGAGTATGATGCGTTGAGTAGCCGAGTGGTAGAGTAGTTAGTGGTTAGTAGTTAGTAGTGATGTAGCTTTCATTTTGGATTCTGACTCCTTCGAGTTGACAGGTTGAAATAAGTGATGTCAGATGGCGACAGTATCATAACAAACCACTAACCACTAACTACTAACCACTTTACCAACATCGCCAAAGCTGCCGTTTCGGCCCTAAGGCGTCTGGGACCTAACGTTACCATCGTGGCACCGGCATGTACGGCGAGTTGCACTTCGCGGTCACTGAAGCCTCCTTCGGGACCCACCAGAAGCAAGGGTGCGTCTGGAGTGTCGGCCAGGGGCATCCTGCTTTCGGATGATGCCTTTTCGTGGGCAATGTAGATTGGCTGATGCGCTAACTTGCCCTCATCAAGCACAGACTCGAAAGACACACCCGTCACCAATTCGGGCAGCCAGCTGGTCAGGCACTGTTTCATGGCGCTGACCTGGATGGCTCGAAGCCGGTCCTCGCGCACGTGCGAGCGTTCGCTGCGCTCGGTCTGCATCAGGATGAGCTTCGACACGCCCAGCTCAACCGACTTCTCGACGAGCCACTCAAGGCGTTCGCGACTCTTGATCATGCCGACGGCCAGGACAGGCAGCTGCTCTCGGGGCACAAACCGCCTCCCGTCGACCCGTAGTTGCACATCCTTCTTGCCTACGGAAATTACGGTCGTTTCGAAAAAGCTGCCCGTGCCATCCGTCACTTGAACCGTGTCGCCCACTTTGGCACGCAATACCTTCACGGCATGCATGGCCTCGTCTGCGGGCAGAACGACCGTGGAATCCGACTGTGATAAATTTGGTGCGTAGAAGAGGTTCAATGCACATCCCCCGGACGGAAAGCCGTCTCGCCGGTGCGCAGGGCCTTCTCGACATACGGGTGGCAGGTGCGGCAGCTGCAGCCGCAAAACCGCATCTGGATGAGCTCGTCCAGGCTGTCGAAATCCCTCTCCCTGGCAAACTCCAGTATTTCGACAAAGGTGCGCCAGTGGCACACGCAGTGCGTGACCGTCTTGAGCGGATCCCGATCAACCATCTGCAAAATGCTTGCTCAGCTTCAGTTCCTGCCCCTGGTAGTTGCTGCGGATGTGCTGGCCATACAGCGCCTCGGGCAGCTCCGTATTCGGCTCGAACACCATCCGGAACACGGTCTGCCCATCCTCGACCAGGAAGGGAACGTCGTGGATGCGCACCTCGAGCACGGCCTTGGCTCCGCCGTCGCCGGCATCGCCTCCAAAGCCGCTGTCGAAGAACCCGGCATAGTGGGTGCGCAGCTCGCCCGAACCCGTATCGTAGGGCACCATCTCTGCCGCCAAGGAGCCGGGGATGCGCACGCGCTCGCGCGATGCGAATATGTAGAACGCCTCGGGCTCCAATATCATGAAATCGTCCTTGCGGGCGTAGAGGGTATCCCAAAAATCCTGCACTTGGTAATGGCCGATCTTGTCGAGGTCGACGATGTCGCGGTTCTTACGGGCCTTGTACCCGATGATGGCGCCCTCTTCGGCGGCCATGCTCACGCTCATGAACAGCCCATTGCCCAACTTGAGCTTATCGACCGACATCGGACCCTCCTCATCAAACAA
>CAYWCV010000159.1:0-1739 GCA_964456845.1 uncultured Chitinophagales bacterium | reverse complement strand
GCAGCCGGATTCCACTCAGGCGCTGACTTCCCTCCGCCTGCAAAGACACCTACGAGACCGACGGTTCCAGCTGCGAGGGTTTGGATGAAGTTCTTGCGTTGCATATCAAATCTCCGAACAATAGGGTTACGGTGGCATCCGGCCGGCCGGTCGGTGTCAATGGGATATCAGTGGTAGGTTACTCGGACCGATGCGGCATCTTGTACCATCAGGGAGGTGTCCACATAGGAGCTATGTTGGATGCTAACGTGCTCGAAAGGTACCGATTGTCCGTCGATTTCGACGGCGTGCGGACGCATACCTTCGGGCAGCAGGAGGTGGAGGTCGACAAGGCTGTCGTTGGCACGGATGTCGACGGTGATTTCACGGCCTTCGGGCGTATGGTTGAAGGTGTAACCAAATGTGGCTCCCGATGCCTGGTAGCTGAGCGTGATGTCGGCATCGTCCTGCTCGGCGGCGAGCCAACGCGGTGCCAGACGAACATGGCTGAATAGGCGACCAAGGTCCTTGATGCCGGCCAAGCCTTCGGTGAAGGCCATCAGCATGGCCGACGAGCCCCATCCGTCGGTGGGAAGGGCATCGGGGCTGGTGGAGGTCTCTTCGGTGCTCGGCGATCCGTCGGGGAAGTACCAGAGGAAGGTCTGACCGGTTTCGAACACGATCTGCTGGTATTTACGCAGCTGTTCGACACCGTAGGTTTCGAATCCGTGCTCGAAAGCGCCCAAGGCCAGCTCGGCGCCACTCATGGGGAAGATTCCACCGTTGATGTAGGCGCCGCCGATGAGCTTCTCGTCGCCGAAGCTGCCGTCGGGGAACGGCGGATGAATGCCCCACCACGGCGCAAACACGCCGGTCTCTTCGGCGCGGCGCTGGTATTCGCGGATAACGGCCACAGCGATGTCGTGGGTGGCCATGCCGCGGACGATCGCCATCGGATTGCTCAGGCTGAGCTGCTCGGCTTCGTCTACACCGGGGACAGTCACTGGCACTAGCTTATAAAAGTGGGTGTAGAAGCGTCCGTTGAACAGTAGCTTGTTGGCACGCTCGCGGATGCCGTCGGCAACCTCCTGCCAGTAGGTGGCTTGCTCATCGTTGCCGTTGTAGGCGTACATGGCAGCAAGCATGCGGCTGCTCTCGACCATGCCACTATTGTCGCCGTGGAAGATGCCCCAAAACGTGTGCTCCGTAATATCGAAGTTGAGCCATGGGGCGCGACCAGCGGTGTAGTCGAAATCCCATGTATCGATCGTATAGGCGCGTTTCACGAGTTGGTGCTCTTTGTCCCAGCGCCAAGGATGGGTCATGCAATAGCGGAGGGCTTTGTCCATGTGCGGAATCATCCGCTCCATCCACGCGTCGTCACCCGTCGATTGCCAGGCGATGTAGGCCGCCTTCACGAAACGGTACTCGACGTCGGCTTCGACCTGCACGCGGATCCATTTCTCCCAGTTCTCGCGCTCGCCGGTCTTCGTTTCGGGCGTGGTGGTCACGTTGTCGAAGATGCGTCCGTCGATCGTCTGTGTGGCCGCGAAGGCCTCGACCGTGCTCTTCAGGTCGGGGAAGTAGTAGCGTGCACCGCGGGTGATGTCCTGATGGTCGCGAATCCACAGGCACTTACTGTCTGGGCTGCGAAAGCCCGATACAGGCAGGCCATCGAGCGTGAGATGTATGAGATCAGCCTTGAGGAAGTCGTGAATCTGCGCGGCAAGCCGGCCCCAGGAGGTATCAGGGGTCTGAAT
>CAYWCV010000158.1:0-1748 GCA_964456845.1 uncultured Chitinophagales bacterium | reverse complement strand
TCTTGCTCTTGCTCTTGCTCTTGATTCCCATGCATCTCGCCCTCATCCAACTAGCAAACTCGTCCAATCCTGATGAAAATCTGGAGCGTACCGTTGCGGCCATCCGCAAGGCGGCAGCAGATGGCGCGCAGGTGATGCTGCTGCAGGAGCTGTTCAACACGCTCTATTTCTGTACAGGGTACGATGAGTCGGCGTTTGCACTGGCAGAAACAGCCGATGGACCAACCTCACGTCGCATGCAAGCCTTAGCGGCTGAGTTAGAGGTCGTTATCGTGGTGCCCTTCTTCGAGAAGCGCGCTCCCGGTGTGTACCATAACAGTGCTGCAGTCTTCGACGCCGACGGTCGCCAAGTGGCGTTCTACCGTAAGATGCACATCCCTGATGATCCGGGATTCTGCGAGAAGTACTATTTCACACCGGGCGACCTCGGCTACCAGGTGGCCGAAACACGATTTGGAAAGATCGGCGTGCTGATTTGCTGGGACCAGTGGTATCCCGAAGCTGCGCGCATCACGGCCATGATGGGTGCCGACCTGCTGGTGTATCCGACAGCCATAGGTGTCTTGGCGAACGAATCCGAGCAGCAGAAAGCCGAATTTCGCGAGGCTTGGGAGATCATTCAGCGCAGCCATGCCGTTGCCAACGGCTGCTTCGTGGCCGCCGTCAACCGAGTTGGCACTGAGGCGGGCACCACCTTCTGGGGCGACAGCTTTGTCGTGGGGCCATTTGGACAATGGATTGCACGGGCAGGAGAGGCGGAGGAAATACTGTATGCAAAAATCGACCCAAGTGTGCTGGACGAACACCGCCGCACCTGGCCTTTCTTCCGCGACCGCCGAATCGACAGCTACGACGACATCACCGAGCGATTTTTATAGATCATGCAAGCCGAGGGTCGTGCTCAACGGCATTCCGGCGCTCAAAGTCGATGATAATTGGATCCATCACCCGAAACCATAGCGGAGGCACGAGGGCGAGAAGGATCATTCCCGGATAACCTGTAGGGAGCTGTGGTGTTTCGCCGACGGTGCGTAATATCTGGTAAGGTCGGGATGCGACAGCGTGATGATCGGAATGGCGTGTCAACTCAAACAACAACATCCTGCTTATCACATGGTCGCTGTTCCAAGAATGGTGGTTGTCCACTTTTTCGTAACGGCCACTCTCTGAAACCTTGCGCTCCAAGCCATAGTGCTCGATATAATTGACGCCTTCCAGCAGACTGAAGGCCACAATCCCGCTACCTAAAACGAGAAATGCAAACCCCCAACCAAACAGCCAGACCCAAAGACCGAAATAGACCGTCTGAATGAAGGAAAACTGAAGCATTTCGTTTTTTACATGGACAGCGGGTTGGCCAAATTTTTTGAGCCGCTTCGCCTCCAGTTTCCAAGCAGAAATCCATTGACCAAACACGCTGCTCCACCAAAACTGATAATAGGATTGGCCACGGCGGGCGGTGGCAGGGTCTTCGTGTGTGGCAACATGGGCATGGTGACCACGTACATGCTCGATGGCAAAGTGCATGTAATACACGCTCAAGAGAAGGAGTCTGCCTAGGTACTGTTCGACGGCCGACTTTCGGTGCACCAACTCGTGTGCGATCGTGATCCCAATCCCTCCGTTGCAAAGGGCGATCGAGACCATATTCCCGATGATTTCGTACGTTTGAAAGGCCCCCTGCGTAAATCGAATCCCAAAGTACAGACACAGCAAAAAGGGGACAGGCACAAAAAACCAAAGGATCA
>CAYWCV010000157.1:0-1772 GCA_964456845.1 uncultured Chitinophagales bacterium | reverse complement strand
CCAAATGAAGACTACGGTTGAGAAAACCGGCTCGGCAGCCGTTTCTGACGACTATGTTCGATTGATTCAGTTTCAGCGCGAGGCCGGAATGGAAGACGAAGTTCTTGCAACTCTTCAGAAGGCCGTTGAAATGTTCCCCGGCAATAAGGACATCAAAATCGAGGTGGCCAACACCTATCTCAGCCGTGCCGAGTACGATAAGGCTGCCAGCACGATGGCCGAACTTATCTCGTTCGAACCCGACAATGCCGAATATCGCTATGTCTATGCAACCTTATTGTTCGAGGCGATCAACAACGAGATCTCGAAATTGAACGATAACTACACCGTCGCTTTTGATCTTCGTTCCGAATACCGTGAAACAGCCCGCAGGCCAACTTCTGCAGCCAACACCCAGCGAATGGCAGATATCGAGAAGGAACTCGAAGCCATGAACACCGAGAATGGCACCATTGGTGGCGAGATCAACCGCTTGGGCGACGTAGTCATCGAGCAGCTGACGAAGGCCACCGAACTTGAGCCGACCACCGCCAAGTACTTCAGCCTTTTGGGCAGCATCTATGACGTGAAGGCAAACGTGCGCTTCAATGAGGGCAACGAGCAGACCGATCTAGCCATTGCAGACCGTATGCAGAACGAGGCGAAAGATATCTGGAAAAAAGCTCTTCCTTACATGGAAAAGGCAACTGAGCTTGATCCTGAGAACCGCGACAACTGGGCTACCATTTCGCGCGTTTATATTCGTCTAGGCATGACCGAGGAAGCTCAGAGAGCCATGGAGCGCTCCGAGCAGTAATATCGCACTGCCCACAACAGCACTTAAGGCCTGGATCATGATCCAGGCCTTTTTTGTTTGGGTTATAGATGCATCGAAAGCATTTTCGTACCTTACCCAACATGCAATTACCCTCCCTTTTTGACCATCTTACTTGCTGAGGGTTGATTTAAAAAGCGCTTTTATCCCATGAAGTTCAACACAAAGGTTATTCATGCCGGCCAGCATCCCGAAGAGACCTCCGGCGCGGTCATGCCACCCATTTTCCAGACGTCCACCTATGCCCAAGAGGCTCCCGGCATCAACAAGGGGCACGAATACGCAAGGGTGACCAACCCCACTAGATCCGCATTGGAGGCCATGATCGCCGGGCTCGAAGAGGCCGACGAGTGCGCTGCTTTTGCCAGCGGTTGCGCGGCAATGGACGCCATCATGAAGATGCTCAGACCAGGCGACCACGTGATTGCCTCGAACGACCTATATGGTGGCACCTACCGGCTTTTTACCCAGGTGTATGCGCATTACGGAATCACATTCGATTTCGTCGACATGACCCGCATGTCGAATATTGAGCAGGTCGTCAAGCCGTCAACCCGACTTATCTGGATCGAAACACCTACCAATCCTCTCCTGAACATCGTCGACATCGCGGCCATCTCAGCCCTCGCAGAGAATTTCGGAATCTTCACCGTGGTCGACAACACCTTCGCATCACCCGTTCTGCAGAAACCACTCCTCCTGGGGGCAGATGCGGTCGTCCACTCCACCACCAAATACTTGGGTGGCCACTCGGATGTCATCGGCGGTGCCGTTGCCAGCTCGAACCGCGAAATCATGGACAACGTACGGTTCCAGGTAAAGACTACCGGCGGCGTGCCAGGTCCTATGGACTGCTACCTCACGCTTCGAGGCATCAAAACGCTGGCTCTTCGCGTTGAGCGAGCTTGCCGCAATGCGCGCGACATTGCCAACTATTTGGTCGACCATCCCAAAGTGG
>CAYWCV010000156.1:0-1835 GCA_964456845.1 uncultured Chitinophagales bacterium | reverse complement strand
AAATGCCGAAAGGTTATAACTCTGTTCGTCGAAAACTGCCCTCTATTGGTCGAAACAGTCGGTATTGACCAAAACATCGGTGTACTTTCTGCGTAGGCCAGTGCAACTCGACACAAAAACCAACCACCATGAATTGGATCATCGAAACCCAGTCGCTCACGTTTTCTTACAATGTGAGCCCTGTGGTGAAGCAGGTATCATTGACGGTTCCACAGGGCAAAATCTACGGATTCTTGGGTCCGAACGGGGCTGGCAAATCAACCACCATCCGCCTTCTGCTGCGTCTGCTTCGGCAGAAGGAGGGCGCGGTATCCATCTTCGGCAAAGACCCCGACCACCATCGTCATGACGTGCTTGGACGCATCGGTGCTTTGATTGAGAGTCCAGCCCTCTACCCTAACCTGTCGGGACGCGACAACCTCGAGGTGACACGCCTGCACCGAGGCGTGAGCAAGTCGCGCATCGACGAGGTGTTGGGCATCGTGAAACTGGCACAGGATGCCAAGCGTCCGGTGCGCCAGTATTCGATGGGCATGAAACAGCGCCTCGGCTTGGCCAACGCCCTGCTGAGCGACCCGGAGCTGCTGGTCCTCGACGAGCCCGTGAACGGACTCGACCCCGAAGGCATCGCCGAAATGCGCGAGACGCTGCTTGGCCTCACACGCTCGCACGGCAAAACCATCTTCCTGTCGAGCCACCTGCTCGCCGAAGTGGAGCGCACGGCCGACTGGATCGGCATCATCAAGAAAGGCGAGCTCGTGGTGCAGGCGCCCCTGATGGATCTCAAGGCGGCATCCGACCGCCAGCTGCGGCTGCACACGTCGCAGGACCTGAGGGCAACCGAGCTCCTCTCGGGCAACGGCTATGCGGCTCAGGTCAGCACCGACGGACTCGTGGCAACGGCGGCCACCGATGCCGACGCCGCCCGCGTGGCGCGCATCCTGCTCGATGCCGACATCGACCTATATGCCATGCAGCGCATCACCAACTCCCTCGAAACCCTCTACTTTGAATCACAGGACTAATTATGGCGACTTTGAATCACGTATCGTATGTATCGTTGCTGAGGGCCGAGTTCCTAAAGTACAAGGGCACCCTGCTCATGTACATGGCCATTTTCGCCCCCCTGCTCATCGTGTTGATGTATTTCGCGGCCGGCGTGGCCAAGGGGACAGACTTTTTGAATCCAGAGGAAGATGTGTGGTTCATTTACATGCTGCGCATCTCCCAGGTCGGATTTGGATTGTTCTACCCTTTGCACCTGATTCTGGTCGGGGCGCTTGTGAGCCAGGTGGATCACTCGAACGACACCTGGAAGCATCTGTTGGTGCAGCCCGTCTCGAAATCGTCGGTGTACTGGACCAAGCTCCTCGGGTTGATCGGTATGACCCTCGTGTCGGTCGTCGTGTTCGTGGTGTCGATCCTGCTGTCGGGCTTGGTGTTGGATTTCGTGCATCCGGAGATAGGTCTGGGTCTGCCGACCGAGCGCCTCGGATTCCTGATGACGGCATCCATGTGGTCGTTCAGCGCGTCGCTGGGCATCCTGGGGATTCAATTTGCGGCCGGTGTGCAATGGAAATCGATTGCCATCCCGCTCGGGATTGGCCTCAGTGGTTTCGTGGCCGGATTTGTGTTTATGCAGGGCTGGGAATACACGCCGTATTACCCGTACAGTTACACCATCATTCTTCCGCTCGGGATAATGAGCAAGCCCTTGGACTACCTGCCCATCCAGGTGTGGTTGGGTCCGCTCGTGGGCGCCGCTGCCGTGTTGGTGGGGTGGGTTGGGTTTATGAGGAAAAGAGTGTGAACTACAACATTTCCCTCCATTTTGA
>CAYWCV010000155.1:0-1891 GCA_964456845.1 uncultured Chitinophagales bacterium | reverse complement strand
ATCTCTTTGGAGATTTCCTCAGGCAGTGATAGAAAATGCCACCCGCCTGGAGCGCTATGCTGCCAAATCGTCGCCTCGAACGAATATTTGATTCCTGAATTCATCTCATAATCTAATGTATAACTCGCTCGATACCCAATTTCAATCCTTTCATCAAATGATCTGTTTGATCTTGCAGATCCACGGTCGATCACCGAACAACCGCACTGTCGAGCAGCACAGCCGGATGCTCGGCCTTCCTGCCCGTGCCGTCTGCTATCTGATGGCGGCAACTGAATCCGTGGGCGCAAATGAGCATGCCTTGGGCGAGGGCACGTACCACGGGGAACAGCGTCTGCTCGCCCACCTGCATCGACACCTCGTAGGTCGCCTCCTCGTACCCGAAACTGCCGGCCATTCCGCAGCAACCTGCCCCGCTGTCGGTGGGCAGATACCCGACTTCCGACAAAACCTCCACCATCGGACTCATCCCCACCAATGCCTTGGCGTGGCAATGTCCATGCACCATCACGGCCCTGCCTCCCGCATCGAATCGCTCCTTTAAGAGCGGTCGGTTCGTATCTGTCAACAGAAATTCCTCTAACATGAAGCTCTGCTGCGCCACAAGCCGAGCAGTTTCCAGATCAGCGTCGTCGCACAGGTCGAGGTACTCGTCGCGTAAGGTTAAGATTTCGGACGGTTCAAGCCCAACAATCGCGATTCCCTGCTCGGCAAAAGGCTTCAAGTAATGGATGTTACGATCTGCGATTTCTTTCGCCTGGTCGAGCAGCCCTTTCGATATATGGGTGCGCCCAGCTTCAGAATGGTCAGAAACAAGCACCTCGTACCCCAAATGTTCAAGCACGCGCTTTGCGGCCATGGCTACGTCGGGGTCGTGCACGTCGTTGAACAGGTCGACCATGAGTAAAACTTTTCCACGAGTGGCTGTTCTGTCAGCGATTTGCTCGTTTTGGATCCTTCGACGGAAGCTCTTGGATGCAAACTTAGGCAGACTCCTTTTTGGGTGCACACCTAATATCCGCTGAAGCACCATTTTCCCTAAACGGCTTGCAGCGACAGCGTTCGACACACTGGGTGTCAGCATGGCCATGGGGTAGAGCGCCCCTGGATTCCCAAAAAACTGATGTGATCTCGGCACGCCCTTGCGCTGATGGTATCCGTGCCAGAACTCGGCCTTCATGCGGGCCATGTCCACATTCGCTGGACACTCGCTTTTACAGGCCTTGCAACTCAGACACAACGAAAGTGCGTCTTTGAGCTCTTCGCTGCCGAAGGCGTCGGCGGCCTGGCCGGCAAACAGCTGCCTGAAGATGTTGGCGCGCCCACGGGTCACATCGCGCTCCTCGAAGGTTGCGCGGTACGACGGACACATGGTTCCGCCGCTTGCCACCAGCTTACGGCACACGCCTGCGCCGTTGCACGCCTCAAGCGCCATGTCGAAGCCGCCTTCCTTGCGCCATTTGAATACTGTATCAACCTTCTCCATATGGTAGTCGGGACCAAAACGGAGATCGGTGTCCATAGGCTTGGGATAGATGATCTTGTTCGGGTTCAGCAGATGACCCGGATCCCAAATCTCCTTCACACGCTCGAACAAGGCCACCATCTCCCGCCCGAGCACCTGCTCAAGAAAGGGCGCGCGGATGCGTCCGTCGCCGTGCTCGCCCGAGAAGCTGCCACGGTATTTGCGGATGATTTCGGCCACCTCACCGGCTATGGCCTTCATCTTGTCGAGACCCTCCTGCGACTTCACGTCGATCGATGGACGCAGATGCAATTCGCCGACGGATGCATGAGCGTAGTACACACTGCTCGTCTTGTACTTCTGCATGATTTGCTCAAAATCACGTATATAATTTGGCAAATCTTCGACACGTACCGCCGTATCGTC
>CAYWCV010000154.1:0-2077 GCA_964456845.1 uncultured Chitinophagales bacterium | reverse complement strand
TCGAGCAGGCTGCTCAAAACTACGGCGCCACCGTGCTGTCAAAGGGCTATCCATCCGTGACCCACACCTCTGGTAGCGCTCGGTTCGTTACCGGCTACGACACCCGCATCTTCAACAAGGTTGGCTACGGCGACGTCCTCGCCGGACTATCAGCCGGCTACATGGCCCTCGGTGGCGACGCTGCCACTAGCGCGGTCGCTGCACAGATCGAGAGCAACAAAAGATATCATGCTGCAATTGAAGGTGGCTCCAGCCCCGATCCATGGGATATCAGTGATCGGGGATCGGGGATCGGGGATCGGAATTTTAGTTAACTAGCCCATCTATGTCGAGTGTAGCGAGACATCACACTTTTAATAAAGCGTAGTTTGTCATCCTGAACTGACACACCGAAACGTAGTGAGGTGTCGGTGAAGGACCTTCTTGCGTATATTTACATTTATGATCCGCACCCTCCTCATCCGCTACTCCACCGCCATGCTCGTGCTCGCCTCTATGGTGATCATCTATGGCACGCTGTTTCCCGCCGAGATGATCGTAAAATCGGAGCTGTGGAGTTTTGACAAGATCATCCATATGATTGGCTTCGGTGGACTCACAGCACTTATCTGGCTACATTTGAAGCGGACAGGAAGCACCGGACGCCCACTCGACATCTGGGCCCTTTTTTGGGGCATCGGTGCCGGCGCCCTCATCGAACTGCTGCAATATCTGCTTCCCGTAAACAGGTCGGCCGAATGGGGCGACTTATTCGCAGATGCCGCAGGGAGTATCCTAGCTGTGTTGATCCTCAAACTGCTTCGATTCGATAAGAAGCCCTGATATAAAAAAGAAAGGACCAGTGGCAGCCACCGGTCCTTCAATTACGATCAACAAAAGCGTTGTTAGAGCTGGGCGTCGATAGCCTTCTTCAGGTAGCTCTTAGGCACGGCACCAACGATCTGGTCGACCACTTGGCCTCCTTTGAACACCAACAGCGACGGTATCGAACGGATACCGAACTGCATGGAGACCTGTGGATTCGTGTCGACATCCACTTTGCCGATCTTAACGATGCCTTCGTATTCGCCGGCAAGCTCTTCGACCACAGGACCAACCATGCGGCATGGACCACACCATTCGGCCCAAAAGTCGACCAATACTGGTTTGTCTGACTTGAGAACCTCAGCGTCAAAATTTGCGTCGGTGAAAGGGATTGCTTTTGCCATAATTAAATTCCTGAATTAAGATGGATTGATTTCTTATCTACAAAGATACATAACTTCTACGTCGGATAAAAATATGTGTTGCAACAAATATTGTTATAACTCTATTTTTTCGAAGCCGACCTTGTCTGCACCCACAATTGCCCGTAAATCACGCACAAGCTTTTCGGCCGGATCGATCGTGAAATTACGTGCCCTCATTTTTAGGCGAGGATTGTTCGGACTGATCACATCAAACGCAACGGGTGTTTTACCTCGGTTGTTTTCGAACAGGTCGGCAATGTTGCGCAAGTCGTCGTTCGACAACTCCTCGGTATATAGCTTCAACCGCAGCTGAATTTTGGTCTGATTCTTCTCGCGCAGATTTTCGATTCGGTCGATGCTATTGGCGATAATCTTCGGCACACCTGAACGGGTGTCCACCGATCCTTCGATCACAACCAAGGTATCGGGCATGATCAGATTCATGTACTGATCGAAGGTATTCGAGAATGCGATGATTTCGGCCGTTCCGAACTCGTCCTCAAGGGTAAAGAAGGCAAATGGACGCCCCTTTTTATCCGTCACGCGTTTCATGGAGCTGATGATGCCCGCTACCGTGGTGAACGCTCGGTCGTTGAGGCTTCCTAGGCTTTCGGCACTCAGATTATGCGTACAAAAGAGCTCAATATCGTCGCGAAACTTGTCGAGCGGGTGGCCGCTCAGGTAAAACCCAATCAGCTCACGCTCCTTCTTGAGCTTCTCCATGTTGGTCCATGGACGAGCCTCCTTCAATTTTGGCTCCTGCAGATCTGCGCCCGGGGCGCCGTCACCACCGAAGAGGCTGAACTGGTTCAATCCGGCATCGGCCTGCTTGCGTTGCGCGTATGTGA
>CAYWCV010000153.1:0-2166 GCA_964456845.1 uncultured Chitinophagales bacterium | reverse complement strand
GACTCGAACCCAGATCTAGAGCTTAGGAGGCACTTGTTCTATCCTGTTGAACTATCGGGTCTTATTTGCGGGCTTGGAAGTTACGAACTATCGCAAACAATTGAAGCATTTACGCTCGCCGATATGCAACTGTGAACGTCCCAGTGAAATCTTTTTTTAAATTGTGGCGTATATAGGCAGCAATTGTCCGCGTACCAACATCTAAGCAGACGACACCAATTAAACGAACTGAATTTTGAAGAAGCGAATATCCGTGGTGCTCACCCTCTTCGTGAGTGTTGTGCTCCACTCTGCTGCATTTGCCCAGACATTGAAGGGTACCATTATCGATGCCCGCACCGGTGATCCGTTGCCATCGGCCAACATTGTTGTGAAGGACACCTACACAGGCACGATCTCTAACGCAGACGGTGAGTTTGAGCTTCAGGTACGAGGGCTCCCGTTCGTTTTAATGGTACGTTATATCGGCTACTTTTCTCAGGAAATCGAGGTTTCCCAAATCGACGAAAACCAACTGGTCGTTCATATGGAGCCTAATGTACGTGAGCTGGGAGAAGTGACTGTGACTGGGGGTAACCCTGCCGTCGACATCATGCGGGAGGTCATACGCAGAAAACAGATATGGCGCGGCAATTTGTCCAGCTACACGGCGCAGGCCTATACTCGCCAGCGGTTGGAAAGTGAGTCTGACATAGCGTCCATCTCTGAGACACTTTCCGAGGTGTTCTGGGACAAGGAGAAGGGTACTAGAGAGGTCATCAAATCACGGCGTCAGACAGCCAACCTTGGCATGGAGGATAATCTGGCCAGTGCGGGCTTTCTGCCCAACTTTTATGACGACAACCTCGAAATCGGAGGCTTCGACATGGTGGGCCCAACCCATCCCGACGCGTTTCGGTTCTACAATTTTGAGCTCATCGGGTTGAGGTCCATCGATAATCTGACCGTCTTCGATATCAAAGTATCGCCCCGCCGTAGGCTTCAACCCACCTTTGAAGGTACTATCGCCGTGGTCGACTCAGCGTATGCCCTTCTTGAGATTGATCTCAAACCCAATGATGCGCTTATATTTCCACCACCTATACAAAAATTCAATCTGTGGTTCACGCAGCAGTTCAGCAACTTTGGCGGCGACTACTGGCTGCCGATCGACGTTCGAATACGTGGTGAACTGAAGTTTGGAATCGTCGGACTTCAGTTCCCTGAAATGGGAATCCAACAGCTTTCAAGGTTGACGGATTATCAGGTCAACACGTCGCTGCCTGACTCGCTTTACAATGACGATCGTCAACAAAGACGCCTTCGCATCGATTCGGTGTCGGTAAAACTCGACAGCCTCTTTCTGCAAAGTCCACTCGTCGTACCTCTCACAAACGTCGAGGAGAAGGCGTACGCCGAACTAGACAGCACGAATACCCTTGATGAGGCCTTTCGCCCCAAAGGGTTCCTGGCGCGGTTCATCGACGACGACGATGATGAAAATTCAGGAACAGTAACCGTTGGTGGGCGAAGAGAAAACCGGATTGGGCGCAATTTTAAGGGATCAATAACGCCCGATGCACGGTTCACACGCGTGGACGGTCTACACCTTGCAGGTACGTTGAGCTACCCGCTTTCAAAAAAAGTATCCATTTTTGGAGGAGGTGGATACAGTTTTTCGTCGGAGAAAGCTGACTATACAGGGGGCACGAAATTCAGTCTATCAAAGATGCCCCGTTTTACGCATGAACTGAGTTATGATGCCAAGACCCAGACGCGGTACCCGTCGATGACTAGCAGCCTACTTTTTGGCGTTAGGAACATAATCGTGGCATCAACCGACTATTTCGACTATTTCCGCTCGGAGGGGATCTCTTGGGCGGTCGATTACCGAAAACCCCGCTCTGATCGCAGTTGGGAGCTAACGGCAAGGAACGAGCGCCACAGCAGTCTGGAGAAAGTGACGGATTACTCGTTGTTGGGACCATCGACAATTCAGCGCCCGAATCCTGCTATAGAAGAAGGTTGGATGAGATCGGTAACACTGAAGTTTGTTCATGGCGATGATCTCGTACCTTTTGCCATCTTGGGCCAAAATCGTGTGGAAGTGCAAGTTGAACTTTCCGATAAAGATATAATGGCCAGCGATTACGGCTTTGCGCGTGTGCATATGGCAATAGACAGAAG
>CAYWCV010000152.1:0-2280 GCA_964456845.1 uncultured Chitinophagales bacterium | reverse complement strand
GTGGCGTCGGGGCGGTTTGGGGTCAGGCTGACCTCCAACACATGGTCGGAAGTGCGTCCCATGGCCTTGTCGAACGATTCTCCGACCTGCAGCGAGCCGTCGAGCACCATGATGCCCGAGTGGTCGTCTCCGAGCCCCAGTTCGTCTTCGGCGCATATCATTCCGGCCGATTCGACGCCGCGGATCTTCGCCTTGCGAAGCACGAGGGGATTGCCCTCCTTGTCTTTGATCGGCAAGGTTGTTCCCACGGTCGCCACGGCCACGGTCTGTCCGGCGGCGACGTTCGGCGCACCGCAGATGATCTGGGACACCTCGGTGCCAATATCTACGCGGCAAACGGTGAGGCGGTCAGCATCGGGATGTCGTTCAACTTCAACTACCTTGCCGATCACGACGCCAGGAAGCGGCTTGCTCGTAGGGATAATTTCTTCGACCTCGAGTCCGGCAAGTGTGATGCGTTCGGCCAGCTCTTCGGGGGAATAGGAACCGACCAAGTAGTCGGCGAGCCAATTACAGGAAATTTTCATTGCGTGTGATTAATCAAACTGTTCGAGGAAGCGCAGGTCGTTGTCGTAGAGGATGCGGATGTCGTCGATGCCGTACTTGCGCAGCGCCATGCGCTCGACACCCAGACCCAGGGCAAAGCCCGTGTATTCCTCCGAATCGATGCCCACGGCCTCAAGGACGTTCGGGTCGACCATTCCGGCACCGAGGATCTCCATCCACCGGCCTTCGCTGCCCGGCTTCTCCCACCAGATGTCCATTTCGAGGCTGGGCTCGGTGAACGGGAAGAAGGAGGGGCGTATCCGATAGTTCACGTCGTCGCCGAACAGAAGCTGCACAAAGGTGATCAGCGTCTCCTTGAGCTCGGCCAGGCTCACGCCCTTGTTGACGTACAGCGCCTCGACCTGATGGAACTGGCAGTACGACTTGTAAGTGATCGACTCGTTGCGATACACCTTGCCGGGCATGATGGCGCGGATCGGCGGCTTGGCCTGCTTCATGAGGCGGATCTGCACGGGCGAGGTATGCGTGCGCAGCACCAGGTCGTCGTCGCCATCGCCGGTTGACTTGTGCACGAAAAAAGTGTCCTGCATGTCGCGGGCAGGGTGCTCAGGCGGGAAGTTGAGGGCGGTGAAATTGTGGAAGTCGTCCTCAAGTTCGGGTCCGTTGGCGACGGTGAAGCCCATCCGGAAGAAGGCCTGCTTGATTTCCTCCATAACGAGTGTGATCGGGTGGAGCGATCCCGCAGGGTAGGGCAATGCCGCTAGACCGGGGTCTTCGGTTGCTTTCCGGTGCGTAACCGTCATGGCCTCGAGGGCCTCCTTGGCCGACTCGTAGGTCGTCGTGGCCAGGTCGCGCAGGTCGTTGATCCGTTTGCCGAGCTCCTTGCGCTGTTCAGGTTCTGCTTTGCCGAGGAGCCCAAACAGGTCCTGCACGGCACCCTTGCGTGCCAGAAACCGCAGGCGGAACGCCTCGAGCTCCTCGTTTGTGGCCAGGGAGGCTGCTTCGACCTCGGCCATTAGGTCTTGGATGTGTTGGTTGACGTCCATCAGAGACGATTATTTGATAAATGGGGCAAAAAAAAACCGGCAGACTAACGGTTGTTGACGTTACCCTGCCGGTCGAAATATACGGATGATGCTGTGCTTACGACAGGGCTTGTTTTACGATGGCCCCAAAAGTGTCGATGTCGCGCACGGCCATGTCGGCCAGCAACTTGCGGTCGATCTCCATGTTCTTGGCATGCATGGCACCCATCAGGCGGGAGTAAGACGCGCCGTACTGGCGTGCCCCTGCGTTGATGCGGGTGATCCACAGGCTGCGGAAGTTGCGTTTGCGGACACGACGGTCGCGGTACTGATATTGAAGACCCTTTTCGACGGTGTTCTTCGCTATCGTGTAGACTTTGCTACGAGCGCCCCTGTTACCTTTCGCTAAGGCAAGTATGCCTCTGCGACGGCGACGGGAAGCCACATTATTGCTTGAGCGTGGCATTTTGGTTCGATAGGTTTAGTTGGTGGTAATTTTGTGATTAAGCGTAAGGAATCATGGCGCGGATGTTGGCGGCATCGGCCTCATGGGCGATGACGACACCACGCAGATTGCGCTTGCGCTTGGCTGACTTTTTGGTCAGGATGTGGCGGTGGTAGGCACGGCGGCGCTTCACTTTACCGGTTCCGGTAAGGACGAAACGCTTCTTTGCACCACTTTTGGTTTTGACTTTTGGCATGATCCGTGTCTATGGAATTATGGAGATTCGGATAGACGCGCAAAATA
>CAYWCV010000151.1:0-2411 GCA_964456845.1 uncultured Chitinophagales bacterium | reverse complement strand
GCCAGCTCATTGGCGCCCTGTCGTCGCTTCAGGCCGAGATACAGTCGTCCGAAATTCGTCTTACGTCGATTCAAGCCAGCTTACGTACCTATCGACAAGAGTTGAATACCATATCGCCAGGAATTGCCGATCAGCTGGCAGCTTCTATTGCTCCACGCATTTCTCAATTACAGATGGCTTTGGCCGAGAAGGAAACCGAAAAGGTGCTCTTAGTTAGTCGAAACCCCAATATTACCGATGCTGATGGCACACTTCGCGACTTGAACACACAGATCAATGCCATCCGAAGTGAAATCGGTAAAATCACATCCGAGTTTATCAGCGACGACCCCACACTCATAGGATTCATTGGGTCAACCGACGGCAATCTTACATCGCGTCTATCTAGCCTGCGCGAAACCATCCTAACGCTCGAAATCGAGGAGACGCAGCTCCAGGCCATGCTCAACCTGTTCCGTCAGCGGCTCTCCGAATATGACCGTCAGTTCAATGCCATCCCCGACAACATGCTCGAGTTGGCTCGACGGCAGCGCGACCTTGAGATGAACGAGAAGTTGTATTTGCTCATTGCCGAGCAGGCAGCCGAAACAGCCCTTTGGGAGCAGACGCAGACCGGCCTTGGACGCGTAATCGACCTGTCGGAAGTCCCCCGCCAGGCCGTACGTCCTCGTAAGCAGATCATTTACCTCATAGGGCTAGGTCTTGGGTTTGGTTTGGCTGTCGGTTTCATTTTTATGCGCGATGTGATCCAGAATGAAATCAACAGCATCGAGAAGCTGGAGGCCAAGAACGTGACCTTGTTGTCGATCATCCCCGATATCAGCAAGGTGAATAAGAAAATTTCGAAGGACCGTGCCACCGTGCTTGTGAAGGGCGTTCCGATATCTACGGAGCTTAGCATGGTGATCGATTCGATTTCGCCCGTGTCGGAAGCCTACCGCCGTCTGCAGAGCAATGTGATCTACGCATCGCCCGACAAAAGCCTCAAGACGATCGTGGTGACCTCGGCCAACAAAGGCGAAGGTAAGACCACGGTTGCATCGAATCTGGCCATCGCCTTGGCCGAAGCCGGTAAAAAGGTGGTGATTCTCGATGCCGACTACCGCCGACCAAGGGTTCACACCATTTTTGGCGTCGCCAAAGAGCCTGGCGTGATCGACCTTGTGTTCAATGAGGCCGAATTTGCCGATGCCATCCAGGAATCGATCATGCCAAGCGTGCATTTGATGGTATCGGGCAAGCGTCCGCCGAATCCCGTCGAAGTGAGCCGCAGCGAGCGGCTCCGCGAAATTATCACTCTCCTCGAGCAGAACTACGACCATGTGATCATCGACACGCCGCCCTTCGGCATCATCTCGGACGCGGCCCCCATGATCGTGAAATCGGACGGTGTGATCGTGTGTTGCCGCTTCAATCAGACCAAGGAACCGGAGTTCGACATCCTGCTCAAGAATCTCAACCAGATCAATGCGAACATCTTGGGTGCGGCTCTTACGGCCTTCGATCCAAAGAAGGCGGCTGGATCCTACTACTCAAGTTATTACTACAAGTACAACTACGAAGGCTACGGCAAATATCAGTCTACATGAATTATTGCCGTTTACATAAATTATCACAGCACATGCCATACTTGATCACAAAGTCCATCACTCAACACATCGTATCCATTGGTCGATTTATGACCATCTTTGGTACATTAGCTGTAATTTTGGTCTCTGAAGCTAATGCGCAGTTTGGGAACATGCAGAACAGTCGAAACTTCCAGATGGCGGATGCCATCATTCGTGTTGCAGAACCGGGTCAGTTGGCTGACACTGTCATGGTATGGGGGGATGTGACCACACCTGGCACCTACTTGGTGCCTCGAGGCACCCGACTGATGGAACTTGTGTCATACGCAAAGGGACCAAGGGGATTTTCGAGCGTGGAGACCCAGCTCGACTGGTCGAAACTGCGTGTGAGCCTGATGCTGAATCCCACCGATGGACGCCCCGTGCAGCGCATCAATCTCCGCTACGATGAGCCACTTGATCCGTTCATGCGCGATACGCGCATCCGCAATATGGATGTGATTGCCATCCAGGTGAAACGCAAGCCCATTTTTGCCGATTATGTGCGCGTTGTTGGTCCGATCGTGTCGATCGCCATCAGTTCGACGGTGCTGGTGCGTACGTGGAATAGATAAGGCGAGACGCTAGACGCGAGTTTTTTATAACTCGAAGAAGGTCCTTCACCGACACCTCGGCTTCGCCTTCGGTGTGTCAGTTCAGGATGACAGGCCTCGTTTAGTTAAATGGAAAGATGCCTCGTTGCACTCGGCATAAATGCTCAATGCTCAATGCCCAATGCCCAACGTCCAATGTCCAATGTCCAATGTCCAATGTTTCGTATCTTTCTGATCACCGATCCCT
>CAYWCV010000150.1:0-2417 GCA_964456845.1 uncultured Chitinophagales bacterium | reverse complement strand
GTACCTGCCTCGTGCTCCCAAAATGCCTCGGGATCCTGAATACTTTTATCGTAGGTCTGCTTGTACTCTTCGTATGACTTAAGGTTGAGCCACATAGGTGATCATGATTTTGATTGACGGACGGGGGTAGTATTATGGCATGAATTTGGCGAAGATGCAACCAAAAGGATGCAAAATATTACATCAGAAGCATCATCATCAACGTGATGACAAAGGCTGACGCAATGTTCAACCAGAAGCCGGTTCGGATCATGTCGATCTGGCGCACCTTGCCAGACGAGAACACGATTGCGTTCGGTGGTGTGCCCACCGGCAGCATGAAGGCCGTGGTGGCCGCCAAGGTCGCCGGAATAACCAAGACTGTTGGATCATAGCCAAGCGACACGGCCAGAGCCCCCATCACCGGCAACACCGCGGCAGCCGTTGCCGAATTACTGGTCACTTCCGAGAAGAAGATGATCATGAGCGATACGATGAGGATAATGGCCGGTAAGGGTAGAACGGCAAGCCCGGACATCGAATCGCCGAGCCAAACGGCCAATTCGGAGCGCTGAATGGCATCGGCGAGGCTGAGTCCGCCGCCAAAGAGCACGAGCACGCCCCATGGAATCCTCTCGGCGTCGGACCATTCCAACAGTTTGCCGCTCCTGCCATCTGGGACGATAAACAGCAGCAATCCGACGAAGATGCTCACGCCCGCATCGCTGATTCCTGGGATGTAGGGGGCAATGTATGGTTGGAATATCCAACCAACAGCAGCAACGATGAAAAGCAAGGTGACCAGCACCTCGGCCGCCGACCACGACCCAAGATGGGATCTCTGCATGCGGACCTCACGGGCTATGGCGTCTTCATCCATCTTTGCGGTAAAGCCCATGGCTGCTTTGAGCACAAAATAAACAATTGGCATCATTACCACGATGATGGGTACACCGATTCTCATCCACTCCGCGAAGCCGATCTGTATGTCGTGGTTCTGCTGCAAATACCCGACCATGATGGCATTGGGTGGGGTGCCGATCAATGTGCCGATCCCTCCAAGGTTGCTGCCAAAGGCGACGGCCAGCAGTAAGGCTGCAATGGCTTTGTCGGTATTGCCATATTGCGAGCCTATCGACCCGACCGACAACGCTATTGGTAGCATCATCAGGGCCGTCGCCGTGTTGCTGATCCACATGCTCAGCGCCGCCGATGCGATCAAAAAGCCCAAAATGAGCCTGTTCGGCGACATCCCAATAAGTGACACGATGGAGTAGGCGATCCGTTTGTGAAGTCCGCATCGCTCCAACGCCGTGGCAAGCAGAAACCCTCCCAAAAAGAGAAAGATGACGGGGTTGCCATACGGAGAGGACGCCTGCGATATCGTTCCGATCCCTAAAACTGGAATCAGCACCAAGGGCAGCAGCGCTGTGGCAGAAATCGAGATCGACTCCGTCATCCACCACAACACCATCACTGCCGACAAGGCAAGCGTGGCCTGAGCGGCTTCACTCAATCCTGCAAAAGGCGGCAACCAACATATGAGCGCACCAACGAAAAGACCAACCCAAAAACCGATCCTTCCAATGGTTGCCGTCATAACGTGGCGTGGGTTAGATCGAGTTACAGAGATGGACCATCAAGATCGTACCGTATCACAAACTTGGATGCGTCATAGATCTCTAAACGGTACTCAATGGGCTTGCCTTCATTGTCGTACACAAACCTTCTACGGAAGATAGCGATTGATCCCGGTTTGATCTCCAGCTTTTTGTAGACCCATGGCTCAGGAACTTTGGCAGTCAACTCTTCAACTGCGTTGCCGATCACAACTCCACTCTGCTTCAAGAGCTCATAAACGGACATTCCCTCGAAATCCATGTGGCTGCGCAACCCAATCCTCGGATTCAACCACGAGGTTACGTAAACCTTTGCCGAGCCGATGCAGTCGATGAGTCGCTCCACTTTGATGACCGACCGCTTTTCAGGGATGCCATAAAATTTCGAGACAGGCCGCGGCGCCCTTTCCCAGCCGATGGTGATTTCGAGAACATCCGGCTTCAGGTCGGACTCGTAAAACTCACTGGGATCGCCATACCACAGATTGGCTTTTGTGACTACCTGGCGTTCGGCAACCCTCGTACCCAACCCTTTTTTACGCACAAGCAGGCCCTCGAATACAAGCTTGTTCATCGCCTCGCGCATCGTGCTTCGCGAAACTCCGATGGCTTCGGAGAGTTCGAGTTCGTTGGGTAGAAGGTTTACGCCGTCGGCGTACTCGGGGTCGTCGATAAGTTTTCGTACAATTTGCTCGGCCTGTAGATATAACGGCAGTGAGCTGTCGGGGTCGACACGCTCGATTACTTTATTGATCATGAACTTTAAATGAGATGTGTTCTAGACAGAACGAAATGTTGGAAACATGAACTACATGTACT
>CAYWCV010000149.1:0-2500 GCA_964456845.1 uncultured Chitinophagales bacterium | reverse complement strand
TATGACATCGATAACGACACCACCTATCAAGTGACCCGCACCGATGTCGGCGAGTACTCACCCACCCCGATATCCGACTTTCTATTTGTGTCAGTAGTGGTAGAGCCCGACGGACGCCAACGCCTTTGGGAGTACAACATCTTTACGGGATTATCGCAGATCTATGTTAGTGAGCGCGACTCGGTGGGATATTTTGACATTTTGGATGATGGCCAAATCCCGATGTTCGTGCTTGGCTCCCCACAGTCGCTTCGAATTTGGGATCCATCAACCAAAACGGAGCGTCGAGTCGAAGGGATACCTGGTCGAAGCATCCGCAAACACCCCAATCTGGATGGATTCGTCTTCATCGACACCACGCGACCAGACCGCAATATCATTGTCGACGTAGATCCGGTCACACTTAGCCGAAATGCCATCGCTCAAATGCCTGAAGGCGCATTAGATTTGGTATTTGGCCCTGACGGAACCTTGTACGCTTCGTCAGGCAGCATCCTCTACGCCTACAGCAGCGAAGCCGACGGCATCTGGAAGTCGGTGGCCGATTTCCGGAATTTCGGCTTGTCGAACATCAGTCGCATGGCCGTAAGCCCAGACGGCCGATCATTCGCGCTAGTTTCCGTTTACACTCCGGTTCCACCACTCGATGAAGAACCTCGAGATGATCGTCCCTAACCAACTGATAGGCATCGATATAGGTGGCACTAAATGTGCGGTTGTCTGGGGTGATTCAAACGGTACGATCATCGAAAAAATCCGTTTTGACACGCGCACATCTGAACGTGGACCCGACGAAATCCTCACCCATATCGACGAATCTATCGGTGTGCTTATCGATCGCTACGGCAAAGAGAACCTTGCCGGCATTGGCATCAGCTGCGGCGGACCACTCAATAGCCAGACAGGTAGGATCTTGGGTCCGCCGAACCTGCCCGGCTGGGATGATGTTCCAATCGTGCACGATCTGAACAAAAAGTGGAACGTGCCAGTTGCCTTACAGAACGACGCCAACGCCTGCGCCTTGGCTGAATGGAAGTTTGGAGCTGGCCGTGGCACCAAGAACATGATCTTCTTAACCTTCGGCACAGGCATGGGGGCGGGTCTGATTCTCGACGGACGACTCTACAGCGGCACGAACGACCTTGCCGGCGAGGTGGGGCACATCCGTCTGGCAGCCGATGGTCCTGTGGGGTTCGGAAAGGCGGGCTCCTTCGAGGGGTTCTGCTCGGGAGGCGGCATCGCAAGAACGGCCGTATCGGAGGTCAGGAAAGCGCGCGATTCGGGAAGGATGAGCATGCTGGTAGGCCCCTCTGCCTCCCGCGATCACGACATCACAGCAAAGGATGTGTTCGGTGCCTGCGAGGCGGGAGATGACCTGGCGGCCGAAATTGTAAAGATCGTCGGATACCGACTGGGTGAGGGTCTGGCCATCTTGATCGACATCCTAAACCCGGAATGTATCGTGATCGGAAGCATCTTCGCCCGCAGCGGCCACTTGCTTATTCCTGCAATGGAAGAAGCTCTAGATCGCGAAGCCATCCCATCCGCCCGAAGTGTCTGCCGCATCGTGCCCGCCGAACTGGGCGAATCGCTGGGCGATGTCGCAGCGTTGTCGGTGATCAGTGATCGGTGACCCTATGCCGTAGGCATCTTACCTAACTAACTCGGGGATTGTCATCCCGTAGGGACCCCTCCCGAAGGGAGCTTCAATTTAACTCACTAACTTGGGGACTGTCATCCCGTATGGACCTTTAATATCTTACCGTAAGGTACGTACTACTGCTTCCGCGACGACCCACTTTGCGTACAAACGGTCGTACAACGCTGCCAATTCATTGTCGATGGTAATGGAATCCGAGAAGGAAACCGTTTCGGTAACGGCCGTTTTAACATCAGGATAGACACCCAGCATCACGGCTGCCAGCATCATGGCTCCCTGTGCGGTCGGTTCCGGGTTCATGACCGGCTGAAGATTCCTGCCGTAGATATTTGCCCGCATCTTTTGCCAAGCAGGGGCACCCTCCTTCTCACTCACCTGAATGGATGATGCAACTCCCATTAGCTGCTCCATTCGGTTTAGGACGCTTCGCAGGGCAAATACGCTCCCCTCCTGCACTGCTTGGTATAAATCTCGAGAGGAGTGATTCAGTGAGAGTCCGAGCCAGCTACCCCGCACATGTTGATCCCACTGCGGGCACCGAGCACCGGCAAGGTGTGGGATAAACAGAAGGGGCTCAGACAAGTTGGGCATTTGGGGTGCATCATCGTCCATGCCTTCCCTGCCCTCTTTTGTCAGGATGCCATCAGCCCACGACCGCGCCCGACCAGCCGTGCTGATCGATCCACCAAGCAGCCACAACCCTGATATCAGGTGTGGATAGACCTCAACGGCCATTTCGGGGTCGAAAATCGGCCGTTCCGTGCAGGCGAGGATGGATCCGGTCGTCCCAAGATGCTCCAACATCATGCCGGGGCGATCCAATCCAAATCCGAGGACCTC
>CAYWCV010000148.1:0-2545 GCA_964456845.1 uncultured Chitinophagales bacterium | reverse complement strand
TCGGCCACTTTTGATGCATCGAGCACAATGATGCCGTTAGGATCGGGCATTTGCGTGCTGACTCGCAGTGGACGCCAGTCGGCATCATTTTCGACACCGGGATTATCGAGCTCGACGAGTCCTTGTCCATCTGGAATCACCTTGATGCGCATGCTGAGCGGAAAATGGTCGCTGAAACCAATGCCGCCGCTTGCGTTGGTCCATCGCCGCGGTTGCAAATTGACCGGGTTTGCGTTCAAGCCCGGGAAAATGCCAACGTGAAAACTGTTGTCGACGTAAACAACCCCGCCACGGTTGTACATGCCTGGGCTTACCATCAGGTGCATGAGGGTGCCCCAGTTCTCGAAATAGCTGTCGGAGCGGCGTTCGTCGACGGGAACCTCATACCATAGGTTGTAGATGGCGTTTTTCTCACGTTTCACGGACCGTTCGTCACCGGAAGTAAGCAGCACCGAATTGATGCCGGTTTCGCTCATGTTGGTGTATCGCTGCACTTGGTTGTAGTCGCTGTTGAAGTCGCCGGCGAGGATGAAATCCTGATCGGGATCGGCCGCGAGCAACTCGTCGAGCCTTGTCCTGAGGACCTGGGCGTTCTGAATTCGGGTCGCTTCGGTCTGCACGTTCGAGGCACCCGATTTCCAGTGGTTCGTGAAGGTGGCCAGTGGTACACCATCAACATGTAGCCACACTTCGAGGATGGGTCGAGCATCCGAAATATCGTGCGCCTTGGTGCGATCGTGAAGGATGGGCAGTCTCGAAAAGACCACGTTCTTGATCACGGCGTATGGGGCATCATTGCCGCGACGTGGCTCAACTGTGGCCACATCGTAACCGCGCAGACCCGCGTCCCACATCCCCTTCAGCAGTAGGAGCTCGGCTGGCAGATCGGCTACCTCATCCGTAAAACCAGCACCCAACATCTGCTCCAAGGTGGTGCCAGCCCATCGGTTCAGGAAATCTTCGGCGGTTATGGGACGGCTGGGTGTATGGTCTGCCTCTATCTCAGATGCCATCAACACGTCTGGGCCATTTCCGTCGCCATATTGCTGCATTAACCGCACGATGTTCCTGATCTTGTTCAGGATCTGTGTGTTGGTGTACTGAGGGTTCCCATCGGCATCAACCGGCTTGTAGTCGTTGTAGACAGCCGAACCGTCGGCATCGAACAGATTTTCGACGTTGTGGGTCACCAAAATATACCCGTCCGGATTGGGACTTGACTGAAAGCCGCGAAGGTCTGCCGTGCAGGATGCCAACAACAACAGGACCAATGCCAAAGCCGTTGAACCCATTCGACCAGATAGGATGCGTAATTTCATGGAAACGTGTAAGACTAATGTTGAATCATATGTTCGTAGATGCGACGCGATATGTCCGTTCCGGCCTTGATGCCATCGTCGTTGCTCGCAAGCTGGTCGGTAAGGATGACAAGAATGTATTTCCTGCCGTCGGCCATGATCACGACACCCGAGTCGTGCGCGGTATTGGTGATCGATCCACTCTTGCTGGCGACCTGTGTATCTACCGGAACCCCGGCACCGATCATGTCTTTAAATGTCTGTGCGTTGAGGATGTCCATCATTTCGTCCGCATCGGCTCCCAAATCGAGCAAATACCGAAACAGCAGCGCCAGATCGTGGGCGTTTGTGCGGTTGTTGAGCCCTGCGTCGAAGGCCTTCATGTCTTCGACGCCACGCAGGACCTGTATGGAATCTGCTCCGAGGCTGCGCATGAACTCGGTGACGCGTTTGGCGTCGGCTTCCTCGATCAGGATGTTCGTGGCAAGGTTACTGCTGACGGTGATCATGTCGAAGGTCAGATCGCGAATCGTCCGTTTTTCACCGATTGCGTTGTACAGATCGTCGCCACCGTCGCGCGATATGTCCATTTCGTAGGGGCTGCCGTCAACGATGCTGAAAAACGTGTTCCGCACCAAAATGCTGTCGTCGAGCGAGCGCTCGCCAGAAGATGCCTGACGCCACAATTCGGCCATCACGGGCGTCTTCATCGTGCTGGCGGCGTGGAATACCATCTGCCCGTTGATGTCCAACCGGTTGTCGGGATTGCCGTACTCCTCGAAGACCACGGCAAAACGGCCTTGATGGGATGCCATGATGGCCTCCACATCGGCGCGCAACTCCGCGAGTCTACCGTCGTTTCGGGGGCTGCAAGATGTGACCAACATAAGCGCTGCAAATAAAGGAAACCATCTCATGTTCATTATCAAAGGTAAAGCTAGAATCGAAGGATTGAAAATTCGTGGCAAAAAGCGCAAAATTCTGCTGAAAGTATAACCATTTTACCAATTCTACGTATGCTTAGGGAATGTCATATCGTGCGCGCTGGTTAAAAGGGTACGTGTTGTAACGCGCAGTTAACTTAACAAGACAAAAAATGATCTCTATAAAAAGATGGCGAGCCATTCTTGGCATGCTTGTGGTAATATTGTTCATTGGCGAGGTTTCGGCCCAGAATTTGGCTGAATTCGAGAAAAAGGTGACCACATTCACCCTCGACAACGGACTCACGTTCATCGTCGTTAAAC
>CAYWCV010000147.1:0-2548 GCA_964456845.1 uncultured Chitinophagales bacterium | reverse complement strand
ATTTGCCTATCGACGCAGCGACGGTATATGGGTCGTGCCGATTGGCTGTTTGAGAGAGTGAGGGATGAGGGTGGAGATTGAAAATTGAAGATTGAAGATTGAAGATTGAAAATTGATGCCGAGTGCAGCGAGGTGCCTTTTCTCTATACAAGGCGAGGCGTTGTCATCCCGACGAAGTCGGGACCTGCTGTCACTAGTCACTTTATTGCGGCGGACAAAAACTCCACCATGGGGATGACAGGTATCCCATCCACAAGCAGCCGGTCTCGTCCCATGTACAGCAAGGCGACGCTGGCTTCGGGGTAGTCCTCACGGAAGGCTTTCAGTGCCCGCAGGTCGGTAGGGTGCACGCGTGTCGCGTATTTCACCTCCCAAGCCGAGAAGATGTCTGGACCGTACACCACAAAATCGACCTCACTGCCCGACTTTGTGCGCCAGTAGTAGAGTTTGTCGCCATCCTGCCTGTGGGCGATCCAAGCCCTGAGGTGCTGTGCAACGAGTCCCTCGAGCGCCACACCCGACAATTCGGACGCATGGTCGAGGGGTCCGGCGGGACGCAGCGACTTGAAGACCCCTGCGTCGAAGTAGTAGAACTTCTCGTGCGTTACCAGAATACGTTTGGCCCTCTTGCTGAACACAGGCACCCGAAACGACAGGAGCAGATCCTCGAGCACCTCCAAATAGCCCTCCACGGTCTTGCGACCCACCTGGCATTCGCGCGCCACGGCCGACAGGTTTAGAACGCTGCCGTGAGAGAAGCTGATGGCTTCCAAAAAGCGGGCGAATGCGCCGATGTCGCGCACCATGGCCTCCGCCTTCACTTCCTCCTGCAGGTACAGCGAAGCATACGCTCTCAGGGTCTGGCCAGGTTCGGCCGCATTCCACACCAGAGGCACCAAACCGTGTGAGAGCGCACGCTCCAGATCGAACGACGCGCCCAGTTCATCCGCCGTGAAGGGATGCATCTCGATGCGAACCAGGCGTCCAGCCAGCAGATTCACCGCCTGTCTTCGAAGTTTGCGGGCGCTCGAACCCGTGAGGATGAAGCGGAGCCGGCGGTCGCCCTCGATGAGTTGGTGGACCACATCCAACAGGCTGGGGACCTTCTGGATTTCGTCGATCACGACGTCGATGTTGCCAGGGTTACCGTCGATCCATTCACGAAGCCGCTCGGGGCGTGCCGAGTAGATGCGCTGATTCTCCGGGTCGAGGAGGTCCAGCCAGAGGGCATCTTTGAACGTCTGCCTCAGCCAGGTGGTTTTGCCTGTGCCACGGGGTCCGAACAGGAAGAAGCTTCCGCTCGGTATGGGCACATTACGATTTCTTACTTCCATTTTTGCTTCTTTTTTTGAGATAGTGATTCAAATTAAGAAGAGTTAGATGGGAAATGCAAGAGAAATTGAAAATTGAAAATTGCAGATTGAAAATTGCAGATTGACGCCGAGCGCAGCGAGGTGTCTTTTCTATATATAAGACGGGGCGCCGTCATCCCGACGAAGTCGGGACCTGCTGTGGCAAATGCCACCTCCCCCGGCCCCGGAATTTATCCCGAATATCATGAGGGACCTTCGCAGTGGAGGGGTGACTTCGAGGTCACCTCTTCCCAATATGGCGGCGCTGTCATCCTGACGAAGTCGGGACCTTCTTATAATGGAGGCGCCGTCATCCTGAGCTGACACATTGAGCGAAGCGAAATGTCGGCGAAGGACCTGCCCTGCGGGAATCATGAGCAATGATTATCAATTACTACCCATGATTACCAATGATTAACGCACACTAATCACTAGTCACTAGTTACTTTCATGTTATTTCGGATTTTGATTCCGTAATTGCATAAATCGATATTGCCATCACAAATGCCTGAACCGCTTCGGAAGCCGCTAGTACTTGAGCCATCTTCCCACATACCGATGATTTCTCAGGCGATGTACGGTAGCATGCATCACAACAATTGTGCGCAGGCAGACGCTTACAAAGCCGGCAGTTCGATGGTTTCGTATCAGGCGTAAGGCAGCCTCATGCTCGTTGCCGCGGCGCTGGCTGCGCCATAGCGGGGTTGTGTGGGTGCTGCCGTCGTAAAGCCGTTTCCAGGTGATGGCACGGTTGTCGTAGACGAAGGGAGCATGAAGGGCGACGCTGAAGACCCACTCTAGATCTACGGACACCAACGAGGTGGCCGGATCCATGCGGATGTTAGCGTCGATTACATTTTGGCGACGAAACAGCCCACGGAAAGGTATTGCGGTCCAACTACCCGATCTCAACATCAGCTGGATGGTAGTCCAAATCGTGATGATGCCGGGCGAAATGGGAATGGGAGATCGGACGACCGGGGTTACACCGTCTTTAGCAACGTAATTCAGCTGGCCGAACGCAAGCCACGCCTGCGGATGGTCTGCCAGGGCGGCGGCCAGGGTGGGCACCCAGCCGGGGTCGAAGATGTCGTCGTGAGGCATCCACATGAACAGTTCGCCGTTCGCCGTCTCGAGCAGTTGGTGGTAGTGCTCGGTAAAGCCGAGTCCGGCCGCTTGGGCGCGCACGGTGACCC
>CAYWCV010000146.1:0-2574 GCA_964456845.1 uncultured Chitinophagales bacterium | reverse complement strand
CGGTTCAAGTCGGCCCCATCCGTGGCGCTGAAGCGCGACCGGCTGCGCCAAGCAGAAAGATTCACCACCGGGATGCCTACCACCGTGCCGACCAAACCGGCAGGATCCACCTTCCGCATCAACCGATGGATGGCTGCCGGACCCTCATACTCATCGCCATGCACACCGCCGGTCACAAGGAGCATCGGCCCATCCGTCGAACCCTTCGCAACAAGCAACGGCACTGAAACCGAAGGATCCAACGCACTGGAAACCATTCCCTGCCAACGCATTCCAGGCAATAAGCTGTCGATCACATCAGACATGGTCTTCGTAGTACGGATTTGGATCCGATCCCCTGGCCGTATAGTTGCGACGTGGATGCACCTTTTGGGCCTTGAACTGCTCACAGAACGCGATGAGCTTGGTGACCTCCTCCTCGGCATAGAGCTTCCCCTTCTCGGCGGTAGCCGTGGCGGGGTCGCCCTCCACGCCCGATCCGTTCGACAGGCGCGACCAGTCGTCGATCAACGCCACCGGACCGTCGCCCGACATGATGTCGACCCACACGAAATCCGACTGGTGCTTGATCATGTCGGGTACCGCCTTGTCCATCTGCACGCTGTCGGGATCCATGAACAGGTACCAGGATGTTTCGTACTCGCATGCATGGGCCATACCTCCCTTGCCTGACTCGCGGATCTTTGCCGCCAAGTCGGCCGAAAGCGACCAATGGTTGATGGCCGCCGCCAAGGCATCTTCGCTGTTATTGACCACCTTGCGTGCAACTAGCGCGCAGGGCATCGCGTTGGAACCGTGACCGTTGATGAGCACGATGCGTGTATGCCCTTGTCGCACAAAGCTCCGGCACACATCGTACACATAGTTCACGAAGTTCTCCACCTCGACCGATATCGTGCCAGGAAAACCCATGTTGTGCTCGTTGAACCCGTAATGGATCGGCGGCACGCTCATGACGAGATCCGGCCTGCGTCGTGCCGCTTCGTCGCACAGCCACGTCACGATCCGGTTGTCGAGATCTACCGGCAGATGGGGACCATGCTGCTCAATGGCTCCAACGGGGATGAGCACCACACGTCCACCGTTTAACGCCGCGCGTCTGGCCTCCGGCCAGGTCATGCGCTCTAGGAGAGGTTTATCCATGTAAGTGTATCGATGTGTTAAAGGTGAATCCATTCAGATAGGTCCTGCATGGAGGACTTATGGGCAGCATGGGCAACCTTTACGGCCAAGCTCGCTTCTTCGGGAGTTATCTGTGGCTTTTGATTACCGAGCACGCACTGGATGAACCCATACAACTGCGCCGTCACCTCCGTGAAATAGTCCGCATAGCCCCTGTTGATGTCGTCGGCATAGAAGTAGGCTCCCGTCAACTGGTTGTTGATGGCCGTGTGACGCATCCAGAGATCCAAATGCAATGATCCATGCGTACCTGCAATGAACATTCGTGGATGCGCGTTGTGGAGCATTGGATAACCGCCCTTGAAATCCACCCAGCCGATGTGGCCTTGTGCGAGTCCGCCGTTGGCAAACTTGATCTGATAGGACACATGATCAAAAATCGGGTACTCCGGATTGACTTTCGTACCTTGGGCAGAAACCGAAACAGGCTTGTCGCCCATGAGCCACATCATCAGATCAATGTCGTGCACTGCCGTATCAAGCGTGCCTAGCATCCAATCTGAGTTGTTCAGATAGAGAGGTGTCACACGGCTGGCAGAGATAAACTTAGGAGTACCTAACTCATTATCGTCGATAGCTTTACGTGCGTCCATATACGGACGGTTATAGCGCTCGACATGCCCAACCAATACGATTAGGTCCGGATGTAGTGCAGCCAGACGTGCTATCTCCTGAGCATCCTCGGGAATATGCGCCATCGGTTTTTCTAGCAGGATGTGCTTGCCGGCCCGAAGGGCTGCACGTGTGATTTCGAGGTGGGTTTCGGCAGGCGTCGCGATGATAACGGCATGTACATCCTGAAGTGCCAACAGCTCATCCAGGTTATTGGCAACCGTCAAGCTTGGGTATCTGGCGGCTGCCATCTGTGAACGCTCGTGCATGGTGTCGAAGACAGCCACAGCGTCAACCTGCCCCAAACGGGAGAATTCCTTCATATGATGCAGGGCGTGATTGCCTGCGCCAATAAATCCAAGTCCAATACGCATATTACTCCATGAAAATCATGGAAAATAGGTTCGAGTCAACTTAGTTCAAAGCAAAATCGGGCTTGATTCATGGAGCCTGACGTAGAAATATGCTTGACGGAATAGGGCACATAATGTATTATGCTCGGAATACCCTAAATACTGACATCATGAGTGCTTGGCGATACATATCTGCTTACTCGATTCCTGGCCTAGCCCTTCTGGGAATTATCTACGGCGGCCCTTTGTCGTGGCTCACTGTCATCGTCGTATTTGTGGTGATTCCGATTGCCGAGTTATTTGTCGGCCAGAATAGCCATAATCTTGATGAAGAGGCTGAGGCCAAAGCCAAAAACAGCTTGCTGTATTCGCTGATCCTTTGGTTTTTTGTGCCTGTCCCCTTTTTGCTGTGTCTGTACTTTGGGAT
>CAYWCV010000145.1:0-2619 GCA_964456845.1 uncultured Chitinophagales bacterium | reverse complement strand
GCGAAGGACCCTCTTCCATATTTAAAAAATGTCGGCACGTCATCCTGAGCTGACAGCCTGAGCCGAAGGTCCCGAACGCAGTGAGGGAGCTAGCGAAGGGTATGCGAAGGACCTTCTTTCTCAAACATGAGATGTCGGCACGTCATCCTGAGCTGACACATTGAGCAAAGCGAAATGTCGACGAAGGACCTTCTTGAAATGCCAGCAAAGCCCCCCTACATCGCCCGCATCAGTTCCTTTTTCGCCTCATACCCTGCGTAGGTGGGCACGATGGCTTTGAGCGAGCGGCGGATTTCGTCGCTTTCGTAGGATTCGGCCGCCTCGACGAGGTTCTTGAGCAGGTAGTCGAGATTTGAGGGCAGGCCGTTGGTTTCGCAGATGAGCACCTTGTCGTGTGGTGTGGCCGTATTTTCCTCATCGCCGTACACGAGTTCTTCATAGAGTTTCTCGCCGTTCTGCAGGCCGGTGTACACGATGTGGATGTCCTTGTCGGGCTCGAAGCCTGACAGGCGGATGAGGTCCTTGGCCATGTCGACGATGCGCACGGGTTCGCCCATCTTGAGCACGAACACGCACCCGTTCAGGTGCAGGGCGGCGGCTTGGAGCACCAGCTGCGACGCCTCGGGAATGGTCATGAAGTACCGGATCATGTTTTTGTCGGTCACGGTAACGGGTCCGCCACGGCGGATTTGCTCCTGGAAGATGGGCACGACGCTGCCGCGGCTGCCGAGCACGTTGCCGAAGCGCACCGACATGAAATGCTGCCCGTCGGCGGCGTGCTTGGCGGCATCTTGAACGATAAGTTCAGTCACCCGCTTGCAGGCACCCATGATGGAGGTCGGATTGATGGCCTTGTCCGTCGAAATGTTGACGAAGTATTCGACGTGGTGCTTCAGTGCCTGACGCACCAGGTTGCGGGTTCCCATCACGTTGTTGAACACCGCCTGCGACGGATTTTCCTCCATCAGGCGCACGTGTTTGTGTGCCGCCGCATGAAACACGACCTGCGGTTTGAACTCCCTGAACACCTTATCGAGGGTGAGGTTGTCGCGGATGTTGCACACGCGCGTCGATATCTTCTGCTGCGGATGGTTGCGCTCCATCTCGAGAACCAGCTGGTGCAGCGAGTTCTCGCCGCGTCCGACCAGGATGATCTCCTGGGGCATGAAGGGGATGAGCTGGCGCACGATCTCCGAGCCGATGCTTCCGCCGGCGCCGGTCACGAGCACGCGCTGTTCGGTGATGATCTCGGATATGGCCCGGTTGTCGAGCTCGACGGTTTCGCGGCCGAGGAGGTCCTCGATGCGCACCTCCCGGATCTGGTTGACGGCGGGTTCGCGGTTGATGAGCTCGCTCAGGCTGGGTATGATGCGGTAGCGCACCTTGGCCTTGCGGGCGATTTCGACGATATGGCGTACCTGTGGGCCGGTTGCGCTCGGAATGGCGATGATCACCTCCGAAGCGCCCGTATCTCGGGCGATGGCGGGTAGTTCGTCGATGGTGCCCAACATCTTGAGTCCGGCAATGGTCTGGCGCTGCTTCACGGGGTCGTCGTCGATGAACCCGATGGGAAGCAGGTCGGAGTCGTCGCTTTGGATGATGCTCCGCAAGATCATGGTGCCGGCGTCGCCGGCTCCGACGATGAGCACCTTTCGCTTGTTTCCGGCATTGGCCGCGCGGAACATGGTCCCCTTGGTGTAGGTGCGCAGGGAGAGTCGGGTTGCGGCGCGGATGCCGATGAACATGAGCAGGCTCAGGATGGCCTCTATGACCGGCACCGACGCCGGTATGAAGACGTACGGCCGCAGCAGCATGGCCGCGGACAGGAAGATGATCATGAACTGGATGATCGACAGGAGGATGTGCGACGAATCGAGCAGGCCGGCATAGCGCCACGAGTAGCTGTGGTGGCGATTCAGCCAGACAATCGCCGCCTTGATCGGAAACGACACGAGCGTCACCAGCAGGATGTCGTTCAGGTTGGTGAAGAAGGCGATCTCAAGGCGCAGAAAGTACGCGATAGGCAGGATCAGCGTCCAAGCCATCGTGTCTATCAGTACTTTCGATACATTACGTGTGCGCATTTTCGAGCCTCTACAACCCGTTAGTCAGTTCATTCGTTTTTGTTAGGGAACACCATTGTTCATAACAACCAACGATCTCCTCAATCTAGTTTTTTAGAGCAATAAACTCTATATACATCCTATTTAGTTAGTGCAGTGCGACTTAGGGCACTGTCTAACGCCAGAGAATTAGTCAAATATAGAGTACATGTTGTACAATACACCCTAATTTAGGTTAAAGTTTCCTAATATTTGATAAAAAAATACATGATCCGTTCTTTTTGGACTCACGATTTAGTATTCGTTGAAATTTTTATATAGTCAGTAATTTTTTAGTATAGTCTGGTCGGTTTCTGGGTTGCCGAAATCTTGTGTTAAGTCAAAATTGAAAATTGGAAATTGCAGATTGAAGATTGAACAATGAACAGTGAATAGTGGGCTTTGAGCATTGAGTATTGTACGTTTGGTGGCTTTGAAGTAATTTTTACTCTATCATTGCCAAAGAAGCAATCACTCAGAGTACCAAACACTCACCATTAACTGATCCCCGATCCCC
>CAYWCV010000144.1:0-2643 GCA_964456845.1 uncultured Chitinophagales bacterium | reverse complement strand
AGTTGCTTGAGAAACGTGAGAAGCCGCCCCGATTCGTGTTGGGGCGGTTTTTTTTTGAGATGACTGACCCTATTAAGGCCCAAAATTCTATAGGTGACATGTCAACTGACGTTGCAATCAACTCTCAAATCCTCTCGATATGAAATCGATCATCTTATTCTTACTGATATTTCTGACGACATCGGTGTCGATGGCCCAGCTGGGTCGTGCCGACATCTCGATCGTACGTGGCGGTGTGGCACAAAACGCACCTCCCATCTACACCGACGGCTGGATCATGCAGCAGTTAGCCTTGGGCGACTTGACTATTGCAAGCGATAACCAAGCCTTCGTGAATGGCGGTCAGGGTCGCATATTCATAGACAATGACGTCGAGATCGGCTGGAACACGGCGTCGACCCTTACGATACACGCGCTAAACTATTTCAAACCAACTGGGAACTCGCCGTCCAACCCCAATGCCACCCAATGGCTACTGAATCCCACAAACGGTGGCAATGTCATTCTTCGCTCCGACGGTACGCAACCCGTAAATGTTTTGATCGTTGACGACCAAGTTGGGGTCGACCTAACCGGTGGAAGGATTATTTCGACCAAGGGCGATGTCGGGGTCCATGGAATCGCCGGCTTCACCTTTGGCACCAACTATGGGGTCAAGATGGTGGACACGGAAATCAACATCACAGAAGGCGAGTTTTATGTGCAGGGTGATGCCCAGCAGGCAAACACAGCATCATACGGCATCCATGTATCTGGTTCCGGAGTTGACATAGCGGTCCAAGACGGGCAGATAACATTGTTGGGTAACGTTTTCAATAACTCAAGGCCTTCGATTGGCGTGCTTATTCAAGGAGACTTAGACATAATAGGCCATGGCGACACGGATATTTACTTGGTGGCACAAGTGGCTGGCGGCTCAGGTACAAAGGGTTTGGTTGTAACCGATCAGGCGTCGATATCCTCTGAACTTGGCGATGTACAAGTTAGCTCGATGTTGTCGAACGATGCTGACAACCTAATCGGAGTTCAGTTTTCGAACCAATCAAATCTAGGTGGCCATGTATTAACTATGACCTCCGAAATCGGCAATGTGGGCAGCAATCATACCGCCATACTTCTAGATAACAGCATCTATTCGTTCCAAAGCAATGTGCATATCCAAGGGCTTGCTCAGGCCCAGGGCGACTTTCTCCGTGGTATTGTACTACGCAACAATGCCGAAATCACCACTCCGCGAAGAATTGAATTGGTCGGGAACACCAATGTGGGTGGTGAGCAGTGTGTTGGAGTGCTGATTCATAATTCCCCGCGAGCATTGTCAAGTGCACTTGAAGACATTATCATCCATGGCATAAGTCCAAGCATGGGCGAGTATGGGGTTGGTGTTTGGATCGCACAGAATTTGCTACAGGCCACATTACCGTTGAGTTTGCAAGGTAGCGCACCATCTCCATCGGGGGATGCCGTCATCAAAACCCTGAATGGTCCGATATCCATCACTGGCAACGCTGGCGCCGTGCCTGACAGCAAGTACGGTGTACTCATCACCGATGGTAGCTTGATTCATGCCGTAAAAAATAACGTCACGATCAACGGTACTACCGAGACACTTACGCCATCGCAACTTGGAACGGCATCGATGCTTGTGCAGGGAAGCACGATTGTGACAGGTGATCCACAAGACCCGCAGGTGTCCGGCGACATCGAACTTAGCGGAGGCGAATCTCAATCCTATGACAAGTTTGTGCTGGCCAATGCGCGAATTGAAACGCTATCATCGGGCGATGTGCGCCTTTCGTCGAGCGACGATATGACACTCAGCGACGACACGATAGTGCGGTCGCACTCCGGCAAAGTGACCATCGTGGTCGATTCCAGGTTTCTTACGAGCCAAAACCCCGGTCCGGGAGGGTTTTACACGAGCACTGCTTCAACTATTGAGGCTTCAGGTGAAATACGGATCTACACACATAGACGTCCAAATAATCAGGTTTTAGGAAAGATTGCAGGTCTTGATTTCATCCCTGGAATCGAGTTTTTAGACTCGCCATCAGAGCAGTGGAACACGGCATTCCCTAATGGTGCCTATGGTGGGCATCCCTTCAAGATCTACTACCATGAAGCCGGTCAGGCCCAGATCGTGAGCGTGAGTGGTCACAAATTTGACGACCTTAATGGCAATGGCGTAAAGGATCTCAACGAACCCTTCTTGGCTGGTTTTACATTTTATGCAGACCTGAACGCCAACGAGCAGTTTGATCAAGGTGAGCCTTCGGGTGTTAGTGATGCAAATGGCTTGTTTCAAATTGTCAACATTCCGGCCGGCACATTTCTGGTCCGCGAAGCCCCCATTTTTGGTTGGGTTCAGACCACGCCATCCGGTGCGCAGGGCAGTGATGGGCGATCCGTTGAAGTGACCTTGTCGGCAGGACAATCAAAGAACGATCTGCTTTTCGGTAACCGCAACCTATTCGCGCCCCCAACAAGCGGAAGCATATCCGGAGTGGTTTGGAATGACCTCGATAAAAACGGGCAACGAAACCAAGGTGAACCCCTGCTTCAAGGATGGGTCGCATTTATCGACAATAACGACAACGGGCAATTGGATCAAGGCGAGCCTTTTTCGGTGACCAATGCCAACGG
>CAYWCV010000143.1:0-2643 GCA_964456845.1 uncultured Chitinophagales bacterium | reverse complement strand
TGGACTAGAAGGGCATTTCTGCCTTGTGTTGTGTCAAGATACGATTCTCATGTGTCCGTCAAGTTAATCGAATCGCTTGAAAACGGGTAGTGCCACACCGTTTAAAAGTATAAAAGTGTGTTAAAAGAGGTAAAGGGGCCGGGGGTGGTGGCATTAGCTGGAGTGGGATTGTGGCTACTTTAGAATACGAACCATCTCCTGCCACTCCTTCTTGCGCTCATCTGCCCACTTCCGGGCCTGGTCGACCCGCACCCCATACCCGTCGGCGACCTTCTCTGCGATCGATCCCGCGTGGCTGTAGGATGCAGTGATGTCGTCGGTCGACGGAACCTCAAGCTCCGGAAGCTGCTCGGCAGCCATGCGGTAGGCATCCCTGAAGCTCATGCCCTCTCTCACGTACTTATTGGCCAGGTGGGTGGCAAAAAGCTCCGCCTGCAGGCGCCCGCTTGCCTTGTCGCGATCGAATTGCACGCCGGCAAGCGCATGGTCGGCGGCAACGAGCACGCCCCTGATCCCATCAACGGTCTTCATCACCACCGCCTTGACGTTCTGGAGGTCCCGGTGATATCCGGACGTCAGGTTACTGCTGAGCGAAAACAGTTGTGCCGACAGACCTGCAAATGAATGCGCTGCGGCCCGTATGAGCTCCCAGGCGTCCGGATTGCGCTTTTGTGGCATGATGCTGCTGCCCGAGGTCTGGTCATCGCTCAGAACGACCCAGCCCTGGTCGGGATTGGCGTACCACACCACATCGGATGCCATCCGGTTCAAGGTGAGGGCCACGTAGGCACAGGCGTCGACCACGCGGAGCTCGACCGCCCCTCTGCCAAGCTGAGAGGCCGTGACGGCAAGCTGTGGACCCTCGAAACCAAGCATCGACGCAAGGTAGGTGCGGTCGACAGGAACATTGGGCACGCCGTATCCGGCTGCCGACCCCAATGGACACCACCGCTGGGCATCCATGGCCACCTTCAACGATTCGATATCGGCCAGAAACAGGTCGATGTAACCGGCGCACCAGGCATCGACCGAACTTGGCATGGCCGGCTGGGTGTGCGTGTAACCGGTTATGTACACGTTTTCATGCGCGTTTGCGATGTGTCTGAGCCGATCGATCACCGCCAAGACCAACAGCCCAATCTCTGACACCTGATCGCGCAGGTACAGCCGCATGTCGCACAGAACCTGATCATTCCTCGATCGACCGGTGTGGATCTTCTTCCCGACGTCGCCCAGTTTTTCCGTCAGCAGGCGCTCAACGGCGCTGTGCACATCCTCGTCGGCGTCGGTCACGATCTGCGCACCCGATTCCCAGTCGTTCCAAAGCTGGCGGAGCGTGTCTGTCAGGCCGTCCCTGTCCGATTCCGAAACGATACCGACACGGTGCAATGCGCGTGCCTGGGCCAAATTCGTGAGGAGGTCGTATGGCACGAGATTTCGGTCGAGCTCGCGATCCTCCCAGGCCGTGAAGGCAAAGAACCAGTCGCGACCGCCGGTGTCGTCCCCATTCTTGCTCCAAATCGGTTGATGGCTCATGATGCGGAAAAGTAATGTTTGATGATGTCTTTGTACAGGTTGACCCCTTTTTGCAGCTGATCCAATTCGATGTTCTCATCGCGGGTGTGCGAAACCTGGCTGTGCCCCGGTCCGATCTTGACGGTCGGCACGTCGGCCAGAAACACCCAGTCGGAGGCAGTGGGCGACCCGAAGAACGCGCCCCCGCTCGCCTTCTGGGCTGCGATGGCTATGGGCTCGGCGGGATCGGTCTGGGTGGATAGAAACCGGTTGCTCACCACTTCAATTTCCGCGTCAAGGTGGTCTCTGAACGTGTTGATGATGATGGTATTCGGTACTTCAGGGATCGTGCGGATATCCAACATCAGCTCGCAGCGGTCGGGGGCCATGTTCTTGACGATGCCGCCGTTGATCACTGTGGGGGTTATCTTGACGGATCCTATGAACGGGTTCTCGATTTCGAAGCGGATCGTTTCTATTTTCTTGAGGACGTCCGCCATTTTGTAGATGGCATTGTCGTCGTAGATCCTAGCGGCGTGCCCACCAGTGCCCTTAACGATCACCTTGAGGATGATCATTCCCTTTTGGGCGACACATGGCTGCAGCGAGGTGGGTTCGCCGACGATGGCGGCGTCGGGCGTTGGGATGATTTCCCTCAATGCCTGCATGCCGTTGTTGAATCCAGCCGTCTCTTCGCAGACCGTCAAGGCGAGCGATACGCGCCCTACGGGTTTCCAACCCTCCTCTGCCAGCTCGATCAATGCCATGAGCATGGAGGATCCGCATCCCTTGGCGTCGGTCGTGCCACGCCCGTACATGCGGCCGTCCCTGATTGCCGGTTCGAAAGGCGAGCCTTCATGGTCGCTGCTCGGTGGAACCACGTCGGTATGTGAATTCATCAGCAGCCATGGCCGGCCTTCACCCAGATGAAAAAGGATGTTGTCGCCATGGCGCTCCACCTCAAGCAATCCGTTGGTGCGCACATAAGCTTCCAGCCAGTCAACCAGCGGCTTCTCGTGCTGGCTCAGGCTGTCGAAGCGGACCATATCCTGAAGAAGTTGTACTACACGTTCGTGCTGCATTATTGATTGGTAGAGTGGTAAAGTGGTAAAGTGGTAAAGTGGTAAA
>CAYWCV010000142.1:0-2723 GCA_964456845.1 uncultured Chitinophagales bacterium | reverse complement strand
TATCGGCGCTGTTCCGTAAGCATTATCCTGAGACCCAGGAGGCGCTCGATTCGGGTGAGGCGCTCACCGATTTCGCCCGCAAGATTCTCCGTCGCAAGTTTTTGGGCGCGGGCGCCGGCATATCGGGTGCCAACTTCATCGCCGCCGACACCGGGTCCATCGTGCTCGTCGAGAGCGAGGCGAATATCCGCATGACCACCATGGCGCCCCCTTTGCATATTGCGGTCGCGGGCGTCGAGAAGCTCATACCACGATTTTCCGACATCCCTGTGTTCATCGAGCTGTTGGGGGCATCGGGCACGGGTCAGCCGCTTACGTCGTACACGAACATCATAACCCCGCCGCTTCCGGTGCCGGTGCTCGATTTTGCCGGTCATGGTGAGCACGAGCGCGAGTTCCATCTCGTGTTGATCGACAACGGACGCATGGCGATGCGCGACGATCCCGATCTCAAGGAAGCGCTCTATTGCATCCGATGCAGCGCGTGCATGAACGTATGCGCCAACTTCCAGACGGTGGGTGGACACGCATTCGGCGGCGAGAGCTACTCGGGTGGCATCGGCGGCGCATGGGAAGCCGGCACCGGCTCGCTCGAAAAGGCCCGCTTCAGCGATCTCTGCACCGGATGCTCGCGCTGTGTGCCGAACTGCCCCGTGCGCATCGACATCCCGTGGCTGAATGTGGTGCTGCGTCACCGATTGAACCAAAAAGACGCCGACCGCTCCTTTGTGGATGTCGTCTTCGAAGGACTACTACCATCGGAGGGTGTCGACAGAAAGGCATCCTTCCAGAAGCAATTTTTTGCTCATTACGCCCACACGGCCAAGATGGCCATGTGGATGCCGAGGCTCTCGAACGCTTTGGCCGGCAGCAAGTTATTTAAGAAGGCGCTGCGCAAGATTGCCGGACTCGACGTGAACCGCTCCATGCCGTCCTTCCCGGATTCGACGCTCGTGACCGAAGGCAGGAAACTGATCGACACGTTGCCGGTGGTTCAGCAGGGTGCGCAGAAGGTCGTGGTGTTCGCCGACAGCTTCACCAACTATGGCCATGTGGATACGGGGCTCGCACTTATTCGAATTCTGAACAAATTTGGCTTCGATGTGGCCGTTTCCGACTGTGTTGCCGACGGGCGCGCCGCCTTGAGCCAGGGACTCATCCCAACCGCCCAAAAGCAGGCCGAAGAAACGGCCGAGCATCTGGGCGAATGGATAGCTCAGGGATATCATATCGTTGTTATCGAGCCGAGCGTGTTCGCCCTGTTCGCGACCGACTATCGTCACCTGCTGCCACGGTCGAATTTCATGCACCTTAAGGCCCATACGTGGGAGGCGATGCACTACCTCATGAGGCATGTGGCTCACGAGGACCTCGATGTCGAGGCCTACTTCGACGTTGCACAGTCAAACCGAAGCGTGTTCTACCACGGCCATTGCCAGCAGCGTAGTCTGGGCCTAGCAGCACCGACCATCGATCTGCTGCGGTTGATCGGCTACGAGGTCGACACCTCTTCGGTTGAGTGCTGCGGAATGGCCGGTAGTTTCGGCTACAAAGAAGACTACTACGAAATCAGCGCATCGTTGGGACGCCATCTCACCGGTCAGATCGCCAACTCCTTTGCGGAGAAGCCCGACGTCATCGTACTTGCCAGCGGCACTTCCTGCACCGAACAGATCCACGACTTTTCCCATGTCCAGCCCAAGCACCCGCTTGTGCTCCTTGAATCCATCTTGAAATAACGTTCATGTCCCATAAAGTAAGAACCGCACTCATCGGTGTGGCGAATCACGGCCACACGATTCTCACGGCCATCGTCGCGGCGAACAACCTCGAACTGACGGCATGCTTCGACATCAATCCCGAAGCCAATGCAGCATGTGCAAACGAGCACGGCTGCGTAGCGCACGACAGCTATGAGGCTGTACTGGCTGACCCGAATGTGGATGCCGTCGCCCTCGTGACCCCCAACCACCTGCATGCAGCCCAAATCGAGGCCGCGCTCGCAGCCGGAAAGCATGTATTTGTCGACAAACCCATCACAAATACGGTGACGGAAGGCAAAATTGCGGTCGAGCAGGCAGCCAAAGCCGGCAAGGTGCTCTATGTGGGTCACAATACCCGCAAGCGTCGCGTGTTTCGCCGCAGTAAAGCATTGCTCGACGAGGGTGCCATCGGCACGGTGGTATCCATCGAGGCCAATCTGTCGCGGATCGTCGGCATCACCCCCGAAATGCCCACGTGGAAGGCCGACCGCAAGAACGCGCCCATCCTGCCCATGACCCAGCTGGGCATCCATTTCGTGGACGTGGCCACCTACCTGCTGGCTCCGGTCGCCCGGGTTGCCTGCTTCGCCCGCACCGCGGCGCTCGATGGCACGGCCTACGACACCACATCCGCCATATTGGAGCTTGAAAACGGGGTATCCGTGAGCCTCAACAGTTACTATGTGACGCCTGATACCTATTTTTTCCGTATCTATGGCACGACCGGTGTCATCGAATGCAGCCCCCTCGAGGTACGCATGCGCAGGGTCGACGGATCCACCACCGTCGAAGACTTGGGCAACGAGGGCTACGAAAGTTACATCCTCGAGGTAGAGGAATTCGGCGATGCCATCTTGAAGGGGATTCGTCCCGAGACCGGCGGCGAAGTAGGTTTGCACAATATTGCCGTCATGGATGCCATGATTATGTCGATCGAAACAGGAAAGGTTGTTTCGATAG
>CAYWCV010000141.1:0-2726 GCA_964456845.1 uncultured Chitinophagales bacterium | reverse complement strand
TCCTGGCCGGCTGTGAGGGCAAGGCCCAGGTAGAGGAGCTCACCCGCCAGAACGAGGCCCTGCGCGCCGAAATCGCCCAGATGCGCGATAACGCCGCCAAAGGCCAACGTCTCGACGAGCTCGCCAAATTCTTCGAGGGATTCCGGGCGCGCATCGTGACTACAGCGGGCACGATCGAGCTCAAATTCTACCCTGAGCTTGCCCCCATCCACGTGCTGGCGTTTGTATCTCGTGCCGAGTCTGGCTTCTATAACGGCACCTACTTCCACCGCGTCATGCCGGGTTTCATGATCCAGGGTGGCGACCCAAATACGAAGAACGACAACCCGCTTGACGACGGCTTGGGTGGACCCATGGGCGCCATCCCGCATGAGTTCTCACCTACACCGCACAAGCGTGGCATCCTGTCGATGGCCCGCGTACCCGACAAATCGATGGGCGCCGGATCGCAGTTCTTCATCATGCACGCCGACTACCCGTCGCTCGACAACGAGTACAGCGTGTTCGGCGAGGTGGTGACCGGCATGGAGGTGGTCGACCAGATCGCAACGGCCGAAATTAACAATTCGGACCCACGCTTCCAGAACCGCCCGCTCAACCCCGTGAAGATCGTCTCCATCGAAATCTTCAAGGCTTTATAATCGTCGCCTTGTCATCCTGAGCTGACACACTGAGCCGAAGGTCCCGAGCGTAGCGAGGGATCTGGCGAAGTGTCGGCAAAGGACCTTCTTCATAGGCTCCATAATCGTCGCCTTGTCATCCTGAGCTGACACACTGAGCCGAAGGTGCCGAACGAAGTGAGGGATCTGGCGAAGGACCTTCCTCATTCGCAAGCGATTGATCTTCAAGACCAAACAAAAAAGGCAGCTCCAACCGGGCTGCCTTTCTTGTAAATTGGATTGGTTCAGGCAGTTACGACGGATAGAAACCCGTGCGCTCCATCTCCATCAGGTTGGAGATGCGCTCCTCGGTAGCCGGGTGTGTCGAGAACAGGCGCATCATGCGTCCACCGGAGAACGGATTGACCGGGAACATATGCGCGGTGCTCTGGGCATTTGACTCTGAAACTTGCATCGGAATCTGGTGCACGGCGCTTTCGATGCGCGACAGCGCGCTGGCCAGCGACGACGGCTTGCCACAGAGCTCGGCGCCTAGGCGGTCGGCCTCGTACTCGCGCGAGCGCGACACGGCGGCCTGAAGCATAGTGGCGGCAATTGGCGCCAGTATCAAACTCAGGATCACGACGATCGGATTCGGCCCGTCGTCGCGGTTGCCTCCGAAGAAGATAGCGAAATGCGCCAAATAGCTGATGGCGCTCACAACGGTGATCACGATGGTCTGGGTAAGGATGTCGCGGTTCACGATGTGGGCGATTTCGTGTGCCATCACGCCCTTAAGCTCCTCCTTGTTGAGCATGCGGAGCAAACCCTCGGTGGCGGCGACGGCGGCGTTGGCCGGATTGCGTCCCGTAGCGAAGGCGTTCGGCTGCATCTGGGGGATGATGTACACCTTCGGCATGGGGATTCCAGCCTCAATTGAAAGGCTCTCCACCATTCTGTAGTACTCAGGGGCCGATTTCTCGTCGACCTCTTGGGCTTTGTACATCTTCAGCACCATCTTGTCGGAGAACCAGTAGCTGAAAAAGTTCATCGCCAACGATATGACCAAGGCAATGATCATGCCAGACTGTCCGCCGAGCAAGTTGCCGATCAACAGAAACAGGCTGATGACCAGGGTCATCAGAAAAACCGTGCGTAATGAGTTCTTTGTCATCATGGATTTGGGTGATTAAGGTCTCTCTTTCTTATCTGCTCAATTTACGTAATTGCGGAGAATTTGTTGTGGTAAACAGATAAAATCGGATGGCTGCGACATCAATGCTGAGAGAACTTTCAATAGAACCACAGATGGCACTGATGACACAGATCTATATATCCCCACCCCATCTGTGTTATCAGTGTTATCAGTGGTTCATTTTGATACCACCGTTGTCGACGCAAAAAAAATCTCCATTTTTTTTTCACACTGCGAATCTAGGTTTAAATCAACTAAACCTAGATTTCGAATACCTGACGTATTTTTGTATAGCCTCGCCGATGGTTGATGCTTTGAAAATCAGGCCAAATTTGTCGATTTTAGCACATTAGACGTTAATCCTATTCAAATTGACTTATGGCCACCGATACCCTCGTCACCGCCCAAAACGTACACGACACTCTGCGCAAGCACATGCTCGTCGATGGATTCGAGTTCGTGCTCGACCTGCAGAACAGCAAGAACGGCTACCTGCGTGATGCGGTGAGCGGGCAGAGCTTCCTCGACTTCTTCACCTTCTTTGCGTCCAACCCTGTCGGATTAAACCATCCCAAATTGCTGGATGAGTCCTTCGTGAAGAAGATGGGCCAGATCGCTATCCACAATCCGTCGAACTCCGACCTGTACACCCAGGAGATGGCCGAGTTCGTGTCCGCCTTCTCGCGCGTGGGCATCCCCTCCTACATGCCGTACGCCTTCTTCGTGGCCGGTGGCGCCCTGGCGGTCGAGAACGCCCTCAAGGTGGCCTTCGACTGGAAGGTGCAGATGAACTTCCGTAAGGGATATCGCACCGAGAGAGGCCATCGCATACTCCACCTCCAGGAGGCCTTCCACGGTCGCACCGGCTACACCATGTCGCTGACCAACACGGATCCGAACAAGGTGAAGTACTACCCGAAATTCGACTGGCC
>CAYWCV010000140.1:0-2760 GCA_964456845.1 uncultured Chitinophagales bacterium | reverse complement strand
TAGATCACCTTTGCACCAAAGTGCGACAGTTCCATCGCCTCCTCGTAAGTAAGTTGCTCGAGCGGGAAGGCGCGCTTCACCTTGCGGGGATCTGCCGTGAGGACCCCATCCACATCGGTCCAGATCTGGATTTCCTCCACATCGAGCGCCGCGCCGATGATGGAGGCCGTGAAATCGGATCCACCGCGGCCCAGCGTGGTCGTCTCGCCCTTGTCGGTCGAGGCGATGAAGCCCGTGAACACGTGCACGATGCCCGGCTGCCTTGCGATATACTCTTTCACGAGCGGATAGGTCACCGACTGGTCCACGCGGGCATTCCCGAACTGGGCGTTAGTGCGGATGCACTGGCGCGCATCGGCGAAGGTGGCCGGCGTTCCGGATGCCGATAGGGAGGCCGCCACGATAAAGGCCGAGAAGCGCTCTCCGAAGCTCACGATGGCATCCATGGTGCGAGGCGATGCCTCACGGACCAGATACACGCCGTTGAGGATGTCTTCGAGTTCGTTGAAGGTGAACTTAAACTGGGCCAGCACGCCGCTCTGCTGCTGCACGGGCACAAGCGCTTTGATCGCCTCGATGTGGCGACGCTCCATTTGTTCGAGCACGGTGACGTACCCAATGTCGCCCGAAGAGGCACGCGCACCTAGGCTGAGCAGCTGGTCGGTCACCCCCTGAAACGCCGACACCACGACATGGACGGGTCCCTCGGTCGACAGATTGCCGACGATGGAGGTCACATCACGAATGCGGTCGGGGGTGCCCACAGAGGAGCCGCCAAATTTGATAATTTTCATTCGTATCGATATCAACACAGTCGTAAACTGTGTAAGTTAGGATTTTACGACGAAATCTCCCCCTTATGAAAAAGCGCTTTCTCGTACTCATCCCCTTGCTGGCCATCGTTGGTTGTACACCATCGAACCCACAGCTTCAAGGCACATCAGACATGGAGTCCAGGCTCGTCATGCTTAGCTCGCAACCTGAGGCGTTTCAGGCGGTGTGGGATTCCCTCAAGCTGGCCGGACGCATCCCCTATGTGGTGAATGACTCGGTGCTGTTCATCTACGCCGGCGATGCCGACTCGGTGGCTTGGGCGGGCGACTGGAACCGATGGGGCAACGAGCTGGGCGAACGGGCCATCGGTACCGAAGTCGCTCCCAGGATCTTTACGTACAAGCGCCAATTCGACCCCAAGTCGCGATTGGATTACAAGGTGGTGGTTGATGGGGAATGGATCCTCGATCCGGGCAACATCCACGAACAGTACAGCGGATTCGGCCCCAACTCCGAGCTTCGGATGGGCTCATGGGAGCTGGATCCCATTACGGTCGAGCGTCCCGACATCGCAAAGGGCACATTGACAGAGGTGATGATCACCGAAAGCGCGGCGATGGGCTACAAGGTCGCATGGCAGGTATATGTACCGCCGGCCGGACTCGAACCGCCCTATAGGGTCATTTACGTAACCGACGGGCAGCAATACTCCGATCCCCTGCAGGGCGGCCTGCCCACAGTGCTCGACAATCTGCATGCCGACGGAGCGATCGAACCGACCATGGCCGTGTTCATTGATCCGCGCGACCCCGATACCGGCGAGAACCGCCGAAGACCGGAGCTCGTCCTGCATCAGCCCTTCCAGGATTTCATCGACAGGGAGCTCATTCCGCTGGTCGACTCCACCTATCAGACCATCGACACCGCCGAGGGACGCGCCATCCTGGGCACCTCCCTCGGCGGGCTCAACGCCACCTACACCCTCATGGTGCTCAAACATCGCTTTGCCTTCGCCGGAGCCCATTCGCCCGCCTACCGCTATAACGACTCGCATGAGGCCATCTTCGAAATGGCTAAGAGCCATGATTTCACGGGACAGCGCATCATCATGAACTCCGGAAATGTATTCGACACTGAGGTCGGCGCGAGAGAGATGGTCGAAATCCTTCGTTCACGGAACGTCGACTACAAGTACTACGAGGTGCCCGAGGGCCACTCTTGGGGCAACTGGCGCGCCTTCATGGACGAAATGGTGCTGGGATTCTGGGGGCGAAAATAGCTCTTGTCCAATCAGTCCCACTTCGTTAGTTTCAGTGATCTTCAAACATAATCCGCACTCATGACGCCGCTTTTTACAAACGACGCCGTAGTCCTGGCCATCCTCTTCGGAATCTTGGCCACCGTTTTCGTGACCTCACACAGCGAACGCCCCGTTTTCAAGAAATTTTACACCTACATCCCTGCCCTACTACTCTGCTATTTCGTGCCAAGCCTCTTCAACTCGGCAGGGATCATCTCGGGCGACGCCTCCCAACTCTACTTCATAGCATCGCGGTATCTGCTCCCCGCCTCGCTGGTGCTGCTCACCATCAGCATCGACATCAAGGGGATCCTCAATCTGGGACCCAAAGCCCTGATCATGTTCCTCGCCGGAACGGTCGGCATCATGTTCGGCGGACCCATCGCCATGGCCATTGTCGGACTAGTATCGCCTGAAACCGTGGGCGGCGAGGGTCCGGATGCCGTCTGGCGCGGACTCGCAACCGTGGCCGGCAGCTGGATCGGCGGTGGCGCCAACCAGACCGCCATGAAAGAGGTCTGGGGCGTGAGCGACAACCTCTTCTCGGCCATGATCACCGTCGACGTGGTGGTTGCCAACATTTGGATGGCATTCCTGCTCTACGGCGCCGGTAACTCCGCGAAGGTGGACAAATGGCTGAAGGCGGATTCCAGTGCCATCACCGACGTGCAACAGCGCATCGAGGC
>CAYWCV010000139.1:0-2798 GCA_964456845.1 uncultured Chitinophagales bacterium | reverse complement strand
CATTGTGCTAGCTTCGAGCGCAGCATTCGCCCTCATCGTTTGGATCTTTGCCATGTGTACAGAGGAAAGGGAGTTTATCAGGAAGAAACTCGATAGCCTTCAGAAGTGACCGACTCATACACCTCGACGAATCCCTTGGCGATCGACGCCCATTCGTAGTGGTCGACGGCTAACTGGTGTGCCTTCTGCGCCATTTCGCGGGCAAATGCCGGATCGGCAAGAATATGGTCCATGTGCGTGCGCAGCACGTCGGGACGGTCGCCCACGAGCACATGTTCGCCGTCGACGGCCTCGATGCCCTCGACGCCGATGCTGGTGGTCACCACCGGCAGTGATGCCGCCATGGCCTCGACAATCTTGATGCGCATGCCCGAGCCCGACAATAATGGCACGATCATTGCGCTACAGCGGTGCATGAGCGGCATCACGTCGTCGACGAAGCCCGTCACGATCACCCCCTGGGTGCCGTTCCACCGCTGCACCTCGGGTGGCGGTGCGCTACCTACTATGTAAAGGGTTACGCCAGGGTTTGCCTTTGCATAGGCGGACCAGACATGCTCCAAAAACCATTGCACCGAATGTGCGTACGGTGCCCAGCTCAGACTGCCCAAAATGATGAACGACCGCTCGCGAGGCATGTCTGACGGACGAGCAAACCGGGCACTGTCGACCCCCGCAGGGATGGTTCTGCCTGGCGTGTTGGGGGCCAATTTTTGGAACAGTGCCTCGTCGGTGGCGGTCACAGTGGTGTAATAGTCCACCTTCCGCATCATGCGACGCTCATAGCGTTTGGTCTTCCAAGCCTGGTATTTCAGGAAGATCTGTTTGATGGGATTGCGCTCGTTCTCGGCCAGCCGACGAAAAATCACGTACTCGGCATTGTGTTGCCGCAGCACGATCGGCACGCCCGGATAGGCTTTGCGTAGCGTCTTCAGGTACTCGGCCATGTAGATCCAGTCGATTTGGATCACATCCGGCTTCGGTACCTCTGCCGCCACCTTGCGGATCAGCTTGTGAAACTCGGGCTTGGCAAACCGCAGGGCCAAATTGTAAGGCTTGCGCGAGAACAGGTTTCGCAGAGCCGACCAGGCATCCGGCTCGGGGAAGTTGCCATCGACCGTGTACAGCTCCGTGTACCGGCGGTAGAGTTCGGGGTCCTGCGGATGACGGTTCGACACCATGGCGATGGTCACCAGCTGGTGACCCATCTTCGACAGGTGCTTCATCGGGTAGTACACGCCAATGGCTCCACCGTCGACAGGCGGCGCCGGGAGGCGAGGCAGGAGGTTTAGGATGCGCATGGCCAAAGATAACGATTAGCAGTCATTAACAGTTATTATCAATGATTATCAGTGACTAACAATAACTATCGATGACTATTTGTTGCGGTTGAGATATTCGCGATGTTGCACTCGCAACGTGTAGAGTCCTTTCGAGATTTGTGCTAGCAGTTCATCTGATTCCTCGAGTGCTATTCTGATATTTTGTTGCGTCGCAGCCGGCAATGCAACACTGCTCATAATGGTCAGGTTGGTTTTCGTTTCCCGAAGTTCCTTTTGGACCAGCGCAAGTTTATGTATCAGATCTTTCACCGATTCTGCCGAAATGCTTTCCGCGTAAATCAAGCTGGATGCGGTTCCAGAGCGAACAAGTTGATAGGTAAGGTGTTTAGCAATTGGGTGATGTTGAATTGAATCACAACTAAGGCAGATTAGGCTGGCATTGGTAGTCAAACGTTCCAGCAAAATTTCGCGGTAGTCGTCCATGCTCTGGCATTTTTTAGTTCAAGTGGTCATATACATGTGAGCATCGCCAAACCAATTCCTTACACCAGAAAATGAATAATTATCGCACATTTCCGAAAAAAGCTGATTTCTTGATCTAAGCCAACCAATACGAATACTAATTGATAATCATTGGTAGTCACTGATAATCATTGATAATGACTGCTAATGATTGAATTCCGTATATTCCAAAGGTTAATTACCAAAACTATCCATTGCCATCCATGCAAATCGCTCCCCTCACCCACCTCACCGAAGACGAGGCCATGCTGCGCGATGCGGCGGCCGATTTTGCCAAATCTGTGATCGCTCCGAAAATCCATGAAATGGAGAAGAACGCCAAGCTCGACAAAGACATCGTCAAGCAGTTCTTCGAGATGGGACTGATGGGCATCGACATCCCCGAGGAGTACGGCGGTGCAGGCGGTACCTTCATGATGTCGATCCTTGCCATCGAGGAGATATCGAAGGTGGACGCATCGGTGGGAGTGTTCATGGACGTACAGAACACCTTGGTGAACAACGCCTTCGTGCGTTGGGGAAGCGAAGACGTGAAGCAACGGTATTTGCCGCAGTTGGCACAGTCGAAGGTAGGTGCATATGCGCTTTCGGAGGCCGGCTCGGGCAGCGATGCATTCGCCCTGAAATGCCGTGCTAAGAAGGACGGCGACAATTACGTGCTTAACGGAACCAAGCTTTGGATCACCAATGCCAACGAGGCCGATATCTTCATCGTGTTCGCCACGATTGATCCTGAGCTGGGTTACAAGGGCATCACCGGATTCGTGGTTGAGCGGGGCATGCCGGGCTTCAGCATCGGCAAAAAGGAAGACAAATTGGGCATCCGTGCCAGCTCGACCTGCGAGCTGATCTTCGAAGACTGCGTGGTTCCGGCGGCCAACATCCTCGGCGAAGTAGGCATGGGTTACAAAGTGGCCATCGAGACGCTGAACGAAGGGCGCATCGGCATCGGCGCCCAAATGCTGGGCATCGCCCGTGCAGCCCACGAAGCGG
>CAYWCV010000138.1:0-2801 GCA_964456845.1 uncultured Chitinophagales bacterium | reverse complement strand
TTCAATTTTCAATTTTCAATTTTCAATTTTCAATTTCCCATTCTCTCCCCTTCAGCCCTCAGCCATTCCACCATCATATCCAAGTCTGCCTTCTTTGTGCGATGGTTGGTGATGTTGACCCTGATGCAGTATTTCCCGTCGAGTATGGTGTACGAAGGGGTCGCCACACCGCTTTCGTGGAGGCGCATGAGCAACTCTCGGTTCAGACGGTTCTCGGTGTCGACATCCCCCGAATCAAAGCGGTAGCGGAAACATACGATGTTCAGCGTGACGGGCGTCATCAGCTCGAAATCGGAGTCGTTCGAGACCATCTCACCCAAATACCGCGCCTGTCGAATGTTCCGTGTCACGACATCTTTATAGCGGTCAACACCGTGTTCCTTGAGCGACATCCACACCTTGAGCGCCTTGAAACCGCGCGAGAGCTCCAATCCGTAGTTGCTTAGGGTCTCGGGACCGGCAGCGAGGCCTCTATCGTGGCTGAGGAGGTAGTTGGCGTTCAGCTTGAAGGCGTTACGGTGCACATCACGGTCGCGAATCAACACGCATCCGACCTCATAGTTCACATAGAACCACTTATGCAGGTCGAAGGCCAGACTGTCGGCCTCCTCGATGGCCTTGAGCGCAGGCGCGAACTCGTCGGTGAGTTTTGCCACGGAACCGAACGCGCCGTCGACGTGAAACCACATGTCCTCATCGCGGGCAATGCGCAGCAGTTCGTCGAGCGGGTCGATGGCTCCTGTATTCACGGTTCCTGCGTTTCCGATGACGCAGAACGGATACAATCCGGAAATGCGGTCGGCGGCGATCTGTTCCCTGAGGGCCATCGTGTCGATACGGAAGTCGGAGTCAACCGGAATCTGACGCAGGAATTCGGAGCCGATCCCCAATACCTCGACGGCCTTGTTGACGCAGTTATGGGTCTCTGTGCTGCAATAGACCACAAGCTGCGTGCCCGACTGCACCAAGCCCCGTGTTCGTATGCTGCCGTTCAGCAAATTGTTCCTGGCAACCGTAAGGGCCGTTATGTTCGCCAGCGAGCCGCCGCTGACCAACATTCCAGAGGTTGTAGCGGGCATGCCCATGATCTGCCTGCACCAGTCGACGACGGCCTGGTCCACATACATGGCCATGTGGTCACCGATCGTCACGTTCGGGTTCATGCCGGCCGCCAGCATGTCGGCCATCATGCCCATCACGGTTCCGTTACCCTCCACCCACGAGAAATGCCGCGGGGAGATGTTTCCTTTGGTGTACGGGAGGATGTGTTGCTTGAATTTGCTGTAGACGGCTTCAGGGGACGATGCCCCCTCAGGCACGGATCCTCGAATGTGATCGATTGACTCAGATGGTGGTGGGGTCCAAACTGGACGCTCTCCGACCTGCTGCAGATAGTCGAGCATGTCATCGACCATCGAGTGCGCCAACGTTCGCATGTCGTCCCAGTTTTGGGGGTCAAGCGACGGACCATCCATCTCTGCATTCGAATTCTTTAATGTATCACTCATTCAATTGATGTAGGCTGATCGAAATGTGTTTGTTATTTTGCCCGAAAGGTATGAATTCGAACGAACCGATACTGCGCCATGGCCACATTTCTGTCAACTCTGTCTGCGTTATTTCTTCTTTTCTCATCGATCCAGCCCGAGATCACCACTTATGTGCTGAATGAGGCACCCAACGAGCCGACGACCTTCATCGTGGTGCGGCATGCCGAAAAGGTCGACGACTCAACAGATCCCGACCTGTCGGATGCCGGAGCCGAGAGAGCCAAAAGGCTGGCGGAGGTGCTCCAGTACATGAGCATCGACGGACTTCATTCCACACCGTTCAAGAGAACGCGTCAAACCCTGGGGGCGATTGCCGAAAAGTACGCTCTCACGATCGGTGAGTATGACCCAAGAAACCCCAACCCTGTTCTAGATGCACTGAAGGCTGAGCATGGAAAAACCTTCGTCATTGCCGGCCATTCGAACACGGCGCCCCGCATCGTGAACTACCTGTCCGGAAATTCGGTTTACAACGATTTGGAAGACCATGTGTACGACCACCTTTGGATCGTGCACTGTTATCCGGACGGTACAACAACGACCATATTACTACACTACTAAACCATGCACGACTATTCAATTGTACAGGACGGTCCATCGCCGGAGCATGGACGCAAGGTGCTTGTGATGGTGCACGGCAGGGGCGCCAATGCGGCGAGCATGCTGTCGCTGAAGCAGTATTTACAGGTGGACCAATTTACGGTCATGATGCCGCAGGCGACCAACAATACGTGGTATCCGTACTCCTTCATGACACCGAGGGCGCAGAACCAGCCTTGGCTCGACTCCGCCCTTGCAACCTTAGATCGACTCAGCGACGAATTGCTTGCTGCCGATGTCGATCCGTTAGACATCTACTGGCTGGGCTTTTCTCAAGGTGCGTGCCTGGTGATGGAGTTCGTTGCGAGCCACGGCATTGTGTACGGGGGCGCCTTCGGGCTGAGCGGCGGGCTGATTGGCGACACCGTTGAACCTGATCGATATACGACAAAACTACATGGCATGCCGATCCTGCTCGGTTGCAGCGACGTCGACTCCCACATACCTATAGAACGTGTGCATGATACCGACCGTATCTTCAAGAGCCTTGGTGCCGACGTCCGAACGACCATCTACCCCGGCATGGGTCACCAGATCAACGACGACGAAATCAGGCAGATCAACGAGATTTTGTCACTTAGACGTTGATTTTGCTCTTGGGCGGGCAAATTCGTAAATTGGGAATCTGTTCGGGGTGTAGCGCAGCCCGGT
>CAYWCV010000137.1:0-3048 GCA_964456845.1 uncultured Chitinophagales bacterium | reverse complement strand
AATCCGATCGACCGCGACGGATGCTTCAACCACACCATCGAGCCTTACGACGGCATGTGGTTCAAGGATGCCGACAAGGCCATTGTTCGCGACCTTAAGGCCAGCGGCGTACTCTTCCGTCAAGAGACCTACCTGCACAACTATCCGCACGACTGGCGCAAAGGCACGCCGTTGATGTCTTATCCGGTCGAGTCGTGGTTCATCCGCACCACCGCGGTGCGCGACCGCATGGTCGAAATCAACAAGACCATCAACTGGAAGCCGGAAAGCACCGGCACAGGCCGCTTCGGAACTTGGCTCGAGAACAACGTGGATTGGGCCATTTCGCGCCAGCGCTACTGGGGAACACCGCTCCCAATCTGGGTGAGCGACACTGATCCTACCTATATGGAGTGCATCGGAAGCGTTGCCGAGCTGCGCCAAAAGGCAGGCATTGCCGACGACGCCGAGCTGGATCTGCACCGCCCCTTCATCGACGACATCACCTGGCCGGCACCCGGCAGCGGAACCATGCGCCGTGTGACCGACCTGATCGACGTATGGTTCGACTCGGGCGCCATGCCGTTCGCCCAGCACCACTATCCGTTTGAGAACAAGGACATCTTCAAGGAGCAGTTCCCCGCCGACTTCATCGCCGAGGGCGTCGACCAGACCCGCGGTTGGTTCTATACCCTGCATGCGTTGGGTACCATGCTGTTCGACAAGCCTGCGTATCTCAATGTGGTTTCGAACGGGTTGGTGCTCGACGCCAAGGGCGAGAAGATGTCGAAGAGCAAGGGCAACACGGTCGACCCGTTTGCCACGCTCGAGGAGTTCGGCGCCGACAGCACCCGTTGGTACATGATCAGCAACGCTTCGCCTTGGGATAACCTGAAGTTCAGCACCGACGGAATCAAGGAGATCCAGAGGCGCGTCTTCAACACCGTGGTGAACACCTATAGCTTCTTTGCGCTATACGCAAACATTGATGGCTTTACCTACTCTGGCAAGCCTATCCCAACTCAGGACCGTCCTGAGATGGACCGTTGGATCATCTCCCGCAAGAATACGGTCGTGAAGGAATCCGACCACCACTTTGAGGCCTACGAGCCCACAAAGGCGGTGCGGGCCATTGAGGAGTTCATCGAAGAGATGTCGAACTGGTACGTGCGTCGCAGTCGACGCCGCTTCTGGAAAGAGGGGGACACTGCCGACAAGACGGCCGCCTATCAGACCTTGTTCGAGTGCTTGCTGGCCGTTTCCAAGATGATGAGTCCCGTGGCGCCGTTTGTTTCCGAGTGGCTGTTCCAGAAGCTCAATGAGGCTGTCAAGCAGCCACAAAGCTCCGTGCACACCTCATTTTATCCGGCTGTGAACGAAACGGCCATCGACGCCGACCTTGAGCACCGCATGGATCTGGCACGTAAGATCTCGAGCCTCGTGCTTCGCATCCGAAATAAAATCGGCGTGAACGTGCGTCAACCGCTGGCCCGAATCATCCTGCCCATTCAGGACTATGCCGAACGCGAGGCCATCGACTCCATGGCGGGGATCATCAAAGATGAGGTCAACATCAAGGCCATCGAGTACGTGAGCGACGAAACCGGCATCGTCGACAAGAAGGTGAAACCCAACTTCCCGATCCTGGGCAAAAAGATTGGCGGTTTGATGAAGGCTGTCGCAGCCAAGGTAGCGGCCTTCGACAACGAGGCTATCAACGCATTTGAGCGTGATGGACAAATTACCATCGATGTGGATGGAACACAGGTAACGTTAGTTTCAGAAGATCTTGATATCTTACGTAGCGGCATACACGGCTGGGAAGTGGAGACTGACTTCGGCATCAGCGTGGCGGCCGACACTAAAATTACCGACGAATTGCGCAACGAAGGGTTGGCACGTGAATTTGTGAACAGAGTGCAGAACATGCGCAAGGAAGCGGACTTCGACGTTACCGACAGAATCAGCATTGGTTGGCAGGGCGGGCAGGACATTGGCCGTGCTGTTGAGGCAATGAAAGTATACATCGCAGGCGAAACCTTGGCTACGACGGTGCAAAATGGAACGCTCAGCGACTACGACCTGATAAAGTCGTGGGACATTGAGGGCATCGACTGTACCATCATGTTGAAAAAAATCCATCAAAATTAAGACTGGAGAACTCCATGGACAAAACGACACCCGACAACGACAAACGCATTTCTCCGTACAACGACGAGGAATTGGAGTACTTCCGTCAGATCATCATCAAGAAACGTGATGAGGCTGAGCAAGACCTCGAGATGCTCCACAGCTCGCTGCGCGACAGCATGGAAAACAATACCGACGACTCTGCCTACTCGTTTCACATGGCAGACGCCGGTTCCGATGCCCAGGAGCGGGAAAAGACGTACATGTTGTACAATCGCACCCGCAAGTTCATCAAGTATTTGGATGAGGCGCTGATTCGCATCGATAACAAGACCTATGGAGTGTGCAAAGTGACAGGCAAGAAGATTTCCAAGGGTCGACTTGAGGCGGTTCCGCACACGCAGATCAGCATCGAAGCCAAGCTCAAGAGGAGATAGTGCTTACTACAGGCAAAAAAGTTGCACTGTTTTCCGCGATGGCGAGCATGGTCATCATTTTGGACCAGCTCACCAAGTACAAAGTCCGTACGGACCCATCGTGGCAGTACCTCGATCTGATACCGGGTTGGTTGGGGTTTCATTATACCCTTAACCCTGGCATGGCTATGGGTATCGACGTACTGACCACCCCTATGGTGTCGATGATATCGATCACGTCTGCATTGCTGATTCTTGCGTACGTATTTTATTCCATGAAGACCGCCACCACCGCTTTCGCCGTTCTGATGGGTTTGGTTATCGGTGGGGCTTTCGGAAACATCATCGACCGCATCTTTCTCGGTCCCATTCAGGGATTTGAGGGGATGCTACAGGGCCGGGTCGTCGATTTCATTCATTTTTACCTTCGGATAGGGGATTTTGATGTCTTCCCCTACATCTTCAACGTGGCCGACATGGCCATTTCGGTATCGCTGGTCACGCTAATTATATTTCACAAGCG
>CAYWCV010000136.1:0-3207 GCA_964456845.1 uncultured Chitinophagales bacterium | reverse complement strand
TTGGTGTCGACGGTGAGCTTCTTCTCCTTGAGCTTGAGCTGCGACATCAGCAGATCGGCCTGTTCGATGCTGAGCTTGCGCTCGCGGAACAGCGAGATCAGGATTTCGGCACGGTTGGCCGAAATGCCCGCCATGCGGCCCATCGTGCTCTTCGAGTCGAAGCAGGTCTCGCCGAGGATGAGCTTGTCGCGACCGGCAATGCGGATGGCGGCTTCGGTGGCGTGGAAGTCGCTTTGGTATGGGTTGAAAAAGCGCTGCTTGTGTGGAACCGACTTCCATTTCCAAAGGAAGTTCTCGTTGGTGAACAGGCGGCTGTTATTGATCTGCTCGATCCATCCCTCGATTTCGTCGGGCAGGTGCTCGGCGCCCATCAACATGCACAATGCCGGCGACTCGATGAGACGGTCGACCTCTTGTTTGAGAACGTCGACGTTCACCTTGTCGATACGGTCGACCAGCCAGATTACCTGTCCATTGGCAAGTTGCGTGGCCTCGTTAAGGCAGGGTCCTTTACCGTGAGGCTCCTCGTGGTCGATGATGAAGGTGTGCTCGTGCTGATAATAGTCGTAGAGCGACTGGATCACATCGCGGCTCTGGTCGTTGGACGCATCGTTGATCACAACAACCTCAAAAGGGTACCCTTCGGCCTCGTACAGCGCGGTTAGGGTCGGCTCTATGTTGTCCTTCTGGTTATGAAAGACGCAGATAACCGTTAACTTCATTCGATCGTTTGAGCCTGCGGGTTATAAGTTGGTACAATACGTGAAGATAGGGTATAGAAAAGTGGTTACAAAAGCCCCTTTCGTGGATTCTTCGTATTTTTAGCGTCTGAAATATGAATTAGTTCCCTGCATGTCCACTTCCGCAACTCTGACGACAGGCGCCGTAGGCACCGAAGCCGCACGCCGCCGCACCTTCGCCATCATCTCGCACCCCGACGCCGGCAAGACCACCCTCACCGAGAAGCTGCTGCTTTACGGTGGGGCCATCCATGAGGCCGGATCCATCAAGCAACGCAAGGCCGCACGGCACGCCGTGTCCGACTGGCTGGCTATCGAGCAAGAGCGTGGCATATCGGTGACATCGTCCGTGTTGCGCTTCGAGAAGGACGGCATCAAGTACAACCTGCTCGACACCCCGGGCCACAAGGACTTCTCGGAAGACACCTTCCGCACCCTCATCGCGGCCGACTGCGCCCTGATGGTGATCGACGTCGCCAAAGGCGTCGAGGAGCAGACCGAGAAGCTCTTCGAAGTGTGCAAGCTGCGGAACATCCCCGTCATCACCTTCGTGAACAAGTGCGACCGTCCGGGTATGGAGCCCCTCGAGGTGATGAGCAATATCGAGCAGAAATTGGGCATCCACGCCGTGGCGGCAACCTGGCCGGTAGGCTACGGACCCGACTTCCAGGGTGTGTACGACATTATCGCCAACGAGCTGCATTTGTACGAGAAGGTGAACCACGGTGCCAAGAAGGCCGACACCGAGATCCTGCCGCTCGAGGAGGGCATGGCCCAGACGACGCTGAGTCCGTCGGTGCGCGAGTCCACCACCGAGGAGGTCATGCTGCTCGAGGACGAAATCAAGAACATGGATCCCGTCGCCTTCTCGACCGGCAAGGTCACCCCTGTGTTCTTCGGTTCGGCGCTCAATAATTTCGGGCTCGATATTTTCCTCAACTACTTCGCCCGCTGGGCTCCTGCGCCCAAGCCGTATGTCGACGAGGAGGGGGCCCCCCGCGAGTTGGATCAGCCGTTCAGCGGCTTCGTCTTCAAGATGCAGGCCAACATGAATCCCGACCACCGCGACTGCACCGCCTTTGTGCGCGTGGTATCTGGCAAGTTCGAACGCGGCATGGAAGTGCTGCATGCCGACACTGGACGTAAGATCCGTGTCGCCACCCCACAGGCGCTGATGGGCGATGAGCGCAGCATCGTCGAGGAGGCGTATCCTGGCGACATCTTGGCCATCTTCAATCCCGGCGACTTCAAGATCGGGAATACGATTTATATCAAAGACAGTGTGCGGTTCAACGTGATACCGCTGTTCACCCCCGAGCATTTCATGAAGGCGAGCTCCAACGATCCATTCCGCCGCAAGCAGTTACGTGAGGGATTGCAGCAGTTAGCCGAAGAAGGCGTTGTGCACGTGTTCGAAGTGCCAAACGGGTTGGGGAATGAGTTGCTGCTCGGCACTGTCGGTGCCCTCCAGTTCGACGTGGTGAAACACCGGATGGCCGCCGAGTACAAGGTGCAGATTATCCTCAGCGGAACGCCCTACTATACGGCGCGGTGGCTGTCCGACAAGGCGGGCGTCGTCGACAAGCTCAAGAACGCGTACTCCACCGACGTGACCACCGACATCGAGGGCAACCCGATTGCGCTCTTCCACAGTGCGTATGCGTTGAGTCAGGCGGAGGAAGCCGTTGGTGCGGAGAATTTGTTGAAATACCGGAGCTGAGAAAAGGTTGTTCGCCGACACCTCACATTGCAACTAAGCAAAGAAGGTTGTTCGCCGACACGTCACAATGCAACTAAACAAAGAAGATTGTTCGCCGACACCTCACTTCGTGTCGGTGTGTCAGCTCACAATGACAACGGCGACTTTGGTGCGGGAGGAAGAAAGACATGGGCGGCAAGGCCGCCCATGTCTTTCTCTAATTGCTAAGCGGCAATTTGTCATTGTGAATTGACACATTGAGGGCGAAGCCCGAAATGTCGATGAACAACCTTCTTTGTATAGCTACCCAACGTAATGTCGGCGAACAACCTTCTTTTACGATCACTCCATCTCGAAATCGGCGAAGTCAAACCCGGGGGTGACGGTGCATCCGACGAGGGTCCAGGCCTTGGTGCAGCGGGCGCGTTGCCAGACGTTTTTGGGGATGATGAACTGCGGGAAGGCTCCATTGGACGGGTCGAAGCCGAGTTTGTGGACCGTCGTCGTGCCGTCGTCGTTGCGAAGCTCCAGTTCGAGTGTGTCGCCGGCGTAGTAATGCCAGATTTCGTCCGATGCAACCTTGTGCCAAGCGGCCGGTTCGTCGCCTACCAATAAGTAGTAGATAGCGGTACCGGCCGAGCGTGTGGATCCGTCAGCGCGAACCATCGACTCATCGCAGCGGTAGGTCTCTTTATAGAATCCACCTTCCGGGTGCGGGAGGAGGTTGAGGAGGGCGGCGATGGATTGGGGAGAGGTGGGGAAGGACAT
>CAYWCV010000135.1:0-3295 GCA_964456845.1 uncultured Chitinophagales bacterium | reverse complement strand
TTCTTGTCTAACCCGCAAGGGGACGCCAAGTCGGGGCGTAGCGCAGCCCGGTAGCGCATCTGCTTTGGGAGCAGAGGGTCGCAGGTTCAAATCCTGTCGCCCCGACAACCAAGGGCGCCCGTAGCTCAATCGGATAGAGCAACTGCCTTCTAAGCAGTAGGTTACAGGTTCGAGTCCTGTCGGGCGTGCATGCCGTAAGGCGACATGGCCGAGTGGCTAGGCAGAGGTCTGCAAAACCTCGTACAGCGGTTCGAATCCGCTTGTCGCCTCGAATGTAACCTTCTCTATCCGTAGTGCCACGGGTGTCTTTGTTCTTTGAATGCCGCGTTCGTCTAGGGGCCTAGGACGCCTCCCTTTCACGGAGGTAGCACGGGTTCGAATCCCGTACGCGGTACTTCGTCGGTGATCAGAGATCAGTGATCAGGGATCGGATAATACCGCTCACAGATCCCTGATCCCCGATTGCTAACACGGAGCTCATAGCTCAGATGGTTAGAGCGCCAGGTTGTGGCCCTGGAGGCCGTGGGTTCAAATCCCATTGAGCTCCCTTCCCTTTTTTGAATGCCGCGTTCGTCTAGGGGTCTAGGACGCCTCCCTTTCACGGAGGTAGCACGGGTTCGAATCCCGTACGCGGTACTCTAGTAGAGTAGTAGAGTAGTAGAGTTGTTAGTGGTTAGTAGTTAGTAGGTTAACTTATCTGTGTCATTAGCGTCATCTGTAGTTCCACTTTACTGTTATTCAGTATTTAAAGTGGCTTCTAACCCACCCCATCTGTGTCATCCGTCTTGTCTGTGGTTCCGCTTTTCTGTTTTTTCATCGTTTTCAGTGGTTCATCTGTACCATGATGTAGTGCGATCAAGATTGATTGCGTAATTTGGCATCAATCATCCCCCTGATCCAAGTTTCATGACTCCCCTGGAGATCTACGTCGAGACAGCAGCTGTCATCGAAGATTACAAATCAAGGCTCGACGCCTACACCCTTCGACAGTTTCAGTTCAAGCCCGCCCCCGACCGTTGGAGTGTCGGTGAGGTTTACACGCACCTCATCAGGGCCACACTGCTTTACCACTTGCGCGTGGTGGACCGTTGCCTGAACAATCTCGAAAACGCCGATGTCGCATCGAAGCCTCACGCGAAGGCCGATTTCGACGCCAACGAGATGGCCCCGGTCAAAATCAAGATCCCACCGACGCCCGGATATGATCCCCCGATGCCTGAAAGCATCGAGAAAGTCCGTCAAGACATCGACGCGACCATTAACAGGCTACTCGCAACGCGCGACAGGCTGATAACAGACCCCGATTCCGGCAAGATGGAGCATCCCAACTACGGTTTCATCGACGCCAAGCAGTGGTATCAGCTCATTGGAATGCACTGGAAACACCACCTCATGCAGTTGGACGAGCTCGATACGATTATCAAGACGCAATCCGTTTGACCACATTCCCTACACTCAAATGTCGTTATCTCAAAGTACCATACCAAACCTGCTCCGATCGCTGATCGTCGCATACGCTTTGCTCTGGCTACCTGCTTGCGCAGTCGCCCAAAAAGAAAAACCCACTCCTGCCCAGCAGGTGATCATCCAGTCGGTTGAATACCAGCTCATATTCGACAAGAATGAGTTCACGGTGAAGGCCGGTTCGGATGTTGAGCTTATCTTCCGCAACGTCGACGAAATGCCGCACAACCTTCTGATCGTTAAACCCGGCAAGCTCGAGACGGTCGGTGAAGCAGCCGACCGTATGGCCGGCACACCAGACGCCGGGAAGCTGCAGTTCGTGCCTCAAATACCGGAGGTGCTGTATGCAACCCGCCTACTCATGATCGATGAGGCCGACACCTTGCGATTCAAGGCACCGGCCGAGCTGGGCGACTACCCGTTTGTATGCACCTATCCAGGCCACTGGCGTTCGATGAACGGGATCATGAAGGTCATCAAATAGGCCAGACTGCTGGATTTGCAGCCAAGCTTGCGACCAATACCTTCGAGCGTTTTCGGCATCACTTGATGAGCGTCATCTTGTTGGAGGCCGTCATGCTACCTGCCTTGATCACGTACATGTAGATGCCGCTCGGCAACGCGCCGGCATCGAATGTCACCCGGTGTGTACCGGCAGCTGTGTAGGCATCGACAAGCTGCGTTACTCGCCGACCCATCATGTCGTATACCGCCAGATCCACGTGCTCTCCGGTTGGCAGTGAAAAGGATATCTGCGTGGACGGATTGAACGGGTTGGGGTAGTTTTGATCGAGGCGGAACTCTTTTGGAGTGGTATTTTCATCGCCAAGGTCGGTATCGAGAAGTACATTCACCAAGAACGACACCACCAATGAGTCAACCCCACCATTGGCGGTCCCGGCGTCGTCCTTGACGGTAACAGAAATGGTTGTAGTGCCTACTTGCCGTCTGTCGTTCTGGAAACGAAGGGTTCCTGTTGCCTGTGGACTCGCATACTGCACCGAAAGTGACTGTATGAGCTGTGTGTTCGCTGCAACTGCCGTGACGGTCAAGTTCTGATTCTCGCCCGCGCCGGCCGAAATTCCCGATAAGTTCACCACCTGCTCCGGCGCCGTGTGCAAGAAGCTCACGTCTCCGATTACATTCATTGTCGGCTGCTTGTTAACGAACGGATTTTGGGTCGTAAAGCTCACCTGGGCTCCGTACGATGTACCGGCCGTGTTGGTCGCATAGGCCCGCACATAGTAAAGTGTGTTGGAGGCGAGACTCGAAAGATTTGCCGTGAAGGCTCCCGTGCCACTACCAGAGGTGACACATGTGTTCGCGGTCGTCGGATTCTGTGTCGTGGCATAGCACACGCCGCGGGCTGAGACAGCAGAACTACCACCATCCACTACATTGCCGCCGGCTGTTGCCGATGTCGTGCCGATGGCGGTAACAGCCTCCGTCGTAACCGTTGGCGTCGTAGAAGGAGTCGCCGTTGTGAAGTTTACCTGAGTCCCGTAGGATGTCCCGGCGGTGTTGGTCGCATAGGCTCTAACGTTGTAGAGCGTGCCTGGGGTCAGGCCCTCAAGGCTCGCCGTGAAGGCGCCCGTGCCACTACCCGAGGTGACACATGTGTTCGCGGTCGTCGGATTCTGTGTCGTGGCATAGCACACGCCGCGGGCTGAGACAGCAGAACTACCACCATCCACTACATTGCCGCCGGCTGTTGCCGATGTCGTGCCGATGGCGGTAACAGCCTCCGTCGTAACCGTTGGCGTCGTTTGGTTGGCCACAAACCCTACTTGATCCACCCATGCCCGATCTAAGCCGGCGTTTTCGCTCTCAT
>CAYWCV010000134.1:0-3317 GCA_964456845.1 uncultured Chitinophagales bacterium | reverse complement strand
ACACGTTCGAAAATTCGGTCCACCTGGCGGGTGTGGTACATCAGGTCGAAGGCGTCGTCGATTTCGTCGATGCCAATTGCGTCGGCGATTTCGCTGTCGTCAACCAGATCTCTAAACGACCGCCGCTCTTTCCAGGCGCGCATGGCCAGTGGCTGCACCATGTCGTAGGCCTTCTCGCGCGACATCCCCTTCTCGATCAGCTTCAGGAGCAGGCGCTGCGAAAAGACCAATCCGAACGTGCGATCGATATTCTCCTTCATGTGCTCTGGATAGACCACCAAGTTATCGACGATGCGCGCAAAGCGGTCAAGCATGTAATCAAGCAGGGTTGTTGCGTCCGGTAATATGATCCGCTCGGCGGCAGAATGCGATATGTCGCGCTCATGCCACAGAGGGATGTTCTCAAAGGACGTGATCATGTAGCCCCTCAGCACGCGGGCGCATCCGCTGATGTTTTCCGACCCGACCGGATTACGTTTGTGCGGCATAGCTGACGAACCTTTTTGCCCCTCAAAGAAACGCTCCTCTACCTCACGGGTTTCACTTTTCTGGAGGTGGCGTATTTCTACGGCCATCTTCTCCAAGCTCGATCCGACCAAGGCCAACACCGACACGTAAAAGGCGTGGCGATCGCGCTGCAGGGTCTGAGTGGAGATCGGCGCAAAGCTCAGGCCGAGTTCCTCGCACACGAACTCCTCCACGGCGGGCGGGATGTGCGCGAAGGTGCCTACCGCACCCGAAATCTTTCCGAATTCGACGCCATTGGCGGCATCCACAAAACGCTCGCGATTACGTAACATTTCGGCATACCACAAGGCACACTTCAAGCCAAAGGTGGTCGGTTCGGCATGGACTCCGTGGGTGCGACCCATCATCACTGTGTATTTGTGCTCACGGGCCTTCGCTCCCAAAACTTCGATCAGACGGTCGATTCCGGCCAAAATGATACCATTCGCCTTCTTCAGGCGCACACCCCAGGCTGTATCGACCACGTCGGTGGAGGTCAAGCCGTAATGGATCCACTTTTTCTCTGGACCCAGACTCTCCGATACTGCACGTGTGAAGGCAACAACATCGTGACGGGTCGACTCCTCGATCTCCTTGATGCGGTCGATATCGAATTTGGCGTCGCGATACAGAATGTCGACATCCTCAGCGGGAATATCCCCTAGCCGACTCCATGCCCTGCACGCAGCCAATTCAACGTCAAGCCACGCCTGGAACTGTGCCTGCTCGGTCCATATCGCCGCCATCTCCGCCCTCGAATACCGCTCAATCATTTAGAATTTCCTTATTCCTTAATACGTCTTCAATTTAGTTACTCAGCCGATCAGCGAGTCACCCCTCCACTGTGACAACGGTGGAGGGGTCGGGGGAGGTGGCATCACTCATCTCCCACAACCCTAACCCTGAGCCTCTTCACCCGGTTGTTCTCGATTTCATGGACGGTGATCTCGAGGTTGTTGAATCGCACCTTCTCGCCCACCGACGGTATGCGCTCCAGTATGTGGTACACCAGCCCTCCCAGAGTTTCGTAATCGTCGTCGTCGGTCGCGATCTCCTGCTCGAATAGGTCGTTGAGCTCGTCGAGATCCACCTTGGCGTCCATGATGTAATCGCCGTTTCGAAGCTGGCGGATCTCCTCGCGCTCGTTCGGGTCGGTCTCAAGTTCGCCCATGATCTCCTCGAGCACGTCGTCGAGCGTCACCAATCCCTCCGTGCCTCCGAACTCGTCCACCACGATGGCCATGTGGGTCTTCTCGCGCTGAAAATCTTCGAGCAGGTCGTCGAGTTTCTTGTTGACGGGGATAAAGAGGGGCTTCCTGGATATCGAATTCCAGTTAAAATTCCGGTCATCGATTTGCTCGTTCATCAGCGAGAGCAAATCCTTGGCGTAGATGATGCCTACAATAGAATCGAGGTCAGGGTCGCACAGCGGAAGCCTCGAAAGGCGCAGTTTCTTGACGCGCTCAAGCACCTCGCCGAGCGTTTCGTCGACGGACACGTATTCGATGTCGACGCGGGAGGTCATGATTTCGCGTACCTCGGTGTTGCCGAATTCGATGACGTTCTCGATGATTTCGCGCTCGTCCTCTCTAAGCTGCCCCTCTTGCTCGCCAACCTCGGCCAATGCAATCAGGTCGTCGCCGGTGATCCTGCTCTTCGCCTTCGGAATGCGGCGCTCAAGCGACATCGAGCTGGCCGCCACGAGCTTGTTGATCGGACGAAACACCACAAACAGCAGGTAAATGAATCCGCTGAACAGCGAGGCCACCATGTACGGATTTTTCAGGCCAATCACCTTGGGAGTGATCTCCCCGAAAATGACCAAAGCAGTGGTGAGCAGCACCACTTCGATGGAGTAGGCTACTATCGGATTCCACCCGAAATGACTGATGAGGTTTCCCGTCAACACCGCCGCAAACACCGATATCAAAATGTTGACGACGGTGTTGCCGATCAGGATGGTCGATAATAGCTGACGCGGATGGTCGAGCAGTTGCTTGATCCGATGCAGTGCCGGTGTCTCTTGCGAGCGGATCTTATCGGTAAGATCATGATGTCGGATCGAAAAGAAGGCCACTTCGGAGCTTGAGAAAAGCGCCGAAAAGAAAAACGACACCATGATGATGGCGACCTGCATGGTCACCTCTCCCATGTTGAGACCGGCAGCACTCTCTAACGGCAGATTGCCGGAGGCTTGAAGGAGCAACGAAAAAAACGATCGTTCTGGATCCACGTACGGTTGATTCAGTTCACCCTGAGTGCGTGATGCATCAGTGACCGTGCCGACGGCACTGGGGCCGTCGACAACGATCGGTAAATATACAAAAAATTGATCCCCGTTTGAGAGTCTTAAAACGGCAGATCGTCGTCCATGTCGTTGAAGTCGTCATTTACGACAACTCCCGACTTGTTGGCAGGCGACGCAGCTGCCGGACGCTGGTAACCTGAAGTCTGAGGCATATCGACTCCCGAATCCTGACGGCTGCCCAGCAACTGCATGGCCAACGCTTTGATTTCGGTTGTGTAGCGCTTCTGGCCGTCCTTATCCTCCCACTGTCTGGTTTGGATGCTTCCCTCGATGTACACCGGGCTCCCCTTGCGCAGGTACTGCTGTGCCAACTCGGCCAGGCGTCCCCAGCACACGATGCGGTGCCACTCGGTGTTCTCCTTCAGGTCGCCGTTGCTGTCTTTGTACTTCTCGGTGGTCGCAATATTAAAGGTTGCTAACGCCGTATTCGATTGTGTATAACGCACCTCCGGGTCGGCTCCGAGGTTCCCGATAATCATTGCCTTGTTTAAACTTGCCATGG
>CAYWCV010000133.1:0-3389 GCA_964456845.1 uncultured Chitinophagales bacterium | reverse complement strand
CATTGAGCATTGAGCATTGAGCATTGAGCATTGAAGATATTCGCAGAAGGTGACTTTCCAGCTTGTTTAATGTCGATTTGTCATCCTGAGCTGACAAGCCGAGCCGAAGGTCCCGAACGAAGTGAGGGAACAATTGAGGCGCCGGCGAAGGACCTCTTCCCAATGTCCAATGTCCAATGCTCAATGCCCAATGCTCAACGCTATCCCCCTCATCACCCTCTCCTCCGCTTCGCCAAGCGTCACGCCGCGCCGGGCCATCATGGCGCGGGCGGTCTGCAGGGCGCGCTCGATCTCGAAGGACTCGATGCCGGCGTCGGTCACCCATCCGAAGTGGGGGATCCGCTTGGGGGAAAAATCGTTGCTAACGAAGCTGCTGCTCACGCCGAACTGCGTGCCGCTGTTGAGCTTACTACCAATGGCCACTTTGCAGTGGTCACCGAAGATGGTGCCGTAGAATTTCAGTCCGGTGTCGATTGCCTCGCCTGTGTGCCAGTCCTCGACGCGGATGGACGTGTAGTTGTTCTTCAGGTTGCTGGTGTTGGCGTCGGCGCCGATGTTCACCCACTTCCCCACCACCGAATTGCCCAAATAACCGCCGTGTGCCTTGTTGGCATAGCCCTGGAAGACCACATTCTGCAGCTCACCGCCCACCTTGCACAGCGGACCCACCGTGGTTCCGTGGTACACATGCGCGCCCATGCGCACGGTCGAACCCTTGCCGATGCTCACCGTGCCGCGGATGAGCGCCCCCGCCTGGATGATGGCGCCGTCGCCGATGTGGATGAGCCCGCCGTCGGGAATCAGCACCACGCCGGGCTCTATGGTCACGTTCTGGCCGATCCGGATGCTGCCGCGGTCGAGCATCATCACGCCCGGCCAGTCGCGGTCCACTACATTGGTCTGCGTGAGCGCGATGTCGTGAAGGGTCTGCTCTTCGTTGAGCGTGAAGACATCCGACACGGCGTCGATCATCTTACCCGATCGGCATTCGGATGCCGATAGTGATCCCATGTCGGTGAATCTGTTTAGTCGAAGTTGCTGTAATTGATCTCCGACCGGCCTGCATGCCAGCAACACGCCACTGCGTTTCAATCCCTCGCCCTTCTTAAGTTTAAGCACATCGGCGACGCTGTCCTCATCGGGAAGCCATCGCCCATTAATGGCAAAAATGTCGTCATTAGTATTAATAATCGACATGTATAGCGGTTTTATGTGCAGGCGCACATCGTATTCGGCATCGTTGATGCGCGTCAAGATCCTCCATTTTTTAGCAATACGGTGGATGCCGCAACGGATGTCGGCGGCAGCGCGCATGGTTGCGATCGGATCGAGTCGATCGACGTGCGCATCGTCGAAGAAGAGCAGTTTTCTCATGGTTTTGGATATCCTATACCCGACAAGTATAGTAAAATAGAAATATTTCTCTTATCGTGGCCATAACTATACGCCATGTCCATCCAGTTTCGTTGTGTGAACGATTGCGAGGATCAACATGGTATTCACCAAACACGTTTTATATGTGCGGAATTGTCGGTTACGTGGGTAACAGAGAGGCGGAGGGCATTCTCATCAAGGGACTCAAACGGCTCGAGTACCGTGGGTACGACTCGGCCGGCATCTCCATCTTGAACGGTGACCTGAGCACCCTCAAATGCAAGGGCAAGGTCTCGAATTTGGAGCGTCTTGTCCAGTTAGGACATCCATTGGGTGGCTTGGGCATTGGCCACACCCGTTGGGCCACCCACGGCGAGCCCAACGACGTGAACGCGCATCCGCACGGTTCGGCCGACGGCAGCTTCACGTTGGTGCACAACGGAATCATCGAAAACTATGCGGCGTTGAAGGCGGAGCTGAAGCGGAAAGGCTACGCGTTTCAGAGCGAAACGGACACCGAGGTGATCGCCCACTGGATCACCGAGGTGATGCGCAGCACGGGGGCTTCCTTCCCTGAGGCATTACCGCAGGCGCTCGCACAGCTTACGGGCACGTTCGGGCTGGCCATCGTGCACCGCGACTATCCCGACCGCCTGTTTGTGGCGCGGCGGGGATCTCCCTTGCTCATCGGGGTCGGCGAGGGCGAGCATTTCGTGGCCAGCGATCCGGCTCCGGTAGTGGAGTACACCAACAAGGTGGTGTACCTCGACGACGACGAGATCGCCGTGGTGCGCGCCGACGGCTACGAGGTGACCAATCTGCGGTCGGTCAAGCTCGACAAGAAGGTGCACGAACTGGCCCTGAACCTTGAGCAGATCGAGAAGAAGGGCTATCCGCATTTCATGCTCAAGGAGATCATCGAGCAGCCCGAATCGGTATCCGACTGCCTGAGGGGACGCCTAAAGATGGATCCGGTGCACATCCAGCTCGGCGGCATCGAGCCGGTCATGGACCGTCTCGTGAGCGCGAAGAGGCTCATTATCGCCGCATGTGGCACCAGCTGGCATGCGGGACTCGTGGGCGAGTATCTGTTTGAGCACCTGGCGAGAATCCCCGTCGAGGTGGAGTATGCGAGCGAGTTCCGTTACAAGGATCCGCTCATCACCGCCGACGACGTCTTGCTTGTGATCAGCCAGAGCGGCGAGACCGCGGACACCCTGGCCGCGCTGCGCACCGCGCGCGAGAAGGGTGCCATGGTGCTGGGAGTTTGCAACGTGGTGGGATCCACCATCGCACGCGAGACCGATGCGGGCGTGTACACGCACGCCGGACCCGAAATCGGCGTGGCGTCGACCAAAGCCTTCACGGCCCAGGTGTCGGTGCTCACCATGATGGCGTTGCGCTTAGGGCACGAACGCGGCGTTCTCGACGCCGATCGATACGGGCAGCTGGTGCGGGAGTTGGCGCAAATCCCGGAGAAGATCCGACAGATCACCGCCGACACCTCCCTTGTCGAACAGATTGCCAAGTTGTTCAGCTATGCACCGAACTTCCTGTACTTGGGGCGCAGTTTCAACTATCCTGTGGCCCTCGAGGGCGCCCTCAAGCTCAAGGAGATTTCATATCTGCATGCCGAGGGGTACCCCGCCGCCGAGATGAAGCATGGTCCGATCGCCCTGATCGACCAATACATGCCGGTGATCGTGATTGCCGCCACCGACCACACCAACGACAAGATGATCAGCAACATCCAGGAGGTGAAGGCCCGGAAGGGGCGCATCATTGGGATTGGTCCGGCATCCAACCACGAGGTGGCCGAACTGTCGGAATTCTACATCCCGATACCCGACACCGAGGATGCGCTGTCGCCGTTGCTTACCGTGATCCCGTTGCAGCTGCTGTCGTACCATGTGGCCGTTAACCGCGGCAACAACGTCGACCAGCCGCGGAATTTGGCGAAGAGTGTGACGGTGGAGTGAAGAAAGACGTATGACGTAGGACATAGGACGTAGGAC
>CAYWCV010000132.1:0-3449 GCA_964456845.1 uncultured Chitinophagales bacterium | reverse complement strand
CCGATCGACATGGCAAAGGAGGCAATAAAGACCAGAACGGCAATTAGCAGGATACCCGACTCCGTGCCGTTTCCGAACATGATTGCAACGGTCGACAAGGCCAAAAACTGTCCTGCCAGACCGATGATGAGCAATGGTCGACGACCAGCCTTATCAACAAACCCGATGGCGACCAAGGTGAAGATCATATTGACGAAGCCCACGATCACCGTCGACATAAATGCATCACCCAGTCCGGCGCCAGCCGATGCGAAGATTCTCGTCGAGTAATAGATGATGGCGTTGATGCCGCAGAACTGTTGGATGATCATCAAACCGAGCGCCGCGATCAATGGCTTTCTGAATCGCTTCTCAAACAGCTCGGAAAAGCGACCAGATTCCTGCTGCATGGTGTCGGTGATCGACTTTAGCTCATACTCGGTTTTCACGACATCGAGCCACCTACTCAAAATACGACGCGCTTCATCTACCCTGCCCTGCATCACCAGCCACCGCGGACTCTCGGGCGACACGGCAATAAGCCCTAGGAATGCTATTGCTGGGATCACTTCCGCACCTAGCATCCATCTCCAGCCCAAATTCGTGTTCCAGTCGGCATCGCCCATCCCCTGTATGAACAGGTTGATGAAAAGGGTGATGAAAATGCCGAACACGATCCCGAACTGGAACAAGGTGCCCAAGCGTCCCCGCTTCTCGGCAGGCGCACACTCGGCTATGTAGACCGGGCATACCATCGAGCAGATACCGATGCCGACGCCGCCGATGAAACGGGCCATCAGGAACTGGTTCAGGGTGTACGGCAGCGCCGAGAGAATCGCCGACAGTCCGAACAGGATGGCCGTGAGGTACAGTACCCGCTTGCGTCCATATTTATCGCTCAGGTAGCCGGCGATGGCCGCACCGGGCACACATCCGATGATGGCGCTTGCGGTTGCGGTTCCGAGCTGGGTCGATGTGAGCTGGAAGTAATCTTCGAGCAGCTCGTTGGCACCGTTGATCACGGCCGTGTCGTAGCCGAAAAGAAATCCTCCCATGGCTGCCACCGAAGTGGCAAACAGCAAGGCGTGACGCGAGGGATTATGGGTCATTGGTTATTCTCCGGTTTCGGGACGTTTAAAGTCATCTTCGTAACGGGTGATATCGGCTTGCTGCCAGTTGCCAAAGGCCACTTCGAGCACGCGGACAGGCTCAGTGCCGGCACAGGTAAGGCGGTGGCGCTCGTTGGCAGGGATCCAGATTTCGGCTCCGGCACCATACTCGCGGATGTCGTCGCCAACCTGCACGAGTGCGCCTTCGTCGAGCACGATCCACAGCTCTGCGCGTCCGGTGTGCGACTGCAGACTCAACCGCTGACCCGGCAGGACGGTCATCAGCGAGACGGTGCAATCTTCATTGAAGGCAAATTGCTTGAAGCTGCCCCACGGACGTTCGACAAAAGCGACATCCGGTTTTTGATCAGGTATCGGTTTGGTTACATAGCTCACAAGGTGCTCCTCTCGATCATGGCCGGCACGCCGTCGCGCTCGACGACCACATACCGGAAATTCTTGGTGGCGATGCTTCCGTAGTCGTGCCCGGCACGGGCCGGGTACACACCAAGGTATACCAACGGCTCGTCGCCCACATTCATCGTGCGGTGTGCGGTGTATCCTGGCACGTAGACCACACCGTTCGGCGTAAGTGGCAGCATACGGGTTTCGCCTGTATGTTCGTCTTCGAGGAGCATCATGCCCGAGCCCTTCAGACCGATATAGAATTCCGCCGCTGGACGCCAGGCGTGCAGGTGACCCTTTGTGAGATGGTATTCGTCGCCGATCTTTCCGGGAAAGATCACACCCAACCCGTAGTGGAGATCCCCCTCCCCCATCGCCGGCTCAACAGCCGCAACAGTGTACACGAGGCGGTCGCCTTCGGAGAGTGCCTCATCAAAATGAGTTTGGTGGTGAAACGACCCTTTCAGATCGGAAAGATATCTACGGATGACAGGAGCATCACCGATGGTGCCTGTTTCGGGATCGAACTGTGATACAATGTGGTGGATGTTCAGTTGGGACATAGATGTTATGAGGGTAAGAGTGCTTCGCAACCAACGAGGGCTGCGTCATTTCCAAGCATGGCGGGGACAATCGATACACTGCCCCAAGGCGTGTGCACATTCTGCTGCACGCGTTCGATCACATCTGGCATGAAATCATCCCATCCAGCAGCAATGCCTCCACCGACGATCACCATTTCAGGGTCGTAAGCATGGATGAGGTTGACGATCAAGGTCGCCCATACCTCTATGGCCCGAGCTCGCAAGATCCCGGCCAGACGGTCACCGCGGCGAGCGGATTGAAAGACATGCACGTAGTCGATCTGAGAGACGCGCATAAGCTCGCTGTTCACGAAATCGGGATGGTTTCGGGCGTGGGTGTCGATCACGGACGTCGACGCCTCTGCCTCGGGACATCCGCGTCCACCACAGCTGCACCGGTGGCCGTTCGGGTCGATGGAGATGTGTCCACCGAGTATTCCCGCCTGCCCATGAACGCCCCTCAACACATTGCCCTCGATAAGGGCAGACACGCCGATGCCGGTTCCGAGGGTGATCATCACCAGGTTGTCGCAGCCCTTGCCGGCGCCTGATTTCCACTCGCCCATCATGGCCACACGGGCGTCGTTCTCGATGTACAGCGGCAAATTGAGGGTATCGGATGCCCACGCTTTGAGGTCTATCTCCATGGCGTCCATGAACTTTCCGTATCCGAACAGGACCCGACCTGTTTTTGAGTCAATCAATGACGGAAACGACACGCCGATGGTAGAGCAATCGGTAAAATCTAGTCCTTGGGCGGTAAGAAGATCGTCTGCGGCTGCCACGATGCGTGGAAGAGCCTGCGCAAGGCCGATATCGGAGTGTGCATCGATACTGGTTCTAGACAGCACGCTGCCCGACTCGACCAGACCAATCTTGATTTTAGTGCCTCCAACGTCTACCGCGAGGATCATCTGAAAAAGGATGCATGAACGGATTCTCGAAGATAGATAATGATCTCTGAGTATTCAATTGTACATGTCTTGATGGAACAGTTATTTAGTGCTAAACTGCCAAATGTTGACAAACAAAAGAATATCAACTCACCCTGGCATCATCCTTCAAAAGGAATTCATTGAGCCTCTTGGGCTTACTCAGCAAGAAGTTGCTGATCATTTAGGTGTGCCCATCCAGCGTATCAACGAAATAATCAAGGGTAAGAGAGGAATCTCGACAGAAACGGCATGGTTCTTTTCGGAGGCATTCGAAACTACGCCAGAATTTTGGCTCAATCTTCAGCTTATGTACGACCTCACTTCAAATCCTCCCACCAGAAAGGTCACATCGATGTTGAAAAAGTAGATATGACTCTACCTAGGAGCCACCGTAATCTCCTCGACGACCGAACGCGGCGACAGGCGGGTCAGCGTCT
>CAYWCV010000131.1:0-3471 GCA_964456845.1 uncultured Chitinophagales bacterium | reverse complement strand
CAGCAATTTCTTTACTGTCTCACTTAGTTATTGTATTATAGAGTTCTAATTCAGGAAAACACTATACCTGTCATTGGGTTATGGTGATTCAGGCTTCGATTTTTTATGTCAAAACATGTTAACAAGGGTAATTATGAAACATCCGCTATCAATAGGTCGTGTCGTTAAAACATACAAGCTGCCATCATTTTTGATGTTGCTGATGGCTTTCATGTTCTCGGCCGCGGCTTCACAAGCAGCAAGCAACGAAAAGCCACTCACACCACCAAGTGCTGATGTGAATGTGACGCTCCTATCAACACCCCCTGCCAATGGGTTTCAGCCAGGCGACTTGATCGACATCCAGATCACTGTAACCAACGTCGACAACAGCACCGGCGCCTTTAGGGTCGATCTGCTTGATTACCCGATGAATTTTAACAAGGTAGCGGAGGGCCATGATTATGACCAGCTGCGATTTGGTAACAATATCATCCTTCGCGAGGCCACGTTCTCGCACGGAATCTTCCTGCGCACGAATGTTCAAAATGAATTACAATGTATTGATATTGAATGTTTTGATCAAAAGATCGCATCAGAATCAGAAATAGACCCTGAATTTGCGACACGATCCAATGCATATACCTGGATTATCGACGAGCGGTTCAGAAATGGCGAACTTGACAACGGCGATGTCGCCACGCTTTATATGACCGTTGAGTTTATCGTGAATACCAATTACTTCAACGGTGTTGGCAAAGTTGCCGACGAGGGACCACTGCAGTACGAGCTCTTTGTTGATTATACGGAGTCCCAGGGCTATTCCTATGGCACAGAGTCTTTATTGATTCCTATTGACTTGCATGATTATGAGTCACCGGAGGGTATCCGCACGTACACAACTGTTATTGCGCCTGCAGGTTTACAGGCAGGCGAGCCATTCATGGTTGAGTTGGGTATGCTTAATTATGGTTATTACGGTGAGGCCACGTACAACCTGCGAATGAACCAGGGAATGACGTCGTTTTATACCAACAAATTCTACATGAATGAGTTCTGGTTCAGTATTCCTAGCAATCCATATGGTGGCTCTATCTCGTTCAGTTCACTTTCATACCGGTTTGACGAGATGGAGCCGGTTTACAATAACTTCGGACCAGATAAAGCCACCGATAATCTGAATGGTCCACCTCAGTCCCGTTTCAAGATGGCTTATCTACCCAATGAAGGCGAATACAGCGTTGTCAGTACAGAAGGCTGCTATTTTTATTCATCAGAAGATGATTGCGAGATGTCATCCATCGATGTGTTCTCTGGCTCAGTAAGTCGCTTGTTCATTCAGGGTGTCGCCACATTGGAGATGGCGGGAGGCAACGCCGTTTTGTCTGGTGGTATTGACTTTGAAGAATATCAACAATGCGAGGGTTCGTCAGTTAATGGCATTGAGTGTAAGGCGGTGCCAGGTACTGCGGGCTTAGCCGAGGTGATACCTGTAAATGAAGAAATCCCTATCGCTCCATACACGATCACGAAGACAGTGAGCGACCCTTGCTTCGAGTCAGGCGAGAGTGGCTATTTCAAGATTGAAATGTCAGGTGCCGATTTCAGGAAAGTATCATCAGTTTGGTTTTTAAACGACCTGTCGCCAATGTCTGTTTCCATCCAGGATGTGATTACCAATTTTGAGTTTTCGCCGTACAGCTTTATGGAGATGGGCTATTTCTCCTCCGAGCCAGGTGGGGGCATGTATTACGCTTTCAACAACACCTACTTCTATCTGAACCAAACCAAATCAGTAGACGGAAACAGTTCTGTGAATGAGTACTACAATGGACCTGATTTTGACTGGTACGATCATCTTTCATTCAAGTTGCCGTTTGTGGTACTACCTGAGGCGACACCTGGGATTCACACGAATTCTGTGGCTTTTCATTATATGACGTATCCATTTGATCAAGTTGATGATAAAAACAATCCAAACGTCTTTAAAGCATTGACTTCGTATGACAATGGATTTACGGATGAAGACAAAGAATTTTTAAACTACTTATATGAAGATATAGTTGAGATGTTAGGTGATCCGAACCAATTGGCATCTGTAGACTTCACGGTTGGCTGCTCGGTGGTTTCTGGCTACAAGTTCCACGACCTGAACGCCAACGGCGTGCGCGACTCTGGCGAGCCGGGTTTGGAGGGCTGGGAGGTCACCATCCAGGGTTCTGAGGGCACCTTCACGGCATTGACCGACGCAAGTGGTTACTACGAGTTCCCGCATGTGAAGGCCGGGAACTATCAGGTCCGTGAGACGCAGCAGGATGGTTGGATGCAGTCGGCACCCGCTGGCGAGGGCTTTTACAACATATCGGTGTCTAGGGCGATCAACACGGCCCGTGCCGACTTCGGCAACTACCAGCCAGCCATGGTGCACGGCTTCAAGTACATCGACCTTGACGGCTCAGGCAGCCGCGACCAGGGCGAGCCGGGCATGGAGGGCGTGCGTGTGTTCTTAAAGGATCTATCGGGTGACATCGTCGCCGAGACGCTCTCGGGCGCCGATGGCTCGTTCAGCTTCGGGGGGCTCGTCCCGGGCAACTACGCCCTCTACGAGGAGGTCCCGGAGGGCATGTACCAGTCGCAGCCGGGTCCTGCCGAGGGCGGCTTTTACAGCCTCACGCTGAGCAGCGGCGAGCAGTCGGGTCCGAACAACTTCGGTAACTACTTCCTGACCAGCATCGAGGGCATCGTGTACTACGACGGCGCGGCGCCTCCGAAGGGCGTGACGGGCGGCGAGATCATGGACGACCGCTTTGCGGCCCCCGGCGTTCCGGTGTCGGGCGTGCGCACCGGCCCTGCGCCGCTCAAGCCTGCTCCTGGAAGCACGGATGTCGTGCTGCCTGGCGCTTCGACCTTCACGGCCGTGACCGACGAGGACGGCTACTTCAAGGTGGACGGCCTGCTTCCGGGCCTGTACACGCTCACGGTGCTGCCGCCGGCGTTCACGACGGTGATCACACAGAACCCGCTCACCGAGATCCTGGTGTCGGGTGGATTCGTGGAGATCGAGTTCGGCCTGTTCTACGACGAGCTTGCCGCCCCTGAGGTGATGAAGTCGTCGATCACGGGCTCTGTCTTTGCCGACGCGAACGGTGACGGTGCATGGCAGTTCCCGTCCGAGTCGGGCGTTTCGGGCAGGTCGGTCACCCTTAGCGGCAAGAGCAAGCGCGGCACCGCGATCGCGCGCACCACTTCGACGGGCCCTGACGGCTCGTACACGTTCGCCGAGCTGCCCGAGGGCCGCTACGTGGTGACGGTGCAGAGCGTCGTCGGTGCTTCTATCGGCAGTCCGCTGTCGGCCAGCCATGTGGTCGTGCTGGGCGCCAACCAGGCCGTCGGCCGGGCGGGCAGCGGCGCGCCGGGCGGAGCCGGATGGTTGCAGTCGGCCCTTGCCGGCGAGGACCAGACCTTCGGCAGCCTTGTGCTGGCCATCGACAC
>CAYWCV010000130.1:0-3475 GCA_964456845.1 uncultured Chitinophagales bacterium | reverse complement strand
AAGTCATGTTATATACTTAGACGTTATTGTATAATGAATAATGCATCATTGTCTTAATAGATAGGCATATAATGCACACAATTTAGCAATAATCGTCAAACAGATATTTATGAGGCCGTTATGAGCAATCAGGAGAAATGGGTTTACCTGTTCGGTGGAAACAAAACGGACGGTGACAAGAAAATGAAGCGCCTGTTGGGTGGCAAGGGTGCCAACCTGGCCGAAATGAGCCTGATGGGACTGCCGGTCCCCCCGGGATTCACCGTGTCTACCGAGGCTTGCGCTTGGTATAACGAACATGATGAGCAATGGCCTGCCGACCTGATGAAGCAGGTCGTCAAAGGCGTGGAACACGTCGAAAAAGCCATTGGCGCAAAGTTTGGAGACCCATCCAATCCTCTTCTCGTATCGGTACGATCAGGTGCCGAGTCTTCCATGCCGGGCATGATGGACACCGTTCTGAACTTGGGCATCAACGACGCCGTGGTTGAGGGCCTTGCCCGCAAGACCGGAAACGAACGCTTCGCCTACGACAGCTACCGCCGGTTCATCGACATGTTTGGCGACGTGGTGATGGGCGTTAACCACGAGTACTTTGAGGACTCGATGGACGAGCTTAAGAAGGAGCTTGGCGTGGCGTTAGACTCCGACTTCACCTCTGATGACCTGAAGGAATTAGTAGACCGTTACAAGGCTGTGTATCGTAAACACACCGGCTTCATGTTCCCTGAGGACCCCATGGAGCAGCTCCGGTTCACGGTCAATGCCGTGTTCAACTCCTGGAACTCGAGCCGCGCCATCAAGTACCGTCAGATCAACAGGATCCGCGGCCTACTTGGCACAGCCGTGAACGTGCAGGCCATGGTGTATGGCAACATGGGCGACCGCAGCGCCACCGGCGTCTGCTTCACGCGCAACCCATCCACGGGCGAACCGCACCTGTACGGTGAATTCCTCATGGATGCCCAAGGCGAGGATGTCGTGGCCGGAATACGCACGCCGCAGCACATCGACGAGCTAGAAGTGGTGATGCCGGTTGCGTTCAAGGAGCTTCTCCGTTTGGCCGGCGTGCTCGAATCGCACTATATGAACATGCAGGACATCGAGTTCACCATCCAGGAAGACGTTCTTTTCATCCTCCAGACGCGTAACGGAAAGCGCACGGGTCAGGCAGCCATCCACATCGCCGTCGACATGGTAAACGAAGGCGTTGTCACTCCCGAGATTGCCGTGCGCGACATGGTCGAGCCTCAACATCTCGACCAGCTACTTCACAAACAATTTGCCGACCAAAGCAGCATTGAAGCCGACCGTATTGGCGTCGGCTTGCCAGCATCTCCCGGCGCAGCAGTGGGTACGATCGTATTTGACGCCGACCACGCCGAAAGTGCTGCCGAACGCGGCGAAAAAGTGATCTTAGTCCGCGTCGAAACCAGCCCTGAAGATGTCGGTGGCATGGCAGCAGCCCAGGGCATCCTTACATCACGCGGCGGTATGACCAGCCACGCGGCCGTCGTTGCCCGCGGTTGGGGCAAACCTTGCGTTGCCGGTTGCGGCGACATCATCATCAACTACAAGAATAAGTCGATGACGAACGGCAGGGTAACTGTTCGCGAAGGAGATTGGATTTCGATCGACGGAACGACTGGATTGGTCGTAAAAGGTCAAAAAGAGCTTACAGATCCTAAGTTTGACGACAAGTATTTCCAATTTATGAAGTGGGTGGATTCCATCCGCAATATGAAAGTCCGTGCCAATGCCGATACGCCCGAAGACGCACGCAAAGCGCGCGAGTTTGGTGCCGAAGGCATCGGCCTTGCCCGTACCGAACACATGTTCTTCGGCGAGGGACGCATCACGCCAATCCGCAAGATGATCATATCGGAGACGCAGGCGGAACGCAGGCGCGCCCTTGCAGACCTACTGCCCTTCCAGCGCGAGGACTTTATCGGCATCTTCCGCGAAATGGACGGCCTGGCCGTGACGGTCCGCCTGTTAGATCCTCCGTTGCATGAATTCCTGCCCCACGAGGACGAGGAGATCATCCATGTGGCGCACGATCTGAACATCCCTGCCAAGGTGTTGAAGCACAAGGTGCAGAATCTGCGCGAATTCAACCCGATGCTGGGTCACCGCGGATGCCGTCTGGGTATCACATATCCCGAGATCACTGAAATGCAGACGCGGGCGATTCTTGAGGCAGCCCTCACGTGCAAGAAAGAGGGCATCGTCGTGAAACCGGAGATCATGATCCCGCTAATCGGTACGGTCGAAGAATACCTCGATCAAAAGGTGATCATTATGAAGACCGCCGAGAAGGTGTTCCGCGAGATGCAGGATAGCATCGAATTCATGGTCGGCACCATGATTGAGGTTCCACGCGCAGCCCTCACGGCCGGTGCGATCGCCAAGGAAGCCGAGTTTTTCTCGTTCGGCACGAACGACCTCACCCAGACCACCTTCGCCTACAGCCGCGACGATGCCGGCAAATTCTTGACGCATTACGTCAGCGCTAAGATCCTGCCCGACGATCCGTTCCAAGTGCTCGACACCGAGGGTGTTGGTCGCCTGGTCACTATTGCCACACGCGAGGGAAGAGCCGCCCGTCCGGACCTCAAGGTGGGTATCTGCGGCGAACATGGCGGCGAGCCTCACAGTATCGCCTTCTTCTATGCCAATGGGCTAGACTATGTGTCCTGCTCGCCGTTCCGTCTGCCCCTGGCACGACTGGCTTTGGCACAGGTGCACCTGCGTAGCCCGCGCGAGCCAAGATCGACCGATCTGGTGAGCACTCAGCCCATGATGGCATAACGATTGTAACGCATTGAATTTATCAGGAGCAAGTCATGTCAGTTAAACGAAACATCATCGACGCAAACGAAGCCGTTGCCCGAGTGGCCTATCGGTTGAATGAAGTTGTGGCCATCTATCCCATCACGCCGGCATCGCAGATGGGCGAATGGGCCGACACCTGGGCGGCTGCGGGGGTTCCAAATGTGTGGGGTGATGTGCCTCATATCGTCGAATTGCAAAGTGAGGGTGGTGCGGCAGGCGCCGTTCACGGGTCATTACAGAATGGTGCCCTCACCACCACCTTCACAGCATCGCAGGGCTTGCTCCTGATGATTCCCAATATGTTCAAACTCGCCGGCGAGCTCACCCCCTTGGTGATCCACGTGGCCGCAAGAACCTTGGCAACCCACGCCTTGTCCATCTTCTGCGACCATAGCGACGTGATGGCCGTGCGTTCGACTGGATTCGGCATCCTTTGCTCGAACAGCGTGCAAGAGGCAGCCGACATGGCCGTGATTTCGCATGCACTCACCCTGCAGGCACAGCTTCCTATCCTGCACTTTTTCGATGGATTCCGCACGTCGCACGAATTAAGCGATATCGAGGAGCCCACCGACGACGTGCTCAAGGCGATGATCAGCGCCGACCGCATCCGCCAGTTCCGCATGTCGGCACTGCGTCC
>CAYWCV010000129.1:0-3551 GCA_964456845.1 uncultured Chitinophagales bacterium | reverse complement strand
TGGATTGGAGAAGCCGTAATGCAAAATTCATAATGGCCATAGATGACCATACATTAGATGATGTTACAAAGAAAGTGGCACTCCTTCTCGGGCTAAAGCCATCAGCGGCCCCATTTTAGCCTCAGGCTATTCATTACCACACTCACTGAACTCAGTGCCATTGCCGCGCCTGCGATCATCGGGTTCAGCAGGAATCCATAGAACGGATACAGCACGCCTGCCGCGATGGGGATGCCGATCAGGTTGTAGATAAAGGCCCAGAACAAGTTTTGGCGAACGGTGCGCACGGTACGGTCAGACAGCCTGATCGCCCGTGGAACAGCCAGCAGGTCGGACGACAGCAGGGTCATCATGGCTACATCCATGGCAATGTCGGTGCCCTTGCCCATGGCGATGCTCACGTCGGCCTGTGCCAATGCCTGCGAGTCGTTGATGCCGTCGCCGATCATGGCCACAACGCGTCCCTGTGCCTGCAATTTCTTAACATATTCATGCTTGTTGTCGGGAAGTGATTCGGCCATCACATTTCGGATGCCTAGTTCAGAGGCGAGGGCGTTGGCCGTAGTTGCATTGTCGCCGGTAACGAGGTGCGGCTCGATTCCCATTGCTTTTAGTTGTGATATGGCCTCCGCTGTGGTTGGACGCAACTGGTCGGATGCCCCCATTAGGGCCATCAGCTGCGTACCTTTTGCAAACCATATCAATGTGCGTGCCTTCTGCTGCCATTCGATCCCCTTTTTGTTGAGCTCGTCGGGTAATGCAACCTTCTGCTCATCCATCAGCGCTCGGTTGCCAATCCACCATGTGTTGCCGCCTGTCTTTGCCAACACACCCTTTCCTGGAAGCGTGATAAAAGCGTCGACGGTTGTCGATTGAGCCCCACGTGATGCCAGGTAATCGACAACAGCTTGTGCAAGGGGATGCTCCGATTGGCGTTCGATCGAATACATCGCCGATATGGCATCTTTATCCGCATCTCCATTATCCGACCAAGCCACGTCGCTGATGGTGACCTGCCCAACCGTGAGTGTACCGGTTTTGTCGAAGATGATGTCGGTGAGGCGGTGCGCCTTCTCCAGGCTCTCGGCGTCCTTGATGAGCATGCCCTGCTCGGCCCCTTTGCCGATGCCGACCATGATGGCCGTCGGGGTAGCCAATCCCAGCGCACACGGACACGCGATCACCAACACGGTGACCATGGTGAGGAGGCCTTGTGTGACGCCGTTATCGCCGCCGAAGATGGTCCAAACTGCGAAGGTGATCATCGAAATCACCATCACCACAGGCACGAAGATACCCGCCACCTTGTCGACCAACTTTTGCACAGGGGCCTTGCTTCCCTGGGCCATCTGCACCATTTCGATAATGTGAGCCAGGATGGTGTCGCCGCCTACCTTATCGGCATGCACGCGCAGCACACCTTTCTGATTGATGGTGCCCGCAAACACGGGATGGTCCTTGGTCTTTTCGACCGGCATGGGCTCACCCGATATCATACTTTCGTCGACGAAGCTGTGACCCATGGTGATGGTGCCGTCGACCGGTATCTTCTCGCCGGGTTTCACAACGAGGATGTCACCTTGCTGGATGTTGGAGATGGCGACGCGCTCCTCCGAATCGTCCGGTCCGATACGGACCACAAACTTCGGCTGCATCCCCATGAGCTTCTTGATGGCCGATGACGTGCTCGACTTGGCCCGCTCCTCGAGAAGCCTTCCCAACAGGATGAAGGTGATGATAACCGCCGCCGCCTCGAAGTAGACGTGGGCTTCAAGCCCACGATCAAGCCAAAATTGGGGGAGGAGGATGTTGAACACACTGAACACATAGGCGATACCTGTACTCAGGGCGACAAGCGTGTCCATGTTTGCCCGCCTGTGACGAGCCTGCTTCCATGCCGTTACAAAAAACTGGCGACCGAACACGAAAAGAACGGGCGTCGAAAGCACCCACATGATTTCGTTGGCGTAGGGCATGTCCATCAAGAACATCCCGACGACGACCGTTGGCAGTGAGAGCACGACGGACCACAATGTGTTACGCTGTAGCTGGCTCAGTGCCTCATGCCCTGCCGGTTTGTGATGATGGTGGTGTTCGTCGTCAGCCGCGTCGTCGCCAAACTGATCCGGTTCGTCAATCACCAAATCGTAGCCAATCGACTGCACGGTCTCCTTCATGGCTTGGGGGTTGGTACGGTCAGAGTCATACTCTACTAACACCGAGTTACTCGCGTAGTTGACGGCCGCTGAGTGGACTCCTTCGTGGGTACGGAGCATGCTCTCGACGCTGTTGGCGCAAGATGCGCAGGTCATGCCGGTTACGGGGAAGGTTTTGCGAATGGTTTGAGTAGTGCTCATGGAGTTCAGACTTTGTGATGGTACATCTACAACGTACGGATTCCTGACCCCATGTGTTTTACATCATTCCGGTGAATGCATACATCATTCCCTGATGTCTGTAGGATCCGATCAAACTTTATCGATTGGTTTGCGGCGGTCCGTCCCTACATTCCTGAAGTGCGACGGTGGGAGCCCAGTCACCTTTTTGAACTGATTGCTGAGGTGGGCGGTGGAGCTGTATCCCAGCTGCCAGGCAATTTCAGACAGACTGAACTCGTCGTACACCAGCAACTCCTTTGTCCGCTCAACTTTCTGGCGGATGATGTACTGCTCCAGTGTGATGCCCTCGACAGATGAGAATAGGCCGCTCAGGTAGGTGTAGTCGTAGTGAAGCTTGTCGGATATCAGCTCCGACCACTTCTGCGACATTCGGCTCATGTCGGTTCGCATCATTTCGATTATCACCTGCTTGATTTGCTCGATAATGCGACTCCGGCGGTCGTCGATGCGCTCGAAACCCAGCTTGGCCAGCTCGGCGTCGATTTGCTCGAGACGGTCGTCGTTCAAACGGGCATCATCGATTTCAACTTGCCCAAGATGCACGGATGTCGGCTGGAGCCCCAATTGGCGGAACAGCTCTGATACTGCCATCACACATCGGTCGCACACCATATTTTTTATGTGGATGATCATGATTCCATGGAACTAGTTAATGTTAAAGCCGATCTGGAGCTAACCTCTGGAACTAGAGCAAAAACTACCGATGAAACAGATGGCGAAGTAGTCATTTAAACATCAGTGTCATCTGTGGTTCATTTCTCTGATTTCTGTTAATTCCGTGTTTTCAGTGGTTCGATTTTTTCCTTGTGTCGAGTCGGCAATAGACCGGCTGTGGCACCGATTCGCGGTGCAGACGTTGCATGCCGATTTCGTGGCATGATTTGATATCGTTGATGCTCAATTCTGGATGTCTCAGTTGTACAGCATCGTAGCTGTTCCCGGCACGAAGTAAATCGATCACTTCTTCGAGATAGGGCAGATATCGTTGTTGGTCAGGCTGATCCATTAGCGCAACTACATTGAATATTCAGAAAATTCAGTGGGTTAACCACACCACAATGTACGAAATGGATCCGTTTTCGAGTTGTATATTTGATCATGATGAAACGATTCTACGCATTTGCCGTTGCCGCTCTGACGGTGATCGCATCC
>CAYWCV010000128.1:0-3684 GCA_964456845.1 uncultured Chitinophagales bacterium | reverse complement strand
GTTGAACATGAGGTCGAAGATGAATCCCTCGGGTATATAGCTTGGGATTTCAATATCACCGAAATCAGATGATTGATCGCCTACACTCTTGATAGGTCCACCGTAATATTGCGTCAAGTCGAGATAATGAGAGAGCCGTGCGACGCTGCCCGCCATCAGGTTTTCCGTCGTGGCTACATCGGCGTTGACAACAACCTTGAAGGTGTTTACGTAATTTATGACCAATTCCTCATTTGTCGGATATTCATCATCTTGAGTCGATTCGGATACTGATTTAGAATCGCCATACGAGAATATATCATAGGTATACAGTAGTCCTCCATTGTTGCCAAAGCTCGGAACAAGGACGGATGTAAATGGATAATACGGATCGTTGGAGATGGGACGCTGAAAATCGATCAGGGTAACGTCCTGTTTATTATCCACCTGTTGGAAGATGCTGAAATGGCCGGGCAGACGCGGGTAATCGATGCCCTGGACGGTCATGGTATAGCCAATTTCGTCGCCATTTACTGGGCAACTGTCGTTCATGGCCTCGTAGGTGACGACAATGGGTGACACATTGAACGATGCAGAGTCACTTATCGGTAATACAGACTCGAAATGTTCATCTACATTGTCGCCAGACACTGATTTTGGCGGATAGTAATAATATGGGTCAAATGGATATGAATCGACATACTCAAGCTCGGCATCCATGGTCATGGTCGTCCCATTGCCGTTCGGCATGGGCGTACCCTGAATGAATATGGTCATAATGCCGGGAGGCATGATGATGCCATTACAATCGATACCATTAACGGAAGTAGTTTTTCCTGTATTGCAGTTTTCATACTCTTGCATCTGCAGTTGCAGGTATGATTGACCTGTAGGCTGAACGAGGCTATAATTGAATTCCGGATTCGAGTAATACCCATTCTGCTGCTTATCTGCTGATACCGTGCCCTCACCCATTTTTCTAGGTCTATAATTATAAAACATGGAATAAATAGAGTGATACGTGCTAAAGCCTAACGTGGGTGGAGCTTGATCTCCAAAGTACTTGAAGAACTCCACAAAGAGATCCTGAGGCATCGTGGCTTTCAGATCTAATAGCAGCGTTGATGAAAAGTCACGATTAACAATGGTTAGATAGTAGCCGGCGGTATTTCCCACATCGGATGACTCAAGACCAAACGAAGTCATGTAAAACGACACCGGTTCTGGTTCACTATCAGGAAAATCAATGCTAAACTCTGATTCATCAATTGATAAGAATTGTTCATCAATCTTGATCACAATCGTATTCAATGTATTCTGATAATCTATCAAGACATTGTCTGTTGAGTTTTCACTTGTTTCTTTTTTAGGAATCATCGTTGGCATTTCGGCAATGAGCGTCATCTGCAATACGGCTGACTCACCAGGCTGAATGGATCCGTTTTTTGTTGTAGGATCCATTAGCCATACAAACAATGGCGGTATGCCATTAATCGGATAGACACCATAGTCTTGATCGTGATCCTGTATGCTGTTGGTATTCGTTTCATTTTCGGCCTGTTTAAAACCAAAAAGAGGTGTGTTATAAAACTGGCCATGCGAAAATGTGACTTCTTTGATTCCGAAATAGTCACCAATGCTTGAATTGAAATAGTAAAAATTCGTGCCATCAGGCGAAGATTTTTCAGGGGGGCCAATAAAATACTCAGATGGGAAATTCAGAAGTGCCGCAAAGTCCGTAATTGGTTCAGCAGAAATGTTCTGAATGGTGATAGACAGCGTCACCTCATCACCCATCTTGAGCGTGTTGAGATCCTTGCTGAAATTTATAGTGGTTTGATAATCCTGGGATTGAGTAGCAGTTGCCGACTTATCGACACCTGAAGCAAGAGCCTCTTTAATTTTTTCGTATAAAATGTTAGAGGGCAGTTGTTGTGCATCGACGTTGAGCGATCCTGCCGTCAGGATCAGTACGATAGCGACTGTAAGTGAGCGTAGTAGCTTGGTTACCATTGTTTTATGATTAAATGAACATGACACATGTGTCAAGCTACTGATTTCTGTCGTCAGTTTACAGTGATTATTTGACTAAACACAAAAAGGCCTCCCCCCATCATCCCACGGGGTTGCCGTGGGTGTGGGGGGAGGCCTAAACTTTGTCCTAAGACAAGAGCCCCATGCCCCGGGCATCGCCCGGGGACAGGAGGAAGTGTCTTATTTCACAAGCGTGAACTTCGAGCCTTGTACGAAGGTCTTTGTAGAACCTTCGGCGATCACACGGTAGAAGTATACACCGCTCGACAGGCGAGCTGCGTCAACCGTGATAACCTTGTTGGCACCGGCGCTCATGCTCTGTGGAGCAACCGTCATCACCTGACGACCAAGGAGGTCAACGATCTCAACGCGGACGTTGGCCTGCTCTGGGAGATCGAAGCTGATGTTGGTGGTCGGGTTGAATGGGTTCGGGAAGTTGCCATTCAGCGTGAATTCGGCTGGAAGCTCGGTAGCTACGTCTTCGTCGTCACTTGTGGTGACGGCAGGACGGATAACGTTACCAGCAGCGTCAACACCGATGATGGTGAGCGCGTTTGCACCAGCGCCGCCTACGGCACCAGAGGCAAGAAGCGTCACAGACTCACCGGCGTAGTTGCCGAAGTCGAACAGGTACTGACCTACAACAGAACCACCGGCCTTCAACTGGAGGGTCGAGATGCTTGGGTTGAGCTGGGTCATGTAGCTTGTTGTTGTGCCGTATGCGGCGTTAACGGCGATCAGCTGCTCGAGGGTACGAGGTGTGCTGGTCGTCACGCGCTCTACGTTCACGCTTGGGCCGTTCGTTACGCCATGGCTGAAGAAGAACTGCATGCCGTTAGCTACTGTGGAGCTACGACGTGCGGTGTCGACAACCTTGACTTCAAACGCCTTGCCATTGTTTCCACCCTGAGCGATCAGGATGTATGACTGGTCGGCGTTCAGAACTGCACCGTTGATGGACAACAGCGTGGTTGCGCCGTTGGCTGTCTTCACTTCGATGTTGTATGCGGTCTCGGCGGCAAGCGCGATGAACGGAGTTGCATTCTGATATGCAAAGTCGTTCAGGACGGTGATGCCGTTGATGAGAACGTCAACCAAGCCTGCTGGCGAGTTGTGGATTACCTGGAGGTAAGCGATCGTACCTGGGCCGTCGAACGGATTCGAGAGGGCGTTGGTAGCAACGCGCAGATCCACACCAATAGCTGGGTTGTACTGCTGAGCAAGCAAGCCTGGGCCTTCTTGGATGAAGGTCGGCATGCCGTCGATGAAGTCGTTCGGGTTGAACGTGTCGTCAGGACCGCCTACGGTCAAGTCGTACACGCCGGCCAAACGCCAGCCGCTCAGGGTTGCACCCGGAGTTACGATGCGCATGTCGTCGATGTTGCTGTTCTGGTTGCCGAGCAGACCCTGAACACCCAGACGGATGTTTGGCTCAAGGGCTGGCAACTGGTTGAACTTCACATTCCAGTACATGTCGCTGGTCGTGGTCAGGTTGATGTCGTAGAAATCACCTGGGTTCTGGGCAGTGCCGCTGCGGCCCTGTACCTTCAGCGAAGGATCAATCATCACCTCAGCGTCGGTGAGCGACGTTGCAACGGCGTTGATCGTCAGACCAAGGTTTGCAGGGAACTGCAGGGTCATCGGACGGTAGAAGCGCTTGGCAGCGTTCGT
>CAYWCV010000127.1:0-3685 GCA_964456845.1 uncultured Chitinophagales bacterium | reverse complement strand
ACCGGACCACGGGTCTTGGAGCAGAGTTCTTCTGCGGCAGCAACACCACCACTAGTGAGGGCTTCTTTTACATCTAGGATGAACTTACGGGTGTTAATGTCAGCGCGGTTAAGCGTGATCAGTCTTTCAAGGAAGATCGCCAATCCAAGGATGAGGGCGATAAGTACGGGCCACATGAAATTCCCACCTTCGTTGAACTGACGTACCAAGGTGTTGAAAATTCCCTCTTCTGCACCGACCTGAAACAGAAAGACTTGAAGGGACTGCATCATAATATGCTCCAATTGATTCTATTGTTGTTTGAGTTGAGTCTAAGAGTGTTAAGCAGCGAAATTATAGAGCATTTTCGTCTAAATGTCAAAACTGCAATAACCTTAGTACTAAGATTTTTGTGTTTATGCCGTTATCGACGGCTCCGTTCACTTACGACAATGTAAGGTAATCCAATCTTTTTTTTGAATCTGTTTTCAGAGAAAATCAATATTAGTGATGTTAAACGCAATTTTTAACATTTACAGCACGGCAGATACCACAACTCTCATGGTCTGGATAAGGGGTCTGGAGGGGAATTTTCTCATGTCGTAGTTCAGGCTTGCCCTGATGAAATCGCTTACCCTGTAGTCGCTCTGTATCGATCCGCTCCACACGACGCCAGATGCACCACCGTCTGTCAGCTCGTACAGCCCATACGAGGAAGGATCTCCCGTCAGGTTATTGACCCGACGCCCTATGCTCATCCTTGACCGGGCTCCCCTGCCATGGAACAGAGTACCGTCGAACTCAACCAGCCAGGCCTGCAATCGAACCGGATCGGCCGGCAGACGGTCAATCCTGTTGATGTACGCCGCTGTGGCTGAACCTATGAGACGACGCGAGAAGTTGGCGTACACGGTTGGCCTTAACTCCTCCGAGCGGATGTCGTATCCGCGCGATGCGAGCAACTCGCTCGAGTTTCGATGATATCCTGACTGAAGCTGCCACTCCGTCGACCATATGTCGCTGATGCGAACCTGCGCAATACCCCTCCAGGTGTTGCGCCCCTGCCTCTCCAAGCCCTGCACAAGTCGGTTCGCCGATTTCGTAAAATCGTGGATCAGCCGGAACCCGATCTTGTGTTCCGATTGCGACAGCCTGAGTTCATGCATGCTCAAAAACCTGCCCTGTTGCGTAAAATCGCCTTGAAATGTGCTCAATCGTACGGTAGAGATTTCTTTGAGCCGATCGGAGCTGCTTTCTCGCACAGTGAAGCTCGACGTGAATTCTATACGTTTCATCCAGCTTTCACCAGTCGTGCTGGGAGCAATTTCGCCGAACCTGAAGGTATGCCGCAGACCGGTGTCTAGAGATGTGACGGGTATAAACTCGTCGCCCGGAACAAACTGCAGCATGAATGTGCCTTCGCCCGGGATCCGCTCCGGAAAGAACTCATCGAGGTCTTGTATGCCGTCGCCATTGATATCTTCCCAGATATAACTGCCGATTTCAGGTCCGACTTCAAAATACCGTTCCTGCAGTTTAGCCCGGCGCTCGGATCTCAAGTCGTAATTCCATTGTCCCTCGACAAATCGTCCACCCAATGCGTAGCGCACGACCGACCTAACCTGCGCACTTCGGTTATCCTCACGGCCTTGGCCAACCTTGAACACATCGGTATAGGTGACGTCGCGTATTCCAATTTCCTGCTCTGTAGAAAAGCGCCTTCCAGCATCGTAGGACCACCCCATCGATCGGGTCAGGGAGTTGCTCTCCTCGCTCATGTTACCATTGATGGGCAGGTGATCCGTCCTGAAGCTACCCGACAGACGAAAAGCCCAGCGCTGCGTCGCATCTCTGAACGAAACGGAGGGGTTCACATCGGTGAAGCGTAGGGACGTCAACGAAAGAGAGTCGCTTTGGATGTCGCGCTGATCACGGTTCTCGTGCTCGAACCTTAAGCCAGGGACGACCACCATCGAACCCAACGACAACGGCTTTGTGAGCTCGCCAACATGACGCTGCCAGCCGCCGGCCAACATGCTCACACTGTCGCGGGAATGCACATAGGACCAGTCGTAGGCAAGGTTGATAAGCCCCGGCTCTTCGGTGCGGATCGAGGCCTGAACACGGTCGCTTTGAATGCGGTCGCGACGCAGTAAACCGCCAGTGGCACTTAGGTTTGTTAACGTTGAGGGCCTCCAGCCCCCGGCGAATGTACTTCTGCTCTCCTTCACTTGATCGCTGTCAGCAATGTTCCACATGCGGTCGAACTCAACATCGCGTGGCCGATCAAAGAAGGCAACATTGTCGCTGAGGGCCTGGTGTTGGATATCGTACCTGAAGCCACGAGAGCCTTGACTCATTGCCCCCCCTGCCATACCGAGTGTCCAGGCCAGACCCTCTTCTCCCGTAGCTGCCAAGGGCGAGAATCTGTTTCGGTCGAAGCGGCTTCCAGCTACTTCGCCGTAGACACGGTGTTGGTCGTTGACGCGGTAATCGAGATCCAGCGATGCCATCATTTTGTCGATGGGAGCCGTCAATGTCCTGAGAGTGTCGTAGTCGCCCCTTCCCTTGCCGACCCATTGGAAAATGGTTCCATTCAGGGTCGATCCTGAGCGTACATACGAACCCCGACAAGAATCTGTCCTGCTGAAACGGATGGCATACCCCGGATCGGAGCCGTTCTGGTCAACCCTGTAGAACACCACGGTTTGTCCGTCGACAAGCGTGTCGCGCCTGACATACCTTACCCTTTGCTCGCCATCAGAATCACGATAGGGCTCGACACCCGTTACGACCGCCATGGTGGGGTCGTCACCCGCTCTTCGCAGCACGTCGATCTCGGAGGGCGTCAGCAATAACTGTGCGTTCGGGTTGTCGCCATCGGCTTCGCGTATCACGGTTGCCCTCACGTCTAGCCTGCCGCCCAGAAGGTCGCGGGCTTGGCTTTCGGCGGCTACGAGGCTCCGGGTATACTGTTGGCTGATGTACTGGAAATCGACCGTGATGCGCGACTTCGAGTTGATGAAGAGCCTGTTGGTAAAGGTTATTTCGCCCAGTCCGTAGTCGATCACGTAGTCATTTTCCTCGCCGCGGGCCAGGCGGCGTCCGTCGAGGAAGACGTTCTCGGTTCCTGCGAGCACGATGATGAATGTTTCGCCCGAGGCCCCTGCGAGGCGGTAAGGGCCCTGCACGCCATCGATGCCTGCCAAGGTCTGGCTGCGAAACACGCCGCGTGCCACCGAAGCAGTTGCACGTTGGTCGCCAATGGATGTTCGGGCGAGGATATCGGCACCCTGCAGCCTCCTGCTAACCCTTGCGAACCGGCTTTTGTCGAAAGTGACGTCGACATCGCCGAGCTGCAACTGGCCCCGACTGCTTCTGAGCCGTATGAACACCTGGTCGAACTCCCTCAGGTTTTGGGTTGACCCATCGGGTTGAATGGGGGTGCTTTGGTCGGTCAATGTTGCCAATATTTCGACGTCGTCGGTCACATTGCCCGACAGATCCAAGCGTAACCCGCTCTCAAGCGACGCATCCCGGTTGGAACCGAAGGTGATGCCCCTGGTCAGCGAACCCGAACGTTGGATGGAGCTAGACCCAAACAGGTCATTACGTGAGTACATGCTTCGCCCCGATGGCGACGTGAGAGCACTTCCGGGAGCATCTGCATCCACGTCGCGGTAATACCTCACATTGAGCAGGTTTG
>CAYWCV010000126.1:0-3738 GCA_964456845.1 uncultured Chitinophagales bacterium | reverse complement strand
AAGGCCGCCTCGAAGGACGGATCCTCCTCGAACATCCGCTGCAGCTCGTCGGGCACGGCCTTTGGAACCGCTTCACGTTCAAGGGTTAGCCCCTTTCGTTCCACATCGATGGCCTCGAGAACATAATCGTGTATGACCTGTTCCATTTCAAGCAGCTTGGCAAGGTCTGTGAAGCGAATGATTCGGCCTATGTGGGAATTTGGCCCAGATTTCTGAAGCACCCCGTGCGGATCGTTAAGTAGCCCACCTTTCAGGAAGCTGATAACCACAAAGTCATTGAACGAGCCGATGAGGATCACATTCTTGCTGTTCACCGTGTAGCAGGGGACGCCCCACTTGCGTTCCTCGATGAGTCCGGTGCCAAGGACAACCCGGCGCAGCTCGACAAGAAGCGGCCTCCAACGGTTCACGCTGCAGGCTGGTGTTCCACCATGTGGACAGCGTCCACAGCCGATTTGGAGGTATTGGTCAACGGCTTGGTTCATAGGGGAAAGGAATCTCTAAAGGCTATAGAAAAATTGCAATCACAATACCTGTCTAGTGTGTCGAATACTAATGATTTGAATTTCTGTATCTATGATGCAATACAATAGTCGATATGTCCCAATTATTGGAGATTCTCTTGTTTTTATGCCTTTTTGCTCGTCTACTACCTTTCCAATTTGAGGATAATCTGTTATCAAGTCCAGTACCTCCTCAATCTTATCTAGTATTAAAACCGCTGAAACAGGATCATCTTCTGACACATACGCCAAAATCGCCCTGATTTCTTGAATCGATAATGGAGACCAAGTAATACGCATCATTTCATTCGTACTCTATCTCGAAGCTCGCGCATTACAGTTTCGTGATCTACGCCAAGGCCTGCATCTAGCTGTGCCCTTGCCGTAGCAATATCTTCGAGGAGCTCGATGCGGTCGCGCATCTTTTCGTACTCGGATACGCTCATGAGCACAGCGGCACCCTTGCCGTGCTGGGTGATGATGATGGTTCTGTTTTCGTTTTTCACTTTGTCGATGATGGATGATGCGTTGGCCCGAAATTCGGACAGTGGCTGAAGGTCGTTCTCAAGGTTGATGCGTGTCATAATTATATAGTATTGTACAAAATATTGTATCGAATATTGTACAATACGCATTTATTGGCACCCATTCAAGAGAAATCCCTCTATTTGTATAGAGCCGCGCCGAACGAGTTCCTTACGTATCATCTGACAAATTTTTATTCCCCTCATGTCATTATGGCACAAAAATGTCCAATCGTATAGGTTTGGCTCGGATTTTGCCATGAAAACAACAGATTTACACACTACACAACCTCATTTGCAGAACCATATCAACATGAACAATTTCAATATCGACATTGAGGCCCAATTCGAGAAGTTCGGACGCGAGGTCAAGAACTTCTTCGACAAGGTGACCGCCGAAACCGAGTGCATCAGCCCGTTTTACCCGTCGGCCGACATCGTCGAGGACGACGCCAACGTGACCATCATCTTGGACCTCCCTGGCATGAACAAAGACGACATACAGATCTCCTTGAAAGAGTCGGTGCTCACCGTGCGTGGCGAGCGCCTCATCACCTATTCGCCAGACGCGAAGGTGCGCCGCCAGGAACGCGCCGCAGGGTCGTTCTCGCGGTCCTTCCCGGTACCCGACGACGTATCGTCGGCCGACATCAAGGCCCGCTTCCGCGACGGTGTGCTCAGCATCGAGTTGCCGCGCTCCGAAGTGCTCCGCAACGCCGAGAACATCCCTATCGACTAAAGAACTTCAATTAAAACAATTCATTCAAAGACTTAACAGACTATCATGGGAAAAATTATTGGTATTGACCTTGGAACCACGAACTCCTGCGTGGCCGTCATGGAGGGCAGCGAGCCCGTCGTGATTCAGAATTCGGAAGGCGGACGCACCACTCCCTCCGTCGTGGCCTTCACCGGCGACGGCGAGCGCTTGGTAGGTGCCCCGGCCAAGCGGCAGGCCATCACGAACGCCGAGCGCACCGTGGCATCCATCAAGCGATTCATGGGGCGCTTCTACGACGAAATCACATCCGAGAGGGAGCACGTTTTTTACACAGTTGACAAAGCTCCCGACGGTACCGCACGCGTCAAGATCGACGACCGCATGTATGCGCCGCAGGAAATTTCCGCCATGGTGCTTCAAAAGATGAAGCAGACGGCCGAAGAGTATCTCGGCGAGAAGGTGACCGACGCCGTGATCACAGTGCCCGCCTACTTCAACGACGCCCAGCGCAAGGCCACCCAGGAAGCCGGCGCCATCGCCGGACTCAACGTGCTCCGCATCATCAACGAGCCGACCGCTGCCGCCTTGGCCTATGGCCTCGACAAGAAGGACAAGAGCCAGGTCATCGCCGTATATGACCTCGGTGGCGGTACCTTCGATATCTCCGTCCTCGAACTTGGCGATGGCGTGTTCGAGGTGAAGTCCACCAACGGCGACACTCACCTCGGTGGCGACGACTTCGACGGCAAGATCATCAACTTCCTCGCCGACGAGTTCAAGAAGACCGAGGGCATCGACCTGCGCAAGGATCCGATGGCCATGCAGCGCCTGAAGGATGCCGCCGAGAAGGCAAAGATCGAGCTATCGTCTTCCACCAAGACGAACATCAACCTTCCGTTCATTACGGCTGACCAAAGTGGTCCGAAGCACATGAACATCGACCTTACCCGCGCCAAATTTGAGCAGATCGTCGACGATCTCGTCAAGCGCACCCTCGAGCCGTGCCGCAAGGCCCTCAAGGACGCCGGCGTGACCAAAGAGCAGATCGACTCCGTGATCTTGGTGGGTGGTTCGACCCGAATTCCGAAAATCCAGGAAGTGGTGAAAGACTTCTTCGGCAAGGAGCCAAGCAAGGGCGTGAATCCGGATGAAGTGGTCGCCGTTGGCGCCGCCATCCAGGGTGGTGTGCTTTCGGGCGAGGTCAAGGATGTGATTCTCCTCGACGTGACCCCGCTGTCGCTGGGCATCGAAACCCTCGGTGGCGTTATGACCAAGCTCATCGACGCCAACACGACCATCCCGACCAGCAAGAGCGAGACCTTCTCGACAGCGGCCGACAGCCAGCCGAGCGTTGAGATCCACGTCATCCAGGGCGAGCGTGCCCGCGCCGTCGACAACCGCACACTAGGGCGCTTCCACCTCGACGGCATTCCGCCCGCACCGCGCGGCATTCCTCAGATCGAGGTCACCTTCGACATCGACGCCAACGGCGTGCTGAGCGTGCGTGCCAAGGACAAGGGCACCGGCAAGGAGCAGAAGATCCGCATCGAGGCCAGCTCCGGCTTGTCAGACGCCGAAATCGAAAAGATGCGCAAGGCCGCCCAGGAGCACGCCGACGAAGACAAGAAGCTTCGCGAGCGCATCGACAAGCTCAACCAGGCCGACGGACTCATCTTCTCGACCAAGAAGCAGCTCGACGAGTACAAAGACAAGCTCACTGAGGGCGACAAGACCGCCATCGGCGACGCATTGGCCAAGCTCGAGGAGCTGCACAAGACCGAGAGCGTGGATGAACTCGACGCCGCCATGGAGGCCTTAAACAAGGCTTGGGCAGAAGCATCGACACGCATGTACGAGAACGCCAGCGCATCGCAGGCGGGCGCTGCAGGTGGATCGACCGGCGAAGAGCAATCATCTGGATCATCCGAAGCACACAAAGGCAAAGACGACGCCGTCGACGCCGACTTCGAAGTGGTTGATGATAAGAAGT
>CAYWCV010000125.1:0-3811 GCA_964456845.1 uncultured Chitinophagales bacterium | reverse complement strand
TATTGAAATCCCAAGCTATATACCCGAGGGATTCATCTTCGACCTCATGTTCAACACACAGGTAGAAGTGAACTGCTTCTCCGACATCGCAGGTGTGAAGTATCTTGACGCAAATGGTAACGGAACGCGCGACAACGGCGAGCCAGGCTTGGCTGGCGTCGAAATACAGCTGGTGGACATGAACAACGTAGTTGTGGCTTCGACCATCACGGCACAAGACGGTAGCTATCTGTTTGAAGAGGTGCCCCCAGCCAACTATGCCCTTCGCGAGGTGATCCCAGCGGGATACGCCCAAAGCGAACCAAATCCGGTAAACTCAAGTCACTATAGTATCAAGACAGTGCCGGGAGTCGACCTTGAGGGGCTGAATTTCGGAAACTACGCGCTCTCTACATTGCAAGTGCTCGTTTTCCATGATTACAACAGAAATGGCGTCAAGGACGCTGGCGAACCGATGCTTCCAAATTGGGATGTCCGCCTTCTGCAAGAGACGTACCAATACGACAAGACTTCGTCCACGGAGGCTTCCGGCACAGTCGCTTTCGCTGATCTGAGACCAGGTACGTATACGTTGAAGGGTGCTCTTCCCGAATACTGGGTTGTAACCACCACAGACGAACCATTTTCAGTCGACATACAAAACGGTACGTCGAATGAGCTGATGATTGGCCGCGATTTCGACGAGGTGGGCTCGCCAGATGTGGCCACGGCCATTATTCGCGGTACCGTCTTTAACGACACCAACGCCAATGCAATGTGGAGTTTCCCGGGAGAGAGTGGTCTTAAAGGCCGTGTGATCCAGTTGAGTGGCGTCTCCGAGAAGGGTGTTGAAGTGAATCGCACTGCCACCACCGACGATCAGGGCCGTTATGAGTTTACCATGTTGCCCCCTGGCATGTATGAAGTGCGTCATGCCGCATCCGACGGCATCTCATCCACATGGCCGACGAGCGGTTCACACATTCTGAAGTTAGACGAAGGCGAAGTTTTGGGCTCTTGGGCCTCGGGCGGACCCGGCGGAGCCGGGTGGTTGCAGGCGGTTGATGCCGGTGACGACAGCACTCCAGCCGTGATGCAGCTTGTGCTCGACATGGATGGCGACGGCATTGGCGACAGCTACGTTTCGGCGACGGGACGGGCAGAACTTACGCTAGCAGGTACCACCGGCATGGAGCAACGCCCGTTCGTGGTTCAGAACGTGACCATGTATGGCCGTAACTCGCAGGGTTCGTCCATCTTGCTGGCTACCCCAGGAGTCTCCCAAGAGGGTGGATTGCTAGCTGGATCTTCGACCGTGGTTGGCCAAGAACTGACATTTGGATTGATCATCGAAATCGACGGGCAGTATGCCTACAGCACCGGCAGCATGTCGTTTGACGGCGAAACAGACCGCTGGCCGATCCGAAATGCGCCTGCGCGATTCAATACCATGCAGGGTGCGACGCCTGCCGGTCTGCGCGAACCATTTGGACAGCTCGTGGGAAGCATTCTATTTGCCGAAATCACACCATTATATGGTATTGATTTTGGTGCGGAACACGCTGACTTTGGCGACGCCGGCCTCCAAAGCGGCACGTTACGGGTCGGTCCCGACGCCGTTCCGCAGCTCACCGCAGGTGGACTTGCATATCCGTTTGACGGTGCGCGCCACACACTTCCGATTGTTGGAGCCAAGCTGCCGGTTTTGGGTGCCGGAGTGACCGCCGACAGCGACGGCAAGCCGACCGAGTTGGCCGATGGTGATGTGGATGATGGTGTCGTACTGCCGCAAGCAGTAGCACCGGGTGCCTCGTTTACAGCCGAAATATCGGTGATGGGATCGGGCAAACTGAGCGCTTGGATCGACTGGAACAACAACAAACTGTTCGATGCGGGCGAGAAGGTACTCAACGATGCCGATGTTACCGGCGTCGACTCTCCATATGAACTATCGATTGCCGTCCCGGCCGGAGTTGCCGATGGTACCCTTTTCGTGCGCTTCAGGCTGAGCACGCAGGCAGGTTTAGGGGCTTATGGTCCAGCAGCTGACGGCGAAGTGGAAGACTACGTGATTACGGTCGACGGCTCGCTTGCCGGCGGCGGTGGTGGTCTGCCTACGAACGATCCGGATGCCAATTCGGGTGTTCCGACCGAGTTTAGGCTCATCGGCGCCTGGCCGAATCCGTTCAACCCGACTACCAATATCAGCTTCGACCTGCCCGAGGCCGCCACGGTGAGGGTGGATGTCGTCGATATGCTTGGCCGTCAGGTCATGAGTCTGGCCCCACGCACGATGGGATCCGGTGCAAACCGGACCATCACACTCGATGCTGCCAAGCTCTCGAGCGGTGTGTACATCTACCGTGTGGTTGCCGAATCGGCAACGCAGACCTTCGTACAAGGTGGCAAGTTCACGTTGGTGAAGTAAAACTCTCCCCAACCCACCTCACCCCTGGCCCCTCTCCTCCCAACAAGTTGGAAGGTGAGGGGTAGAAGAGGTTGCAATGAACCCTCTACAATAGTCTCGATGCCGGAGCTGTGGGTATTGGGTATACTTTGGCCCCTATTGCCAGTGGCGTAATCGGAAATATGGCAGTAGGTGTAATTATAGTACCCCTCTCCCGTCAGCCACGCTGAAGGGAGAGGGGCTAGGGGTGAGGGAAATTGCCTTTTTTGTTATATCCATCTAATGCTCTATATTTGTGACAGTGTTCTGACTAACGAATTGCGGCACCATGATGAACGGTTTGCCCAAAAATGTTTTGCTTGCTTTCGGTTTCCCACAGCGACATCAGGTGGTGCTGTCGCTGTTGCCCCATGCCAACATCATCGAGCATCACACACCCGACTGTGCCCTTGCTGCCGCGGTGTCGCAGTCGGCGACCGCGGCATTGCTCTACAGCAGCACAGATCCCGACCTATTGCTCACCATGTCGGGCCGTTGGCATGCGCATCCTGTAACGAAGCAGCGGCCGATCATTCTGCTGGGATGCGAGAGCTGGAAGATGGAGGAGGTGGAGTTGGCCAACCGGCTGACGGCAGACATGTACCTGCCGACCACGGTGACGCCGTCGATCGTCCTGAATACGATCGTCAGGATCAATACCCGGTTCCAGGGTCTCTCGGAAAAGGAACCGACGAGCAGCACGATACTCCCGTCCTTCAACGAGAAGCTTGAGACCATGCTGCGCGACCAGGCCGTGCTGCAGACGCTGTCGATCACACAGATGGCGCACGATGCGGGCATGAGTCTGTCAAGGTTCCAGCGCACGGTGAAGCGGCTCACCGGAAGATCGCCCATCGACTACATGAACTATGTGCGACTGAACCGTGCGAGGCAGATGTTGGTCACAAGGTCGGGCACGGTGTCCGACATTGCCTACCAGTGCGGATTCAACAGTGTGGCGTACTTCTGCAAGCAGTTCAAGCGCGAGTTTGGGCAGACGCCTGGCGAAGCTATGGTATAGCTTCGAGAGCAGAGGATTGGGGAATGAGGACTGATGTGAGGATTGACTTAAAGATTGAGAACAGATATGAAAGTAGGAGCGTGCATTCTAGCACCAGTTAGTGCTTGGTAGTCATTGATAGTCACTGCTAATGATTGCTAATCATTGTTAATCATTCTTTCATTTTGTAAGCTCACGAAACATTGGTACTTTCTAATATATATCGAAGCTCTTCGCAGGTGCGATGGTGGTTAGCGGACGCAGCATCAAGGGTTTAGGCCCTCTATTGCCGATTACGTGCAATGATTTGCCGTTTCTGTTATAACCGACACTTGCGGAGTGGAGGTATTATTTTAGAACGTGTAAGACTCCGCGTCGGGCGCTGC
>CAYWCV010000124.1:0-3841 GCA_964456845.1 uncultured Chitinophagales bacterium | reverse complement strand
ATCCAGGAACTGTAATCACGATCGTATACGCAATGGATATTCTCGCTGATATTTCAACCTTCTTGCCGGCCACCATCATAGCGGCGGCCAGCCTCGTGCTCATACTCGTTGACGCGTACAAGAAAAATCTTGACGTGAGCTACTGGGGAGCCGTGATTGCATTGGCTGCCGGATTGTTGATTGCCTTCATGGATATCGCAAACCCAGTCCAGGAATCCTTCTCCGGGATGATCGTGACCGGCGGCGTGAACAGCTTTGCCGCCGTGGTCGTCCTCATCGGAGCCCTCTTCAGCACCGTCATCTCCAGAGAGTACCTCGTTGCCATAAAGCACCACCTCGGAGAAGTGTACGCCCTCATCCTCTTCGCCACTGTAGGCATGCTGGTTTTGGCTGCCTCGAACGATCTGGTGATGGCATTCATCGGGCTGGAGACGATGTCGGTGTGCCTCTATGTGCTTGCCGGACTCGTGCGCGAGCAGAAGACGGGCATAGAGGCGGCATTGAAATATTTCATGCTGGGCGCCTTTTCAACGGGCTTTTTCCTGTACGGCATTGCGCTCATCTATGGAGCTACAGGGTCGACAAACCTCCCGGCCATTGCTGAGGCTGCTGCCAGCGGTCCGCTGTTCTGGGCCGGTGTGGCCTTGCTTTTTGTGGGTTTCTTTTTCAAAGTGTCGGCAGTACCATTCCACATGTGGACACCGGATGTCTACCAAGGCGCACCGACCACCGTCACGGCCTTCATGGCCACCGCATCGAAGTCGGCCACATTTGTGGCATTGATATTGATCCTCAGCAGGGCCTTGCCCGAATCGGCCGGCACCTGGAGCACCGTGATGCAGTTCATTGCCATACTCACCATGGTCGTCGGTAACCTCATCGCCCTGGCACAGGACAACGTTAAACGGATGCTCGCCTACTCCAGCATTGCGCATGCCGGATACATTTTGGTCGGCCTTGGCACCGGCACAGCCGAGGGGTACAGCGCCGTGATGTACTACCTGTTCGCCTATACTGTGATGAATGTGGGTGCCTTCGGTGTGGTTGCATACTACGAGCGTCAACATGGGCTTGACTTCACTTCTGTTGAAAACTACGCCGGTCTTGGATACCGTCACCGACTGATGGGTGTCGTTATGAGCGTGTTCATATTCAGCCTAGTGGGAATCCCACCAATGGTGGGCTTCATAGGCAAGTACCTGATCGTGCTGGCAGCCCTCAATGCCGGACATTTGGCCATGGCCATCATACTGGTGCTCACGAGCGCTGCAAGCGCCTACTACTATCTGCGTGTGCTGGTTTACCTGTACATGCGTCAGCCCAAGCACACCACCGACGAATTCGACCGTCCGGGCCTTGTGTATCAGGTAGCCCTTGCGGCCCTCGCAGTGTTGACCATTGCGTACGGAATTCTCCCGGGCACCATTACATCCTTGATGCAGTAGTTTGTAGTAGAGCGGCGAAGCCGCCTTGAGCTCAGCGAAAGGTCTAGAGTGGTAGAGTGGGTTGTGGAGAAGTGACTGATCGTCATTGTTAATGATTACTAGTAATTGATAATGACTGATAATCATTGTATATTACAAGTCTGTCGTCACTTGCGGGTTTCGACTTCCGGCAGGGTGCCTGCCGGTAACCACAGACAAACACAACGATAATGAAGAGCAATTTTTACGAGCTCACGTACATCATAACACCTGTACTTGAAGCTGAGCAGTTCGCCGAAGTTGTCAAGAAATTCAGCGATTTCATGACTCAAAACGGTGCCGCCATCGAGCAGATGGAAGAATGGGGATTGAAGAAGATGTCCTATGCCATGGACAAGAAGAACTCGGGTTATTACGTGAACATGTACTTCACGGCACCGAGCGACCTTCTGGCCAAATTGGAGCGCGCCATGACGATCGACGATCGCATCATGCGCTTCCTCGCCCTCAAATATGACGCCAAAATGCTGCGTCACCGCGAACTCCAGAAGAAGGGCGAAGTGCCTTCCATCTTCAAGAAGGAGGAGACCGAAGAAGAGGTAGCTGAGGAAACCGAAAACTAAACGGCCACGCCCCAATCAGGAATTAACCCATGCTAAAGAATCCATCCCATCCACGTAAAGGCCAACTCCGCAACAAGCAGTGTCCTTTTACTAAAGTAGGCCTAGAATACATCGACTACAAAGATGTTGCCACACTCAACCGCTTCACCAACGACCAGGGCAAGATCTTGCCGCGTCGAGTAACCGGAGTAAGCGCCAAACACCAACGTCAGCTTTCGCGTGCTGTAAAGCGTGCCCGTCACTTGGGTCTGCTCGCGTTTGTTGCCGAAAACCTACGTTAATTAAAGCCCGAGAGCGAACGATCATGAAACTTATACTTGTTCAAGACGTTGCCAACCTTGGTGCAAAAGGTGATGTGGTAACGGTAAAAGACGGCTACGGCCGCAATTTTCTCATTCCTCGTTCGATGGCGATCATCGCCAACAAATCGAACCTGGCCCATAACGAAGAACTGATGCGTCAGTCGGTACGCAAGCGCGAGGGCAACCGCAAAGCCAACCTCGACCTTGCCGAACAGCTGAAGTCCGTCAAACTTACCATCGCGGTCAAAACGGGCGAAGACGACCGAATCTTCGGCACGGTCACGACCCAGCAGATCGCCGATTTGCTCCATGAAAAAGGATTTAACATCGACCGTAAGAGAATTACCATCAACGAGGACATTAAATCACTAGGTGAGTTCGTTGCTACGGTTACACTCATGCCAGATATTAAACCCGAAGTGAATTTCTGGGTGGTCAAAGCCGAAGACTGACGTGCTGACCGTCCGGGATCATCGATCCTTATGACGTACTCCAACTTCTTTAAGGTCATTACGATTCTGGGGATGGTGCTATATGCGCTATCCCCATTTTCTTTGTACGCCCAGGTGAACATCCCGTCGCCTGTGACGTTCACCATCTCACAGGCGCCCGATACCGTAAAGGCGGGTGAAGTGTTCAACGTCGTCATTACCGCCGACATTGAGCCATCTTGGCACTTGTACTCGATCGTTCCTGTGTCGAATGGACCCATACCGACGAGCTTCAGCACACCAGGCGACTCCCTGTTCATTGCAGGCGATATCACCGAGCAGGAGCCCGAAATCAATTATGACCCCAATTTCAAACTCGATATCGGCTGGCATAGCAACCAGGCGTGGTTTGAGATTCCCCTGGCATTTTCGCAGGGCGTGTCGGGCCAGTCAGCTGCACGTATCGACGTGCGGTTCATGGTATGCGACGACAAGGTCTGCCTGCCGCCAAAAACGATCAATTTGGTTCGGACAATCATAGTTGCGGGAGTTTCAGACAACCCCGTCGTGTCGGGCATCGAACAGGATGTAACCGTCGATATGCCAATTTCTGGCGGGGCAGGATCGGTTAGCAACGAATCGGTCAATGCGACGCTCGACCAAGGCATGAGCGCTTTCCTGTGGTTGGCGATCACTGCCGGTTTTGCAGCCTTGCTGACTCCGTGCGTATTTCCGCTTATCCCGCTCACAGTATCCTTTTTCAGCAAGGAAACCACCACGCGTGGCAAGGCAGTGTTCAAGGCGGGAATGTTTGGGATTTCGATCATAGCCACGTTCACGGTGCTGGGCGTCATTCTCTCCTTGGTGCTGGGGGCATCGGGAGCAAACCAGTTTGCTGCCAACCCATGGGTCAACTTATTCATAGGCCTGATTTTCGTCGTCTTTGCAGTATCCCTGTTGGGGCTATTTGAGCTGCAGCTGCCATACCAAGTCACGAACTGGCTCAACAGGAAAAGCAACGAAAGCTCAGGCCTGATGGGCATCCTCTTCATGGGGCTCAC
>CAYWCV010000123.1:0-3881 GCA_964456845.1 uncultured Chitinophagales bacterium | reverse complement strand
GGGACGATAATTTTTTGAACGAATGTAATTTTTGAAAATGAGCTACTTAGGATCTTCCGTCTCGCATCTCGTGTCTCGCACCTTGCGTCTCGCGTCTCGCATCTCGTGTCTCGTCTCCGTCTTGCTTCTCGCCTCTCGCTTCTCGCCTCTCGCTCTCGCGCAGTCTTCCGAGGTCGACTTCCGGTATCGGCCTTTTAACTGGGAGACGGTGATCAGCGAGCCGGCCGACTGGCTGAAGACGACGGTCAACCAGAGGGCGGCGCTTACGTACGACTACGGACCGGGTCCCTACGCCACGGCCGGAACCCAGGTGTATCTCGAGATGGTGGAGGGCACCTTTACCGTCGGCAACGTCAACTGGAGCCGCAGGGTGCACGGCATGGCCGAGTACGATCTGTACACGCCCGGTGGGCAGCTTGTGTCGGCGTCGCTGTACCGCTGGCCGAATCCCGATGCGAAATCAACCAACCCTGAGGGATTTCGTCGACGCGAGGGGGAGTTCAGCCAGGTATTGGGATGGGTGAAGCAGCCCGCCGACGTTGACCCCGCCTTCACCAGCGTGGCTTGGAATCCGAACCGCGCGATCGTGTACGAGGTGAAGGTCACCCCGGGCAACCGCAAGCGCATTGCCCTCGGATGGGCCGATGGACGCTATAACATGCCCATGCACCGTGTGATGGATGCCATCGTCGAAGGTGCCCCGACTCTTGAAATTGCACCGGTCCGCGATTCCGGCCAAGGCAAGCCCCATGTCAAATTCTTCGACGCCCGCGATGCCGACAACGACGGATGGATCCGCATCACCGTGGCCCCATCTGCCAGCGGCGTCGATCCCAACCCCCTTCTCAACGGCATCTGGGTGTTCCCGCAGGGTTTGCAGGTCACAGAGGCCGAGGTCATCGACGGACGCGCACGCACCAGGGCCGAGAAGGTCATCGATGCCGGCAACGACCTGCACGGGCACATGCCGGGACGCACCGATCTCTTGGTTGGAGCATCAACCGAGTACCAGAATTTGAAGGTGGTGGTTCGCACGAACCGCAGACTTGAATGGAATGATCGTGACAAGCAGCTCACACTGAATGGAAAGCCCTGGCTGACGACCGTTCCTGCCGCGACCGGCATGCGTGCGATTGAGGGTGGATATGAGGTTGCGCTGCCCCTCTCGAACCGTGTCCTAGTCGCGGTGATGCACGGTAACCATCCGCGCATTCCGAACAGCATCGCCGATGCCGACCAGGCCGCCGAGGAGCTTGCTGGCGTTTGGGAGGCACAACGAGAGCGGTTTCCATTTCCGATCCGTGTGCCTGATCTCGACATCCAGGATGTGCTCGAGGCTAACTGGGACAACCTCCATCGCATGAAGGACACCGTCGAAACCTGGCAAGAATATCATATTGGTCCGTCGGTCTACCGCGGATTGTGGGTGGTCGACGCCACCATGCTCATGCAGGGCGCCATCGTGAACGGCGACACCAGCGGCACGCGTCACATGGTCGAGGCCGTGGGCAGGCATCAGAAGGCGAATGGACACGTCGAAGTGATGGTACCAAATGTGATGTACCGCGAAACCGCCAGCTACATCCAGCAGATGGTGATGTACGCCGAGTACTCGGGCGACGACCAGTGGTTGCTCAACCGCTGGGATCGGGTCCGATTGGGGTTGAATTACCTGCGCGAGCTTCGCGAAACGACCCTCGGCGATCCGGATGCCGTCTATTACGGACTTTTCCCGCCTGGATTCACCGACGGTGGACTCGCGGGTGTCAACCCCGAGTACAGCAGTGTCTATTACACGCTGGGAGCCTTGCATTCAGCGCTCCGCACAGTGCGGCGTCTCGACATCGACGAGCCCGAGCTTGATACGTGGCGCAAATTCTACGTCGACCTCCGCACGGCCTTCAACAAAGCCGCACAGCGCGACATGCGCAAAGACAAATTTGGCAACTGGTTCCTGCCCATGCGCATCGGTGAGACCGATCCTGATGTGCGTCCGACAACCGCGCAGTGGGCGATGCTTGAGGCCATCAACTATGCCGAGTACTTCAGCAAAGGCGACAGTCTAGCCGAGGGCACCATGGCGGTTCTTACCCAGCACACCGATCAGGGATTGGCCGTCGGCACCGGATGGCTGGCCGACGCGCTTTGGCCTTGGTTCAGCATGATCCAGGGGGCGGCGCACGTGCACATGGAGCAGCCGGAGGCCGTCATCGGTCTGTTGTATGACATCGCCAACCACGCCACACCGCTGGGCACTTGGGTCGAAGAGCAGCAGCCGAGGGCCGTGGGTCAACGCACCGGAGGCGATCACTCTAACGCAAGCGGAAGCGCCCTGTATCTTACCATGATGCGGCGCATGTTGGTGAACGAGCGTTCCGGCACGTTGGAATTACTACCGGCAGTGCCGGAGACCTGGCTAGGGGCAGGGCAGAAGATATCCGTCGACCGTACGCTTACACACTGGGGGGCGCTCAAGCTCGAGACCGAAGTGAGCGATGATGGACAAACCCTCACGGTTCGATGGGATCTGGAGCTGCGCGATGGCAGGATGGCGCCGAAGGTGGTGTTGCGCCCCGAGATGATCGAGAAGGCAGGGTTTGAGGTGGGCGATTCCTTGATGGGTGGGATCTCTGGAGAGGTCGTCCTACAAAGAAATTAACCACATTACTCAATCGCGAAGTACGTGAAGTGCCCCTTCTTGACGGTGCCGTTGGGCAGGGTCATCGTGGCTGCGCCGCGGTAGTTCTTGATTTCGCCGCCGACGATGCCGCGGATGATCTGACGCGCAAGCCAGCCCTGGTCGGCGATGACGCTCGACACATCGGGGGTTTCGGTGGTGCTCATCCTCAGTATTTGGCCTTGGCTGGTGTGGGCGGCCAATAACGACGGCGCCTTCACTTTCTTGTCGGGGTGGATCTTCTCGTGTACCGACCTGTCGATGCGCTGTACGCTCACACGACCCGATTCGCTGATCAGGCGGTACCCGATGGCGGCGCCGTTACTGTCTTTAGGTTCCATCAGCGAGATGATATCCCAGTTGCCCTTGTCGCGGTGGTGCACAAAGCGGTATCCGCCCGTGAAATGCTTCACGGCGTTCTGGTGCTGCCAGGTGTGGTCCATATACGCCACGCCCTTCACATCCTTCACGTTCTCGTTGATGCCGGCGTAACCGGTCACCCTGGCGAAGGGGATGTGCGTCACCATGCCGACTTCCGATCCGTCGACCACCATGATGCCGTCGCCCAAGGTGTAGCCGCGCTCCATCTCGCTGAAGGTCAAGCTGATCTTGAATCGTTCGTCGCTCTTCGCCGTATTGATGTAGATTTCGTGGAAATCAGGCAGCTTGCCCTTGAACCAGATGTTATTCTGGCGGGGATTCAAGTCGAATTTGTAGTTGATACGATCCTGGTTCAGATCGCCGATCGGATACTCACGGTTCAAGTGGTACACCTTGCCGTCCAACCCGTACATCGACACCCTGATGCCGGTAACCGGCGACTTCAGCTTCCCAAAGTTGGTGGCCGAGAAGGTGATGTGCAGCGACATCCCATTGTCTAAATAGATCTGGTAGTTCCACAGCTCGCTGTAATGACTGCCTGAAAGGGTGCGCGCCCAGATATCGTCGGCATCGGTCATCCGCAACTCGGGCGCAGAACGTCCGCCACCGTTTGCCGATTGCGCCTGGACATGGGTCGATAGAAAACCGCTGACGAATGCCAGGGCAATTAAATAATAGGATAGCTTGTTCATGAATGCGCCTGAGATGAAAGAATGCAACAATGCATACAATATACTACGAATGTGATTGGGGATTTATTTTAAACAGTGAACAATGAACAATGAACAATGAACAATGAACAATGAACAATGAACAATGAACA
>CAYWCV010000122.1:0-3965 GCA_964456845.1 uncultured Chitinophagales bacterium | reverse complement strand
ACGAGAATCGAGAGACAGTGCCTAATTGATACTCATTGTTAGTCATTGTTAGTCACTGTTAATTATTGATCATCATTTCACAAGGGTCATCTTTACCGACTTCACCCCGTATGCTGTACTTATACGCGCAAAATAGATTCCTGATCCCAAACCCTGCGCATTAAATACGGCCGTGTGCATGCCTTGTGGACGGTCCTGTTCAAATATCCGCCGGACCAGACGTCCGTCGACCGAAAACACGTCGATGGTCACCAGACTGGAGCCAGGGATTTCGAACACGAGGCGTGTGGATGGGTTGAACGGATTTGGGAAGGCGGGATACACCTGAAACTGATCGGGCAACTCGGGTTCCTCGCCAAGGTCGGTTCCAAACGATCCCGGCTTGAACAGGTGCAGAATCCAATCCTGATCGTCGGGTGGCGTAAAATCGCGCGCCAGCCCCAGCGTGTCCTGTGTGATCATGGCTACCGAACTGCGGTCTCCCGTCGTTGGATTAATCCATTGATATCTTGCGTTCTTACCGAGTGAATACAGATCGAGCGTGATTCTCGTTGTGCCCATCGGAAGGTAAGCCACCATGCCCATGTCGTTCATAGCCAATGGGATGATGTCGGGCGCGATGCTGGCCAAAACAAGGTCCGGTCTTGGAACCCACGAAAACCACTGCACCTCTTCGGCAACCTTCCTCATAATTCCGACGTGGGCAGACCCAGGGAAGGTCCAAGCCTCCTCGACGAAAAATCGCGCATTGTGCGATCCCGGGATGTCCGGAATATGCCACTGCCACACGCCGTTACCACCGTAGGTGACTCCGCCGGTAGCACCCATCAGCAAGCTTTCCCACGCGGCCTGTCGCACATGTTCCGGACGAATCCTGAAAGTGGCCACGCTCACGGTGTCGCCCGGCTCCCACAGGTTGTGGTAGATGTCCTCATAGTTCGGCTCGCCGTTGATGACCGGCTTAACCGGATTGAGCTCAAACCCGCGCTGCGCCGCCTGCCAGGTGTAGTCGCCGCCAGCCAAGTGGCTCGACTGGTACATCTGCAAATCCATCCATGGCGTTTCGGGTGGGAAGAAATCAAACGATGACGAATATCCCTTCGGATGGATGGTCATCAGATGCCAACCGCCACTTGCGTTCTTGAGACGGACAGCCCATTCACTCCAGAATTGCTTCATTTCCTGCGTAGTGTACGCATTGTCGCCGCCAACGATCCAGATAACGTCATCGCCGGCGTATCGAGCGCCGACGTAGTCGGCGACATTCATGCTCTGGTCGATGCTCAGGTTGTAGGCATGGTACTCGGGCACATAGTGCAGTTCCATCATGTAGGCCCAGAGAGGGACCAAGGCCACGATCATGTCGCGTTTGTTCGCTTCCCGAACAATATGGTCCACATAATCGAAATACCTAGGGTTCAATTGATTCAGGTCCTCGTTCACAAAATACTGGTCACCGAGCCTGTTCTCGACGCCGAACGACTGAAACACCTGATGCGACATGGTCACAACCTGAATGATGGAGTATCCTTTTGACTGGCGGTCATCCAAATAGGCCTCCAACTGTTCGGGGGTGCTCTTCCATGCCATTTCCCAGACGGTGTCTCCAAGCCAGAAAAACGGCGTTCCATCCTCCCAGGCAAGTGTGCGTTTGTTGTCGGCAACTCTGAGCCGCTGCTTCACCTTACCCCATTGCGGATCGACGTCCGGACCCACGGTGACATCGAACACACCGCTTCGGTTATGCAAACCGGTATTCGTGACGTCCGAGCTGGCCGTTTTCCAGGTCCATTCGCCCAGTCGTGCAGGCTTGAACCGGATTTTCCATGTCGAACCGCCATCCCAGAAGCCACGTAGCATCTCCGTATGCCCGCTCTCGTGGGTGAATGTGACCCAGAGGTTGATGTTTCGCTGCGGATTCGCGTAGTCGTTCGTGCTTGTCAGGGTTATTTCGTGGCGTCGGTTCAGATAGACGTCTTCGCTGCGGATGTTCTCGGCTGTGAGCACTGCAAGCCAATCGCGCGAATCGGGCAGCGTGACATCAATCGTCGAAGAACCCGACCGCCAGCGCAGCGTGTCGACATCCACAGCTTCCAGCGTTTCGGGCCTAATCCAATGGAGAACCACATGCGACTGTTCGAACTTCCTGTTCAGTTGAAATTGATCCAACCCTTGTGGGATGTACACCCATCCCGTGCGGTCTAGCTTGGCCCCCACCGGCACAATCAACGTATCATCCGATGTCGCCAGTTCCGGATCCGGCTGTATGGTCCACCACTCCATGTCACCAAAATATTCCCTGATCTTTCCCACCTGCGAGGAACCTGGCAACTGCAACGACTCAACCACGTAATTGCGTGGATTGTGGCTGGCTTCCATGTCGGGCACATGCCATTGCCACACACCGTTGGCACCATACGTCGCACCCATCAGTCCACCCGCGAGAAAGCTCTTCCATGCGGCTTGCCTCACGTCGTAGGCACTGATGCGGATCGTGGTGTCCTGCTGCCAAAAATAGGCGGGGATATCCTCGAATGCCGGTTCCCCATTAAGAACCGGCTTTGGCGGCGACTGCTGCCAACCACGGAAACCAAGAAGCCGTGACGCACCGCTGTTCACAAGGTGCGAGGAGTGGTACATGTGAAAGTCGATCCAAGGCGTGTCGAAGTCGAAGTAGTCGAACGACGCCCTGTATCCGTCGGGATGAACCGTTCGAAGATGGTGACTGCCTGCTGCATCGTACAGCACTTCGGCGAATTCGGCCCAAAACGTCCGTATTTCTTCGGTGTCGTATTTGTTGTCACCACCGATAATCCATACCACGTTATGCCCGGCGTAGCGCGCACCGATGTGGCGGGCGAGGCTGAGAGACTGCTGCTTTGTCAAGAACCTTCCGTGCACGTCAGGATCATGGTGCACCTCCGTCAACGAGGCCCACAAAGGAACGATGACGGCAACCATACCGGCGCGGTTGATGCGCGATATCACCCTGTCGAAATACTCGAAATATTGCGGATTGATTTTGCTGTAGTCGTTGTCCTGGAACATGAGATGCCGCTCGCGGTTCTCGACACCCCAATCGTAGAGGTACTGGTGCGATTCCGCAACAACGTAGACAGCGTTGTATCCTTTGGCTTTTCGGTCGGCCAAATAGGCTTCTACCTGATCATCGGTGCTTTTCCAGGCAATCTCCCAGGCAGTGTCACCCTGCCAAAAGAACGGCCTCCCACTTTCATGTTCAAGGTGGCGGCCGGAATCGGCAACCCGCAGCCATCCCAGTTGATCGAAATCATTTGAATACGACGTAAGCTGTATCGCCTCCACACGTCCGGTTTTGTTGTGCAGGTTCACGTCGGTGGTGTCGGTGAACGTGGAGCTCCATCGCCACTCGCCCGGCATGGTCGGGTGGAACCGTGCCTTCCAGATCGACTGACCGCCATGGCGCCCGTGCCAGAAGCCGTCCACGACGACCGAATCGGCATCGTCGTGCTTAAACGTGACCCGCAGCCTGTAGTCGAACACCTGCGGGGAGACGGTGCCGTTTGTTTGCACGGCATCGAAGACCAGTTCGTAAGGGTCGCCCGTTGAAATCGGATGTACAGGCTGAGCCTTCGCAGACCATAAGAAACTTAGATTTAGAAGTAGCCCAAGAACAATTGCACAAATTATTCTCATGTCGAGACCGATCTATTAATGGATGGGGGGTAGAGACGCAGATGTATCAACGAAATATAGTCTTGCATAACAGATGTACCAAACAAAACCGTTTCAATGCTGTACGATTTGCATTTTTTTTGCGATCGTGCTTGACAAGAGTACGAGTAGGGTGCTATCTTTGTTGTCTATGACCATTTCGGCTGTGCATTATAAAAATGCATCCGATTGTGCCATAACAGACGGTTCCGATGCCATTCCTCGGTAGCTCAATGGCAGAGCATGCGGCTGTTAACCGCAGGGTTGTTGGT
>CAYWCV010000121.1:0-3989 GCA_964456845.1 uncultured Chitinophagales bacterium | reverse complement strand
CCGCGCTGACGGCCGATGGCGTCAATTTCGTCGATAAAGATGATGCAGGGCGCCTTCTCTTTCGCCTGTTTGAACAGGTCGCGAACACGTGCTGCACCGACACCGACAAACATTTCGACGAAGTCGGAGCCGCTGAGACTGAAGAACGGAACGTCGGCTTCGCCGGCTGTTGCTTTTGCCATCAGGGTCTTGCCCGTGCCTGGAGGGCCAACGAGCAGCACACCCTTGGGGATAGTGCCGCCAAGTCGCGTAAATTTCTGGGGGTTACGTAAAAATTCGACCACTTCGGCAACCTCCTCCTTGGCTTCTTCTAGACCTGCCACATCTTTGAAGGTGATCTTTGCCTCCGACTGGCGGTCGTACAACATGGCCTTATTCTTGCCTATGTTTAACACCTGCTGGCCCGGATTCATCCGGCGGAATATGAACACCCAAAATGCAACAGCCAGCCCGAGCGGAAGCAGCCAAAAGAGCATCCCACCGAACCAGTTGTCATCGACAGAAGCCTGATACTGAACATTGTATTCGTCAAGAATTGGACGAATGTCGTCATTTTGGATCATGGTGGTCGTGAAACGCAGATGGGCGTCGGGTGCATTCGACTGCCACAGGCTTTGCCGCTGTTCCGTGCGGGGTTTCGCGATGCCCTTGTCTACAGCAGACGGTTTGTAGGTGCCCTCAATGTAGATCCCGTTACGGATATTCACCTTTTCGACCAGACCTTCTTTGACGTAGGTGAGAAACTGGCTGTAATCAACCCTGTTTCCCTCGTCGGTAGCCGTCAGAAACTGAATCCCAAAAAGTACGGCGATGATAATTACGTAAAACCAGATTGGGAAACGCGAAGGTTTGCCCGATGGCGACTCTGGAGTTGGTCTACCTTTGTTCTCTGCAGCCATGAATTAAAAAAATTGTGGGTAATACCCGGTATACTCTTGAAATACTAAAACAATGCAGATACCCGCATTCGTTCAGGAAATGATCGCATAGCATCCAATTTCGTAAAATACGAAATTATGGCGTGAAAGTTTTAGGCAGCTCACCGTGTCTGCTTCGTATCGATCTCCCAAACCTCTCCCGTGAATTTCTGAATCTGTATTCCTTCCGACTCTGGACGAATCATGCCAATAACCGTGATGTCTTTTAAGACCTCGAATGCCTTTTCGGCTTGGTCTTCGGGAAGGGTGAAAATGAGTTCATAATCGTCTCCTCCCTGAAGTGCATACGATACGGCGACTTCGTTCATTTCGTCGGCCGCATCTTTGGCTGCATCGGATATGGGAATGGCCGCCTCGTACAGATAGGCACCAGATTTGCTCATATCGCAAATGTCGACGATTTCATTCAGTAGACCTTTACTGATGTCGCCCATAGCATTTGGGCGAATCCCATATTCGAGCATACGTTCTATCAGATCGGTTCGCGCTTTGGGAAGGAGCTGCTTTGCGACTACATCTGCCCAAGCATCAAGGGATGGTTCGGAAGCATCGGGGTGGTCTTGCCAGAACTTTTTCTCCCGTAGCAAGATCTTCAACCCTGCAAGGGCTGAGCCAAGTTGGCCTGACACACAGATGGCATCACCGGCCTTGGCGGTACGGCGTAGCACGCTTCGCCCCTTGGCAACGGAGCCGACAACGGTGATACCGAGCACAATGGCATGAACCGACGACCGAAGATCACCGCCGACAAGTGAGCAGCCATAATGCTGGCAGGCCTTGTTCACACCCTCCATGATCCCTTCGACCATTTCGACGCTGCACTTGGTCGTAAGGCTCAACGTAATGGTGATGAAGTCGGGTTTGCCCCCCATCGCTACGATGTCGCTCACACCGACGGTGACCAGTTTGAATCCCAAATGGGCGAGCGGGTGGAAACTCAGGTCGAAATCCACTCCCTCGATGAGTGTCTCGGTGGAGAGCAGCTGATCCTTGTTTGGTTCCGGAGTGTAAACGGCGGCATCGTCGCCAATGCCGACCTTAAGCTGCTCATTGTTGGAGACCGCAGATTTCCGAATGCGGTTGATCAGCTCTTGGCGGCCGATTTCGGATATGGGGGTGAACTTCATGGGATGTAGTTAAAAACGAAAAGGCATTTGCAGGGAGACTACAAATGCCTTTCGTATACGATTCAAACGATGTATCAGATCTTGCGTTTCGTGGAGTAATTGATACGTAATGTACCTGCCTCACGAAGTTCCTGCTTCACGTCGGTTACAAGACCCATTTCGGAGTCTTGGTCAACACGTAGCGATACGATCAGTTTTGGTTGTTCGAGCAGTTTTTCGTACATGATGGTACGGATGTTCCGTAGGTCTTCCATCAAGACGTCGTCGATCTGTACCTTGGTTGCACCGAACGTATTGTTAGAGAGTTTCTCTGGACCCATGTAGATATAGGAAACCAGGCGCTTCTCTTCAATCTTTTCGATGTTTTCAGCTTTTGTGAGCGTCACACGAATCTGCAGCGTCACTTCACGGAGAACAGTGGTCACCATGAAGAAGATCAGAAGCATGAAGATAATATCGGGGAGTGCCGCCGTTGGTACCTCCTGCTTCGTTTTTGCCTGCTTTTTTTTGAATTTTGACATATTGGAGTCCTTGACGGGTTACGGAGTGCCAGTGCCTTCGTCAGGTTCGGCCTCGGAGATGTTCTGAGGATAGATCTTCCTGATCTCGGCTTTGCGGTCATTGTCGAGCATGGCATAACGGATACCGTATTGTCTCATGCTGACTCCGTCCCACAACTCGTTATAAGCCCCACGTACTTCATCCAACATAGCGATGTAAAGGCTGTATGGAGTGGCACGGTCTGTTTTGAGCGAAACAACTGCCTTATCGGGCGCTTCCGACATGTTCTCGTCGCGCGTACGATTTGCGTTGTCGACAAAATCCATCACTTGCTGTCGTACTTCGGCCACGCCTGCAGGACGGTCGTTGATAAGCACCAAACCCTGCTGGTTGACCAGAATCTTGAGCAGGTTACGCTCTTTGATGGGTGGTGGCTTGACGTTCTCGTCCGGTTTTGGTGGCAGAACAAGCCCGATTCCTGTATCGACGTCCATGGTTGTGGTAACCAGGAAGAAGATCAGCAACAGGAATGCAATATCGGCCAGCGATGCTGACGGGATATCGGCTGTTTCTCTTTGCCTTTTCTTCAGTAGCATGAGTTCTACCTTGGGTAATTAGAAATTGAAGGTTGAACGAAGGCCCGAAACGAGGATGAACAGGGCCAGCAGTCCGATCATGATCATCATTGTTGCCATGGCTGCGGCAGCTCCGTCGCCCATCACGGCGAAGGTGATGCCGAACAGCACGAACGGTACAATCATGGTGATGATTTTTTGCACTTCATGCTTGCCGTTGATCAGGTTTTTGACACCGAAGATCAGAATCATCAGAATACTGATTCCGATCATGGCGAGCATGATCATAAGGGCTACTTGAGTGGTCATTGGCTTTTCTTTCGCTTAAATGAAAATTGGATGGTAGTTGACTTCATCGAACACTGAGGCTCGACGCAAGAATTACTTCTTGCCAGCCATTTGCATCTGAGCGATGGAGTCGATCAACACGATTGACGACTCTTCCATATCGACCACAAGGCGGTCAATCTTCGAAATACAGTAGTTGTAGCCGATCTGCAGAATGATGGCGGAAATCAGACCTGCAACGGTGGTCAAAAGGGCGATTTTAATACCGCCGGCAACCAACGAAGGTGAGATGTCGCCTGCCGCTTCGATAGCGTCGAAGGCGCCAACCATACCCACAACCGTTCCGAGGAACCCGAACATCGGAGCCAGGGCGATAAACAGCGACAACCAGACGAGGCCGCGCTCAAGAAAGCTCATTTCAATGGAGCCGTATGCCGTGATGGCCTTCTCGGCGGCTTCAACGCCTTCGTCGGCACGCATGAGGCCTGCCTGGAACACCGATGCCACCGGACCACGGGTCTTGGAGCAGAGTTCTTCTGCGGCAGCAACACCACCACTAG
>CAYWCV010000120.1:0-3998 GCA_964456845.1 uncultured Chitinophagales bacterium | reverse complement strand
AGGGTCGTCGACTTACCCGAACCCGTCGGACCTGTAATAATGATCATCCCCTGCGGCAGGTGGATGGCCTTCACGAAATCGGCCTTCGCCTGCTTCTGAAGCCCAAGCTGGTTCAAGTCGGTGATGACCTTCCGGTCATCGAGGATACGGATGACGATGGATTCGAGCTTGCGCTCGTATTCCTGGCCCACAATGGGCATGATGGAAACGCGGAAACGCAGCTGGTGTTCGTCAATACGCCTCTGGATGAAACCGTCCTGCGACATGTCGCGCACAAAACGGTCGACATTGCGGGTCTTGTCTTTCACCACCGCCGACAGGGCCTCCGATTTGACGCCGGTCTGCGTGTGCCACAGACCCAGCTTGCCGTCCTGACGGAAATAGATGTCGGTGGTGTTGCCGACGCCCGGAATGATGTGGATGTCGCTCACGCCCTGACGCACGGCCTCGACCAACATGCCCTCGAGCAGCGAGTTGAGCATGCTCTGGTTGATTTCGGCGTCGATCTCGGCTTCGTCGATGCCCTCGTCTTCTTGCGCTATGTTGCCGGTGTCGAACTCGATGTCTTCGAGAAGGTCCAAGAACTCGTTCTTCTTCTCGTACACCACCGACGTGATGGCCTCGAACACGTCGAGGCGCATATAGGCCACCTCGTACGACTTGAGGTTCAGGGAGTTGGCAATGACCAAAATCTCCGGATCAGTCGGGTCGGCGGCACCGATCACCAGCGAGCCCCTTTCGTATTTATATGGCAACGACTTGCGGTTGATGAACTTGGACACCTTCTCGCTGGGCAAGTCGCCGAGCACGCGCTTGATGTCGTTCAAGCGCTCGATGTTGCCGAGATCGGTCATCGCGCCGATTTCACGAAACGCGTAGAAGTCGGCAATGGCTTTCATCACCTCGTGGCGGTTGGCCCCCACGTCGTCGCAGAGCACCTGGGAGATGCGCCGACGAATGACCTCAGGTTCCATCTCCATGATGGCAAAGGCCTGGTCGAGCTGCTGGCGGGTAATGACCTCCTGCTCTACAAGAATTTCGCCGACACGCTGCTTAAGGGAGATTTTGGATAACATGAGTAAACCTACACGAGTTTGGATAGTTCGCTTGCCGGCGGCATCAGGCTGCCAAACGCAGGCTTCGGTTGGATAACCGCCGTCTCGGCCGAGACCACCGTAATAAACACGATCACCACCATTACGAAGATGCTGATGGCAAGGCTTATCATGTTAATAACGGTTTCCATCTTGTACGTAGTCTGCACTTCGTAATATTCGGCCAGCATCAGGGCGTTGTCGCGCAGGGTGCCCGACTCGGCGCCCAGACGGAAACGGCTGATGGCGGTCCGCGAAAACACATTTGTCGCTTCGAAGGCCTCGATGATGCCGATACCGTCGCGCAACATACCCGCAATGGCGACCTCCTTGATCTGCTTCTCCATATAGGTGTTGCGGCAGGCTTCGGCGGCCACCTTGATGACCTCCACGTTCTGCCCCGAGCCGCTGTAGAGCGTGTTGAAGACGCGCGCAAAGATTTCGATGCTAGTCTTATGCAAAATGTCGCCCAACACAGGGATCTTGATGATGTAGCGGTCGATGAAAATGCGCCCCTTGGTCGTGTTTCCAACCACGATGAAGGCCACGATCGGAATGATGTGCGCCATCAGGATGGCGAACCAGTAGTCCTGCAAAAAGTAGGCCCAGTCCATGGTGGCCTGGGTCATCGGCGGCAGATCGACGCCCAATTTGATGAAGAGCTCGGCAGTTGCGGGAAAGATGTAGCCCACATAGAAGAGCAGCACGCCGATGATTGCGATAAAGGAGATGGCGGGCATGAGCAGCGCCCGGCGCATGTTCTTCTTGAACTGGGCGTCGCGCTCCAGGAACTTGGCGGTGCTTTCGAATACGGATGCCATGTTACCGGAGGTCGAGGCCACGCTGAGCATGTAGGTGGCGAACTTGCCGAAGATCTTCTCGTGCTTGCCGTACACGTCCATGCCGTCCTTGCCATCCTTGAGGTCTTTCTGGATGGTCTTGATCACGTCCTTGAGGCGCTTGTTGGAAGTGTCCTCATACAGCAGGTTGAGGATTTCGTCGAAGGTCATCTTCTGCTTGAGCAGGTCGGAGCACAGGCGGATGAAGGTGACCACCTCTTCGTTCGAGACGCCGCCCTTTAGGTCGATGAGCTGCTTCTCGACACGCTTAACCTTATAGCCCAGCTTGATGAGGGCGCGTTCGAGCTCCTCGCGGGTGTAGGCCTCCTGCTCGCCGGAGAGGGGGCGCCCGTCCTTTTCGACCTTGTAGTTGAATACGACCCGCGGCTCGATGGCCTGCACGGTGATGCCGTTTGCGGCGGCGACTTTGGCCACGCGCTCCTTGGCGGCTTTCTTGTTGGGGGCCTCAAACTCGCTCTGCACCGTCTTGCCTTGTGGACTGAGTCCTCTGAACCGGAAATAGGGCATTGTAAGATGGCGTTGGTGGACGGTTATGTCTGGCAGAGGTCGTGGTTTGGGCGCGTCTCCAGCTTATAGGTGGAATTTATAACCGATCGGGGAGATGTCCAAATTACGATTGGACAAGGGCTTGGGCTCTATGCGGGCGAAACTGACGGAGAAAAAGAAAGCAGCGGGGCGAACCCCGCTGCTTTTTCTATTCTTCTGATATAAATCAAATATCAGCTACCAGTCAGCCAAGTAATAGCATTTGGGCCAACTGTTGCACGAATCTGTTCAATTGTCGCACAGCTTGCTGCAGTAATTGAGCTAACATTACCACTAGCATCTGTTGAAGTAGCTCCAGCATATCCTGAACAACTGGCCGGGTGTGCAGTCACTGTGAATGTTGCAGCACTAGGAGTTATTACGTAATAACCGTTCGCATTTATAGCTGCAGTAGGTGTTGCTGGCAAGTAGGTACCTGCAAATGCTATGTCGTCGAACCCGATTCCTGTAAATGTGTTCCCACCGCCATTAAGCATGACAGGTTTGATATAAAATGACTGACCTGCGGCGGCGATTGCCACCACGTCGTTCGTTACAGCGTCGCGGTTAGCGGCTTCGCTAGCCGAGCTGAATGTGTTGATCGCAACTACGGTTGCGATACCGACAATTACCGTCACCAAGATGACGAGTAGGAGTTGTTGTTGGCCCATGAGTTACCTCGAAGTAAGTGTTGATTTGGTGTTTGTATGAGAGTTCGAAAGAGTTCAGGTCGGGCAGGAAGGCTGTGGACAATCCGGCATTTTCGGGACGACCCGCGGCCCCTTAACTAAGAATAACAATGCGTTACGCTTCTGGAACTAAAATACGCTTTAGTTAGGTGTTTAGTGCTTTATCTTTTTATAATATACCAAATTAAAATTTCCTAATACAACATTTTTTTTAAAATAATTGGAATTTATTGATTACAGGGTCTATAGAACGGCTCCAAACAGCGCTAACGATAGACCGCACAGCCTATTGCGGATAAAACGGGTTTATTTCGTGCTCGTCGATGCGCAGGTAGGTCCGGCTGTATTTCACGTAGTTGTCGGCATATTTTTTGATGCCGGCGATCTCTTCTTCGGTGAGCCTTCGTGCCTGGCGGGCGGGGTTGCCCATGTAGAGCCAGCCGCTTTCGAGGGTCTTGCCCGGGGGTACGAGCGTGCCGGCGGCGATGATCACGTCGCTGTGCACCACGGCCTTGTCGAGCACGGTGGCGTGGATGCCCACGAGCACACGGTCGTGGATGGTGCATCCGTGCACCATGGCGTTGTGGCCGATGGTCACCTCGTCGCCGATCACGGTGGGTCCGTCGGTGTTCATCACGTGGATGCAGGTATTGTCCTGCACGTTGCTACGGCGCCCGATGCGGATGGAATTCACGTCGCCGCGGATGGTAACATTAAACCAGACGCTGCTTTCCTCGCCGAGCTCCACGTCGCCGATGATGTCGGCGCTGGGGGCGATGAAATTGGACGGGCCGACCAGGGGCTGCTTGTTCAGGAATTGGTATAACATG
>CAYWCV010000119.1:0-4075 GCA_964456845.1 uncultured Chitinophagales bacterium | reverse complement strand
GCGCCGTATGTTAACTTACTGAACTGCGAATTGTGTCAAACAATGCATAGGTAATATAAGCACATTTGAGCGAGATGCGAGCATTAAAAGTGCAAAATGTTAACAAAAAACGTCAAAATCTTTAACATTTATGTAACCTCATTAGATATGTCGCCATTAAAGTACGCGCATAACCAATCTACGTTATGAATACCCCTTTTTAGGGGATGTATCTACTTGATGTTGTCTGATCAGCCAATAGATCAAAGAGTATATAAAATGTATTTCACTTACATTGTTTGCAACCTGAAACCATATTGCGGCACTATGAAACGATTGATACTGATAGGCTCCGTGTTAGTTACCAGCCAATGCAATCCTTCTCCCGACATGCCAAATGCCATTCCACCCGTTGCAAAGCAAATCCCTCATGAGATGACAATTCATGGCCATACGAGGGTTGACCCCTATTTCTGGATGAAAGAAAGGGAGAACCCCGATGTGACGGCCTACCTAGATGCCGAAAACGACTTCCTACAGGCGTCGATGGCACATACGGTAACGTTCCAAGATCGCCTTTTCGAGGAGATGAAAAACCGCATCCAAGAGGCGGACGAATCGGTTCCTTACTACAAGAACGGGTATTTCTACTACAGCCGTTTCGTGGAGGGAAGCGAGTATCCGATATATTGCAGAAAGTCAGGATCGATGGACGCGCAGGAAGAGATCATGCTTGATGTGAACGCACTTGCCGAAGGGTATGATTACTTCAGTGTCGGCCTTATGCAGGTAAGTCCCGACAACAAAATTCTGGCCTTCGCAGCTGATACGGTTGGCAGGTACATCATGAACCTTTCGTTTAAGAGCCTAGAGACGGGCGAGACGCTACCCTACACCATTGCCAACGTCACATCGGTGGCCTGGGCGAACGATAACAGTACCGTTTATTACGGCAGCAAAGACTTGCAGACACTTCGGGCCGATCGCGTGTACCTGCACAGGCTCGGAGATCCAACAGCCGACGTGGAGGTTTACTTTGAAAGTGACGACAGCTTCAGCACGCATGTGGCCAGAAGCAAGTCGGGAGCGTATATATCGATCTCAAGCCACAGTACGGTGTCGTCGGAGTACCACCTCATTGACAGCAATATGCCAGGAAGCGAGCCGAAGGTGTTTCAGGCACGCGAACGCGACCATCTTTACTATATCGAGCACAGAGGCGACTCTTTTTATGTTATGACCAATTTTGAAGCTACGAACTTCAAACTCGTCACTACACCCCAAAATGCGACATCCAAGCAGTACTGGCAGGAGTTGATACCCCATCGTCCCGACGTATTGATTGAGAATTTTGAGCTTTTTACGAATTATCTGGTCGTTCAAGAAAGAAGTGGAGGCCTGAACCGGCTTCGGGTCTTCAATCAAGTTACGGGCGACGACCACTACATCGATTTTGGCGAGCCGACCTATTATGCTGGCATGGGGACGAACCCGGAGTTTAACACAGGCACGTTACGGTTTACGTATGAATCGCTGACCACACCGCCAAGCACCTTTGACTATGACATGGATCGGCGAAGCAGTGCGCTCATGAAGCAGCAACCCGTACTAGGAGGATTCAACAAGGAAGATTACATCTCCGAGCGGGTATGGGCCACAGCTGACGACGGTAGCCAGGTGCCCATATCGCTGGTCTACAAGAAAGGCCTTGCCAATGACGGTAACAATCCTACGTATTTAACCGGGTACGGCTCCTATGGATCCTCATACGACGCTTATTTCAGTTCTGCCAGACTTAGCCTGCTCGACAGAGGTTTTGTCTTTGCCATTGCCCATATCAGGGGTGGACAGGAAATGGGCCGCCAATGGTACGAAGATGGCAAGCTCTTGAAGAAAGTGAACACGTTTACCGACTTTGTCGATGCAGCTGAGCATTTGATCGAACAAGGCTACACCTCCAGCGACATGCTGTTCGCAGAGGGAGCCAGCGCTGGTGGTCTTCTGATGGGTGCTGTGGCAAACAGTCGGCCCGAACTATTTAAGGGCATGATTGTTGGGGTTCCCTTCGTCGACGTTATGACAACCATGCTCGACGAAACCATACCGTTAACAACTGTAGAGTATGAAGAGTGGGGCAACCCGAATGATTCCACCTACTACAACTACATGATCCAATATTCGCCCTACGACAACATCAAGGCCCAAGATTATCCAGCCATGCTGGTCACGGCGGCCTTTCATGACTCTCAGGTCCAGTACTGGGAGCCTGCCAAGTGGGTTGCCAAACTGAGGACCATGAAAACCGACAGCAACCCTCTGTTCTTGCACACCGAAATGTCGGCAAGCCATGGCGGGAAGTCAGGCCGGTTTGAGTCCCTGAGGCTGACCGCTCTCGAATATGCCTTTATTATGGATCTAATCGGCATCAACCAGTAGCACCCGCCAGCATCGCTGGTCGTCCTTATAAGGTACTGAGGCCGATCAGCGATGCTGCCTCCTTGCCTAGACCCATTCCCATGGCGACTCCCATACCGCCCAACCCGGCCGCGATGTACCAACGAGGACCGAGTTGCTTCAGGATCGGGTTCTTTGTTTCGGCGAAGCCCATGATTCCGCTCCATTCATACTCGATTTTCCACCCTTTTGGCATGGCAAGAACCTCATCTGCGAAGTTGAGAAGCCTGTTTTTGATGCGCTCATTCACTCCGAAAGCCTCAGTTGTCTCTCCTTCGAAGTCAACGTTTCTGGCACCTCCGAGCAATAGGCGCCCATCCAAATTTCTGAAGTAGATGTATCCTTTGTCGTAATGGTACACCCCGTGCCACGGGTGGCCGGGTATTGGATTTGTAACCATCACGTAACCTCGGGCAGGTTTGATCTTGAGCTCCGGAAGAAATCGCGCGCTGAAACCATTGGTGGCAAAAAGGATTTTGCTAAACGACAGCTCGATACCGTCGGCCACCCAAGCCCGATCTTCGGAGAAATCGACCAATGGTGTGTTGAAACGTACTTCGACGCCGGCATCCAACGTTTTCTGAATCAGTGAGGCCATCATTTCGCCGGTGTGAACAGATCCCTCGAGACGATTTTTAATGGCTGGGTACGGTCCGCATTGGTCCGGTGTGTATACATTCCGCTGCGAAAGAACCTCGCTCAGCCACTCGTTGAACAAGGGGAGTTTTGCAATGGCCTCATCATATTCGGCGGTGTCGTTGAAAATTTCATAGCCACCGGTGGCTTCAAATCGGATATTGGCTGCACCCAGTTCATTTCTGAGCAGCTCCAAACCCCTGTAACGCCGCACAACTCGAGCTTTGACTTCAGACTCGGGCTCGGTCTTCATGTCGTCGAGCAGCTCGGTGATGCTTCCGAAGCAGGCGAACCCGGCATTTCGCGTGCTGGCACCCTCGGGGTAATAACCCCTTTCGAGCACCAACACTCTGGCATTTTTTCTGGATCTCTTGTAAAAGTAGGCCGACGACAACCCTACGATTCCGGCACCGACGACGATCAAATCGTAGTTGGCGTCAAAACTCGCCTTCTCCCAAAATGAAAGATTTTTTGATATCATAAATAACGATCTTCAGTAATTATGTAGGCCGCAAGACTAACACCGAATTGGTATCATGAAAATTGAATCCGTCAAGATACAAATTGCTGTACACGAAACGACAGAGATCCCTGATCAATTTACCGAACGACTGATCAAGGCGGCAGTCGATGCATCGAACGACGCCTATGCGATCTACTCAGGTTTTAAAGTGGGAGCAGCAGTGCTTCTCGAGAATGGGCAGGTGGTGACAGGCAACAATCAGGAAAATGCGGCTTATCCATCGGGACTTTGTGCCGAACGAGTTGCCATCTTTCATGCAAATGCAATGCATCCGAATCAAAAAGTGATGGCCATTGCCATTTCGGCGCGTCAAAACGATGAAACAGTTTTTACACCCACCCCGCCGTGCGGTGCATGTCGACAAGTACTCCTTGAAACCGAACGTCGGTTCAATCAAGAGATCAACATTTACATGCACGGGATTGAGAAAGTCGTTCACGTCAGCTCAGCTGCGCAACTGTTGCCATTGGCATTCGACAAGTC
>CAYWCV010000118.1:0-4096 GCA_964456845.1 uncultured Chitinophagales bacterium | reverse complement strand
ACAAAATGGCTGCCAAGTCACCTTTTTGTAACTCAGTTCGAATGGTGATGGTTTCGGCGGTGATCATACGGGCAATTTTTATACGAGTGTTGGGATCGTTACTTTTGGGCAGATCCTGACCAACCAAAGCATAACGAAAATCGTGCTCCCATGAAATACGCTGTCTTAATCGTCTTGCTGACATGCTCATTCACAAAGGCTCAGCACACCGACAATGGATCCTGTCTGTTTCACGTCGGGCTGGCGAATACGCTGCTCGGTGGGATGTATGACGGGTTCTATTCTGTGGATCAGCTCAAGTTGAAGGGCAACTTCGGCATCGGTGCGCCGCATCGGCTTGACGGCGAGCTCCTGATCCTGAATGGAAGGGTATGGCAGACCACGCATGCCGACACTACCTTTGAGGCCGAAGGCTCCACATTGGTTCCTTACGCAGCCGTTCACGATTTTAACCCGATTGCAAGCTTGGTCTTGGAAGGGTCGTTCAATCGCGATCAACTCTATGCGTACCTCGATTCGCTTCTGGCTCCAGCCAACGGCATGTATGGCGTCAAGGTGTCAGGCACGTTCACGACCATCACCACTCGGGCATTTCCGGCAATGAACGACACTCCTGCACCTACGCTGGCCAGCATCATGGACCGCCAGGTCCTTTTCAACCACAGCGAAATCGACGGTGCTCTGGTCGGCTACAAGTTGCCGCCGTTTATGGCGGGGATGAACTTTCCCGGATATCATTTTCATTTTTTGTCAGACGATCACCGCCGTGGCGGGCACATGGTCGAGTTTACGGTCACGAACGTCACCATCGAATACGACCGCATCCACCGTTTTGAAGTTCAGTTGCCCGACAGCCCTGCATTCGACGCGTTCGATTTCAGTCCCGACCGCAGCACCGAGGCGCGTACCATACAACGTGGCCAATGAGACAGCAGCTGCATTTAACCTCGCGAAACAATTTGATGTGATTCAGACTATATACTCTTATAACACACACTATATGGAGAGAGTATGAAAAATGCAGGAATTGGTTTAATTGTAATCGGGATAGTCATGTTGGTTTGGAGTGGATTCACATACACAACGAGAGAAAATGTCGTTGACATGGGTCCACTTCAAGTGAATGTGGACAAAAAAGAGCGCGTCAACTTCCCGCCATACGTGGGCGCTATTGTTGCTGTAATAGGCATCGTTCTTGTCGTTAGCGACAAAAGAAGGGCATAACGAAAAGGCCCATCGATATTCGACGGGCCTTTGGTGCAAGTAGAGAGTTGCGAATGTTGATTTAAGATTGGGTCATCCCTTCATGAACGACCGCAAAACGGTCTGAAGGATGCCACCGTTACGATAATAATCAATCTCGACGGGCGTGTCAATACGGCAGCGAACCTTAAAGTCGACAATGCTGCCGTCTTCGCGGGTTGCTGTCACCGATACGGTGTCGCCGGGCCTGAGATTGTCGTCGACAATGATGTCGAACGCCTCTTTACCGGTAAGTCCCAATATGTCTGCATTGTCACCATCGTGAAACTGAAGCGGAAGTACGCCCATGCCAACCAAGTTGGAGCGGTGGATGCGCTCGAACGACTCCGCAATCACGGCCTTTACTCCCAATAGCATGGTGCCCTTGGCTGCCCAGTCGCGCGAAGAGCCTGTGCCGTACTCCTTGCCGGCAATGGCGATCAGCGAAGTACCGTCTGCCTTGTAGCGGATGGATGCATCATAGATCGATGTCACTTCGCTCGTTGGCAGGTACGTTGTGAAGCCGCCCTCAGTACCGGGGGCCATCTGATTTTTCAGGCGCACATTTGCGAAGGTGCCGCGGGTCATCACACGGTCGTTGCCACGACGCGATCCGTAGGAGTTGAAATCGTCGCGGGTAACGCCGTTGTCCTGAAGGAATTTACCAGCTGGCGAATCAGCCTTGATGGATCCTGCGGGAGAAATGTGGTCGGTAGTGATGGAGTCGCCTACTTTGACCAGCACCCGTGCGCCCGAGATGGGCTTGATGGGGCTCGGCTCGGCCGGCATGTCGACGAAGAAAGGGGGCTCCTGGATGTAGGTGGAAGCCTCGTCCCATGCAAACAACTCGCCGCCGCTCACCGGGATGGCGTTCCATTCGTCGTTGGAGTCCTCGATGCCGTTGTACATCCGGTGGAAGATGTCGGGACGAACGGCATTGTCGAGGTGCGCCAAGATTTCCTCAGTTGTTGGCCAGATGTCGCGCAGGTAGACGTCTTCGCCGTTGGTTCCCTTGCCGATGGGCTCATTCACGAGGTCGATGTCAACGGTTCCGGCGAGCGCATAAGCCACCACGAGTGGAGGCGATGCCAGATAGTTTGCCTTCACGCTCTGGTGGATGCGCCCCTCGAAATTCCGGTTGCCCGAAAGCACGCCAGCCACGATGAGATCGCCTTCCTTGATGGCAACTTCGACGGGCTCGGGCAGCGGACCCGAGTTGCCGATGCATGTGGTGCACCCGTAACCGACCAGGTTGAAGCCGATTTGGTCGAGGTATGGGGTCAGGCCGGCCTCATTAAGGTATTCGGTGACCACACGCGAGCCGGGAGCCAAAGATGTCTTGACATAAGGGGGCACTTTGAGGCCTTTTTCGACTGCTTTTTTTGCAACGATGCCTGCGCCGAGCATCACCGATGGGTTGGATGTGTTGGTGCAGCTGGTGATGGCGGCAATCACCACATCGCCGTGGGTCATGTCGACGGTGGTGCCATTTTTGTAGGTGCCCACATTCTTCAACTTATTCGGCGTGAGAGAGAATCCCTTAGTGGCCTCACTGCTCACAAGCGCCTGGTTGAAATCTTCCTTCATGGCCGACAGGGGCACACGGTCCTGAGGACGCTTGGGTCCTGCAAGCGAAGGTTCGACTGTGCCGAGGTCAAGGAACAGGGTGTCGCTGAAGAGCGGATCTTCGGTTTCGTCGGTGCGGAACATGCCCTGTGCCTTGTAATACTGCTCGACCAGCTTGACCAGGCTCTCGTCGCGGCCGGTGCGGAGCATGTAGCGGAGGGTTTCGGCATCGACCGGAAAAAACCCAGTGGTGGCCCCGTACTCGGGTGCCATATTGGCGATGGTGGCACGGTCGGGAAGGCTCATGTTGCTCAGGCCTTGGCCGTAGAATTCGACGAACTTGCCAACCACACCTTTTTTGCGAAGTATCTGCGTAATGGTGAGTGTAAGGTCGGTAGCTGTTACGCCCTCGCGGAGCTTTCCGACGATCTTGAATCCTACGACCTGCGGGATGAGCATGTAGATAGGTTGGCTGAGCATGACGGCCTCGGCCTCGATGCCGCCAACTCCCCAGCCAACTATGCCGAGTCCATTGATCATGGTTGTGTGCGAGTCGGTGCCCACCAGTGAGTCGGGGTACGCAACGGTGAGCCCGTCCTCGTCGCGGGTAAAGACACCCTTGGCAAGGTATTCGAGGTTCACCTGATGCACGATGCCTCGAGCCGGAGGTATCACTCGGAAGTTGTCGAATGCCTTCTGGCCCCAGCGAAGGAATTCGTAGCGCTCGTGGTTGCGCTCGAACTCGATCTTCGCGTTCATCATGAAGGCGTACTCCTGCCCGAACGTGTCGACTTGCACGCTGTGGTCGATCACCAGGTCGACAGGCACGGTGGGATTGATGCGGTTTGGATCCCCGCCCATGCGCTGCATGGCGGAGCGGAGCGCGGCGAGGTCAACCACAGCCGGCACCCCGGTGAAGTCCTGAAGCACCACACGGGCTGGCTTAAAGGGGATTTCCTTGTCGGATGCACGTGTCGGATCGTAGCCAGTCAGGCTCCGGATGTCGTTCTCGGTAACCACGTAGCCGTCACACTCGCGAAGCACGGCCTCGAGCAGCACCTTGTAGGAGAAGGGCAGTCGCTTGGTGCTTCCGAAACCCAACTGCTCGAGCATCTCCAGGCTGTAATAATGGATGTTGCCGTTCGTGCCCTCGAGTGGCACCCTTGCCGCCGTCATTTTTGCGTTGCTCATCCTGGGAAAATTTGAAGGTATTAAATAGGTCTTTAGCTGCGTAAAATACGATATGCTGCGATCAGAATCATTAGCAATCATTAGCAGTGACTAGCAA
>CAYWCV010000117.1:1992-4288 GCA_964456845.1 uncultured Chitinophagales bacterium | reverse complement strand
CACATCGGAAGCCCTGATCTAACACGATTGTGATGGCCGCCTCAATTCGGTCGGCGCTGGTCGGCCGATCGAGTGAGTGACGTAGCAATAAGGCGGTGGATGCGATGGTCGCCAATGGGTTGGCGACACCTTTGCCGGCGATGTCGGGTGCTGATCCGTGTGCTGGCTCGAACAGGCCGGCACCCTCGCCCAAGCTGGCGCTGGCCAGCATCCCAATGGAGCCCGCCAGCATGCTGGCTTCGTCGCTGAGGATGTCGCCGAACATGTTTTCGGTGACGATAACATCAAACTGGCGCGGATTGCGTATGAGCTGCATGGCGCAATTGTCGACGAGCATGTGCTCGAGGGTAACATCGGGGTAGTCGGCCGCCACTTCGGTGACCACCTTGCGCCACAGTCGTGACGTGTCAAGCACGTTGGCTTTGTCGACCGATGTGAGGTGGCTGCGGCGTGCACGTGCAGCCTCGAATCCGGCGATAGCGATGCGTCGGATTTCGTGCTCGTCGTACACCATAGTGTCGACCGCCCGGGTGGTGGCGTCGACGGTTTCGGTGAAACGGGGCTGCCCGAAATAGATTCCACCGGTCAGTTCTCTGACCACGAGGAGGTCGGTTCCATCTACCACCTCCGGCTTGAGGGTGGAAGCGTCGAGAAGCGCCGGATGCAACTTGACCGGACGCAGATTCGTATATAATTGAAGGGCCTTGCGTATACCGAGAAGACCCTTTTCTGGGCGGAGTTCGGGTGGATTGGCATCCCATTTCGGTCCACCAACTGCGCCTAGAAGCACGGCGTCCGCGTTCCTGCAGGCGTCGATGGTGGCTTGGGGCAGGGGGGTGCCTGCGAGGTCGATGGCAGCGCCGCCAATGAGGTGATGCTCGAACTCGAGGTTGAATCCATCCAGCTCGGCTACGACCTTGAGCACCTTCAGCGCTTCTTCGACGATTTCTGGACCTATGCCGTCGCCTGCAAGAACAACAATGCGATAGCTGTCCTTCATCGTGCGATCATCCCGGTTTTGCGGGCATACTCAAAGATACCTCCTGCATTAACGATTTCGGCGGCATCGCCCATGTCGCGGGTGAGGTAGGTGGGTCCGTCGGGAAGAACCCGGATCAAGTTCAAACTCAAGTCAAGCTCGACCACATCACCTGTATTGATGGACGTGCTCAGGTCGTCAAAGCTTTCTACGGGCTTCACGAATCCGCCATCCACCGAATTGCGGTAAAAGATACGGGCATACGACGGGGCTACGACGGCTTCGATGCCAGCTTCGCGCAGGGCAAACGGGGCGTGTTCGCGCGATGAGCCGCATCCAAAATTCTTGCCGGCCACTATGACCGTGAACTCGCTGGTGAACTCGCCCTCTTTTACGAAGGGGATGTTTCCATGCGGCAGTCCCGACTTATCCGTGGGAACGCTGCTCATGGCGTACTTTCCGTAGAGCTTGCGCTCTTCGGGGTTGGTAAGGCTATAGATGAGGTGTGCCGCAGGGATGATCTGGTCGGTGTCGATGTTGTCGCCCAGCACAAAGGCTTTTCCACGGATGATGTTGCTCATGTTGCTCATGTTGCTCATGTTGCTCATGTTGCTCATGTTGCTCAAGATAGAAATTCGCGTGGATCGGTAAGGTGGCCGGTTAATGCTGAGGCCGCCACAGTGTAGGGTGAAGCTAGGTACACTTGAGCTTGTTTGGAGCCCATGCGTCCCGGGAAGTTTCGGTTGGTCGTGCTCACACAGACTTCGTCGTTTTGAAGGCGGCCGAAGGTGTCGGCCGGACCCCCAAGGCAGGCGGCACAGGACGGAAGGCCCATCTTGGCGCCGGCGCTTTCGAAGATGTCCCAGATGGTCTGGCCGTTGATGGTGTCGACCTTCATACGCTGGCTGATTTCGGTGGTGGCGGGCACCACAAAGGTGTCGACCTTCAGTTCTTGGCCTTGAATGAGGCGCGCAGCCGCCTCAAAATCGCTCAATTTACCACCTGTGCAAGATCCGATGTACGCCCGGGTGATTTTCGTGCCCTGCACCTCGCGAACGGTCGCCTTGTTGTCAGGCGAGTGAGGCTTGGCCACCATCGGCACAAGATCCTTCGATTTGTAGACTCGTATGCTGTGGTATTCACATCCTGGGTCGTTATACTGTGGCGTGTAGTCGGCAGAAGTTCGCTCGGCGACGTAATCGAAAGTGGTCTGATCTGGCTCGATCACGCCGTTTTTACCGCCGGCCTCAATTACCATATTGGTGAGGGTCATGCGTCCCTCCATGTCCATCCGCATCACTCCGTCGCCGGCAAACT
>CAYWCV010000117.1:0-1892 GCA_964456845.1 uncultured Chitinophagales bacterium | reverse complement strand
GTGAGGGTCATGCGTCCCTCCATGTCCATCCGCATCACTCCGTCGCCGGCAAACTCCATTGCGCGGTAATTGGCGCCGTCGACACCGATGTCGCCGATAATCTGCAGGATAAGATCTTTGGGCTGCACGTACGATGGGATTTCACCTTCGAAGACGAATTTCATGGTCTCGGGCACTTTTACCCACAGCTTGCCGGTGCCGAGGATGAAGGCGGCGTCGGTGTTTCCGATTCCAGTCGAAAACAGACCGAACGCCCCAGCCATGCATGTGTGCGAGTCGGTTCCGAAGATCACGGTTCCTGGCAGGGTGAATCCTTCTTCAGGCATGGCCATGTGGCATACACCTTTGTAGCGGTCGGTGCCTACGTCGTAGTAGTTGGGGATGTTGTGTTCAGCCACGAACTCGCGTAGCAGCTCCACATTGCGGTTGGCGTAGGAGTCGGCCGTGAAGATGTAGTGGTCGGGGATGATCACGAGTTTGTTGCGGTCCCACACTTGTGCATTCTCGCCAAACTCTCGTTTGAAGATGCCGAAAGTCGGCGGACCGCACACATCGTGGGTGAGCAGGATGTCGACGTCGATCCAAATGTTCTCGCCTGGTCGCACATGCGGTCGACCTGCGTGTTGGGCCAGGATCTTCTCGGTGAGTGTCATCGGTTTTGACATAGGGGTATCAGGCGCTTAAATAGGTGTTGTAGGAATCGAAACGTGGTACCTTCAGCTCGGTGCACAGAGTCGTAATATCGGAATCGTGTACAATCTTCTTTCTGTCTGCCATGGCTGTTACGGCTTCGTAGAGCGAGTTGAGCACATCGCCGGAGCAATCGAACCCGAGGTCTGACGCTTTTTTGCAGAGGGCACGGCGACCGCTGTGCTTTCCGATGACGAGTTGGTTCACCGGAACGCCGACCGATTCGGGGGTCATGATTTCGTACGTGAGGGGGTTTTTGATCACGCCGTCCTGGTGGATGCCCGCCTCGTGCGCAAAGGCGTTCACGCCGACAATAGCCTTGTTGCGTTGAACGTCGTTTCCGGTAATTTCGGCCAGCATGCGGCTGGTTGGGTAAATCTGTTCGCTGTCGATCTTGGTGTCTCGCCCGAACTGGAGGTGGCGCGTGCGCAGCGCCATCACGATTTCCTCAAGGGATGCGTTTCCGGCGCGTTCGCCGATGCCATTGATGGTGCATTCGATCTGGACAGCGCCATTGAGCACTCCGGCCAGCGAATTGGCAACTGCCAGGCCGAGGTCGTTGTGGCAATGCACACTGAGGATGGCTTTGTCCATGCCGCTGATACGTTCGTGCAGGTACTTGATCATGGCTCCGTACTCCCACGGCACGGCGTAGCCGACCGTGTCGGGTACGTTGATCACACTTGCTCCGGCTTCGATTGCGGCCGAGAAGATATCGACCAAAAAGGCGGCGTCGGTGCGTGAGGCGTCCTCGGCGCTGAACTCGACGGTATCGCAGCGTTCTCGGGCGTAGCTAACAGACTCTACGGCACTTTTGATAGCCTGATCACGGCTGATGCTCAACTTGTATGTGAGGTGGATGTCGCTTGTGGCTATAAACGTGTGTATGCGTGGATGTTCGGCATCCTGCAGTGCCTCCCATGCCCGGTCGATGTCCTCCTTCTTAGTCCTGGCCAAGGCGGCCACCTGGCAACCCTCTACCGACCGTGCCACCTGGCGCACGGCCTCGAAGTCGCCCTGACTTGCAATGGGAAAACCGGCCTCAATCACATCGACCCCTAGTAGCGACAGTTGCCGGGCCAGTCGAAGCTTCTCCTGAAGGTTCATGCTGAATCCGGGCGACTGCTCGCCGTCACGTAGGGTGGTGTCGAAAATGATGATGTCGTTTTTCATTGGACTTTTGATATTGACCGCGGATCTAT
>CAYWCV010000116.1:0-4402 GCA_964456845.1 uncultured Chitinophagales bacterium | reverse complement strand
AATCACTAGTCACTAGTCACTAGTCACTAATCACTAGTCACTTCACCAACGTCATCTTCCCACTCGCAGCCCATGTCCCCGCGCTCACGCGGTAGACGTACACGCCCGAGCCGAGGTTGGAGGCGTCCAAGGTGATGTTGTGCCGGCCAGCCTGAAGGCTGCGCGCGGGCAGCTGCATGACGATACGGCCCGTGAGGTCGTACACCGTCACATCGACCTTCGATGCCTCAGGAAGCTCCACCCGCAGCGTCGTGGACGGGTTGAACGGGTTGGGGTAGTTGGGCTCGATGGAGATGGTGGATGGCAGGGCAGGGGCAACGCCGCCGCCGTCGATCGAGGTCGGAACACCAGCCAGTAGTTTGGCAATATTCGCACGGTAATGTGTCCCTACTCGGTCGAATCCACCGCCGAATATCACGTTATCGTCGGGCTGAATTGAAATGACGTGCACAGTTCCGCCGACACTAGAGCCACTAAAGTACTCCGTGTCCAAGGAGCCGTCAGGCTGTAAGCGTGCGATATTCGCAAGGCTTATACCGTTATACCGAGACATTGAGCCAACAACTACGATACGTTCACGCGAATCTGACTGCAATTCAAGCACTTGGCCCGAGAATCCGGTCCCTACTTCAAAGGAATTGTCGATCGCTCCATCAGGTAAAAGCCGAACGATGCCTCTGCGTGCCAAATTATTGAACGTGTTGAAATACCCGCCGATTACTAGCTTGCCGTCACCCATCTCAATAATGCGCCTTACTTCGCTATCGAAACCTGCGCCTGGATTGAATGATGGATCGACAGAACCGTCGGCTAACAGTCTGACGATTCTGGCAAAAGGTTGATTTTGGTAGGCCGTGAAGGCACCACCCACAAGGATGCGACCGTCGGAAAGACGGTGCAACACTCGGGCATAATTATCGAATCCTGTTCCAATGTTAAAGCTGTTGTCACGACTTCCGTCTGCATTCAGCCGAATGATGCGGCCGGTTGGCTGTCCATTGAAACTGGTGAAGAAGCCAGCTATGAGAATTTTCCCATCGGGTTGGACGATCGTTTCATACACTGGAGCATTAAAACCGGTTCCGATTTGAAACGATGGATCCAACGACCCATTGGGCAATAATCTTACCAAACGGCGGTGCGATTCGGTGTTATACGTAGTAAAACCACCCGCAACCAATATTTTTCCGTCAGTCTGGACGGTAATGCCATAAACGTCATCATCAAAGCCATCACCGATTGAAAAGGTGTTATCACGGCTACCGTCCTGGTTCAGTTTCGTCAGTTTACCGGCTAATGACCCATTGTAGTGCGAAAATCTTCCTCCAACTAACATCTTTCCATCAGGCAACAAAGTAAGTGCAAAAACGGTGTTATTTGCGCCCGTCTGATGTTGCAGGCTCTCGACCAAAGCACCATTTGAGTCTAGGAGAGCCAAACGATTGGCATTCTCCCCGTTGAACCGATAAAATTCACCCCCGACGGCAATGTTACCATTCGCTAGGACATCCATCGAAAAAATCTTGTTTGTCGAACCAGTACCGACATTTGAGAGCGGAATCAAGGTTCCGTCCATCTCCATTCGCATTACATACGCAACTAACTCGCCATTGTACACCGAGAAACCACCCACAAGAGTGATGGTGTCGTCTGTCGACACCTCCATGCGATAAATCTCGCCATTGAGCAGGGTCGATGTTTGAAACGGCTGGTCGATGGTTCCGTCAGCTTGAAGACGCGTGAGTCGGTTTGCAGTGAGTCCGTTGAATGTTGTGAACGTCCCGCCAACTAAAATACGTCCCTGACGGTCGTAGTTGATGGTTTCTATCAAATTATTGGCACCAGAGCCAACAGAGAAGGTAGGGTCGCAAGAGCCATCTGCATTTAACCTCACGATGTAACCTGATGCGGTGCCATGGCATTGGGTGAACCAACCCGCAACGATATACTTTCCATTTTGAAGCAGGATCGACTTCACGCGCGAGTTGAACAAGCCTTGGGCATTGAACGACGGGTCGAGCGAGCCATCCGCATTCAGCCGTGCCGCGTAGCTCACAGAGGTACTTTCGAAAAAGTTGAATCGTCCTCCGATTGCGATTTTGCCGTCGGGTTGAACGACAATCGTCTGCACGGCACCGTTGAAGCTGCCTACAGTGTCGAATGTTTCGTCCAGTAGTCCATTTGGCAATAATCGTGCAATATAATTTCTTGACGATCCTCTGTAAGCCTGAAACGACCCGCCGATCAGAATTCTGCCATCCTGCATCAATTCGATCTCGAGCACCTCACCAGAATTGCTCTCGTCGATTTGGAAGCTTTGATCGATCGAAAAATCAGCATTGAGGCGTAACAACCCATTTGCAGGTTTGCCGTCAAATGATGTAAAACGCCCACCAACCAAGATCTTACCGTCGGGCTGCTCCACGATGTCGAAAATATTCAGAGCTCTAAGACCAGGATTTGTGGTGTTTTCGGCAGCGTTAAAACTTAAATCTAATGTGCCTGGTACCTGAGCTATAGCATTGGCGTGAAAAAATAGGAAAGACAGGGCTGAGAGTATCGCCCATGGCATTGATTGACGTAGCATGACTGTAGTTAAGTAAAAAGTAAGTGAGAAGTGTAAGCTATAAACGGGATATATCCGAATACTAGCTCACACTTTGCACCAAACTACGTAAAATCTATCCCTGATACCCGATCAAGCTTTGTTCTTTCCGTCGGGGGTCAGCATCAGGTTCATGCGCTTGCCTTCCAGGATTGGGGCCTGCTCGACCTTGCTCACGTCGCTGAGGTCTTCGATGAATCGCTTGAGCAACACTTCTCCCTGGTCGCTGTAGATGATGTCGCGCCCACGGAACTGCACCACGGCCTTCACTTTGTTACCCTCCTGCAGGAACTTGCGGGCATGCCTAACCTTGAAGTCGTAGTCGTGGTCGTCGGTGTGGGGACGAAATCGCATCTCCTTGATCACGATCACGTGCTGCTTCTTCTTGGCTTCTTTCTCCTTGCGCTTCTTTTCATACATGAACTTGCCGAAGTCCATGATGCGGCATACCGGTGGTATCGCGTTCGGTGCCACTTCCACGAGATCTTTGTTCATGCCTTCGGCCAGCTGCAAAGCGGCCTGGATGTTCATGATCTCGTTGTCTTCCGATCCTGGACGTACGACGCGCACTTTTGGTGCGCGAATTTCCGCGTTGATGCGTGGACGATTCTCGTCACGCTCGGGTTGGGGGTTGAACCGCTTGCCTATGGGTGTGTCTCCATTACTTAAAGTTTACTCGGGCAATCGCTTGGTGGCGATCTCCTCAGCTATCATTGAAATAAAATCAGAAAATTTCATATTTCCAACTTGTCCTTTCTTGTGGCGGCGAACATTTACGCTGCCTTCGGCACGTTCTTTGTCGCCGAGCACCAACATGTACGGAACTTTTTGGTTTTCCGCCTCGCGGATCTTGGCACCGATTTGCTCGTTACGAAGGTCTGCCTCGGCCCTGACACCCATGTCGAGAAGCTGGTCGCGGTACTGGGTGGCCTGCTCGATGCAGTTGTCGTTCATCGACATCACCACCACTTGCACAGGCGACAACCACACAGGGAAGTTGCCTGCAAAGTGCTCGATCAGGATGCTGGTGAAGCGCTCCATCGAACCAAACGGCGCACGGTGGATGATGACGGGACGGTGCTTCTGGTTGTCGCTGCCCACGTAGGTGAGGTCGAAGCGCTCGGGCATCACATAGTCGACCTGCACGGTGCCCAACTGCCATTTGCGTCCGATGGCGTCACGGATGATGAAATCGATCTTTGGGCCATAGAAACTGGCCTCGCCCGGCGCGATGGTGTAGGTGAGGCCCATCTCTTCGGCCACTTCGCGGATTTCGCGTTCGGCACGCTCCCAAAAGGCCAACTCGCCACCGTATTTTTCGGCGTTATCGTCGCGGAAGGAGAGACGGATGTCGACCGGCATGTCGAACGTCTTGAAGACGAACTGGGTCAGATCGATCGTGTTCTTGAGCTCGTCCTTAAGCTGGCTGTGCATGCAGTAGATGTGGGCATCGTCCTGAGTGAAGCCGCGCACACGCGACATCCCGTTCAGCTCGCCCGACTGCTCGTAACGGTACACCGTACCGAACTCGCTCAGACGCAGCGGCAGGTCGCGGTAGCTGCGCATGTCGTTGGCGTAGATGCGGTGGTGGTGCGGACAGTTCATCGGCTTGAGCATGTACTCCTCATCGTCGACCTGAATCGGGTCGTACTGGGAGTCGGCGTAATATGGATAATGCCCCGATGTGCGATACAGTTCGAGGTTGCCGATGTGCGGGGTGATGACCTCCTTGTAGCCGCGGCGGACCTGCTCGTCGCGCAGGAAGGCCTCGAGGGTGCGGCGCATCACGGTGCCCTT
>CAYWCV010000115.1:0-4493 GCA_964456845.1 uncultured Chitinophagales bacterium | reverse complement strand
CCACCGTCGACAGGCGGCGCCGGGAGGCGAGGCAGGAGGTTGAGGATGCGCATGGAGGGAAGATAATCATTAGCAGTTATTAACAGTTATTATCAATGACTATCAGGAACCTTTGAAAAACCCACCCCATAATAATTGTTTAATGTTGAGTCTCATTTCAGCGGAGCAAGAAAACGCTAGGAATGCTCTGAAAGAAGGTCCCTCGCCGACACCTCACCGATCCTTCACTACGTTCAGGACCTTCGGCTCGGTGTGTCAGCTCAGGATGACGGCAGCGCTATTATTAGGGGGCGGGAGCAATGCACGGGCGGCTGCGCCGCCCGTGCATTGCTCTAACCATCCCAAAACGTACATTTGCCATCCTGAGCTGACACATTGAGGGCGAAGCCCGAATTGTCGGTGAAGGACCTTCTTGATGTACCGCATTACAAATGCCTCAGCTAAATTCCAAAATAACAAGAAGGTCTTTAAAAGGCTCCAGATAATCATTGCTAATGACTGCTAATGATTGAATTCCGTATATTCCAAAGGTTAATTACCAAAACTATCCATTGCCATCCATGCAAATCGCTCCCCTCACCCACCTCACCGAAGACGAGGCCATGCTGCGCGATGCGGCGGCCGATTTTGCCAAATCTGTGATCGCTCCGAAAATCCATGAAATGGAGAAGAACGCCAAGCTCGACAAAGACATCGTTAAGCAGTTCTTCGAGATGGGTCTGATGGGCATCGACATCCCCGAGGAGTACGGCGGTGCAGGCGGCACCTTTATGATGTCGATCCTTGCCATCGAGGAGATCTCTAAGGTGGATGCATCGGTGGGCGTGTTTATGGACGTGCAAAATACGCTTGTGAATAACGCCTTTGTGCGCTGGGGTAGCGAAGACGTGAAGCAACGGTATTTGCCGCAGTTGGCGCAGTCGAAGGTAGGTGCATATGCGCTTTCGGAGGCCGGCTCGGGCAGCGATGCATTTGCCCTGAAATGCCGTGCTAAGAAGGACGGCGACAATTACGTGCTCAACGGCACCAAGCTGTGGATCACCAACGCCAATGAGGCCGACATCTTCATCGTCTTTGCCACGATTGACCCTGAGTTGGGTTACAAGGGAATCACCGGATTCGTGGTCGATCGGGGCATGCCGGGCTTTAGCATCGGCAAAAAGGAAGACAAATTGGGCATCCGTGCCAGCTCGACCTGCGAGTTGATCTTCGAAGACTGCGTGGTTCCGGCGGCCAACATCCTCGGCGAAGTAGGTATGGGATACAAAGTGGCCATCGAGACGCTGAACGAAGGCCGCATCGGCATCGGCGCCCAAATGCTGGGCATCGCCCGTGCAGCCCACGAAGCGGCGCTCGCATATACCAAGGAGCGCAAGCAGTTCGGCAAGGCGATCTTCGACTTCCAGGCCGTACAGTTCCAGCTGGCCGAAATGGCGCTCGACATCGAAACGACCAAGCTGTTGGTCTATCAGGCAGCCCGACTCAAGACAGCCGGAGAGCCGTTCTTAAAAGAGGCCGCCATGGCGAAATACCATGCATCGGCCGTGGCCGAGAAGGTCGCATCCATGGCCATCGATCTTTACGGTGGCAACGGCTACGTGACCGAGTACCCGGTCGAGAAGTACTGGCGCGACGCCAAGATCGGCAAGATATATGAAGGCACGTCGAATATGCAGCTGGCTACGATCGCGAAGCTGCTCTGACAGAAGATGTCTTCGACATAGGTCCCTACAGGATGACACGTCATCGTGCTTGCCGCGGGTATCTTATCTCCCGCGTCTCTGCAGCATCTCCATACGGCGCCGGTGGTGTTTCTCCCAAATTTCGAACTGATCGTCGTTGAGCACCTCACGCATCTTGGCACTCAGGCTGTCATGTTGGGAGCTGATTTGTCCTCGAGTGGACTCGTTTGCGTCCTGAAGCGTACGACGCACGTTCTGTGTGAATTCAAGTGTTAGTCGCTCAACGATATCACGTTGTTCGCTACTCAGGTTGAGCTCTTCGGCAAGTCTGCGCCGCTCACGCATTTCACGTTCACGGATTTCGGTTCGATCCGGTCCACGGTTCTCACTCCACTGATTCCTCGGGGTCGGCAGCGGCTCGCGCGGCACAAGGTATCCGGCAACGAATCCGAACACGAATGTGACCAAAAAGGCGACCGTAATCCAAATTTTTGTCTTCACGTGCGTTTATCTCTGAGATGGTGTTTCGATATCGAGAACCGACCAACTTAATGCGTCCTCTTCCAGGGACTCGAACATGGTAGTGATTTCGTCGTCGATCATGTCGGGTTCTCCCGTTGTTACCGGGATGGCGTGCAGTGCCATGAAGAACAGGATCACACCTATTCCAGAAGCAAGCACATAGCGTTTGAAGATGCGGATCACGTCATATTGCCACTGATCTTGGCCTGCTGCGCGCATCTTCTGGCGCAAACGGCTTACGGCAAAGGGATCTGGTTGGACGTCGGCGTACGACGAACGGATTGGCAGGCCACCCATCTGCATGCGGTACTCGGCCAACAACTGCGGATGGAGCTGCAAATCTGCTTCAAGGGCCTTGATTTGCTGTTCGCTAAGCAGCCCGTCGATCGCCTCGGTGATGCGTTCTTCCAAATGTTTTATATCGTTCATGGTGTTACTCCGTAAATTTCGAGCTGCTCTCTCATCATTTTTCTGGCTTTAAACAGGCGGCTTTTCACTGTTCCTTCTGGGATGTCCAAAATTTTGGAAATTTCATCGTAGCTGAGGTCTTGTATCTCGCGAAATACGATCACCGACCTGAACTCCTCGGGCAAGTGTGCCAGAGCCTTGTCGATCCAGTACCGGGTGTCTTTGTCTTCGGCGATGTCAACGCCCGATGGATCTGGGAAATCATGGTCAGAATCGGGTTGCTTGAACCAGTCGAAAATGAACTGCCCGCGAAACTTGCGCCGGCGCATTGCGTCGAGGCATACGTTGCGGGCGATGCGGTAGGCCCATGTGTAAAGGCTGCTGTCGCCACGAAAACTGTCGATATTGCGATAGGCCTTCAGAAAGGCCTCCTGGGTCAGATCGTCGACATCTAGGCCTGTTCCAGCGGTAATGCCAGCTACGGCGCGGTATACCCTTGGGTACAGACGCTCCAAGGCCTGGCCAAGGGCGACATGGTCGCCCGATTCTGCTGCTTCATCGTCATGCACGATGGCTAGCAACATGGGATGACGCAGGGATAAATCGTATGGGTGTGAAATTGACGACATGGTTATTAGGTGCGACTTTGGCGGCACAAGTAATTGCGACTTTCATTCCCATAGACGCACAAGAAGCCAATACGTTCGCTGAGTCATGCATTTTTAATGTTTTCACGTATATTCAACCAATTTCAGTACGGAAAATATCCAAAGTTTTGGAACGATAAAGTGGCCATTGTAGATTTATCCAAAATGAGGCTTCAATATCGGTCTCCGATTTTTCATGTATTCATTCGATAGCATCCAAAAACAATGACAGAAGAGCAACATCAACTGCTGCGCTCGTGCGCCAAAGACGAGAAGGCATTTGAAGAACTCAAAGCTTCCTTCGACGCACTGAATCGTGATTGCGAGCGTTCGAAGACGAACCTATGGCTCTTGGAACAGGCCATCAAGAATGATTACGACTCTATTCTCATCACAGACATCGAACTTGTGGATGGTGGGCCCAGGATCGTATATGTGAATGAGGGATTCACCAAAATGACCGGCTACAGCCGCGATGAAGCGATTGGCAAGACACCGCGCATACTCCAAGGTCCAAAGACCGACAAGGGTACGTTGGCGCATCTCAAGAAGTCGCTCATCGAGGGGCACTCCTTTTTTGGCCAGGCCGTAAATTACCGCAAGGACGGTTCCGAGTTCATCAATCAATGGGATATTCACCCAATTTACAACGACAAGGGCGAGTTGACCCATTGGGTATCGTACCAGCACGACATCACAACCAAGAAGCGGGCCGAAGCCACCTATGTGGAGCAAAATGCCGACTTTGACACGATGGACGAGTTGTCGAAGAGGACGTTGGTCGATTTCGACCCTGAAGGGCGCATCATATATGCCAACAAGGCGTTCAGGGCCCTCTCAGGATATGAAAAGGAAGAACTTGCCCGCATGTCGATTTGGGATGTGATCAGCAGCCGGCACTCCCACTCGCTTAAGGCAAGGTTCTCGGCTGTTGACGAACCCAATGAGCTTGAAAAAAACAAAATCAAGACAGTGATCACGCACAAATCGGGCCTGCCGATCCAGGTTGAAATACGCTGCCATCACCACGAGCTCACCGAGGGCAGATTGATTCGTGCAAACATCCAAAATCTCACGTTGCAGAAGCGTATTTTGAAGACGCTCAGTAAACGCAACGTGAACTTTTCACGCTTGGTCGAGAAGAATTCCGACTTCACGTATCATCTGATCGCCCAACCTACGGGTCTTGCCCATTTTGATTGGGTTTCTGACACCTTCGCAAAGGTGACGGGAC
>CAYWCV010000114.1:0-4746 GCA_964456845.1 uncultured Chitinophagales bacterium | reverse complement strand
AGCGCTTCGAGCACGACCGATGCCTCCGTGCGAGCCAGCGATGCACCGAGGCAGAAATGGATTCCGATGCCGAAGCTCAGGTGATCTTTGGCGTTGGAGCGGTGGATGTCGTAGGCATCCGGATCCGCAAACACCTCAGGATCGCGGTTTGCCGAGCCGATGAGCTGGAAGATCATCTGGTTCTCGTGGAGGGTCACCCCGCCGAAATCGTGGGTTTTCTTGATACGGCGAAAATTACGCTGTTTCGGTGCATCGAGACGGAGACTCTCCTCGACGGCGCCGGCTATCAGCGATGGGTCGTCCTGCACCTCGCGCCAGGCATGCGGACGGAGCAGCAGCTCGCGCACCATGTTGCCGATCAGGTTGGTTGTGGTTTCGTGTCCGGCGGTGAGGATGGTGTTACACGTGGCGAGCAGCTCGTCGCGGCTAAGGCGTGCGCCGTCTTCCTCGGCCAGTGCCAGCGCGGTAATCAGGTCGTCCTTCGGTTCACGGCGGCGCTCTTCGACTAAACTTGTCATATAGTCAAACAGATCTGTCAAGCTTTGCTGCGATACCATGGCGGTGTCGTACTGCGTCTTGCCCGACCCCTGAAATCCGAGAATGTCGGCCGACCAACGCTTGAAAAGGTGGCGATCCTCCGGTGGAGCGCCCATCATTTCGGCGATGAGGATCACCGGCAGGGGGTGAGCCACATCGTCCACGAAATCGAACTCGCCTTTAATAACGGCGGCTCCGACCAGCTCGTCGGCAAGGGCCTCGATGCGCGGCTTGAGCGAGGCGATCATCTTGGGAGTGAACGCCTTCTGCACGAGGCTGCGCATGCGGGTATGGTCGGGCGGGTCGGACCCGATCACATCCTTTTGTGCGAAATAATGCCTGAGGCGACTCAGATCCTGCTGCTGTTGCGCAGGTAAGTGCTCGAACAGCAATCCCTGGCGATTCTCGTTCGAAAGATTCTCTTTATCCTTCAGTGAGGGCTCCACGTGCTCGTAGCGCGACACGACCCAAGCCTGCCACTGGTTGCTCCACGCCACCGGCGCCTCCTCCCTCAGCCTGGCATACACCGGGAAGGGGTTTGTTAGCATCTCGGAGGAGGAAAGAAGCGCGTCTAAAGAGTCATTAACAATCATTACCAGTCATTACCAGTCATTAACAGTGATTAACAATTACTATCAGTTATTACGGGCACGGCCAAGTGAGTTGCTGCAGAAATTACGATGGCGTGGGTGGTCATCTTTTGTGCACTACATTAATACCAAGTCCATAATTGGTAGTCATTGATAGTCACTGCTAATGCTTGCTAATGATTGTTACAGTTTCTCCACACTCACCCACGCCCGCTTCTCCCAGCTCTCAAGGCCGGCTTCGGCGAGCTGAACGCCTTTGGCACCTTCTTTGAGATCCCACGGGAACGGATCGTCGCGCACCACGTGCTTGAGGAAGAGCTCCCACTGGGCTTTGAAGGCATTGTCGAAGATCTGACGGTTGGGCACTTCTTCCCATCCCTCGAAAAACTTAATCGGACTGTCGATATCCGGATTCCAGGTCGGCATCGGGGTGTTGCCGTCGTGCTGGGTCACGCAGTTGCGCAGACCGGCCACCGCTGAGCCCTTGGTTCCGTCGACTTGCAGGGTGAGCAGGTCATCGCGGCGCACGCGTACGCACCACGAGGAGTTGAAGTGGGCAACGATGCCGCCTTCGAGCTCGAATGTGGCGTAGGCCGCATCGTCGCTGGTGGCTTTGTACACATTGCCGTTCTCGTCGACGCGCTCAGGGATATGGGTGGCGCCGATGCAGCTCACCGACTTCACTTCACCGAAGAGTTTGTCGAGCACGTAGCGCCAGTGGCAGAGCATGTCGATGATGATGCCACCGCCGTCTTCCTTGCGGTAATTCCATGATGGACGCTGGGCCGGCTGGTTGAATCCGTCGAATACCCAGTAGCCGAATTCGCCGCGCACGCTCAGGATGCGTCCGAAGTAGCCGCTGTCGATGAGGTACTTGAGCTTGAGCAAGCCCGGCAGCCAGAGCTTGTCCTGCACCACGCCGTGCTTCACGCCTGCCTTGACGGCGAGGTCGTACAGCTCGAGGGCCTCCTGGGTTGTGGCACCCGAGGGCTTTTCACAATAGATATGCTTACCGGCGGCAATGGCCTTCTTTACACCCGCAGCGCGCAGGTTGGTGAGGGCGGCATCGAAATAAACCTGATTGTAAGGATCGCCGAGGGCCTCATCCAAATTTGTGGTGAAGCGACTCACGCCCGCGCGCTTGGCGAGTGCCTCAATCTTGGAGGCATTGCGTCCGACGAGGATGGGATCGGGCATGATGACCTCGCCGTCGCCTAGCTTAACACCGCCTTGGTCGATGATGGCCTTGATGGAACGGAGGAGGTGCTGGTTGGTACCCATGCGGCCGGTTACGCCGTTCATGACAATACCGATGGTATGAACTTTTGACATGTAGATGATCTTAAACGTGTGTTAGGGTTTGTCGGTGCACTGTGGCCAGGCGCCTTCAGGAAGCGGTGGGGCGTCGACACCAGCCTTTGGCAATGTGCCGGCCAGCTCCTGACGCCAGTGGGCCACTTCGCCGCCCGGGGCGTAGCAGTAGATGAACCTCATGGGAGAATCGCCGATGTTCGTGAGCTGGTGGAAGGCATGCGGTGGTACATAGGCCACCTGTCCGCCGTGCACCTCACGGATTTCGCCGTCGACGCACAGTTGACCCTTGCCCTCGAGGATGAAATACACCTCCTCTTGGTCGTGGTTGTGCCAGGGCACCTGGCCGCCCATCGGGTCGAGGGTGACGTGACCCATACAGAAGTTGGAGGCTTCGATGGAGAGTCCGCCGCCCACAACTGCCTGGGTGTGACGCTTGGCGGGATACCGACGTCCTTCGATATCCTTTAAATCGGCAATCTTCATGATATTATCGTTTCGCAAATTGGAACATGAACGCTGTAACGCAAATCAAAGCAGGCGAATTCCTCAAATTTCACCCATGTTGCCGTTATCAGCCTGAACAATCAGAAAGATAGCCACAAAAGGGTAAAAATCAATCTGCGCACTTCCAAGACAGCGGGCGATTAGCTATTTTGCCCTGATAAGTTCTACAACATCCGTTTTGCGGGGATGGCCCCGCGGCGGTGCAATCATGTTCCTACTATTATGTCACAAGGTTCCAACAAGGCCCTCGAGCTGGGCTTGGTGAGCGACGAAGTAACCCCCGACTTTCAAGAAGCCGTTGCTTTCGGCCTCGAGCGAGGTATCCGTCTGTATGAAATCCGCGTCCTCAACACCGGACGCATCCCAAATATCAGTGCCGACGAGTTCGAGACGGTGAAGCGCGCCGTCAAAGAGACCGGCATCAGCATAACGGCGCTCTCGCCGGGCATCTTCAAGCACGAGGTCGACAAGACCGAAGCGCTCGACAACGAGCTCCACGACGCGCTGCCTCGCACCATCGCCATGGCGAAGGAGCTTAATTGCCCCATGATCATCGTGTTCGGCTTCCACCAAAACGACCAGCCCTATAGCGAGCAGGTGGCCATCGCGCAGAAATACGTGGCCGCCGCCGCCGATCTCTGCGCTCAGCACGGGATCATGATCACTATCGAAAACGAGCCCGGCTTTGTGTGCGACACCGGCACCCGCACGGCCGAGTTCATCCGCACCCTCGGCAAGCCGAACGTGAAGGCCAACTGGGATCCCTGCAACTCCTGGGGCATGGAAGAGGAGCCCTATCCCGATGGCTACGAGGCCATCAAGCCCTACATCGGCAACGTGCACATCAAGGACACCGCTCTCGGCGGACTCGTGAAATGCTGCCCGGTAGGTGAAGGCAAGATCGACTGGGATGGACAGATGAAAGCCCTCGTACGCGATGGGATTGTCGGCCATGCCACCATCGAAACCCACTGTGAACCGCTCAAGGAGAACTCGGATCACAACATCCGTATCATCCGACAGATGATGGCCTGATCCATATGCTCGAACAGGCAACCCTCCAGTTCACCTTTACCGAGCGGGCACAGGCGGCCGGTGCCAACGTGTATGCCGTTGCTGGTGATCCCAAAGAGCTGAAGCGGTTGCTGACCGACATTTGTGGCGACGATACCCTGGTCACTACTGGATTTTCGTTCATACCTGACGAATGGGCCGCTGTGGTGCATGCGTTGCCCAATATTCATATCCAACCCGACGAGAAGCTGCTGGCTGCAGGGTACACGGGTATCACCGACGTATTTGCGGGGGTCGCCGAAACAGGCAGCATCGCGCTGTCGAATGCGCACGACCTGAGCGGACCCGTGAGCCTGTTCACCAGTCGCCATATCGCGCTACTCGATGCCCACAAGCTGTATGCCCGCCCGCGCGACCTATTTATGGACGAGTCGCTGGCCGAAACCATCATGAACATGGTGTTCATTACGGGTCCAAGTGCCACGGCCGACATGGGCAAGCTGGTGAGGGGCGTGCATGGACCGGGGCGCCTCGACATCGTCCTGATTGGGGGTGAGGTATGAGCTCCGTAGGCATCATGTCGGAAGTCAAACCCAGAGCCCTGGCCGATAAAACGACCAAGAAGGTGCTCTTGGATGCCATCCGATTGGCCATGGACGAGCAGACGACAGCCGTGAGGGCAAATACCGGCACGTTCAACACGAACCGTTACAAAGCGACGGCGCTCATCCACGATTATGACCTTCTGAAAGACAAAGCCCGGGCGATCAAGGAAGAGACCATCAAA
>CAYWCV010000113.1:0-4757 GCA_964456845.1 uncultured Chitinophagales bacterium | reverse complement strand
GAGATCGGGAATCGAAGCTCATAACTCGAGAACACCAAACCTCCCTCCCTCCTCCCTCCTTCCTTCTTCTTTCTTCTTTCTTCTTTCTTCTTTCCCACTATGTTATCTATTCAGTCGGCGTCCCTCACTTTTGGTTTACGGCCTATCCTGGACGATGCGAGCATCGTCATCGAGAGAGGCGACCGGATCGGTCTTCTCGGACGAAACGGCGAAGGAAAGTCAACCTTCATGAAGGTGTTGACCGGAGAGCAGGCTTTGGATGCCGGTGACCTCCGTCGCCAGCCCGGCATGAGGATTTCTCGGCTTGAGCAGGAGATCACCGTGGCCGACGGCATGACCGTGGTCGATGTCGTATTGGATGGCCTCGGAGAGAAGGGCCGGTTGCTGCATGCATATCACGATCAGGCCAAGGCGGCAAGTTCCGGCGATGCCAGGGCGCTCGAGAAACTCGACAGGATCCAGAAGGAAATTGACGCGGTCGATGCCTGGTCGATCGATCAGCAAGCTCAGAACATCATTACACGAATGGGATTGGATCCTGATGCCGATTATGCGACACTTTCGGGAGGTATGAAACGTCGCGTGCTATTGGCAAGGGCCTTGGCGAATAACCCCGAATTGCTCCTGCTCGACGAGCCCACCAACCACCTCGATTTGGATGCCATTTCTTGGATGGAGGATTTTCTGCTGCGATATCAGGGAACATTGGTGTTTGTGACCCACGACCGCCGGTTTCTGCGCAGGCTTGCCACTCGTATCGTCGAGCTCGATCGGGGCAGACTCTATGACTGGGCCTGCAACTACGACACGTTCCTCGAACGCAAGCAGGCCCTGCTCGATGCCGAGGACGTCGCGAACGCCAAATTTGACAAGAAACTGGCCGAAGAGGAGGTCTGGATCCGTAAAGGGATCAAGGCCAGAAGGACCCGCAATGAGGGCCGGGTGCGTGCCCTTAAGGAAATGCGCGAAGAACGCCGGGCACGACTTGGCAAAGTCGGCTCTGTCGACATCAGGATACAAGAAGCTAAAAGCTCAGGCACATTGGTCGCAGAGGCAAAAAATGTGAGCTTCTCCTATGGCGATCTTGAGGTGATCAAAAACCTCAATACCATCATTCACAGAGGCGACCGGGTCGGTGTGATCGGGCCCAATGGCGCCGGCAAGTCCACGCTCATCAAACTGCTGCTGGGCCAGCTCCCCGCCAGTTCGGGCACGATTCGAACCGGAACCAATCTTCAGATATCCTACTTTGACCAGTACAGGGCTGCTCTCGACGAGACGAAGACTGTGATGGACAACGTCAGCGAGGGGCGCGACACGGTCACGATTGGAGGCAAGGATAAACACATCCTGAGCTATCTGCAGGATTTTCTGTTTACACCGGAGCGTGCAAGAAGCCCTGTGTCGGTGCTCAGCGGCGGCGAGCGAAACCGACTGCTGTTGGCAAAGTTGTTCACACGTCCTTCCAATTTGCTGGTGCTCGACGAACCGACCAACGACCTCGACATAGAAACCCTCGAGCTTCTCGAGGAGGTTGTCGGTGAGTATAACGGTACGTTAATCATCGTCAGCCACGATCGTGTGTTCATCAACAATACGGTTACCCAGTGCCTTGTGCTCAAAGGCGACGGATCTGTGCATGAATTCATCGGCGACTACGACGACTGGCTTCGGTTTGATGAGACTCAACGGAAATCGGAGGAAACGGCTATGCCGAAGCCTGATTCCAAGCTGGAAACGGCAAAATCAAAGACGGATCGCCCCCGCAAGATGAGCCATCGGGAGATCAAGGAACTGGAGGCCTTACCATCACTTCTCGAAAAGCTGGAATCGGAGCACGCCGAACTAGTCGAGACGATGGGATCATCTGATTTCTACCGTAAAGACCCAGAGGAAATACGGAAAACACAATCCTACCTGCTGGATTTGGAAGAACGAATCAAGCTCACCTACGAGCGCTGGGAAGAACTCGATTCTTTGGTCGCCTCATCCTAAATAACGAAAAACATGCATTCCGTATACTTGGCCAAACATCGCGACAAGCGTCTGAGAGGCGGGCACCCATGGGTGTTTTCGAACGAAATCACACAGATGGACGGCAAACCCGCAGTGGGTGACCTTGTACGCGTGTGCAGGATGGACGGGGCATTTCTGGGTATTGGATTCTACCACCCCAATTCACTGATTGCCGTTCGATTGCTCACTCGCAACGACCAGCCGATCGATCGCAATTTTTATCGCAATAGACTCATACAATCGATCCGTGGCAGACGATTGGCATACCCTGATGCCGACGCGCTCCGCCTTGTGCACAGCGAAAGCGACGGCCTGCCCGGCCTGATCGTCGACATGTACAACAGGGCGGTGTCCATACAGATCAATTCGGCCGGAATGGACCAACAGCTGACAGTCATTGCCGAATTGATTGACGAACTGGTGAAGCCAGATGTGATCGTGCTTCGCAATGACAGCGGCTTGAGAAACTTGGAAGAATTGCCCATCGAACAGCGCGTGCTGTCGGGCGATCCTAACGCAGTTACTCAGCTGATTCATGAAGGCGGCGTGAAATACAAAATGGATGCGCTGCATGGGCAGAAGACGGGCTTTTACTTGGACCAACGGGAAAACAGGATCATATTTTCCCGATTTGTGAATGAGGGCGACCATGTGCTCGACGCGTTTTGCAATGAGGGCGGCTTTGCCCTGCACGCAGCCCGTGCCGGTGCCGGGCGCATTTTGGCGGTTGACCAAGGTTCAGAGGTGCTCGGCAGGGCGTCGGTCAATGCGCAGCTGAATGGAGTCGAGTCGCTGATCGAGTTCAGGCAGGCAGATTTGATGAAGGCATTGCCAACGATCTTGGCAGAGAACACGTTCGACGTGATCAACTTGGATCCGCCAAGTTTTACCAGGAGCAAAAAAAATGTAGGCACTGCACGGCAGGCTTACAGGCGACTGCACCAAGCAGCCATCGATCATCTGAAACCTGGCGGCATTCTGTCGACAGCCAGTTGTTCCCACCATATTACCGAGGAAACGTTTCTGGAGTCGGTCCACTTGGCTGCCGAACGCAGCGGGAAGGCGCTCAAGATCGTCTTCAGAGGCAGCCACCCCATCGACCACCCCGTGCTGCTCGGAATGCCTGAAACCGAGTACCTGAAATTTTTCATCTTTCAGATCCTGTAGGAACTGGTGCATCGGACCGGATATTGCATCGAGAACTGTTCTTCAATCACGTTTTTATTCGTTTTTAAGAGTTAAATTTTTGTTTCCAATACTTTATCCTTATCTTGCTAGACTATGTTTGATGTTTTTACGTTGAACATGGGTGCTGTCCACCAAGGATGGCCACGACAAAGGGTCGATTTTGGCGCCATTTTGCACAATACAATTGTTGTGTATCTTAGCTGAATCGGTTCGTTTCCGTGAACCAGACAATTGGATATGAAATTTACTGGATTGCCTCAAGGTCTGCACGTCGTGCTCCTGTCTCTGATTGCCACTAGTTGCGCATCGGCCGGCCAGGTAGCCTTCAACGACCCGTACACAACGGCCAGCAGGACCGAAGAGGTTGCCAAAAATGCGATGCTTGCTTCGGACGACTCCGAAAAACTCGTTGAGGTGGCATTTGACAGAGGGGTTGCCAGCTGGTATGGGCCCGGCTTCCATGGCCGCAGAACGGCAAATGGCGAAACCTACAATCAGGAAGAGCTCACGGCCGCACATAAATCGCTGCCGTTCAACACGCTTGTCCGTGTAGAGAACGTTCGCAATGGGAAATCTGTGGTTGTGCGCATCAACGACCGTGGTCCTTACATCGGTAACCGGATCATAGATCTCAGCCAAAAGGCGGCTCGCTACATCGAGATGGTCGACACCGGCATTGCGGAGGTGCGTCTCACGATCATCAATCCGGACCCCGAATATGACCGTCAGGAATACATTCAGGAGCGATTCACACTTCAGCTCGGATCATTCAGCAAACCCGAGCACGCCCATCTCATTGCGGGCGACCTCTCCGGGAGCCGCATCTCGGAAGCCAAAGTGCACGACCGTATTTACTATCGTGTCTACTACGGACTGTATGCCACTCGAAGGGAAGCCGAGGACGCACTCATGACCATCCTGAAAAAGGGACATTCCGGTTTCGTAAAGCAGATGTAGTTCGATTTCCTGCCACGCAGGCGAACCTTTTTCTTTCGGAAAACATTATACAGCGGTATCATACCTTAATTAGGGCGTTAACCGACGTAAATGGATTCCATGCAAAAGAAAATTAGCGTGATTGGAAGCGGATTCGGTGGCTTGGGTGCCGCCATCCGCCTGGCGGCAAAAGGGCATGCCGTAGAAATATTTGAAAAACGGGACAAGCCCGGCGGGCGTGGCTACGTCTACGAGATCAACGGCTTCAAGTTCGACGGAGGGCCCACCGTGATCACCGCCCCGTTCATGTTTGACGACCTGTTTGCGCTCGCTGGCAAGAAAAAGGAAGATTATGTGCAGTTCGTGCCCTGCGACCCTTTCTACCGGATCTTCAACCACGAAGGCCGGTATCTTGATTACAATGCAGACGAGTCCTTCATTCTGGACCAGATCAACCAATGGAACCCGTCCGACAAGCAAGGCTACCTCGACTTCATTAAAACCACGAAGGCGATATTCCAAAAGGGATTCGTCGAGCTGGCAGACCATCCGTTCCTGAAATTTGGCGACATGCTCAAAGTGGCGCCAGATTTGATCAAGCTGCAGTCGTACAAGAC
>CAYWCV010000112.1:0-4867 GCA_964456845.1 uncultured Chitinophagales bacterium | reverse complement strand
CCCTGAGCGCAGCGAAGGGCCGAGCGAGGTGTCGGCGAAGGACCTTCTTCATGCACTGCACTACAAATACCTCAGTAAGATCAGAATATAAAAGGAGGTTTTTAAAAGGCTCCGACTAGTGACTAGTGATTAGTGTAGGAAGATTACTAGTCACTAGTTACTAATCACTAGTTAATTAAGTTAATTTACATTTCGGAACGATTTCACTACCTTGGTTGTCATGTTCTAAAACCGCTTTTTTGCATTTTGATTCACCGAACAACCCTATGGAAGTACTTTCCGGCAGCCAACTCTCATTCGACCTGACAGAAGACCAACTGATGATACGCGACGCCGTCCACGATTTTGTGGAACGCCGTGTTGCCCCTACCGTCATGGAGCGCGACCAGTCGTGCGAGTTTCCCCACGACATCGTCGCAGAACTCAGCGAAATGGGTCTCATGGGGATGGTCCATCCCGAACAGTTTGGCGGATCTGGCGCCGACTACGTCAGCTTCGCTCTCGCCCTCGAAGAAATCGCTCGCTGGGATGCAAGCCTCGCACTCACCGTGTCGTCGCACACCTCGCTGTGCTCCGGGCACATCGCGCTTGCGGGTAACGATGAGCAGAAGAGGACGTATTTAACTCCGCTCGCCTCTGGCAAGACCTTGGGCGCATGGTGCCTCACCGAGCCGGGTTCGGGCAGCGACGCGTCCGGCATGAAGACGACTGCGGTTCTTGACGGTGACGAATGGATTCTTAACGGATCCAAGATCTTCATCACTCAGGCTAGTGTTGGCGGCGTGTACGTCGTCTTGGCAGTGACCGACAAGTCGCTTGGCACCAAAGGGATAAGTGCGTTCATCGTAGAACGCGAAACACCTGGTCTGAAGATCGGACCAAAGCTCCACAAATTGGGCATGAACAGTTCGGACACCGCCGAGGTCTATTTTGAAGACTGCCGTATCCCGAAAGGCAACCTGCTCGGAGACCTGAACATGGGCTTCATCGACACGATGAAGGTGCTCGACTCAGGCCGCATCGGCATTGCTGCCCTCTGCGTCGGCATCGCCCGCGGCGCCCTCGAGGAGTCGATCGCCTACGCTCAGGAGCGCAAGCAGTTCGGCAAGCCGATCGCCGCATTCCAAGGCGTCAGCTTCAAGATCGCCGACATGGCAACCCAGCTCGAGGCGGCTCGCCTTCTGACGCTCCGCGCCGCTTGGCTGCGAGACCAAGGACGCCCCTTCTCGAAGGAATCCTCCATGGCAAAACTCTACGCCAGCGAATTAGCCACGCGTGCCAGCCTCGACGCTATCCAAATTCATGGGGGCTACGGCTACACGAAGGAATACCACGTCGAGCGCTTCCTGCGCGACGCCAAGCTACTCGAAATTGGAGAAGGCACGTCGGAAGTGCAGCGCATCGTGATTGGCAAGCACGTAATCCGGTAATTGCCCCGCGACACACGATCACCATGAGGCATACCCGGCACCATTTGGAAGATGACATAGGTCGGATGGAGGCTGGGAGCTCCCTGCTAGAGACTGATGCAGACACCCGGGCAGAGTACCGGCGTGTCGTGGCCAAGCACAGCGAAGATTACCTGGCCAATCTGTCGGACGGATTGGCGTATGTCCAGGACGGTTATGGACCCGATGTGTCTGACGAAATGCTTCGACCCGGCGAGCCGATTCCCATCAACGATCTGGTCACATACGTTGAGAACAGGGTGAACAAACCTGGCATCAACATGACCTCCGGCGGACTGATGGGCTTCATCCCGGGTGGGGGCGTGTTCGAGTCGGCCTTGGGCGACTACATGGCGGCAGTCGCAAACCGGTACGCAGGCATGTTCTACGCATCTCCTGGCGCCGTTCGCATGGAGAACGCCATGATCCGCTGGGCCGGCGAAATGATCGGGTACACGGACCACTTCGGAGGCAGCCTGACCTCCGGTGGAAGCATGGCCAACCTGACGGCCATCACAACGGCGCGTCACGCCATGGGCATCCGTAACCGCGACGCAGAATCGACCGTCATCTACACCACTAAACGCACCCACCACAGCGTTTTTAAAGCGTTGAAGGTAAGCGGGTTGCATGAGTGCATCGTGCGAAAGGTCGATTTGGACGCAAGCTACCGAATCGACGTTAAAAAGCTCGAGCAGCAAATAATTGACGACAAGAAAGCCGGACTTAAACCATTCCTGTGCATCATCAATGCTGGGAGTACCGACATCGGTGCAGTCGACCAGCCAATCCCGGTAGCTAAAGTCACCCAGCGGTATAACATTTGGCTGCATATCGATGCGGCCTACGGCGGCTTCTTCATGCTCACCCGATGGGGAAAGGAGTTCCTGAAAGGCATCGAGCAGGCCGATTCCGTGATCTTAGATCCACACAAAGGGCTGTTTCTTCCCTATGGCACCGGAATCGTGCTCGTCAAAAAGGCTTCCCATCTCATCGACACCTTCAAATACCATGCTTCCTACCTGCAGGACGCCGAATCGATGACTGCCGAGGAGTCCCCCACCGACGTGTCGGCCGAACTGAGCAAACATTTCAGGGGGATGCGAATGTGGCTGCCCCTGAAGATTCATGGCGTGGCGCCCTTCCGCGACGCACTCGACGAGAAGCTGCTGCTGACGCGTTATCTGTGGGACAACATCCGTGAAATGGGCTTCGATACAGGCCCATACCCCGACTTGACCATCGTCATTTTTAGATACAACAGATCCGGTGTCGACACCGAAGCATTGAATCGCAGGATATTTGAAGACATACGTCAAGATGGCCGAATCTTTCTGTCGTCTACCAACCTGGACGGCGTTTTCAATCTTCGGGTCGCAATCCTGTCGTTTCGCACGCACAAAAGGCACATCGATCTTTTGTTGGAGCTCCTGAAAAAGTCGTTACAGAAGCATCTTCCCAATGTAGGCAAGATGTGAATATGACGTAACCTGCGTATCTTGTTCCAACTGTTCAACTTCTATCTTGATTCTCATGTCGAAGACTACTTTCAACACCGACGATGCCTTTCTGTTTGAGTCCCTTCTGAGCGAAGATGACCGCATGGTCATGGAGACGGCGCGCGATTATGCCCAGTCAAGGCTTGAGCCACGTGCGATCGAAGGCAACCAGCATGAGATTTTCGACATGGAAATCGGCCGCGAGATGGGTGAACTCGGCCTTCTCGGCGCCACCATCGACCCTAAGTACGGCGGAGCCGGCGTTTCGAAGACCGCCTATGGACTCATCGCCCGCGAAGTCGAGCGCGTCGATTCGGGCTACCGCTCGTTCATGTCGGTGCAGAGCTCCCTGGTGATGCACCCCATCAATAAATTTGGAACCGAGGAGCAGAAGCAACGCTTTCTGCCCCGCCTTGCCACCGGCGATATCATCGGCTGTTTCGGCCTTACCGAGCCCGACCACGGCTCCGACCCCGGCTCAATGGTCACCACTGCGACGAAAGTCGACGGTGGCTGGATCGTCAGTGGCGCCAAGGCTTGGATCACCAACTCGCCCATCGCCGACGTGGCCGTTGTTTGGGCGAAGACCAAGAAATCGACCACCGAAGCGGATGGCACCATCCGTGGATTCCTCCTCGAAAAGGGCATGAAGGGCTTCAGTGCACCAAAGACCCTCAACAAGATGTCGCTGCGCGCGTCGAGCACGGGCGAGCTGATCTTCGAGGATGTGTTCGTGCCCGATGAGAACGCCTTCCCCGACATCAAAGGCTTGAAGGGACCGTTCGAGTGCCTCAACAACGCCCGCTACGGAATCGCCTGGGGAGTGGTCGGCGCTGCCGAAAACTGCTACCACCGTGCCCGCCGCTACGTGGGCGAACGCAAGCAATTCGGCCTACCCCTGTCGGCCAACCAGCTCATCCAGACCAAGTTGGCCAACATGCTCACCGAAATCACCAGCATGCAGATGCTGGCTTGGAGACTGGGTCAGTTATTCGACGAGGGAAAGATACACCCGAGCATGATATCGCTGGCCAAGCGCAACAACTCCGGTAAGGCACTCGAAATCGCACGTGTCTCACGCGACATGCACGGCGGCAACGGCATCACCGGCGAGTACCGCGTGATCCACCACATGGTGAACCTGGAGTCGGTGAACACCTACGAGGGCACCTACGACATCCACGGCCTCATTCTCGGCCGCGACATCACCGGCATCCAGTCGTTCGTCGCCAAAGGCAATTAACAGTGATTAGCAATTATTAGCAGTGACTATCAGTTATTGGAAGTCACTATGGCTAAAATGGTGACTTATGATTCCACACGATAGATGCAGAATAACTGATAATCATTGATAGTCACTGCTAATAATTGCTAATAATTGTTTTAGTCCAATCTCGGGTTCACGATGTTGCTATACTTTGAACCGAAGGTGAACGACAATCCGAACGACAGGCCGTAGTCGTAGGATGTGGCCTGTTGGCGCTCTCCCAGCAGACGCTCCGTGTCGGTGATGTCATCGGCCGGCAGCGAGATCTGGTCGTTGATGAGAGTGTATCGGGCAGACATCCGAAATGATAGTCCTCTTGTGATTCGAATATTGGCGTTTGGATTGAACGAAAATCTGTAGATGTCGAAATCGTGGATGAAATTCGAGGCTGATACTCGGATGTCGATTTGTCCCCACGGTTGGTCATAGCGCAATCTCGACGACAGAACTTGACGCACAACAACCTCGTCGTCCTTCAGGTAGATCGTAATCCTGTCATAATCGCGGTAGGATGGTGTAATTCGATACTGCAGCAACAATCTGCGTTCCTGAAATTCGCGATAGGGTAAGAAGCTGTATTCAATGGCCGGCGAAGCTTCCACATTCAGCTTGATATTACCCGTCTGTGTGGCACTTACCCTTGAGAACAACCC
>CAYWCV010000111.1:0-4962 GCA_964456845.1 uncultured Chitinophagales bacterium | reverse complement strand
CGGAAGGAAACGGATCCCGCTCCCCCGTTGCCGGCTGTGAGGTAGACTTTTGCGTAATCGGCGAATTTCATGATTGTATAGGTGTCCATACCTGTAAGAGCATCGCCAAAGCAATTCCTTACGCGGCTGGACGAAAAAAAGTGAAAAAACTAGAGATTTCTATGAATATACGACCTCATATACTCATAAAGGTGGCGTTGTGTGTTTCCACCGCTGATGCCGTGATTCTTGTCGGGATAAAACATGGTGTCGAACTGAACCCCTGCCTTGATGAGCTCGTCGGCCATGACCACTGCATTCTGGAAATGCACATTGTCGTCGGCCGTTCCGTGAATCAGCAGATAGTGACCCTTGATCTTGGCAGCGTGCGTGGTCGGTGCGCCGAATGCGTAGCCCTCAGGATTCAGTTGCGGCGTCGACATGTAGCGCTCGGTGTAGATGGTATCGTAGAACTTCCAGTGCGTGACAGGCGCGACGGCGATGGCCATTTTAAACACGTCATGGCCCAATGCCAGCGCCATGCTGCTCATGTAGCCGCCGTAGCTCCAACCCCAGATGCCGATGCGTGTCGGATCGACGTACGACTGAGCCCCCAGCCACTTCGCCGCTGCTATCTGGTCTTCGGTCTCGTATTTGCCAAGATTCAGATATACCTGCTTCTTGAAGGTCGCTCCCCTTCCACCCGTGCCACGGTTGTCGACGCATACCACCAAATAGCCATCCTGAACCAACAAATTGTGCCAGACCGTACGTGAGCCACTTCCGAAGCTGTTATTCACGTTCTGCGAGCCTGGTCCACCGTAGACGTACATCAGTACGGGATAGCGTTTGTTCGGGTCGAAATCGACCGGCTTGATGATGTAGGCGTTGAGCGGAGTGCCGTCGGCCGCTGGAATCTCGAAGAACTCGCGGGTCGGAACCGCATAGGCTGCCATCGACTCGACGAGATCGGCATTATCCTCAAGCACCTTGATTTCGGTGCCGTCGGCGTTGTGCAGACTCACCCGTGTGGGCATGCCGTTATTCGAGACCGTGTTCACGTAGTAGGTGAAATCGCGCGTCATGTTCACCGTGTTCATGCCGGCGTGCTTCGAAAGGCGGGTTTTGCCCGAACCGTCGATGCGAATCCGGTAGAAGTGGCGCTCCATCGAGCTGCCCTCGGTGCTGATGTAATACAGAAAACCGGAGGATTCATCAAAGCCGACGAACCGCGTCACTTCCCAGTCACCTTTAGTGACCTGGCGCACCAATTGCCCGTCGAGGTTGTACAGGTAGATGTGGTTCCAACCGTCCTCCTCGCTCACGTATATGAATTCGCGTCCGTTCGACAGAAACGTGAGATCGTCGTTGGCGGCAATCCACGCATCGTTGGTCTCGGTCTTGATGACACGTGTCGAGCCGCTTACCACGTTGGCGATCATGAGGTCCTGCTTGTTCTGCAGACGGTTCATACGGCGAATGGACAATGCGTCGGAGCTCTGGGTCCAGTTCAAGCGTACAATGTACTGGTCCTTCTCAGCGCCGACATCCATCCAGGTCGTCTTTTTCGAAGGGATGTCGTACACCCCAATCGTCACGACCGAGTTGGTCTCACCCGCCTTGGGGTACTTGTACCTGATCTCGCCGGGGTAGTCGGTCTGCCAGGTCTGGAAGCTGAACTCCTTTACGGCGGTCTCGTCGAAGCGGTAAAAAGCGATGCGGTTGCCGTCGGGCGACCAGAACCAGGCCTTGGCAAAGCTGAACTCCTCCTCGTAGACCCAGTCGCTGGAGCCGTTGATGATTTCGTTCCACTTGCCGTCGGTGGTGATGGCGGTTTCGACTCCCGTCTCCAGATCCACCCAGAAGAGGTTGTTGTTTCTGGTGAAGGCCGCACGGCTGCCCTGCGGCGACAGCTCGGCCACCGACTGCCGTCCCTCCGCCTTAGTGAGCGGATTCAGCTTTCGTGTGTCAAGATCGAAGACGTAGTGGTCGGCAAGATAACTGCGGCGCCAGATGCTCTGCCGGTTGGCCATGATCAGCAACTTGCGCTCATCGGCCGAAAAGGAGTAGGTGCCCATCTGAACCGGCTCGCCGTTGTCGGCGCGCACCAACTCGGACTCGCGCAATAGCACCTCTGATGAACCGTCCAATAGACCGTACTTGATAAGCTCCCGCTCACCGGTCGTCGTGTTTCGTTGAAGGGCCGTATAGTACCGGCCGTCTTTCATCCAGTTGAAGGCACTCACACCCGACGGGTTGAAGGTGCCGTCGAAGACGTGGTCGAAGGTGATGGGCTTCAGGCTTGTCTGGGCGTTTGCAGCTGCGCTCGCAAACACCATTACGATAAGAATAAGGACGGATTTCATCGCATGTGTGCTAGTTTTAATTAGATGGGGGATGATAAGGAGTTTTTTTAACTTGTGTTATACGACCTCTAACCAATCCGACAATGTCAAGATTGCGTTTGAACCATCTTCTGAGGGCCTCTTCCCTGTTTTTTCTTTCAGGATTGGCGCTAAGCGCCAACGTAGCAGCGTCGAGCCCTAACGTGTCGTCCCTATCTCAGCTGACCATTGGCAACGAACCAATCGTCTGCGAACACACTGGAAGCGGACTCTCCTACGAAGTCGGACCCGGGTTGGCATTCACATCGGTCGGCAGCGTTCCTTGGGAGAGCCTGAAAGCGGGCGACACCGTTCGAATACACTGGCGCGAAACGCCCTACCGTGAGAAGATCCTCATCCGTGGCCAAGGAACTGCATCCCAGCCGATCGTCGTGTGCGGAGTGGGCGGCCCACAGGGTCAACTGCCCATCCTCGACGGCGAGAACGCCACCACAAGGCCATTGATGGGCTACCGTGTCGTAGCCGGCGAAGTGCGCGGCCTGATTCACGTGAGCTGGGGTGCGGGCGACGCCTGGGGCTATAAGCCGGAACATGTGGTCATTCAGGGACTTCACATCCGCAACGCTTTCCATGAATACACGTTCACGAACTCTGCGGGACAGTCGGTGGCCTATTTTGCGAACGCCGCCGGAATTTTCATCGAACGGGGCGAGAACATCACCGTTCGTGGCGTACGCATCACGGGCAACGGAAACGGCTTCTTTGTGGCATCTGGCGACTCTGAAGAGACTCTGTCGCGCAATATTATACTTGAACGCTCAGTCTTGAACGGCAACGGCTCAGTAACCGTATCCAACGACCGCCATCACAATATCTACACAGAAGCGGTTGGCATGATGATCCAGTTCAACGATTTGGGTCCGCTTCGGCAAGGCTCGCTTGGAAGCATCCTCAAAGACCGGTCCGCCGGCACCGTGATTCGCTACAATCGCATCGAGGGTGGCGCTAGAAGCATCGATCTGGTTGAGGCCCAAGACAGCTGGCCCATGGTGCAGAACCTGCCCGAGTACAGACGCACGTTGGTCTACGGTAATCTGATCGTGAATAACCCTGGTGGACCAACCTACATGATCCACTATGGGGGCGATAGCGGAATAATGAATACGTACCGTAAAGGCATGCTCTACTTCTATCACAACACTGTGATTGTACGAGCGAATGTGGGTGACCAATGGAGGACCATCCTGTTCGACGTCTCAACGAATGACGAAACAGTCGACGCACGAAACAACATCGTCTTTGTGCGACCCGCCACGGCAGGGCAAAGCCGCACGAACATGTCGTGGATGCGCACCGCAGGCATCCTGAACCTCGGCACGAACTGGGCAACGCCGGATCTTTGGTTGTTCCGCGACGGGGTCACGCCGACCGGCACCGTGAACGGATTGACAAACGTGATCACAAATGCGGGTAATAACCCAGGATTTGTCGCCGAGGCGGCAGACGATTTCGGCCTCGTAGAGACAAGCCCCGCGGTCGATGCTGGCATGGACCTGCATACCGTGCCTCAAGGTCTTGGCTACACCGTCGATGCGATGTACGTGCATCCGGCATCCGGGAAAACACGACCCGTTAGCGGCACACCCGACTTGGGCGCTTTCGAATTCGAGGGCGAAAACGGGGGTGATGACGATGATGACGATGAGACCCATCCATTGCAATACCTGGGAGTTGGACCAAATGGGTACGACAATGGCGAGTTGTATCCCTGCACAGGCGTGGGGGCAACCACACCGGCCGTGCTCTGCGTGAGCGCCGAGGCATCGAGCGGCGGGAATGGAACGGCAGGGTCGCCATTCACGTCGATCAACGCGGCCATAGCCGCTGCTAAAGCTGGCGATGTGATCCAAGTCGCAGCCGGCACATATGTTGAAAATGTGGTTCTTGGCTCCTTCGGCACACAAAGCAGCAAGCACCTCAGGTTGCTTGGTGGATTTAGCCCAAATTTTGCCACTAGGGACGCCGAATTGCATCACAGCATCATTAACGGCAACAACCTGAATCCGGCCGTCCAGCTTCATGTCTCATCGGATGAGACAACCGTCCTTGACGGGTTCCAGATCACTGGCGGACGTGGGTTAGGCACCGATTGGCAGGACGGTTATGGACACGGTGGCGGCGTCTTTGCGCAGATCTACGGCAATGGCGCAATCGTCATCTCCCACAACGAAATCTACGCCAACCGCTCGGCGAACTTCGCGTCTACCGAGTCGCGCGGCGGCGGCATCCACACCTATGCCCAGAGCTGGGGAGGTGCCAATGGAACCATCCGCATCGAAGACAACATCATCCGCGACAACATCGCCGGCAAAGGCGCCGGCATCAACGTGACGGGGCGAAACGCGGTGATATTGCGGAACCGCGTCGAGCGGAACATCAGCCACCACGACCACGGAGGCGGCATCTATGTGTCGACGATCAGCTCGTTGGTGCGTCGTAACGTGATCCGTTCGAACCGCGTCGGCGAAACCCAGGGTTATGGATGGGGCGGCGGCATCATCATCGCCGGTGAGATAACATCCCAAATGGAAGGGAACGTGATCACCGATAATGATACTCCCACGGCGGGCAGCGGCGT
>CAYWCV010000110.1:0-5085 GCA_964456845.1 uncultured Chitinophagales bacterium | reverse complement strand
AAGGCCACATTGTCGATGAAGACACTCTCATTGCTCAGTCCCATCTCGAAGCCAAGTTTCATGGTCGGATACGTGGCCGGCACGGAGAACTTCATCGTGTAGGTCTTCATTTCGGTGGTAAGTGCGAAATTGACGATGCGCAACTCCCTGAACGGTTCGGCATTCTCACCGAAATAAACTCTGAGCTGACGGCCGTTCACCGGTGAACGTGCATCAAATGAGATGGCATAGGTCTTGCCTACAGTAATCGAGTCAATTTGACCTGCTGTGAGAACTTGCAAAAATTGGACATGCCACACTTGGCGTCCGGCATTGTTGATGCCTGTGATGGCAGCCTCACCGTTCGTTGCGGCGAAATTTGCACTTACACCGTCAAAGTCGGCGACGTATGACGACCAGCCGGTCAAATTGTTCGTGAACTGTCCATTGCGGATAATGTTGGCGGCCTCCTGAGCGAAACTGTTTCCGGCAAAGGTGATTGCAAGAAGGGCAAGAATCATCCATGTCCGAAACAATTTTGCGGCGCTTTGTAAAGAAGTAATCATAGCTATTGGTTTGAGTAGTTGATGGTGGAAGCGCTTCTGAGTCTCCCTTTTGCATGTTGCGAAGAATTTTCAACAAATTCAATAATTATTTTCATTTTTTTGAAAAAATATTTCACCCTTTCAAAACGCCTATTCCTTTTCATTTTCAACCATAACTCGACCATATTGCCAAATAATCATCCTCAAATCGAGATAAAACGTAATAAAGCCACCTATTTTTTTGGGAGTGATGAAAAAAATTTCAGATATTGAGAAATAATATTTCACAATGGAAGATTGCAGATGTTGAAAAAGGTCACACTTAAAGACATAGCCCTGGATTCGGGCTTGTCCATATCAACTGTATCTAGAATTCTTTCAGGCAGCGGCAGCGTCAACAGCGAAAAGACCAAAAGGGTCTTTGAAAGCGCCAACAAGCTGAACTACCCCCTATCTTCACAGAAAACGCCGTTTGAGCTGCGCAGCTGCATCAACGTCGCCCTGGTTGTGAGGCACTATACAGGCGAATTTTTTGCGTCTTTGTTCGAAGGTTTCGACAGGGCCACCAACGACAGTAAAATGAGGGTGAACCTGGTGAGTGTGAGCCATGCTCCTTCCGATCCTGAGGAACTGGCACAATACCTGGATCAGTCGCAGTTTGATGCGGCGATCATTTTTTTGCCGGACTACAAGCCGGCCGATTATCAGGCCATCATGAACTTTCTGCCTCACGATTTCCCGATTGTGTCGGTTGCCCCAATTGCAAATCCGGTGATGGACACCGTCACCTTCGACAACTACAGAGGCGGATACCTGGTTGCAAGCCACTTTGAGGAGCTGGGCCACACGAAACTGGGCATGATCCAGGGGCCAGGGAACAAATCGGAGGCCATGCTCCGCAAGAACGGATTTTTGGACTATATCCAGCTTTCTGAGAGCTTGAACTTGGTCTGGGAGTTCAACGGCGACTACTCATTCGAGCTGGGCAAGGAGGCCTACAATCACTATAAACATTCCGAAATTAAGCCGGATGCCATTTTCTGCAGCAACGACAGCACGACGATCGGCTTCGTCCACAGCGCCATTAGGGACGGTTTGCACATACCTGACGATTTGGCCGTTGCCGGCTACGATGATCTGCCCATTTGCAATCTTTACACTCCGACGATAACCTCGGTCCACACGCCCTATGAGCTTTTGGGCAAAAAGACGCTGGAGCTCATCCTCGACAGGCTCCATGAAAAGAAGGGCACGCATCACACCGGCTACACCAGTCTTGTCCCCGTCACGCTGTCGATCAGGGAGAGCACGACGACGTTGATCGAAACGTTCAAAAACTATTACAAATAAGCCCCGTATCGTTCAATTCAAGCCAGAGAATGTCTCATCGGATAAACGGATCCGACCACTTCTTGTCCATGTAGACATTGCTCCCCGTAAGTGTCTTCAAGAACGCGACCACTGCCTCGACTTCCTGCTGCGTCATGTTCAGCTTCTGGGGATTTCCGGCAGGGCGAAGCCTCGGATCAAGTTGCGGATTCACATTGGCCGTAAGGTCATTGTAGTGAAAGATCGCCGATTCCAGTGACATAAAGGCCCCATTGTGCATGAGCGGTCCGTTAAGATTACCGGAAGGTCCGACCATGTCGCGCAAGGATGGAGCCCTTGTATTGGTGAGGTCTTGCTGCCCTGAAATCGATTGGATCACCCCGTTGTTACGGCTGCCGGGATCGATGTCGAATTCGGGTGCCTGATGGCAACGCTGGCAACCAAGTCCACCAGAAACGCGATTACCAATAGGACTGAACGTGGGTCCCATCGTGAACAACATTTTCCCCATGTTCTCTTGGGCTGTAAAGTTCGGGAAATTGATCCCGTTGCCCTGCACTTGGGCCCTGCCAGCGTCATACTTCGAGTCGAACGATTGGATGCTTCTCACAAAATGGGCCAGGCTTTCTTGGATGCGTGCTTCGCTGATGGTGTTGTCGCCGTAGACGAAGGTGAAAAGGTGACGATAATAGTCGAGCCCCGATAGCCTGTTCACCAAATCGTCAAATGCAGAATTTGGGCTGTTCCCGCTGAATCCCATCTCGATATGATCTTTGATCGGTTCCGTCACCTGAAGCTCCAGCGAAGCCGCACGCTCGTCCCAGAAGAATCTTGGCTCTTGGGCAAATCGCACATTGATCAACCGCATCGAATGTCGACCCGTGGTACCGGCCACACCGTCGCTTGCCACATCCAGATCACTGAACGCAAACGCCTGCTGATGGCAGCTTGCACACGATATCGTCCGGTCAATCGACAGCTCCTTGTCGTAGAACAGAACCCGCCCCAACGTAGCCTTCTCGTTCGATATCGGAGCGTTCGGCGCATTGTCTTTCGTGATGTAGGCCGGAACAGGCTGTGCGGCATAGTTCTCGAGTTGACCAAGGTCAATATTGCTCCCAAACTTCCGTGAGATGGACTCTGCATCGTCCGCCTGGGTACTAATGGCCGAGTCGCAGCTCGTAAATACGATTAGAAACAATGAATACGAAATCGTTTTGATCCATGTGCGTCTCATTGGTGCCTCCCGGTTGTAGATAACAGCTTATATTGTTGACGCCTGAGATGCAGCTTTGTTCGAATATTTCACCATAAACACGCCCATCATGTCCGACGAATTGCGGCAGTCCAACTTTTGGCGGATCTGCACCATCAACTGGTTGCTGGTTGGACCCGTGCTCCTCATTTTCGGGCTGCCGTATTATGTGGTAGCGCAGACGGTGGTCGGCAACCATTACCTGTGGCTGCCTGGATCCCTACTCTTCGCCATGCCCTTCATGCTTACGGTTCTACATGGCCATGTGACGATTGCCGTGGGCAGGGCACACCGAAACCATTACTACGAGTGGCTGGAGAACAGGCCATACTCGGCCGGCCTGGGCTACCATCCGCTGTTGCTCACCACACGCTTCCGATTCGGCATGGTGGTGATGGCCCTGCTGATTCTCATACTGGGGTGAGGCGAGAAGCGAGAGGCGAGTCGCGAGACAATTTCTCGTGATCCCCGATCCCCGACTACAGCCCACTTGCAATCAGCATCTCGATGTCCCTGTAGGGCAGTTTCACCATCTGATGGAGCATCTTTTTCGCAAGGTGCTTCTTGTATAGGTAGGTCCCGTTCCGAAGCGCGATACTGGTCCACAATGCACCATGTATACCTCCTGCATCGCCGATATCCATCAGGTAGGGAACAAGCACATTATTAAGGGCATACGTCCCCGTTCTGGCCACTCTTGCCGGCATGTTTGGCACGCAGTAATGAACCACGTCGTGCATCCGGTAGGTCGGATTGGAATGGGTGGTCGCCCTGCTTGTGGCAAGGCAGCCGCCTTGGTCGATAACCGTGTCGACGATCACGCTACCCGCTTTCATTTGGGACACCATCGGTTCAGTGACCCAACACGGGGCCTTGTCTCCCTCCTCCATGACGGCACCTATCACCACATCGGCAAATTTGAGCGAGTTGGACAGGTATTGCTGATTCGCCATGGCAGTGACGATTCTGCGGTCGAGCGCATTTTCCAGGTGTCTCAATGCCGTAAGGTTGTTGTCGAGCACAAACACCTGAGCCCCGTAGCCCAAAGCAGTGCGTGCCGCATATTCACCGATGATCCCCGCCCCGAGTATCACCACCGTGGCCGGGGGAACGCCCGATATGCCGCCCAGCAGGATGCCCTGGCCCTCGTGAAAGCTCTCGAGGTAGTGGGCGGCTATTTGGATGGCCAACGAGCCCGTGATTTCGTGCAGCATACGCACGATAGGGTAAGAATCGTCGGCATCTTGTATGAATTCAAATCCGATGCCGGTAATATTCTTGTCGTACAGCTGATGAAACATGCTTTCGTTCGCCGACCCCAGATGCAGGGCAGATATCAGGATGGCCTGATCGCGCATCATGGCAATCTCTTCCTTGTCGGGTGGGGCCACCTTGACTACGACTTCCGACCGTTGGTATAGCTCTCGAGCTCCGTACGCAATCTGTGCACCCGCATCGGCATACGCCTGGTCGCTGAAATGGGACTGCTCGCCTGCCTTGGCCTCGACGAACACTTCATGACCGTTTGCCACCAAGATGCTCACACCCGACGGCGTCATGCAGATGCGTGTCTCGTCGTTGGTGCGTTCGCGCGGAAGCCCAATCTTTAATGATACCTGACCCTTGCTTTTCGTTGCCGTTTTCTCGAGGGTCTTGAGTCCGATAGAAGTGATTCCGGCGGGGTTCAATATCTCCATCAGGTTCCCGCATTGTGTATCTTAGGGGGTGTTCATGGCAAAATACGCCAACGTCCATCCTAATACAAGAAAGGCGCGGTTTGCAACAATCTATCAAGCCCAAGAAGAGCCTCGGCCAAAACTTCCTGACCGACCACGGCATTGTCGAGCAGATCGTCAACAGCCTGAACGCGAGCCGTAACAGCCGCGTGGTCGAGATTGGTCCGGGCACAGGGGCGCTCACAGCCATTCTTGCGCGTCGGTATGACAATTTCAAGGCCATCGAGCTCGACTCTAGGGC
>CAYWCV010000109.1:2215-5099 GCA_964456845.1 uncultured Chitinophagales bacterium | reverse complement strand
TGGGGGTATGGGACGTTGCCGAAGGGGCTGCAGTGAGACATTGAGCATTGAGCATTGAAAATGCCTAAGCCGGAGGCGTCTTCTTCCTCCCAAATAATAGTCGTCGCTGTCATTGTGAGTTGACACACCGAAACAAAGTGAGGTGTCGACGAACAACCTTCTTTTTAATGACGACATCGTCACTATTAGTTGACAATGCGAACGCGAAGCCCGATATGTCGACGAAGGACCTTCTGAAAATTTTTCTTGCGCAAGTGAAACTTTAATCGTAATATTACGATATAATAAAAATGGGAACTACCAAGACCACAGATTACACTCAAGCCGAGATCCGGCTGGCGGCCATCGCTAAAGCGCTGGCACATCCGGCACGCGTGGCCATCCTGAGGGTGCTCATCAGCCGTCAGGCCTGCGTGTGCGGCGACATCGTCGACGAGCTGCCGTTGTCGCAGTCCACCGTGTCGCAGCACCTCAAGGAGCTGAAGAACGCCGGACTCATCAAAGGCGACATTGACGGCGCGAAGGTGTGCTACTGCATCGACGATGAGGCTTGGTCTCAGGCCCAGGAAATGATCAACGAGCTCTTCGACAGCTACAAGCCTCTTATGGGCTGCTGCTAGGGTATTTTTTTAACCAAATTCATCGTTATTTTACGATAATTTAAGACAGGATGGATATGCCAACTCTAACTACCCCCACCATGAACGCCAGCGACGAGCAACTCAAAGAGATCGTCCGCGCCAAATACAGCGAAATTGCCCTGCAGGATCTCGCGACCAACCAGTCGTCGTGTTGCGGCGCCGGTGGATGCTCCACCGAAGTCTACAATATCATGACCGACGACTACACCGGCATGCAGGGTTATACAGCCGATGCCGACCTCGGACTCGGCTGCGGTCTGCCGACCCAGTTCGCCAAGATCAAGACCGGCGACGTCGTGATCGACCTGGGTTCAGGCGCCGGCAACGACGCGTTCATCGCCCGCGCCGAAGTCGGCGAGTCGGGACGCGTGATCGGCATCGATTTCACGCCGGCTATGATCGAGAAGGCCCGTGTCAATGCCGACAAGTTGGGCTATAAAAACGTGACGTTCCGCCAGGGCGACATCGACGACATGCCCGTAGCCGCCAACACCGCCGATGTGATCGTGTCGAACTGTGTACTCAACCTCGTACCCAACAAAGACCGCGTGATCGGCGAGATCTTCCGCGTGCTCAAACCGGGCGGACACTTCAGCATCTCCGACATCGTGCTAGTGGGCGAGTTGCCCGAAGAGTTGCGCCACGACGCCGAAATGTATGCAGGATGCGTGTCGGGTGCCATCCAGAAGGACACCTATCTCGGGCTCATCTTCAAGCATGGATTCCAGAGCGTGACCATCCAGAAGGAGAAGCCGATTGTGATTCCTGACGACATCCTCAACAAATACCTCGACACCCAGGCGCTTGCCGACATGAAATCGGGCAAGGTGGGCATCTACAGTGTGACCGTGTACGCCGAGAAGCCGGGTGGAGCCAAGGCGGCTGCTTGCTGTGAACCAGGATCGGGGTGCTGCTGATGAATATCCTCGTTTTATGCACCGGAAACAGCTGCCGCAGCCAGATCGCCGACGGCTACCTGAAGCATTTCGCGGGCGATCGCGCCACCATTTACAGCGCGGGCGTTGAAACGCATGGGGTGAATCCAAGGGCGATCGCCATCATGGCTGAAGACGGAATCGATATTTCGGGCAATACATCGAATAATGTGGATGAATACCTCGGCATCGATTTCGATCATGTGATCACCGTGTGCGACAATGCCGTCGAGCGTTGTCCCGTATTCCCGAGTACGGCCCAAAAGTGGCATCACAATTTCCCGGATCCAGCAAAGGCAACAGGCACAGAAGATGAAATCATGTCGGAGTTTCGTCATGTACGCGACATGATTAAGATATATTGTAGCGATTTTGTTGAAACAAACCTAAAGTAAACAACATGTCAGCCAACGACTGCGCACCCGCCGCCGAACGAAAACGCCTCGGCTTCCTCGACCGGTTCCTGACCCTGTGGATCTTCCTTGCCATGGCGGTGGGTGTCGGACTTGGATACTTCATCCCATCGGTGGCCGATAGTATCGATGGCATGTCGAGCGGCACGACGAACATCCCCCTGGCCATCGGACTCATCCTCATGATGTATCCGCCCCTGGCCAAGGTGAAATACGAGCAGATGGGCAAGGTGTTCGCCAACACGCGCGTGCTGGGTGCCTCGCTGTTCCTGAACTGGGTGGTCGGACCCATCCTGATGTTCTTTTTGGCGATTGTTTTCCTGCGTGATTACCCCGAGTATATGATCGGACTGATCCTGATTGGGTTGGCGCGCTGCATCGCCATGGTCATCGTATGGAATGAGCTGGCCGAGGGAAGCCGCGAGTACGCTGCCGGACTCGTAGCGCTGAACAGTGTGTTTCAGGTGTTTTTGTACAGTGTATATGCCTGGTTCTTCATCACGGTGCTGCCGCCGTATTTCGGGGTCGACGGATTAGAGGTGAACGTCACCATCGCCCAAATTGCCGAGAGCGTTGCCATTTACCTGGGCATCCCCTTTCTGGCGGGAATCGTGTCGAGGTATGCGTTGATCCGGCTCAAGGGCGAAGAATGGTATCAGACCGTATTCATCCCGCGCATTTCGCCCATCACGCTGATCGCGCTGTTGTTCACCATCGTGTTGATGTTCAGCCTCAAGGGCGAGCTCATCGTGCAGATTCCGATGGATGTGGTCAGAATTGCCATCCCCTTGGTCATCTATTTTGTGCTGATGTTCCTGAGCAGCTTTTTGCTGGCCTGGAAGATGGGCACCGACTATTCGCGCAACGCCTCCATAGCCTTCACCGCGTCGGGCAA
>CAYWCV010000109.1:0-2115 GCA_964456845.1 uncultured Chitinophagales bacterium | reverse complement strand
CAATCCTCAATCCCCACTCCTCAGTCCTATCATCTCCCCGGGTACCACCTCACGCCCTTCTGCAGCACCTTGAGGTAGTTGGCGCGCTCGTAGGCGGCGGGCTCGCTGATAGACTGGTAGCTGGCGCTGCCGCGCATTTCTTCGACGGAGTTGTAACCATGCTCCTGCATCCAGGTGTCGAAATCCGAGAGGATCTGACCCAAGTGCGCTGCTCCCTTCTTGAGAAGAACGGATGCAAGCATGGTCACGTCGGCACCGCAAAGGATAAGCTTGGCGACGTCTTCGGCACTATGCACGCCGGATGTGGCGGCAAGGCTAGCCTTCACCTGTCCATAGAGGATGGCGATCCACCGCATGGGCAGTCGCTTTTCGACGGGGTTACTGAGCACAAGGCTGGGCTCAACTTCCATGGTCTCAAGATCGAGATCGGGCTGGTAGAACCGGTTGAACAAAACGAGCGCGTCGGCGCCGGCATGGTCGAGTTGCACGGCCATGTTGGCGAAGGAGCTGAAATAGGGTCCCAGCTTGACGGCAACGGGTAGCTTGATGCGCCGCTTCACGGCTTTGACGTCGTCGATCACCATGCCTTCGATTTGCAATCCCGTGATCGCAGGATCCGTAGCCATATAGTAGATGTTCAACTCGAGGGCATCGGCACCGGCCTGTTCGATGAGCTTGGCATAGTCCATCCATCCACCAGACGAAACACCGTTCAAGCTGGCGATAATGGGGATACTAAGATGCTCTTTAAGGTTACGGATGTGGTCGAGGTACTCCTCGGCGTACAGGTTGTTGTACTGGTCGGGCTCGGGAAAGTAGCTCAGGGCCTCGGCGTAGCTCTCGGTGTACGTAGTTAGATAATGGTCTACACGCTGCACATCCTGCTCAATTTGCTCCTCGAACAGCGAGTACATCACAAGGGCGGATGCCCCTGCGTCTTCGAGGCGTTTGGCCGTATCGAGTTGGATCGACAACGGCGATGCGGATGGCACGAGGGGGTTCTTGAGTTGAAGCCCCATGTAAGTGGTTCTGAGATCCATGGCGGTTCCTATGAATGTGTCGTTGTCGATTCGGTTGTGGCGGGCTCGAAATGGTTCCGCATGTCCTGCAGCCATTTCCAGTTTTTGTGGATGTCGTCGCTAGCTGTCTTTAGAAGCTCGCGTGACGCGGCGGGATTGGTCTTCGTGAGCAGCTGGTAGCGCATCTCTGACAGCGCATATTCCGAGAAGCTCAAGTTTGGCGCCTTGCTGTCGATGGTGAGCGGATTCTTGTTCACGAGTACCTTCTCGGGATCGTAGCGGTACAGCGGCCAATAACCGCTCTGAACGGCCTTGGTCTGCTGGTCGAGCCCGAACTTCATGTCGTAGCCATGCGCGATGCAGTGGCTGTAGGCGATGATGAGCGACGGACCACGGTACCGCTCGGCCTCGATGAGTGCTTTCACGGTCTGGGTGTCGTCGGCGCCCATCGCAATGCGTGCCACAAACACGTTGCCGTAGGTGAGTGCTTGGGCGGCCAGGTCTTTCTTAGGTCTGCGCTTGCCGGCCATCGCAAACTTGGCGATCGCACCTAAAGGCGTAGACTTCGAGCATTGACCGCCGGTGTTCGAATACACCTCGGTGTCGAGCACCAGGATGTTGACATCGCGGCCGGAAGCCATCACGTGGTCGAGTCCGCCGTAGCCAATATCATAGGCCCATCCGTCACCGCCAATGAGCCAGACGCTGCGGCGTACCAGGGTGTCGGCCAAATCTGTGAGACGTTGTGCGTCTTCGGTGTTGATCGTCGACAAGCGGTCTTTGAGGATGGCCACGGTCTCGCGCTGTGCGTAGATGTCGGCCTCGTCTTCCTGCGGGTTGTCGATGATCTTCGAAACGAGCTCATCGCCAAGCTGTCCGGCCAGTTTGCGCAGCAGGCTCTGGGCCATCATGGTCTGCTGGTCGATCGACACACGGTATCCGAGGCCGAATTCGGCGTTGTCTTCGAACAGGGAGTTACTCCATGCCGGACCATATCCAACCTTGTTTTTCGACCACGGCGTGGTGGGCAGGTTGCCTCCGTAGATGGACGAGCACCCTGTTGCGTTGGCCACGACCATTCGGTCGCCGAAAAGCT
>CAYWCV010000108.1:0-5155 GCA_964456845.1 uncultured Chitinophagales bacterium | reverse complement strand
GCAGCATTGGTGAGGTCCCATTGGTCTACGAAGACTTCTCCCGCGTGATCCTGAACATCTGCACGAACGCGTTCGACGCGATGCGGGGATCAGTTCAGGGATCGGGGATCGGGGATCAGGGATCGGCAACTACGCCGAAGGCGTCTAACTTTATAAATAGCAGGGCTGTCATCCCGACGAAGTCGGGACCTTCACCGCAGGTGACTGGCGGTGGTACAGCGCGTTTAGCCGTCCGCACACGCCGCGACGGCAAACACATCACCATCGAGATCGAGGACAACGGTCCGGGCATCCCCGACGACATCAAGGACAAGATCCTGCAGCCGTTCTTCACGACCAAAAAAGGCACGCAAGGAACGGGATTGGGGCTGAGCATCACCCACGATATCATTAAAGCTCACGGGGGAGAATTGGCTATTCAATCGCAACCCGGAAAAACCACTTTTAGTTTGACGCTACCATGCTGAAACGATTAGCCTATCTCACGGTCATCCTTATATGGATGATATTTCCAACTCAAAGTCAATCACAGGTCAGCGACCGGCTGCATTTTGAGCGCTTCCGCGTAGAAAACGGTCTGCCCAGTAACTGGGCGCGAGACATTACTCAAGACAAATACGGGTACCTGTGGATTGCCACCGAAGCTGGAATCTCCCGCTACGACGGTTATTCGTTCAAGACCTTCAACCATTTACGCGACGATTCCACTTCGTTGTCGAGCGACAACACCTCCAAAATGTTAACAGATCAGAATGGAACGATCTGGATTGCAGCATCCAATGCGCTTAATTGGTTTGACAGCGATCGTAATAGGTTCATCCGTTATGAACATGATCCCCAAGATTCGACCTCGTTGCCATCCGGAATCATTTCAAGTCTGTATCAGACACGCAATGGGACGCTATGGGTGGGAATGAATACTGGCGAACTGGCGTCGATGGACCTCCCGACGCGTCGGTTCACCCAGCATCCACTCGACCGTACGAGGTACATGCGGAACGCTCCCGGCACGTATGCAGTAACCGGTTTCTCCGAAGATTCCGACGGTCGACTTTACGTAGGAATCGCCGGAGGGGGCATTCACGTGATTGACTCCCAAACAGGATCGATCCTAGATCACTGGCTCAACGATCCATCAGACCCAGAGTCCATTCCCAACAACAACATCAGCTCGCTGTTTGTGGATCGTGATGATGTGCTGTGGGTCGGTTACCGTGCTCGCTTGGTCACAGAGCTCAACTCTCCGCCGATTGGATCAGAATCCGGACTGTTACGACGATTCCTCAAGACGGGAGAGACCCGAGTGTACACCTATCAAGGAGCACGGCAGCCGGCGTGGTGGGTGCTGCTTTCCGACATCCAACAGACCCGCGACGGCGTGGTTTGGATCACCAACAGCGCCGGAAACGCTAACTCCCTGTCTAGGTATCTGCCTGAATCGGACAGTTTCCAGATCACTTCATACGAATCCGGGAATCCGAACTCCTTGCCTTGGAGTTATGCCACATCCATGTATGAGGATGAAGATGGCATCTTATGGGTGGGCACCTCCCGAGGCTTGGCAAAGTCAGACCGCTCACGGCTTCAATTGGATGCATTTACTGCGATACCTGGAGATCCGTTCAATTTTCTAAATCTTCATTACGGCATTCAAGAGGTTAGCGACAACGTATTCTGGTTCAATAACGACGGATTAGATGCTTTCGAATGGAATCGGAATACTGGGGCCATCCGTTCGCTCCCATACGAAGGATCCATCCTCATGGTCGACACCCGGGGCACAAACACCGGCCGCCAAGCCGGCCTCTTCGATGGAAAACGCACCATCTGGTTCAATTCAACGAATAATGTCTTCTCCAGCATCGATGTGGTGACCCTGAAAACGACGCCCTTATTTCCATTAAGCCCGAATTTTCAGACATCAACACTCCTGGCTTTGGAATGGATGCCCGACAGCACGATGTGGATCTCATCGGCGGAAGGGGTGAAAGAATACGATCCAGTGACGATGAAAGCGACACAATTGGATGTGAATGCGACACTACACCTCATCGAAATCGGACCTACCGGTACCGTCTGGGCCTTGGATATCAACGGATTGCTTGACTCGACATCGACCCTCCGTGGCAATCTGCTGGGGCGGATGGACCTGAATGCGAACCAGTTCAGGCCCGTCACCATCACGCCACAGTATCGAGACTTCTTTGCACAGGGCAACGTATTTCGGTTCATCGAAGCGCGTGACGGAACCCTCTGGTTCGGCCGCAACGACGGCTTGCTTCGTTATGTGCCGTCGACCGAGACCTTCACGCTTTTCGACAAATCGAAAGGGCTCGCATACTATAATGTGTACACCATCATAGAAGACACGGCCGGATTTCTGTGGATGACCACCGAACACGGAATTTCGCGGTTTGATCCCAAAAGCGAGCGTTTTCGACATTTTGAGAAGGAAGACGGACTTCGTCCATTCCGGATGAACCGCGGATCAGCGTATTTGCGCAAGAACGGGGAAATCCTGTTCGGAGGCGTAGGGGGTGTGAACATCTTCCATCCAGCATCCATACGCGACTTAACCACTGCACCGCGTATCCACATAACCGATGTGAACGTGGCAGGCAAGCCCAGTCCAAAAAACGACGAGATTGCTATCGATTGGGACAACAACGAGATCGGCATCGAATATGTCTCCATCAATTTTCGGAGCTCAGCACGAACAACGTATTCCTACAAACTCGAAGGGTATCACAAAGACTGGGTGGATGCGGGCACACGAAGGCTCATCCAGTTCACGAACCTGCCTCCGGGTCCGTACACCTTGTTGGTGAAGGCGACAAATGCGGACGGGTTGGTGTCGGAGGTGCCAGCAAGTCTGTCTATACGCATTCTTCCGCCTTGGTGGAGAACATGGTGGGCATATGGATTCTACGGGATAGTGTTTGCGGGCATGGTGTTCGGTGTCGATCGCACACAGCGTCGACGCCTGATCCGCAAAGAAAGAGAGGAAGTGCGTGAGAAAGAACTTGCTCAAGCCAAAGAAATCGAAAAAGCATACAATGATCTTGGGAAAGCCCATCAAAATCTTGAAGTAGCTCATACTAATCTGAAATCCGCTCAGGATCAGCTGGTGCAACAGGAAAAACTGGCTTCTTTGGGCCAGCTCACCGCCGGAATCGCCCACGAGATTAAGAATCCGCTCAACTTCGTGAATAACTTTTCGAACGTGAGCCTTGAGATGATCGACGAATTGAAGCAGGATGTAGACAGTTATTTGTTGTCTGGATTTAGTGAGAACCAACAAACAACCCCAGACAACCGCAAACTGAAATCCCGAATCGACGAGTCGATTGACGATATCAAAATCAACCTCCACAAAATCCACGAGCACGGCTCGCGGGCCGACGGCATCGTGAAGTCCATGCTCCAGCACTCGCGCGGCGGCACCGGAAAGATGGAGCCCACCGACCTGAATGCCTTGGTGAGCGAGTTCGTCAACTTGTCCTACCACGGCATGCGCGCCGGCAAGGACCCGATCGAGGCCGAGGTCACCCTCGATCTCGACAGCAGCATCGGGGAGGTCCCGTTGGTGTACGAAGACTTCTCCCGCGTGATCCTGAACATCTGCACGAATGCATTTGATGCGCTTCGGGGGGCGGTTATCGGTTATCAGTTATCGGTTATCGGTAATCCGTCGTCGGTGATAAATGATCAGGGGTATATGATCGGCGATCTGGGAAATGATGGGGCTTATTTACCTCATCTTAAAGTCAGGACAAAAAGGGATGGCGACCGCGTCGCCATCGAAATCGAGGACAATGGTCCGGGTATTCCAGACGACATCAAAGACAAAATCCTGCAACCGTTTTTCACTACAAAGAAAGGCACGCAGGGGACGGGATTGGGCTTAAGCATCACCCACGACATCGTGAAGGCGCATGGGGGCGAGTTGGGGATTGTTTCCAAACCCGGGTCAACCGTGTTTTCCATCAGGCTTGTTCCGCCAATGTTATAAGAATGATATTCGTGAGATATTGCCTCAATCTGATCATGAAACCAAAGGAAATGTGATAACATTATTTTCTATCTCGATAAAAACAGTCCTGCTAGTCTTGTTGATGATTCTAATGCAGGATGTATCGGTGGCACAACAAAATGCCCATATTTCCGGACCATTAGAAAGTCAGATAGACAGCCTGCGGCACCGTTTTTCTATTGAAACCTCCGATCAGCTACGTATGGGCATGGCAAGGGAGCTGGGTCTCTTTTACACTGAGGCAGACCAGGACACAGCCATGTATTTTGTGGAGATACAGTTGCAACTGGCCCGGAGCCTGGGCGAGCGCTTGTGGGAAGGTGACGCGCTCAGGAGACTCGGTTTCCTCATCTTTACACAGGGAATGTATTCGGAGTCATTATCACTCAGTTCGCAGGCCCTCACACTGCTTACGGATGCATCCACCGAACGGCAGGTATGGGAACCCGGCAGACTTTCGAGGGCCGGCACCCCTGAAGCGGCCCGGCTGAGTTGCCTTGCCACGGCCTATAATAACCGGGCGCAGCTGTACGGACGGATCAGTAACGCCGACGAAAATAGATCCCTCTATCGGAAGGCCATCGAAATAATTGAAAAGGTAGGAGACAATGCCATCGCCTCCTTTATCTATGCCAACCTGGGGGAATCCTATATCGAAGAGTATCCCGATTCGGCCAAGATGTATATCGGTATTGCTCTCGAAAAGGAGGAATCAGTAGGTTACAGAAGGTACCGGGGCAGTAACCTTTCCCGCATGGGCAGGGCGCATGAGGTCCTTAATGACTTCGTTAGCGCTGAAAACTACTACATGGAGGCAATTGCCGAAAGCAAAGAAGTTAATAATATCAGGCACCTTGCGCTTACCTACTATCATCTGGCCCGGCTCAACCAGTTGACCGGTGATACCGCCCGGTCCCTTGAGAACGCCCTGAACAGCTACGAGGTCGCCGGCTCGATTCGAAATATGGAAGTTATCAGTGAGGCGGGTCTCCTGCTCTCAACGCTTTATGAGCAGCTGAATGACACAGACAATGCATTTTATTATCTGAGACAGTCTCAAGTGGCCTCTGAAACACTGCAAAATGAAGAGCAGGTGCGCAGGGCCAGCGACCTGCAGTTTGG
>CAYWCV010000107.1:0-5170 GCA_964456845.1 uncultured Chitinophagales bacterium | reverse complement strand
CGGAGCGGTGCGCGGGATCGGATGATGGATGCTTTGGCTGGTTTCATGGGAAGAGGGCTTCCGCTTTGGCGTAGTCTTCGGGGATGCCGATATCGAGGAATCGGCTGTTGTCAAACGTGCGGGCAAAGAGCTTGCCCTGTTGCTGCAGTTGGGGGAAAAGATCCTGTTCGAGCGAGAAAGCCTTATTGGGTTCCTGCGAGCTCAGGGTGTCGGTCCAGGCCAGGTAGGCCCCTGCGTTGATCCATTCGCTGGCCGCGCCGATGGGGTGCTTTTCGACGAAGGCGTTCACCTGCCGGGTTGCGGGGTCGAAATCGACCGTGCCGTAACGGTCGGCGTGTTTCATGGGGGTGAGGGCGACCACCCATTCGCCGGATGCGCGAACCATGCTTTCGACGGCGAGGGTGCGCAGGGGGGCGTCGAACCAGGTGTCGCCGTTCATGGCGAGGAAGGGGCCTTGGATGCCTGCGTGCACGGCGGCGAAACGGAGGGCACCGCCGGTGCCGAGGGGTTGGGGTTCGGCGATGCACTGCACCCGCTGGTCGGGACGATCGACCGACTCGGCAAAGACGGCCACTTGATCGGCAAGGTAGCCCGTGCTCAGCCAGATCGATTCGCCAAGTCCTTGTTCGCGTAGATGGTCGATCACATATCCTAAAAATGGCTTCCCGTTCACTGGAGCCAAAACCTTGGGCGTGTCGGAGACCACCGTGCGCAGCCTGGTGCCGAATCCCCCGCAGAGAATGACCACTGGCATCATGCGTCGCGGTGTTTCGATACGGCGAACAAATTCACCTTGTCGTAGCCGATAATAAACTCGGGAGTATGCACCGAAGCATTGTACGGGATAGGATCGTCGTAGTACTCGAGCTGGATCCACGTAGTGTAGCGGTCCAAGTCGAGAAGGTCGATCAGTTCGCGTACCTTGTCGAGTGGTCGGTCGTACATGATGCAATGCACTTCGATGTTGAAGGCCGGCGCTGATGACATCACCCGCTGTGCGCCTTTGAGCACTTCGATTTCATGGCCCTCGACGTCAATTTTGATGAAATCGGGAGACTGATCAGGGAAGGCGGCGTCCAAGTTAATGATCGGCACCTCGATGCTGTGCTTCTCGTCCACCCGTGCCACAGAGGCGTTCGAATCGAGGGTGAAACGGATGCTACCGGGCTCGCGTCCAACCGCCTGCTGCCGTACCTCCAAATTATCGGCGTGGTTGAGCTCCTTGTTGCGGCGCACAATGTCGGCATTGCCGGGTAGCGCCTCGAAGGCCACCACGCGGCCCTGTGGACCTACCCATTTCGAGCATAGAATGGAAATCATGCCATGGTGGGCGCCGCAGTCGGCCACAAAATCGCCGGGACGAATGTGTGATTTCAGCCACGCCTGCTCCGGAACACGATCCTTCAGCGCCGGGTACCACTCTTCGCCGATCACATCGCCAATATAAAACGTGATGTCTTCGCCCTCGACCACTTTTTGGATGGTGTATGGTTTGAAGGTGCGTTGACGTACCACCCGCTTCAAATGGGTGCCGGTCTTAGTCAGAACGGCAACAATCCCCTGCTTTTGAAGGGTATTGCGGGTTTTTTGGATGTAATCGTTGAATTTCATGAGAATCGACTGCTTAACGAAGTGTTCAAAATAATCACATTTGCGGTGGATTTCATCATGATGCGCACTTCGTTGACCTCCTTTGTATGGATCTCCCTATTTTATGCGTTTAAACGTAGCCCATGAGCCCCGAAGTATCCGTCATCATCGTTAGTTGGAACACGAAGGACATCCTGTTGGATTGTCTTCGAAGCCTCTATGAGCAGACGAAGTCGGCCATGCAGGTCATCGTTGTAGACAACGCATCTGTTGATGGATCAGCCGATGCGGTGGAGAGCGCCTTCCCGCAGGTCAATCTCATCCGCAGCGACATCAATCTGGGGTTTGCCAGGGGGAACAACCGTGGATTGGAAATCGCAGACGGACGTTACATCCTGTATCTGAATCCAGACACGGTGATCTTAGATGGCGCCATCGACAAGATGCTGCGCTACCTCGAGGCTCACCCCGGCATAGGGGTTCTGGGTCCGCACACCTACAATGCCGACGGGCGCACGACTCAGGACACGGTGATCTTTAAACCTACTCTGCGCCGGATGTTTCATACGCACGTGCCCGTATGGCGACTGATTCCAGGTTGGAGGCCGGAGCTCGCCGGCCAGGTCAGCTGGCACCGTACAGGACCCGTCGAGGTGGTGAAGGGCTGCTGCATGCTCATGCCGGGCAGTCTGGTTCGTGACCTTGGCGGCATGAGCGAGAAGCATTTCATGTACTCAGAAGAAGAGGACCTTTGCAGCCGGGCGATGCAGCGGGGTTTCGCCACCTGGTATTATCACGATGCCAGCATCATCCACCTCGGAGGCGAGGCCACAAAGCAAGACAGCGAGGCCATGGTCAGGGCTCAGGTCACTGCCTGGACCGATGTTTTTCGTCAGGAGAATCCCGGCTCAAGTGTTGCCCTCTTTCGATTGATACTTGGATTCGGGAGCGCTTGGCGGTTGGTGGCCTGGGCGCCACTTACGCTCGTGCCCTCAAGGCGAGAACTTGCCCGGCAACGCATGCGCGAGCATGTTGCCACACTGAAGGCGCTAACGACGAGAAATTAAAAGATCTGAACCACTGATGGCGCAGATATCACAGATGATTCTGTATTGATAAATCTGTGTCATCAGTGCTATCTGTGGTTCAATTTAGGATCATATCGAACGGGCAAAGCGGTTCACGATATCGAGCAGGTGGTCGCTGTCGATCGGTTTGGTAATATACTCGTTGCAGCCTGACGTTAATGCCGTTTCTCGGTCACCGTCTAAGGCATAGGCCGTTTGAGCGACTATCGGAATGTCTGCATTGAACAACCTTATGCGTTCGGTTGCCTCCAGCCCGTTCATTTCGGGCATTTTTATGTCCATTAGAACGAGCGACAAATCGGGATGATTGCGCACCAGATCGACAGCCTCGATCCCGTTGTTTGCACGGATAATGTGCACCTTATCCGATTTCATTACCTCAGCCAGTAATGTAAAGCTGATATCGTCGTCTTCGGCCACTAAAATTTTCAGCTCCCGGTCAATTAAGTGAACATTCTTCTCAACATGCGACGCTGTTTGACCATGGCTGGCCGGACGATATGGAATCTTGAACCAGAACGTGCTGCCTACCCCCACCGACGATTCGACCCATACCTGACCACCGAGCATATCCACGTATGCCTTGACGATTGCCAAACCTAAACCGGAACCCTCATAAGGTCGCGTGCTCTCAAGATGTTCTTGCACAAACCGATCAAAGATGGCAGCACAGCGATCTGGAGCTATGCCAGTCCCCGTATCCTTGACGAAGCAGACCAGCCAGTCACCTTCGATGGTGGCTCCGAAATCGATGGAACCCTTCGACGTGAACTTGACTGCATTGGCAAGAAGATTCGTAAATAGTATGTTTAAAATGTACTTGTCGGTTAACAGATCAGCCCTATGAGCCCCGATACCCATATGCATATTCAAGTGAAGCCCCTTTGTTGCAGCCGGATACTTGAACACCTCGTAATTACTCTCCAAACACTGGTTGATGTTAACAATCTCCTCCCTCACATCGATTAATTGTGATTCGATCTTTGATATCTCGACAATGTTGTTAATAGTGTCCATCAGTCGGTTGCCACTCTCGTTCATGATGTCGATGTATTCGCCCTTGGTGGCATCGTCAAGGTCTGATATTCTTAATAGCTCGAGAAATCCCAAAATACCGTTCATAGGGGTACGGATTTCGTGCGACATGTTCTGAAGGAACACGGTCTTCAACCGGTCGCTCTCTTCAGCCTTCTCTTTCGCGGATATCAGTTCAGCGTTTTTGGCGACCAGATCATGCGTTTTTTGTTTCACTTTATAATTCAAGGTGATGGCAAAGCTCGACACAATGATCAGAAATATCACCACTATAAAGAACACCCAGATGACCGCCTCCGGAATTGCGGGCTGATAACGTGTACCGAACCAGTGCTGAACCGATTTAAAATAATCGGAGCCAGGGTCATTCCGAAGATCAGCCAAGCTGCGGTTTACCCTTGCAATGACCTCTGAATCGGTGTTTTTAGAAAAAGCGAAATGCAGATCGGAAGGACGGAGCACGATACCTGTGGGTCGTATGGCAGGGTCGCTCGGGTCAGAGAAGTAGTAAAACCGGTCAGCAACAAAGACGTCGATTTCACCACTTTTCAGTGCTTTAACGGTGGTAGTGTAATCGGGATATGTTACGATCTCAAAATCGATGGTGAACTGCGTTTTCACGAAGTCCTTCATGTAGGCTTCTTGGATGGATTCATCAAGCAAGCCTACCCGTTTACCGTCCAACTCCGTCACGGACGAAAAGCTGTCTTCACCGTCGTCAAACACTTGCAGCCAAGAACCAATGACGGGTACGCTGAGAACAAACATTGTATCGCGTTCCTCAGAGTAAGCCACGTCTGGCAGGATGTCAATTCGACCGGCTTTGAGGTCAGCATACAGCTCCGACCAATCGCCTGAGTGAAATCTAAGATCTAAATTTTCAGTATGGGCAACACTTTGGAGGATGTCGATGAAAATTCCCTTTGGGTCGCCATCTTCATCTGTAAAGACCTTGGGGTGACTGTTGTACACACCTACCGTGACCGTGATTCGCTCCTGCTGAGGTGTGTTAGATCCGGATATGACAACATAGATGATCACGGCTGTTATCATCAACCCAAGGACCGTGATTACTATTTTTGTATTGCCCTTCATTCATTTCATTGTATGACGACATGTTGCTTGACCAACAAATGCAACCTTATCGTCAAATAGTACTTACGCTGAGTTTTGCATATTACTATTTATTTCGATCAGCTTCTACTCAAATGAATTTGACCACTGACCACACGTGTAACAAAGATGGGGTGTTTGATTGGCTTCGCCTGAATAAACGGTGCAAATTGTGGAGATATCACCCCAGTTGCCGTGTAATAAAGCGCACAGCGGTTGAAAGCGACATGGTACCTGCCTGAATCTTGTCAGAGAGCTGTTCAAATTGCTCTTGTATGGTTTTTGAGTCCCAAAACGATCGTAATACTTCCATTTCGACCAATTTCCGGAAGGCATCGGTTTGC
>CAYWCV010000106.1:0-5335 GCA_964456845.1 uncultured Chitinophagales bacterium | reverse complement strand
CCTGTGGCCATATCGCACACGCCGCGGATGGTGTTCGCAGCCCTGGGAACGGCCGGCAGCATCGGGCTCGACGCCGAACCGCTCGACCGCGCCACCGGCGATGCCCTGCGCCGACGCATCCTCAACGAAGCGGAGGCCCTCGACGAATCGATCTCCCGAATATCGACGATCGAACTGTGGACGATCAAGGAGTCGATTCTCAAGCTGGAGGGCACCGGGCTGCGCACCTCCATGAAATCCGTATTTCTCCGAACAGATGGGGATAGATTGTACACCACCGACATCAAGGGACGCCAAATTGTGTGCAAAACCTTCGTCGTCGAAGACCACTGCGTCGCAATTTCTGAGTATATTTCGGAACCCATTTGATCATCCGACACACACCATGCTGCACACCCTAAAGAACCCCGAAGTACTCAGAAAAGCGATTTCAACGATGGCGCCAGTCGACGGTCCAGTGCCCGTCAAACTGCTTTTTGTGCCCCCGCACTTAACCGAATCAAATCGTGAGCAATTCATTCGCACGTACTCAAGCGTCTTCGGTTTGAAGTTTGAGGTTGTGGTGGTAGTCGAAGATGTTGCCAAAGTGCTCGAGAAGCGGATCTCCATGCCCGACTTCGAGGAAATCCTATCCGTTTTTGGTCCGGTGGGAATGCACGACGGCGTGCGCAACGAATTTGCCGACGAGGATGACGATCTGTACATCGACAATGGCGGCGTGCACGACAACATGGCGATCTTTCACCAGCTTCCGTTCCTGCAGGCTGCCATCGGCGAATTTCAGGTGGTAAGTGTCCAAATTCACGATAACGAGCGTCCGAGCATAATTAAAGAACTGGCCTACGTGATCGAGGAGATCCTCGGCGAACGTGCAGCCCTTATCGTGTTCTGCTGTGATCTCGATGCGTCGGAGAAAGAGGCATTCCAGCGATTGATGGAGTATGTCGACAACCAAGACACGTCCAATTTGTTCAACAGTCTGAACAGCGGCGCTATCCCGATGCAGGGACGCTGCCCATTTATTACGGGTATGTTGGTCGCTAAGTCGTGGAACTTAAACATATCATTCGAGTCTCTGCCAGTTGAAGCTACTGGCAGCAGTTTGGTTTGCGGCACTGCGAGTTTTGCACTGCGGACGGCAACGGCATGACCAAACCTTCTGTGACGATTATTGGCTATGGACGACTCGGCCAACAGCTGCTACGGTGGCTTTTGAAGACTGGGTATCCTATCGCCGGGGTCTTCAACAGAAGCACCATGCCCATGAATCCGGAGATGTTCCAAGCCAAGTACATGGGCGAATTTCCGGAATCGCCGGATCAGCTGGGCGATTTGACGATACTCAGCGTATCCGATTCGGCCATCCCAGCGATGGTTTCGCGTCTTTATGGGATGGATCTCGATGGCAAGTGCATCGTTCACACATCCGGTGCCATATCTTCGGCCATATTGTCGGACTTACGCGACCACATGGCGCATATAGGCTCGTTTCATCCGCTACAGACCTTTGGTCCGACGGGGAAGAAGAACCCCTTCAAGGATATTAATATCAGCCTCGAAGGCGATTGGAAGTGCATCGAAATGCTGCTCGACTTGTGCCGCAACCTTGGTGCGAACCCGCATCAGACCGACGCAAAGGGCAAGGCCTTGCTGCATCTGGCATGCGTGTGGGTGTCGAATTACATGCACGTGCTGTTTAATGCGGCCCAAAGCGTAGCTTCGACAAGCCAGATGAGTACCTCACAGGTGCAGAAGATGCTGGGTCCCATCATTCAACAGACGATCGAAAATGCAACCGAAATGGGTCCAGTGGCAGCCCTCACGGGTCCGGCATCACGCGGCGACTTAGAGTCTGTGCAACGCCACCTCGAGCTTATGAAATCGACCCCCGAGATGGTTGAACTGTACAAGGCTCTTGCCAAATCAGCCGCCGATATGTCGATGGTACGAGGTAGCCTGTCAAAGGACGATTACGACTTATTTCTGGACGGGATGAACCATGGCGGGCAAGACTGATTACTTCCATAGAGTATGGACTGTGGTCGAACAGATCCCTTATGGGCGCGTTACGACCTACGGTGCCATCGCCCAGCACCTGGGCCTGAAGAGCGGCGCCCGCATGGTGGGGTGGGCCTTAAACAAGACCATCTACATCGACGGGAAAGAAATTCCGGCTCATCGGGTCGTGAACCGAAACGGCGAGCTGACGGGCGCCATCCATTTTGGGGGCGACGTGATGCGCGAGCGGCTCATTCAGGAAGGTGTTATATTCAAGGATGAGTTCACTGTCGACATAGATCAACACTTTTGGAACCCATCTGACCACTTGAAACAACCACTGTCATGAAAAACGTCCTATTATTATCACTTACACTGCTAATTGGCGCCTGCGGAGCGGCCAGTTCGTCTGACTCTACAAATGCTGCCCAGCCAGCTGCAGAGTCGAACGGTACAATCCTACTCACAGATCTGGCACCCGAACAGATCGAAGACGTGGTTGCCCGTCACAATGCTGAGGGGAAGGCAGTGCTGCTAAACGTATGGGCGACATGGTGCGGTCCTTGTGTGGAAGAATTCCCCGACATCGTGGCACTCAAACAAAAATATGATACTCAGTTGGCTGTCGTGTTTATATCGGCCGATTTTCCTGAGGACCGAGATCGGGCGATTGAGTTTCTCAGAGAGCAGAACGCGGATTGGGAGACCTATCTGAAGACAGGCAAGGACGAGCCATTTATCAACGCTTTATCGACGGAGTGGGGCGGTGCGCTTCCGTTTACAAAGATTTACAGCAAAAATGGAGAAATTGTCACATTTTGGGAGAACAAAGCGTCGTACGAAACGTTCGAGAAGGCAATACTCGAAGCACTAAACACCGAGCTAAACTGAACCTAGCCCACAACTGAACCATTATGAAAAAAATGATCCCGACCCTTGCAGTGGCCCTGATCGCAATTCTGAGCCTGGGCGCTTTCACCAACGACCCAACTGGAGTCAAGGAAGAGCTGGAACTAGGATCCAAGGCTCCACTTACATCAGTTAAGATGCTTGACATCTCTGGAAGCAAAATGTCGTTAGACGACGTTAAAGGTGAAAATGGACTTCTGGTCGTATTCTCAAGCAACACATGCCCATGGGTATTGGCATGGGAAGACCGCTATCTTACCATCGCCAAACTTGCCAAGGAAAAGGGCATTGGTATGATCGCCATCAACTCGAACGAGGCGTCGCGCAACGGCGAGGACTCCTACGCCGAAATGCAGAAGCACGCCAAAGAGAAGGGCTACACCTTCCCATATGTCGTTGACGAGAACCACGTGTTGGCTGACGAGTACGGTGCCACCAAGACCCCGCACATCTACTTATTCGACAGCAATAACACACTTGTGTACCGTGGAGCCATCGATGACAGTGCACGTGATTTAAGTAAGATCGAAAATCGTTATCTTGCAGACGCAATTACTGCAATGGCGGCAGGCCAGCCCGTCAAGACAACGACCTCGAAGGCACTTGGTTGTACCATCAAGCGCGTAGAGTAATACCCGTCGAATGATTTTGAAAAGGCCTGCATCAGCCGATGCGGGCCTTTTTTGTTTCTGCCAATTCCACCCATGCCAACCTGGACCCTATTTACCGAGTTTACGTTCGACGCCGCCCATAAAATTGACGGATACGACGGCAAGTGCGCCAATCTGCACGGCCATACCTACCGTGTGCGCATAGCGGCCAAATCGCATAAGCTGAATCCGTCAGCCTACCTGAAGTCGCCCGACATGGTGTGCGACTTCCGCGAGCTGAAGTGGGCATCCAAAGATGGCAATAAAGGTGGTTTCGATCACGCTTATTTGAACGACATTCTCACGGTTGCGACTACAGCCGAACGCATTGCCGAGTACATCCATCAGGAAACCAAGCGCCGCATTCCGGAAGGGATCGAGCTGGTTGTCACCGTATGGGAAACTCCAAATTCTTGGGTTGAATACACCGACTGAGGCATGATGATCGAAGAACTTAGCATATCATCGGCGCAAGAAGTGTCGAATCTTGATGTCATGTATCCCGTTATGGAGCATTTTCACACGTTGCAGGGCGAGGGTGCGCACACGGGACGTGCGTCGTATTTCATCCGCTTGGCCGGATGCGATGTGGGATGCTCATGGTGTGATGTGAAGGATAGCTGGGATGCCGACAAACACCCGAGAATAACCGTAGGCGACCTCGTAGATGCAGCCGTGGCAAGCAAGGCGCCCTTTGTGGTCGTAACCGGCGGCGAGCCTCTTCTGCACGATCTGACGGCGCTCACTACTGCGTTGCATGATGCTGGACTCAAGATCCACATCGAAACGAGCGGCTCATCGCCGATGAGCGGGTCGTTTGACTGGGTCACCCTTTCACCTAAGCGGTTTAAGGCACCCGTAGATTCTGTCTACCCCCATGTGAACGAGCTCAAAGTGGTCGTGGTGAACAAGAAGGATTTCGACTGGGCCGAAATGCACGCGGAACGCTGTCCGGACGGCACAACGTTGCTTCTACAACCAGAGTGGGATAGTCCGAAGACCATCCCCTGGATAACAGAATACGTGAAGCAGCATCCACAATGGGGTGTCAGCCTTCAGACACACAAATTTCTCGGCATTCGCTAAATGAGTTCAGACAGACAGACAGTAGTAATCACAGGTGCTGGACGTGGCATCGGTAGGGTTATAGCAACCCATTTCGCTCGCACAACAGGTTTTAATTTGGTGCTCCTCTCACGCACGCAAGAGCATTTGGATGAGACCGCAAGACTTTGCCGCAGTCTAGGATGCCCCGGCGTACATGTTCAAGCTGTGGATTTGGCCGATCCAGAGCAGATCGAGAACATATCGGTCCCTGATGAGTTTTCGCGCATTCGCGCGCTGATCAACAACGCCGGCCAGTATCAGACCGACAATCCGGAACGCGTGAACATGAACGATCTTCTGTATCAGTTCAATCACAACGCTGCTTCTGCCGCTTTGGTGACAAGACGTTTTCTTCCGCTCATCCGTCAGCAAGAACAATCGCTCATCGCCAACATCTGCTCGGTGGGAAGCTACCAAGGACTGAGCAACTCAGTCGGGTATGCCATGGGCAAGCATGCCGTGCTTGGTTACACTCGCAGCCTGCGTGAATATCTCAAGGGTACCAATGTTGCCGTGACGGCGCTGTCGCCCGGCAGCACGTGGTCGACATCGTGGGAGGGCAGTAAGGCCAATCCCGACGATACTATCGATGCGAACGATCTCGCCATCCTTCTCGAGACGCTGACCCGCCTGTCGCCGCGTTCGGTCGTCGAGGAGATTACGGTGGCTCC
>CAYWCV010000105.1:0-5343 GCA_964456845.1 uncultured Chitinophagales bacterium | reverse complement strand
GAAACAAAACCCGAGGCCAAGAGCAACGGAGCCAGCACCGACAAGGCGGTGAAGATCGACCTCGACGGTATTTCGAATCAGATCGTTTCCCTGCCTGTGTCTAACAGGATGCTTGGCAACCTCGACGGATCGGTCGAAGGAAAGATCATCTACAGCAAGGGTGGCGAAATCTTCATGTTCGACCTGAAGACCATGAAGGAGACGTCCTTGGTGGCCAATGCTGGCGGATTCGCCATCAGCGCCGACGGCAAGAAGATGGTGTACCAGTCGCGTGGCAACTACTTCGTGGTGGACGCCGGCAAGAAGCCGGGCAACGACGAGGGTCGCCTGAGCCTGAGCGGCATCAAGGTGATGATTGATCCGGCCGCCGAGTGGAACAACATCTACCACGACGTGTGGCTCATCCAAAAGGAGATGTTCTACGTCGAGAACATGCACGGCCTGAACTGGGAAGACACCAAGAAGAAGTACGCCAAGTTCCTGCCATTCGTGAACCACCGCTGGGATCTGAATTACGTGTTCGGCGAAATGATGGGTGAAATGTCGGTCGGGCACAACTACATCCGTGGCGGCGACCAGCCTGATGCGCCGAGCGTGGGTATCGGCATGTTGGCGGCCGATTACACCATCGAGAGCAACCGCTATCGCATCTCTAAGATCTTCAGCCGCATGGATTGGAACCCCGGTGTGAAGGCACCACTCACCGAACCTGGCTTGAATATAAATGTAGGCGACTACATCCTGTCGGTGAACGGAACCCCGCTCGACGGATCCATGAGCATCTACAGCCTCTTCGAGTTTACCGTTGACAAACAGGTTAAACTGCGCATCAACAGCCGCCCGACGATGGACGGTTCGCGCGAAGTGACCGTCGTGCCGATCAGCTCCGGTGCTGAGTCGAGCCTGCGTCGCACCGCCTGGATGGAGGAGAAGCGCGCCATGGTCGACCGGATGAGCAACAACACCATCGCCTATGTGTATATGCCGAACACCGGTCGTGGCGGCTACGACAGCTTCAACCGCTACTATTTCGCGCAAATGGACAAGAAGGCACTGCTGCTCGACGAGCGCAACAACGGCGGCGGATCGGTTGCCGACTACGTCACCGATCTGTTGGCACGCCAGCAGATGACCTTCTGGGGCATCCGCGACGGCAAGAGCTTTGGCACGCCGGGCAATGGTATTTATGGTCCGATGGCCATGGTCATCAACGAAAACGCTGGCTCCGGGGGCGACATGTTACCCTACATGTTCCGCTTCAAGGGCTTGGGCAAGCTTGTCGGACGCACCACCATGGGCATCTTGGTGGGCATCAGCGGGTACCCCGAGCTGATCGACGGCGGCAGCATCACCTCGCCGAATTTCGGCATCTACGACCTCGAAAGCCGCTACATCATCGAAAACGAGGGTGTTGCGCCGGATATCTTTGTCGAGCAGACACCGAAAGAACTGCTTGCCGGCAAAGATCCACAGTTCGAGGCCGCCATCAAACTCTTGATGGAGGAGATGAAGACGTACCCATATGTGAGGACGCCGAAACCGGCCGACCCGATTAGAGTCAGGTAGCAGAAAGAAGAAAGACGAAAGAAGAAGGAAGATTGTGGCCTCGGTGGGGATGATGAGATCAAATAGCTCATAAGATCTGCCGGGGCTTTTTTTACAACTGCTTTGTGGAGAATCCAGCAAAGTCGCTGCCACTTGGCTGCTGGTAAATTTCGAGGTCGAAGTATGATGCGGCCGCCAGCAAGTGATCGAAAATGTCGGCTTGTATGGACTCGTACTCTGCCCAGTTCGTCGTATTGGTGAAGCAGTAGATCTCAATGGGCAGTCCGCGGTCATGTACAGGCAGGTGGCGGACCAGGAGCGTCAGATCGTTGCGAATGGTTTTTAGACTTCTAAGGTAATGCTCAATGTAGTGCCTGAACACGCCGATGTTGGTCATCCGACGACCGTTGATCAATTCGGATGTGTCTACGTTGCGCTCCTGGTTGAAGGCCTCAATCTGCTGCTGGCGTTGGGTCACATAGTCGGTGATAAGCTGATACTTTTTGTAGCGCTCACGGGTATCTGGATCGACAAACCGAATGGACCTCACGTTAACATACAGGGACCGTTTGATGCGACGACCACCGCTCTCCTGCATCCCCCGCCAATTCTTGAAGCTGTCCGTGATGAAATAATACGTGGGAATGGTGGTAATGGTTTTATCGAAATTCTGCACCTTCACCGTGTTCAGGTTGATGGCAACCACATCGCCGTCGGCGTTGAATTTGGGCATTTCGACCCAGTCGCCCACACGCACCATGTCGTTCGACGAAATCTGGACACTGGCCACCAAACCAAGGATGGTATCCTTGAAGATGAGCAGGATGATTGCCGAAATCGCTCCAAATGCACTCAGGAAATACAGCGGCGATTTGCCGAGCAACACGGAGAAAACCAACACACCACAGGTGACGTACAAAATGATGCGCACCAACTGGAAATAACTCGCCACGGGCTTGTCGGCGAAAACGGGCGACTTTCCGACCACATACTCGAAGACCTTGAGCATGGCCAATACGATCACCAACCCGGCGACGATCAGGTAGGCATCGGTGATTTTGACCACGACCGGCAAGGCGTTCTCGAAATCTCGGAATATCAGCTCCGCGAATACCTTGACCACCAGCGCCGGAACCACATGCGCCAAGTTGTCGAAGGCCTTGTGCTCGACGAACAAGTCATCCCAGGTAAAGGATGTCTTCTTAAAGACCTTGTACAGCGACCGAATGATGATTCGGCGCGTCACATAAAACAAAATGGCCGACAAGATCGCCAGCACCATCAACATGATGAACAGGCGCATGTACGGCACACCCGACGCGGTGAAGCCGGCGTTAATCAGTGAGTGTTCAATCCAGTCCTGTAGATAATTCATTGACCAAAGAAAGGGGATTCGCCATCAAATGGCAAACTAAACCGATGTGCCCAAAGCGCCGGGTAGCACAATAGTAAAGGTTGACCCCTTGCCTGGAGTACTTTCCACCGCAATACTGCCACCATGCCGTTGGATGAATTCTTTGCACAAGATTAGACCCAAACCAGTGCCATCTTCATTTTCGGTACCCATCGTCGACCTCATTTCGCTAATGTCGAACAGTGTCGCCAGTCGATCGGGCGGGATTCCGACACCAGTGTCTTGAACGGATATCTTGGCTCCATTCGCTACGGCAGCTACCGAGACGGACACCTGCCCACCGACGGGGGTAAATTTAATCGCGTTGCTCACTAAATTACGCAGTACCGTGCTGATGATATTCTTGTCGGCATTGATAACAACATCAGACTGGATATCGCAGTGGAGCGTGATGTTCTTTTTTTGGGCGGCAACATCTTGTGTTTCAAAAACCTCCCTTACGACACTCAGCATGCGCAACTTCTCCGGTTCTATCTGGATCCTTCCCATTGATGACCGCGACCAGTTGAGCAGGTTGCTCAGGAGGTCGTAAGCGCTTGTTGCCGACTGATGGATCATTTCGGCGTACTCGCGCGTCTCATTGCAATCTGACTCACTGTCCTCTTTCAAGATCGCCGTCAAACCAAGCAAGCTGTTGAACGGTGTTCGTAGGTCGTGCGATATGATGGAGAAGAATTTGTCTTTGGACGCGTTGATCTCCGCGAGTTGGTCGTTGGTGGCTTTCAGTTCATGATTCACACGCCTTAAATCGTACCGAAGCTGTGCATTTCGTTTGAGTGCATTTAATCTAATCGTTGCCAAATATGGTGCAACCGTAACGGTGATGAGCAGGAAAAACCCTCCGTAAACAGCAAGTTCTCGAAACGAGTACACCTGATTCAGTTCAAAAAAGATCAAGTAGACCACAATGAACGTGTAATTCAGTAACAAGACCTTGCGAAAGCTCACCGTGATGATGATGGTCGGCCAAACCAGTACGGTAAGTGTGATGCTGAGGTTCCACGTGATCAGTGCCGCATCATCGTGCTGTAGAGATGCCCCATACGCCAAAAAAAGATAGATCGCCGTTAAGTACACATTCAGGCTTTTCGAAAGCGATATCCTGCCTTTCTGAAAAAGAATAAGCATCACCGTTCCGAAGGTGATCAAACCAAGGCGGAAAATTGCCAAATGTCCCCAAAGCGCCGGATCAATAAAGTAGTCGATGATGGAGTAGGTGATCAGGACAAAAAAAGTCAGATAGATAAATAGTGGATACAAACGGGTGTTCGTCGCATCCAAATCATGCTCCCAGAAATCCTTGAAGTCCTTTTGTTTATTCACATCGATCGAACGATTCTTCATCATGTGGCCAGATATGCGACTTGTGTTACCCATACAAATCCGTTCCTCGTTCAAACACACTCAAAGAATTTATGATATCTAAATACTTCGAATCGCAAAACGTAGCATTAATCTCCTCAATGATTGGAACATATACAAACAAGTTTAGTTCCGAATAAGTACATTGATTAAGCACGCACACGTGCCGAACATAGAAGAAAGGAGCCAATCATGGCAATTGTGAAAGTGATCGAAGTGATCGCATCCTCCGAAAAAGGAATAGAGGACGCACTGCAAAACGCAGTAACTGAAGTATCGAAGACGGTGCGCAATATCGACTCCGTCTGGGTCAAAGACACCAAAGTGCACGTCAAAGACGGCAAGATCATCTCTTACGGTGTGATCTGCAAAGTTTCGTTCCGCGTAGGCGAAGACGACTAAACTAGCTCGCGAAGTGCTTTGAGCACCCGCTCCACGTGTTCTTCGTTATTGAACACGTGGGTCGAGATGCGCACGGCATTCAGATTCTCTTCGGTGACGACGCGGGTGCGTAATTTGTTTGCCCCGAAATGCGCGTTCAGCTTGTCCCAAGGCACGTCGGCATGACGGATGGTGGTCATGGAGCCTCGCATGTTGGGGTCTTCGGGCGTCAAGATCTCCACTTTGGGGATTCGGCGGATGCCCTCCTGCAACATATGGGCCAATTGGTGGCCATACTTCGCAATGCGCTCGCGACCGATCTGCGTCTGGAAGTCGGCGGCGGCGGCAATGCCCACCACCGTGGCTGCATTGCGGGTTCCATATTCGTACCTGACGGCCGTCGGCGTATAGGTGAACACATCGGGCAGACGGTAGTCTTGATTGGAATAAGCCCCAATGTGAAGCGGTGTAACCTCGTCGAGGCGCTCTTCTTTCACATACAGGATGCCCGTTTCGTGGGGCGCGCCCAGCCATTTGTGTCCGCTGGTGCCGTAGCTGTCGCAATCGAGGTCGCGCAGGTTTACGGGTATCATCCCCATGCTCTGGGCGCCATCCACATGAAACCAAATATTCCGGCTGTG
>CAYWCV010000104.1:0-5418 GCA_964456845.1 uncultured Chitinophagales bacterium | reverse complement strand
GCTCAAAATCACGTATATAATTTGGCAAATCTTCGACACGTACCGCCGTATCGTCCACAAATTCGGGAGAGCGGTTCTCGGTGAGCAATCCCATGAGCAGTCCCAGCCCAGCTTTGCGCAAGTCCCACACGCGGCGCTTTTCGTCGGCATCGATCATGAGGCTGTGGTGGTAGCCCTTGCCTGTAGCATGTATCTCTTCGATGAGCGACTCACCCTGTGCAACCAATGTATCCCAGTCGTCGCCGTCGAGCTGCGTGATCAGGATGCACCTCGGCTCACCTTGCAAGAAGAAGCGATTGTGCGACAACGCGATGTTGCCCTTCGTTGCGTTGAGCACCACATCGTCGACGAGCTCGACGGCGGCCGGCTTATGGCGCACGCAGAGCGCCGTGAGTTCAAGCGCCTCGTATAGATCTTCGAATTGTGATATGATCAATAAATTGAACTTCGGCAGCGGCTCAAGGTTAACCTTCGCCTTCACCGTCAAAGCCAATGTTCCTTCCGATCCGCACAGCATTTTCGCCAGGTTGAAGGGCTCGCCCCCTGGCTCGAATGGCTCCATCAGGCACAGGCGGTCGAGCGCATAGCCCGTGTTGCGACGTTTGATCTGTGCATGTGGACTATTCTCCAGAATGGCATCCCGATGCTCGCGGATAATGGCGACCATCTCTCGATAGATGTGCCCCTCAAGGGACTCCAGCCCCATCTTCTGCTCGAGCTCCTCATTGCTGAGTGGACCAAATTCAACCCTGCTGCCGTCGCTCAGCACAGTGTCCAGGGCGATCACGTGGTCGCGGGTGCTGCCGTATTTAACCGAGAAATTGCCGGAGCTGTTGTTGCCTATCATCCCGCCAATCATGCACCGGTTGGTGGTAGATGTATCGGGGCCATAAAGCAATCCGAACGGCGCCACGAAATCGTTCAGGCTGTCGCGGATCACCCCAGGTTCGACCCAAATACTGTGATCATCCACATTCAGGCCGGTGATGCCGGTCATGTACCGCGAGGTGTCGATGATGAGTCCGCCGCCAGTAGTCTGCCCGGCTAGGCTCGTTCCAGCGGCCCTTGCCGTTATCGGCATTCTTTTGTCTGTGGCCCACTGAACCAAGAATTGCAAGTCCTCCGCAGTTCGAGGAAAGGCAACCGCCTGGGGGATCTCCTCGTACATGGAGGCGTCGTTGGCAAAAAGACGGCGCGTGAGGATGTCGGTCCGAATTTCCGGGGCGTTTGTTGCGATGGGTTTCATGGCCTAGAGCGAAGCGTCGAGTGCCTGTTGGATGTCTCCAATAATATCGTCAATATGCTCAAGACCTACTGAAATCCGTATGAGTCCAGGCTCGATGCCCACGGCGCGGCGCTCTTCCTCGCTGAGCTTGCTGTGGGTGGTGCTTGCAGGGTGGGTTGCGATGGTGCGCACATCACCCAAGTTGGCCGTGAGCGAGCACATCTTGAGGGCATCTAGGAAGCGCCGACCGCGATCGAAACCACCCTCAACTGCAAAAGTCACGATCCCGCCGCCTCGCTTCATCTGACGCATTGCCAATTCATGCTGTGGGTGAGAAGGGTGATGCGGGTACTTCATCCAAGCGACGCCATCGCGTCCATACAGCCAATCGGCCAGGGCCGTGGCATTGTCGCAATGTCGGTCCATGCGCACGGGCAGGGTTTCGAGACTGCGGCTGAACATCCAAGCGTTGAACGCCGAGAGGCTGGGTCCGCTGTGGCGCGCAAAGAGGCGGATCTTTTCGATCAGATCTTTCTTTCCAAGGATGACCCCGCCGAGGGCACGTCCTTGGCCGTCGATGTATTTCGTGGCCGAATGGATCACGATGTCGGAACCGTAGTCGGCCGGTTTCTGGAGAATTGGCGTGGCGAAGATATTATCGACCACAAGTATGATGCCTCTCGAACGGCAAAAAGTGGCCAGCTCGTCGAGATCTATCAAATCGAGCGCGGGATTGCTGGGTGTTTCTACGTAGCACAGCCTCGTTTCAGGTCGAACCAGCTTCTCCCAACCGCTAGGGAAGGCATCCAAGTCGCCATAACTATAGGTTATACCCCATTTTGGAAGCAGCTGGGTGAGCACCTGATGGGTGCTTCCAAACACCGATCGCGACGACAGCACATGGTCGCCACTTTGCAATAAGGCTGCGAAGCAGGTAAAGATGGACGACATGCCCGATGCCACCGATATGCCATCCTCCGTTCGCTCGAGGGCGCACATGCGGGCCACGAATTCGTCGTTGTTCGGGTTGGAGTACCGAGAGTACACGTTCCCCTCAACCTCGTTGGCGAACAGGGCACGTGCATGCTCGGCGTCGTCAAACTCGAAGCTGGAGGTCAGATAGATGCTGGTGGCATGCTCGCCGTGCTGGCTGCGGTCGGCCCGTTCACGTATCACCGCCGTCTCATCATGTAGGTATCTACGCCTGCTCTCAGACATGCCGTGCACCGTTTACCGTAAGGGTATAATCGATTTTCGCGGCCTTGTTGATGGTGAGTCCGACCGAGCAGTATTTTTCCATGCTCAGTTCTATGGCGCGCTGTGCCTTGCCGGGCTCGATGTCGCCTGTGAAGGAAAAATGGACCGTAATATGTGAGAAGGGCTTCGCTTGGGCCTCTTCAACGCGTTGCCCTTCAACTTCCATGTCGAACGAGTCGTACTGCTGGCGCTGTTTGTCGAGAATCATGACCACATCGATGCCGGTGCAGCCCGCAAGCGACATCAACAACATCTGCATGGGGCGAGCGCCCAAGTTTTGGCCACCGATATCGGGTGATCCGTCGATATGCACCTCGTTGCCTGTGTCGTTCGTGGCCACGAAATGGTATGGAGCATCCGATGCGCGTGAAACATGAATTTTCATAAACCGTAGAATTAAATAATGAGCAAATTTCGGGTCAGGCTGTCATGATGCGCGATGCATCGCTGTCGCTCTCGTAACCAAAATGCACCAAAGCAGTGTTGGCAATTTGACGGCCTAGCGACAAGCCGGCCGTTGCCGCCGGACTAGGTGCATTTAGCACATGCACCTCGCGTCCATGGCGCAGTATCATGAAATCGTCCACAATATCTCCGTTGGGTGTGAGGGCCATGGCACGTACACCCGACGGTGCCGGACGAATCTCGTCTTCGGTGAGCGACGGCACGAGGGTCTGAAGATTCTTTAGGAAGGCTGCACGCGAAAACGAGCGGTACAGTTCGTCGAGCCCCATCTTCCAATGACGTCGTGCCATCTTCCAGAAGCCACGGTAAGCCAGTGTTTCGGCAGCATCGCCCACGTCGAACGCGGTCTTTGTATATCCTTCCCGTTTGAAGGCGAACACGGCATTGGGTCCGCATTCGATGCCACCGTAGGCCATGCGTGTAAAGTGCACGCCAAGGAACGGGAATTCCGGGTTTGGCATAGGGTAGATGAGGTTGCGCACCTTGTGCTCGGCTTCGGGAGTGAGGTCGAAATACTCGCCTCTGAAGGGCACTATTCGAACGGGAGGCATCAGGCCAGCCGCTTCGGCCACCTTGTCGCTATGCAGACCGGCACAGTTGATGAGCCAGCGAGATTTGAAAACGGTGGAACTGGCTGCAATATGCAGGCCTTCGTTGTCTTGGTTGATGCTCGACACCTTCTCGTTGAACCGCACGCTCGTACCGTGCTTCACGAGAAGCGACCGGAGCGTTTCACAGACGCCATGGAAGTCGACGATGCCCGCACAGGGAACATGGATGGCCTTGACACCCGCGGCGTAGGGCTCAAGCTCATGGATTTCGGCATCGTCAATCATTCGGATGCCCTCGATCTGGTTCTGCTTTCCACGCTCATAGATCGCGTTCAGACGAGGTATTTCGGCAACCTCGGTGGCTACGATGATCTTGCCGCACACGTCGTGCTTGATGCTGTGGTCGCGGCAGAATCGCACCAACTCACGGCGGCCGTCAACGCAATTCTTGGCTTTGTAGCTGCCGGGCTTGTAATAAATGCCCGAGTGAATCACGCCGGAATTGTTTCCAGTTTGATGGGCGGCGACGCCCGATTCTTTTTCAAGAACCAGAATACGCAGATCCGGTTGGGCTAGCGCCAGTTTGTAAGCCGTTGACAGTCCGACGATGCCGGCACCGATCACGGTCACATCATATTGCATGCGAAATCCATCGGTAATAGGGAATTATGCCACTTGAGGCATGATAATATACGTATCTTCGTCAAAACATCGTTATACGGTTATGCGCGAGATCATATCGTCCCTTTTTTCTCGGGTCCTGATTGCACCCTTGTTGTTTTTTTGCGCCCTCTCGCTTGGTGATGCCCTTGCGCAGGTGACCATCCGGAATTTCGGAGAGGATCCATCCGTCACTGAGTCCCGATCGAGGATTGTAAGCACCCAGATGCATTTCGGTTCGTCGCCTTTGCAATCAGGGCTTGATGTAACTTCAATGGATCTCGACATTTTCATAGATCCTTTTTCTGGCACCATCGATGCCATCTCCGTCAAAAGGGTCCATCTTTCGGGTGCAGTCGACAACATACGGATGCAGTTGTCCAACGCGCTCGAAATTGCCCATATACGCGACATCTCAGGTAGTGATATTCCGTTTCAGCGGACCGATTCGGACATCTTGGTGATTGCTCCGGCAGGTGGATTCTCAGAAGGTGACCATACGCTGCGGATATCCTACTCTGGAAAACCAGAAACAACCGGCTTCGGAAGTATCACGTTTTCATCGCGTGACAGTGGTCCGATTGTTTGGACGCTCAACCAGCCGTTCGGAGCCAAGGATTGGTTCCCTACCACAAACGACCCGTCCGACAAGATCGACAGTCTGCTCATGCGCATCACGGTACCTAAGCCCCTCATGGCGATATCGAACGGACTGCTTGTTGCCAAGCAAGACATCGACGACCACTCCACCTATACGTGGAAGCACCGCTACCCGATATCGATGTACCTGATATCGATGGCGATCGCCGAGTACGACGTGTTCACATTGCCTTACCTGTCGGCGGAGGGTGACGCTTTTCCCATCGTTAACTATGTCTACAAAGGTCAAAATCTTGAGTCCCTCATGCAGGATGCCCAGCAGACCGTCGGATTGATGGATCTTTTCTGGGAGCTGTATGGACCTTATCCATTTCGTGATGAACGCTATGGCCACGCCCAGTTCGGAAGGAGTGCCGGAGGGATGGAGCATCAGACCATCAGTTCGATGGCCAATCTGGGCTTCTTCTTAGTGGCACATGAGCTGGCACACCAATGGTTCGGTAATAAGGTGACCAATGCGTCCTGGAGTGATCTGTGGATCCAAGAAGGAATGGCGACCTTATCGGAAGGATTGCCTTTACGGTACTTTTTGGGTGAGGAAGATTTCAGGAATTGGTTGCGGGTCCGCCGTGAGCAGGTGTTGGCTGAGCCTGGCGGCAG
>CAYWCV010000103.1:0-5426 GCA_964456845.1 uncultured Chitinophagales bacterium | reverse complement strand
GTATCCTGCTAATTGCCGTTCTGGTCTTTATTGCCTCCTTTGCCATGTCGATCGGTCCGATTGGATGGCTGTTTGCATCCGAAGTATTCCCGGGTCGCATCCGCGGACGCGCGATGTCGCTTGCGAGCTTCACGATTTGGGTGAGCACCTTCATCGTAGCACAGACGTTCCCAATGCTAAATGAGGGTATTGGGGCGTCCAATACGTTTTGGATCTACGCCGGTGTGAGCCTGTTCGGATTGTTCTTCGTGATGTTCCTGGTACCAGAGACGAAAGGGAAGACCCTGGAAGAAATTGAGAAGGCTTGGTGAGCCTGCCCAGTTCTGTAAAATGAAAAAGCCCGGCATAACCGGGCTTTTCCTTATCTGTCACAGGAAAGAACGTGCTTAGAGCAGCTTGCCGCTCAAGCGCAGTGCCTCCTGAGCCTGTGGGCTGTCAGGGAATTCGTTTACAATGCGGTCGACGGCTTTCTTCGCATCGGCCTTAAGATCGCCTGCCATGTAGTGCTGAGCTGCCAACAGAAGATTTTGGGGAGTGTTGGTGCTGCTTGTCACCAAATTTGCAGCCTTCAAGTAGAGGTCGCCCGCTTGCTTGTGGTTACCCGCATTAGCCTCGATGGTGGCATGCAGGGCCATGGCTCCAATGCCGATGACGTCGTTGGGAGGCGTGTGCTTGCGGATGTACATCAGTGCGTCCTCATTGTTGCCAAGGTTCAACGAACTTACTGCGGCGTAGTAGGCGGCCAGATTACCCGCATCGGTGCTTCCAAAATTGTTGACGAGCGAGACAAGCCCTGCTGTACCCTCTGTAGCATCGCCGTTGAGGGCGCGCTCCCAGTCGGAGTTGTTCATGTACTGCTCGGTCTTGGCCAAGATGGCTTGTGCTCTTTCCTCTTGGTTGCCGCTGTAGATAGTGTATCCGATCACAAGAACTATCACCGCAATGATGCCAGTTGCGATGCCGATTACTTTTCCTTTGTTCTGGCTGTAATAGACTACGGACTGGCCGTAAAGCGACAGTAGCGTGTCACTTTGGAGTTCTTCTTTGCTGAGGTGCTTTGACATGGTTTGTAATTAGCGATTAATCGGATGTGTACAGCCTGTAAAATTACGGCTAATATAGCAATATGGCAACTATCAGTGAATGACGGCCGACTTCGATAGGGTAATGGTCCTGCTGCAATAGGCGGTTAACTGTTGGTCGTGAGTCACCATGACCAGTGTCATGCCTTCGTCGGCACGGATTTGTGCAAGCAGATCCATCAGATGCAGCGTATTCTTTTCGTCAAGATTACCGGTAGGCTCATCGGCCAAAAGCAGCGAAGGCCGGTTCATAAGGGCCCTTGCCACCGCCACACGCTGTTGCTCGCCGCCCGAAAGCTCGGACGGGCGGTGTTCGGCCCGGTCTGCCAAACCCACGCGCGCGAGCAGATCCAGCGCCCTCTTTCGTGGATCTGCAGAGTTGTCCTGATGGATGAGCGCCGGCATCATCACATTTTCCAGCGCCGTGAATTCGGGCAACAGATAATGGAATTGGAACACGAATCCGACTTCCTTGTTCCTCCATTGGGCGAGTGACTCAGCCGTTAGCTTCGACATGTCGCTCCCACGATATAAAATGGTGCCGGAGTCCGGACGGTCGAGACCCCCAATGATATGCAGCAGCGTGCTTTTCCCTGAACCACTTGGACCTGTGATGGCTACCGATTCCCCTTTTTCCAGATCCAGCGAAATGCCGCTGAGCACTTGCAAGCGTCCCTCGCCGCCCTTCGACGGATACGATTTCGAAATGTCGGAGGCTCGGAGTAAGGGCTCCATCATGACTGCCTGGTCGTGTTGAACGAAGGGAAGTGAACATGCTCGATCGAGTTACACAGCCCCGATGTGGCGTCAATATCCGCAAAGACACCGCAGATGCGGTTATCGCCGTCGCCCGTACTGTACGGAAAGGGGGTGCCGTGCACAAACCGGCGGATGGCGTTGGCCTTCTCCATGCCGATCACCGAATCATATGCTCCGGTCATGCCGACGTCGGTGATATAGCCTGTGCCACCGGGTAAAATACGGGTATCTGATGTTGGAATGTGCGTATGGGTGCCAGCCACAACGGATACCTGCCCGTCGACGTGAAAGGCGTAGGCAACCTTCTCGGCCGTGGCCTCGGCATGAAAATCGACGAACACGATAGGGGTCTGCTCACGGATGCGCCCCAGGAAATAGTCTCCAACCCGAAACGGATCGTCGATGGCCTGCATGTAGGTGCGGCCCATCAGGTTGAGCACCCCTATCTTGTGGTCAGTACCAGGGATGTCGTAGATGCCATAACCGTATCCATGCGCGCCTTCCGGGTAGTTCATCGGGCGCAACAGGTTATGGTCTTTCTTCATGTATGGGAAGATCTTCCATTTCGCGAACGAGTGATTTCCGCCCGTGATCACATGCACGCCGGCATCGTACAGTCTTTTGCAAATTTCGGCAGATATACCAATCCCATCCAGCGAGTTCTCGCCGTTGGCAATCACAAAATCCGCCTTGTACTTGTCCTTAAGCGTGGGAAGGAAGGTGTCGACAAGCTTGAGGCCCGGTTCACCGACGATGTCTCCGATGAACAGGATTCGTACCGAATCACTCATACCACATGATTGGTTTGCTCCCGGTGGCGGGAATAATAAAAATCGCTTGACAGGTAAGGGAAGTTATAGAACTGCATTCATCATACAGTGGGAGACAGCTTAGACGGGTCTAACTTCCACTGGACCGCCAGGCGGTGAGGCATGTTATTGCCGGCTAAAGGCACGCTCCCGGATTTTTAAGTATCGTTCTAAACGATTCCGTGTACCTGCAAGCGACATCTGTAATGTAACCAATTCCTGAGATTATTGCCGTAACTCGACCAGAATTTCGTTCAGAAGCGCGTTCAGGCCGGAGGTGTCTGCCAACGATTGGTCGGCAACGCTCGATGCTTCAACAGGAGATGCTCCGTCTTGGAGGCGCTTGGCCTTGTAGAGCTCCTCTGCGATGCTAAGGCAGGCCAGTATCATGATCACAGGCTCCGCCTGGTTGGTGAGCTCTTTCTTGTAGGTGCGGATGCGGTTGTCGACGAAGGTCGCGATTTCGTACATGAGCTCCTCGTCGCTCTCCTCGACCTTGAGCGGAAACTGGCGCCCCATGATGGTGACCTTGATCGGTTTCATCGCATGTCTCCCGTCAAATGCTTGTCGATTTTGTCGATGAGTCCCATAATCTGCTGGCGTAAAGCGATGCGCTCTGTCGATCCGTTACCAAACAGATCGCCAGCCGGCTCCGAATCACGCAAGGCTAATTCCTTTCGCAGGCGATCATTCTCGACCCTCAAGGTCGACACATCAGCCTTCATTTTGCGCACTTCGCGCAGAAGTTCACGAAGGAGTTCCTCAGTCTCAGCTATGGGTGAGTTTAAGTGATCGCTCATCAGTGGTTTAGATTAACCGCGAAGAGTTGCGCCGTGACGCTGCTCCAGCCTTTTAACAACTTTCTTGATAATAGGGTCTACGTCACTGATAGTCAAGGTCTTAGTTTTATCAATGAAAGTCATTCTATAGGCAATGCTTTTCTTCCCGTCTCCAACTCCTTTGCCCTCATAGACATCGAAGACCGAGATACGCTGAAGAATTTTTCCGCAACTATCGCGGATGTCCTTCTCGAGGTCGAGCGCAGAAACGGATGCATCCACAACAAAGGCTGCGTCGTATTCGATGGACGGGAATTTGGGAATCGGTTGGAACACCATCGTACCCAATGAAGTGACCAGAGGTTCCAGCTTCGTCAAATTAAGTTCGACCGACCAAGCATCATGCTTGAGGTCGAAGGCCTTTTTTAGGTCCGATGAAGCCGCATGCAGCCTGGCAACCATTTGCCCCTTCACGCTCCAGGTCAGTTCCTCGCCCTCAATGGTGGCGTTTACGTCAGACCCGGAAAGGCCCAGTCGGCTGAAAAATGTGGCAACCCTCGCTTTCAGGTCGTTCATCGACCATGCCGCAGCCGGCTCGTTCCACGATGCCTCCTGCCGCAGGCCGGACACGCCCATGATCAAGTGGGTCTCCTCGTTGATGCCTTTGATCCACGTCGACTCACCGGCCCGGGTGAACACATTGCCGATTTCGAAGAGGGCCACACCAGATGCGTCGCGGTTGAAATTGTACGCCGCGGTTCGAAGGAATCCATAGCGCAGGTCCGGACGAAGAACGGCCTGATCCTGTGATATCGGGTTAAGTGTTCTCACCTGATCCTCGACGCTCACAAAATGGACCGCCATCGGGTCGGGCAGCAACGAAATGGTCTGGATCTCGCGGAAATTCATGGCGCGGGCCAACCCTCGAACTTTGCCGACGAACAGTTCCCAGGCGGGATATGCTGCAGGCTTCACATACGACACGTGCTCCGGAGCCGGGATCTTGTTGTAGTCGAAAATACGTGCAACTTCCTCGATGAGGTCGATTTCGCGCTCCACATCCGGGCGCCACGTCGGTATGCTCACATACCATCCATTGTCCGTCGCCGACACCCCGAAGCCAAGCCTGGTAAGGATGCGTTCGATGGTCTCCTTACCGGGATCAACGCCAATCACCGACACAAGCCTGCTGTGCCGCAATGCAACGGTCACCACATTGGGCTGGATTGGATGGACGTCGAGCACCCGAGCGTCGATGTTGCCGCTGGCAATGTCAGAAATGATCTGGGCGCAGCGCATGGCTGCGGCCAACGCGCCGGCTGGATCAATGCCACGCTCAAAACGGTAGGAGGCATCGGTCTGCAGCGCCAGCGTCTTGCTGGTGCGGCGGATGCTCGTAGGCTCGAACCAGGCGCTTTCGATCAGGATTCTCTTCGTACCCGCAGTCACTTCCGAGTTCTCGCCGCCCATGACGCCTGCCAGCGCCACCGGACGCTCACCGTCGCAGATGAACAGACTTCCCGCCGGAACCTTACGCTCCTGGCTGTCGAGGGTCTTGAAAGCCACCTCTTTGTCGAAAGCCTGAACGATAATCTTTTTCCCCGCCACCTGATCGAAATCAAAGGCGTGCAAGGGCTGGCCTAACTCGTGGAGTACATAGTTGGTGGCATCGACCACATTGTTGAGCGGACGCAGACCGATGGCCTTGAGCCGGTCCTGAAGCCACTGAGGCGACGGGGCAATGGACACGCCTTCGACCAACACGCCTACATACCGATGGCACAGCTCAGGGTTGCGGATTTCGATTGACATCTCGGGGTGCGAATTGACCACCTGAAATGCTGTCCCATCCACCGACTGCGATTCCATGATTGATTTTCGTGGATCCGCCAAATCGACATCATACACGGCACTCAGGTCGCGCGCCACACCCAAGTGACAGGTGGCGTCGGGGCGGTTTGGGGTCAGGCTGACCTCCAACACATGGTCGGAAGTGC
>CAYWCV010000102.1:0-5598 GCA_964456845.1 uncultured Chitinophagales bacterium | reverse complement strand
AGGAAGAGCACATCCTCGACGTATCGGGCCGGTAGATTTCCACCCTGTGTTGGGGGTACGTGCCCGTGCATTTCGGCCAAGCCCGGAACAAGATACTTGCCAGTCGCATCAATTCGGGTAACATCAGCCGGATAAGTCCTTGTCCCGGTTTGGTGCATCGATTCGATGCGGTCGCCAGTAACAACGACGTCCATGCCCGGTAAGATTCGCTCGGAGTCCATGGGGATGACGGTGGCATTTACAAATATGGTCGTCGTTTGGGCTTGAGCAGGTATGCCTAAGACAGATAGGGCGAATACGATAAGTCCTCGGAATATAAAATGAGACATTGTGTGTTGTCTTTGAGTTAACTGGATACCACGAATCAGCAAAATAATGAATAGATGTATGACGATTTCGGTTCTTTGATGAACGTGGCCCAGTTGAATGGTCGAGTAGCCGAAAATTGAAACGATTTGATTAATTCTGCGTATTCGTATGTATACTTGGTGCATACCTTAACATTACGAATACATCATGACGACACGATTGCTCTTTTCCGCTACCATGGTGATGGTGTTATGCCTGGGTGCGTTCACATCTGAGACATTCGCGCAGCGAGGATGGTACTTGGGGGGTAAATTTGGGTACGACCGACTTCAGTTCGACAAGGCCGATGAGCATCGCAACGGCAACAACTACGAAATTGACTTCGGGTACAATTTCAACGACACGTTCGGAACCTATTTCACCGTGGGTGGCTCTGTTTTTGACGGTGGCGACTCCAGAATGGGTTTTATTGAGGTCGGACCAAGGGTCATTTTATGGAAAGGGCCGAAGTTGCAGCCGTACATCGATGTGATGGCGAGGGCTGCAACCATCGACAACGGCGCCTTCAACTTCTCGCAGAGCGGTTTCGGCGCATCCGGGACAATAGGTGCGCATTATTTTCTAAATTATGCGATAGCAATTAATGGTTCGGCATCTGTAAGTAGAGTAAATTTCAATAACGTCACGTTTGGAGGAATCAAAGTGGAGGGCCTCGACGACAGGGCAACAAGTGCTAGGTTTCGTTTAGGTCTATCATTTTTCTTCCGATAGTTCTTTCACTGACGGTAAATAAAGGAGATCTCCATGAAAAAGGTGATTTTATTCGGCGTGCTAATGGCACTAGCCACATCCGTTGTTGCACAAAAGGGGTTCGTTGCAAGTGCAAGCCTGGCCAGCACGGGTGTGAGTTTTGATGACGACAACATTCGCAACGAGAGTGGGTTTGGCCTTCAGCTCGACCTTGGCTACAATTTCAACCCACGTGTGGGGCTGTTTCTGGGCTTAGGCGGCTTTGCACTCGAGGACGAAAATGAAACACTTGGATACATCGATTTGGGGCCGAGATTCTACCCAATTTCATCGCGGGGCCTTCAGCCATACATTGATGTTGCACTTACGGGCAGCGCATTCGCAAGCGATGAAAATGGCATTGAAACCACCATCAGCGGTGTGGGCGTAAGTGGTGGAGGCGGGGTCCACTGGTTCGTCGGGCGCAATGTCGCCCTGAATCTTGGCATCATCATGACACGGGTGAATTACGACAAGGTCGAATCTGAAGGCGTATCGGTGGATGGGCTGGATTTCAAGGCATGGAATTCCCGCATTAAGGCCGGTGTTGCTTTTTATTTCTAACGACAATCATCTTCAATGATCTGGAAACTTCGGTCTGTTCCCCCTCACGATTTTTATCTGAGCCTTGACATCAATGAATATTTCGACCACGAGCACCAGCCCGAACTGATATTCGACCAGGGTTTCACCCGGCCGATACCTGTCGGCGACCATGACGTGGTGGTGACGGTCCATTTCAACGGAGACGTGGAGCAGCCGGAGTTTTCGATCACGACGACTGAGAGTTTATCCGAAACAGAGCGTGAAGCGGCCGACCGGTCGCTTCGGCGCATTTTGGGGTTGGATCTAGATGTGCGCCCGCTCTATGACCAAGCGGGCGATGACCCTGTTTTGGGTCCAATGCTCAAGGAGTACTACGGTCACAAGCGAGTCTCCCGTGCCAACTTTTTCGAGGACGCCACCAACCGCATCATCCAGACCCAGATATCGCATAAGCCGACGGCTCGAAAAATGGTGTACAACGTGCGCGAGGCCTATGGTGCCAGACTCATGCACAATGGCCAGGCCATCGCAGCTTGGCCCCGTCCGAAAGACCTTATCGGCGCTGATCCAGTCAAAATGAAGCAGTACGGACTGTCGGAGCGAAAGGGTGAATACATCGTTGGACTCGCCCACGACGTTGTTTCAGGCAACCTCGACATCGCTCAACTCGAGACAATAGATCCGGTCGACTTTTATGACACGGTCACAAAAATTCGCGGCATAGGTCCTACCACGGCACAAGACCTAATGCACTTCAGGAGCCGTACGGATGGCTTCTTTCCCAGCAAGATCGACAAGGGCGAGGAGCGCGGCTTGCGGCGTTGGATCATTCTCAGCTACGGGGGTGACCCGAACCACACCTCTGAAGACGATTTTCAGGAGATGATCCACAACTGGAAAGGCTATGAGGCAAGTGCGATAGAATTCATGTTCCTCAACTGGGTGGTTTCGGAAAGACGTAGGACGTAAGAAGGTCCTTCGCCGACACTTCGCTTGGTCCTTCACTACGCTCAGGACCTGCGACTCAGTGTGTCAGCTCAGGATGACAGTGGCATAGTTGAATAGCCAAGACCCCTACAGGGTAGGTCCCGACAACGTCGGGATGACTACGGCATTGTTATAAAAGAAAAGATGCCTTCGGCATATGCGACATCTCGCATCTCGATTCTCGTGTCTCGAGTCTCGCTTTTTCTTATCATACGGCATGAAGTTTTCCCATCTGCACAGCCACACCCAGTTTTCGCTGCTCGACGGGGCGGCCAATATCAAGAGTCTGATCAAAAAGGCGGCAAAGGAGCAAATGCCGGCCATCGCCATCACCGATCACGGCAATATGTTCGGTGTGCCCGCATTCGTGAACGAGGCGCAAAAGAACGGTGTGAAGCCCATTATTGGGTGCGAGTTCTACGTCACACCGGTCACGATGTCCGACCGCGAGAATAAGGAGCGCTACCACCAGGTGTTACTTGCGAAGAACATGGTCGGTTACCGCAATTTGGTGAAGCTGTGTTCGATGGGGTATACCGATGGACTCTATTACAAACCCCGCATCGACAAAGATGTGCTCAGGGCCCATTCTGAAGGACTGATTGCCACCACCTGCTGCCTGGCATCGGAAGTGAACCAGACCCTCCTCAAGGAAGGGGAGGACGCCGCCCGCGAAATCTTCGAGTGGTATCTTGATGTCTTCGGTGAAGATTATTACATCGAGCTGCAGCGTCACGGTCTCCGCGATCAGGATTTCTGCAATAACGTGCTCTTGAAATGGGCGAAAGAGTATAAGGTGAAGGTGATCGCCACCAACGACTCTCACTACGTCGAAAAGGAAGACTCCGAGGCCCACGACGTCTTGCTGGCCCTGCAGACGAACGCCGACCTGAACGACCCCAACCGGTTTCGTTTCACCGACGACTACAATCAGCTCAACCCGGAATTCTACCTCAAGACCCCCGACGAGATGGCGGCACTATTCCACGATGTGCCGGAATCGATCGACAACACGAGTGAGATTGCCGACAAGGTCGATAACTTCAGCATCAATTCGGACCTGCTGCTACCAAGCTTCCGCGTGCCCGTCGGTTTCGGCGACATGGACGACTATCTTCGCCACCTCACCTACGAAGGCGCCCGAAGACGGTATGGGGAGCTGAGCACTGAGGTGACCGATCGCATCGATATGGAGTTGTCTATCATCAAAAAGATGGGCTTCGCAGGATACTTTTTAATCGTGCAAGGATTTACCACCGAGGCGCGTAACCGAGGGGTGTTCGTTGGACCCGGACGAGGGTCCGCCGCCGGAAGCATCGTTGCCTATTGCACGGGCATCATCAACATTGACCCATTGCGGTACGGATTGCTGTTCGAGCGATTCCTGAATCCTGAACGTGTGTCCCCGCCCGATATCGACATCGACTTCGACGACGTGGGTCGACAGGCCGTTATCGACTACGTGGTCGAAACCTATGGCAGGGAAAACGTGGCCCAGATTGTTACCTACGGCACCATGAAGGCCAAGACGGCCATCCGCGATGTCGGACGAGCTATGGGCATCCCGTTGAGCGAGGTGAACCGCATCACCAAGCTTTTTCCGGAAAAGGTAGGCGTCGACACCTTCGACACGGTTTTGGATGCGGACAAGAATCCGGAGACCTGTGAGGAAATCAAGCTGCTCTTCGATTCGCCCGATCCGATGGTGCGCAAGATGATGCAATATGCCAGGACACTGGAGGGATCGGCACGACAGACGGGCATCCACGCGGCTGGCGTGATCATCGCCCCGGGACCCGTGTCGGAATATGTGCCCGTGGCGCTCAGCAAGGAGAAAGACATCATCACCCAGTACGATGGACCCATGTCCGAAATGTGCGGACTGTTGAAGATGGACTTCCTTGGCCTACGTACACTGTCGATTTTGAAGACGGCCATCAGGTATGTCGAGGAGAACCACGGCGTCCACATCGACCTCGACACGATGCCACTCGACGACCTGGCCACCTTTGAACTATATCAGCGGGGTGACACGGTTGCCACGTTCCAGTTCGAGAGCGACGGCATGCGCAAGTATCTCAAGGAGCTCAAGCCGACCAATATCGACGACCTTATTGCCATGAATGCCCTGTACCGTCCGGGTCCGATGCAGTTCATCCCTCAGTACATCGACTGCAAGCACGGGCGCAAGCCGGTGGAGTTCCCCGATCCAATGCTCGAAGGGGTTCTGGCACCGACGTTCGGGATCATGGTGTACCAGGAGCAGATCATGCAGGTTGCCCAGATCATGGGCGGCTACACATTGGGCGAAGCTGACATCCTTCGCCGTGCCATGGGCAAGAAAAAGGTCGAGGAGATGGAGAAGCAACGCGCCATCTTCACGGAGAGGGCGACCACCCAAAGGGTGAGCGAAAAGGTCGCCATAGAGGTCTTCGACAAGATGGCCTTTTTTGCTGGGTACGGATTCAATAAGTCGCACTCGGCGGCATATTCGGTGCTTGCCTATCAGACGGCCTATTTTAAGGCGAATTATCCGGCCGAGTACATGGCCTCGGTGCTCACGCATAACATGGGCGACATCAAGAAGGTGTCGCAGTTCATCGAGGAGTGTCGCTATCTGGGCATTTTGGTGCAACCGCCCAATGTAAATACAGGTGCCGGACAATTTGTGGTACGCGACGGCAGCATCCAGTACGGACTCGAAGCTGTTAAGGGTGTGGGATCGGCTGCGGTAGAGCATCTGGTGAAGGAACGCAACGAACGTGGGGTATTTTTAAGCTTTTTTGACTTCGTGTCGCGGATGGATCTTCGCAGCTGCAACCGAAAAACCCTCGAAAGCTTGATTGAGGCGGGCGCCTTCGACTGTCTGCATCCAAGCCGTGCCGTGCTTTGGGAGAGCCTCGACGATGCGCTCACATACGCGCAACGCAAGCAGGCCGATGCCGGATTGAACCAGTTCAGCCTCTT
>CAYWCV010000101.1:3685-5682 GCA_964456845.1 uncultured Chitinophagales bacterium | reverse complement strand
GCCGGGTTTCTCGGCCCTTCCCGGGCGTCCCGACACCTGTGTGAGCAGCTGGAACATGCGCTCGCCCGACCGATAGGAGGGAAATGCCAACTCCGTATCGGCGTTCACAACGCCGGCAAGGGTCAGATTGGGGAAATCGAGCCCTTTCGCGACAAGCTGCGTTCCGACCAGAATGTCTGCTTCGCCACGCGCGAATGCTCCCAGCAGCCGTTCGTGCCCATATCGGCCACGGGTGGTGTCCTGATCCATACGTAACACCCGCGCCTCGGGGAACAGCTCAATGATGGAGTCTTCGACCTGCTGGGTCCCCGATCCAGCCGTAGTCAGTTCCTCTCCGGAGTCACAACTTGAGCACGTCCGATTGGCCAATACCGTGTATCCACAATAATGGCAGCGGAGTTGGTTAAAGGGCTTGTGATACGTAAGTGATACCGAACAGGACGGGCATTGTGGGATGTCGCCACACGACGGGCATTGCAGATAGCTTGCAAAACCGCGACGGTTGTACAGAAGAAGGCTCTGCTCGCCTCGTTCGAGCCGCTCTTTGATGGCATTGTACAGCGGGATGGCCAACGGGCCTCGCATGGCGGATCGATATTGCCGAAGGTCGAGCACACGCACCTCTGGCTGGATGTTCGAGAATGGGCGCGTGGGCAGTTCAAGCATTTGGAATTTGTTCTCCAAGGCAGCCTTATAGGCAGCCATCGAAGGGGTGGCGGAGCCCATCAGCACAACGGCGTCCTCGCGATGGGCGCGCATGATAGCCACATCACGGGCGTGGTAACGTGGTGCGGGATCCTCTTGTTTGTAGGAACTGTCGTGTTCCTCGTCGATGATGACGATGCCCAAGTTCTTGACAGGTGCAAAGACGGCAGATCGCGCTCCAATAACCAGATTAAGATGTCCGTCGCGCAAGTCGGTCCACGCCTGCATGCGCTCTCGGTCCGATAGGCGGCTATGAAGTACAGCGAAGGTATTGCCGAATACAGCCGCGAAACGGCGGACGGTCTGCGGCGTAAGGGCGATTTCCGGAACCAGTACGATGGCTGAACGTCCTTGGTCGAGCACCTGCTGGATGGCGTGGATATATACCTCGGTCTTGCCGCTGCCAGTTACCCCGAACAAAAGGAAGGACTTATGCTGACGGCTGCGGATGGACGCCTCGATGCTTTCGAGGGCTTGTCGCTGCGTTGTGTTGAGCGTCTTCGATTGCTCGAGGGTGACATTCAGATTCATCCGAAATCTCAGGGCCTCGTTCGTCGAAGAAATGATGCCTTCTTTGCCGATGCGCCTGAGCAACGGTGTCGTGAGTCCAAGCGTGGCTGCCTCAGCTTGGGTGATGGGGAATTCACACTCGAGCAAGATGCTGAGTGCGTTGACCCAAGCGGGTGCCTTCTTGTGGGTGTACGATTCGATGATGCCGAGCACGTTCTCGGCGGTGAAGGTGTCGGTGGTGTTCCACACCAGCTCCGATCCGGTGTCGGTCGAAAGCTCGGGATCCTCCCATATTTCGAGGTATCCTTGTCGGATCAGCTCTTTAAGTTGGCGCTTCTCGGCATCCCAGCGGCGCTCGGCCTCTTTGAGGTTATACCGGCCCTTTTGGCGGATTTCGTCGAGGATGAGGGCACCCTTCGCATTTTTTGGGAAGCCGGTTTTGGCGGTCGGCTGAAGATAGCTCACCGATATGAAGTTGTACCCTGCCGGCAGGGCTGCCTGTGTGGCCTCGCCAACACTGCAGAAGTAATAGTGGTGCATCCAGCGCACGAGCCAGATCATGTGTTCGTCGAGTACCGGTTCAGCGTCGAGCACACGCGCGATCGGCTTGCACTCGAAGTCCGGCTGAGTATCGTGCACTTGAATCACCATGCCGATCGCCATGCGTCCCCTCAACGGCACCCAGACCCTTTTGCCAGGAGCTACTGCATCCTGAAGGTCAGTGGGCACCTTGTAGGTGAACAGCTGCCTGACGGGTGATGGAAATGCGATATTGGCGAACA
>CAYWCV010000101.1:0-3585 GCA_964456845.1 uncultured Chitinophagales bacterium | reverse complement strand
GAACTTCCTCGGTTACGCGAAGCCGGAAAAACCTCGCCGGAGGGAGGTTTCTGAACTCGAATGAAACTTTCTCGCAGCAATTGTCGACGACGTTCCGCTCGTACGTTGACCGGAAATTGACCAGGTTGATGTATTTGAAATAGGTGATGACCGTACCTGGACGGCTCGCATCCAGCTTTTTACGCCAAAGCATGCGGGTTACGTCGGAGGGGAGAGCCTCGTAGGGCACGCCCGAAAAGATGAAATCGTAGGGTTCGGCGACTTCGAAGTCGAGCAGGTTCGCGTTGTGGAAATGGATCGAGTCGTGGGCATACCGGCTGCTGACGTACTCGTGCAGTTTAGGATTCAGTTCCACAACATCGGCATGGTCGCCGGGGCGAAGGAGCGGGCGTATGAACTGCGTCATCGCCCCTGTGCCCGGTCCAACCTCAAGCACTCTGACAGGGCCAGAGCCCGGAGTTTCGACGTAATCGCGGAGCGGTTTGGCCATCCTGCCGGTGAGGAATCGTGAACTGGGTGCCACGGCTCCCACATGGCGGATGTTGCGGATAAAAAAAGCTACGTGCTTCAAGTTGGTTCGATACTAGTGATCATCCCCGTAAGATAGCACATCATTCGTAAAAACGGCGAAGAAGTTGCGTGGTCGGGGATCAGGGATCGGCAGTGTGGGACGTATTCAATGAATTCATATCATTTGCTATATTCCCATGACCTTACAATCAGTAAGACCTCATGGATCCGCGCTCCAATGATCAATGTCCAATGTCCAACGTTCAACGTCCTATGCTCACATTCAACAACCGGCACCTGCCCTTGCTCTTGCCATTGCTCTTGCTCTTGCCTATGTCTTGCAACACTCCGCAGCAAAGTGGCCTTTCATATCCAGAAACGCGTAAGGACACAATCGTTGACAATTATCACGGAACGTTGGTGGCCGATCCATACCGCTGGCTCGAAGACGACAATTCTGATGAGACAAAAGCCTGGGTGCAGGCGCAAAACGCCGTTTCCTATCCGTATCTCGAGCAGCTCGATGGGCGTGATGCCATCCAAGAACGTCTGACGGAGTTGTGGAATTACCCTCGTTATGGCAACACGACGAAATCGGGTGGACGGTATTTTTACACCTACAACGACGGGCTTCAGAATCAGTCGGTGCTCTACGTTCAAGATGCCCTAGACCAGGAGGCGCGTGTGCTTATCGACCCCAACACGCTCAGTGATGACGGAACAGTGGCCATGGGGGGATGGAGCGTATCCGACAACGGTAAGTACATCCAATACGCCATATCGCGAAGCGGCTCCGACTGGACCGAGTTTTTCATTCGCGACATCGAAACCGGCGAGGATTTGACCGACCATTTGAAGCACATCAAATTTTCGGGTGGTGCTTGGACCAAAGACAGCCGTGGGTTTTTCTATCAAAGGTACCCTGAGCCGGAGGCAGGCCAGGAACTGAGCGGCCAAAACCGGAACCCGATGCTCATGTACCATGTGGCAGGTACCGATCAGGCGCAAGATCAGCTCATTTACGAGCGTCCCGATCAACCCGACTGGGGGTTTGGTCCTTCTGTAACGTACGATGGACGCTATCTGGTCATCAACATCTGGCAGGGAACGGATCCTCGTTCGCGTGTTTTTGTCAAGGATCTTGAGCGGCCGAACTCCGAGGTACGACCCTTCCTGGATGCGTTCGATGCCAGTTACTCCATTGTCGGCAACGATGGCGATCTGTTTTATGTCGTGACCAACAAGGATGCTCCAAAATACAAGCTGGTGGCGATCCAGCTCACGAATCCATCGCCGTCGTCGTGGAAGACACTGATCCCCGAGTCGGAAGAGACGCTCCAGTCGGTGCGCATGCTAAACGACCAATTTGTGGCCTCCTATTTGAAGGATGCGTATTCGAAGATCCGTTTCTACACCCTTGAGGGCAACCCTAGGGGCGAGCTCGCACTGCCTGGAATCGGGACGGCCGGCGGATTCACGGGTAGCCGTAAAGATACCGAGACGTTCTACTCGTTCACATCCTTCAACTACCCCAGCAGCGTGTTCCGGTACGACTTTGCCACCGAGCAGAGCACGGTTTATCGGCAGCCAGAAGTGGCGTTCAACCCCAACGAGTACATTGTGGAGCAACACTTCTATTTCAGCAAAGATGGCACCCAGGTGCCCATGTTCATCGCCTATAAGCAGGGGCTTGTGAAGGACGGCTCCAATCCGACCTACTTGTATGGATACGGTGGCTTCAACGTGAGCATGTCGCCCTATTTCAGTGTCGACGAACTGGCATTGATGGAGATGGGCGGCATTTTTGCCATGCCGAACCTTCGCGGCGGTGGAGAGTACGGTGAACAGTGGCATTTGGCCGGCACGAAGGAGCGGAAGCAGAACGTGTTTGACGATTTCATTGCTGCGGCCGAATTTTTGATCGAGTCGGGGTACACCTCTCCTGAACACCTCGCTATCGGTGGTGGCTCCAACGGGGGGCTTCTCGTTGCGGCTACGATGCTGCAACGTCCGGAGCTTTTTGCCGCCGCCATACCGGCAGTTGGCGTGCTCGACATGCTGCGCTACCACAAGTTCACCATCGGTTGGGCCTGGGCCAGCGACTACGGCACCAGCGAGGATCCAGATGGGTTCGAGTACTTGATGAAGTACTCGCCGCTGCATAACGTGAAGGAGGGGGTCGAGTATCCGGCCACGCTTGTCACCACAGCCGACCACGACGACCGCGTGGTTCCAGCCCATAGCTTCAAATTTGCCGCCGAGTTGCAGAGCAAATATTCGGGCGACCGCCCGATGATCATCCGAATCGAGAGCAATGCAGGCCACGGAGCCGGAAAGCCGACATCCATGGTCATTGCCGAGGCCACCGACGTGCTCTCGTTCATTGCCAACCACACCGGTTTGGATGTTCGCCGAATTCCGCGCACCGAACGGCCGGCAAACTGATCATGGCGCTGAAAAAATCCCTGCCCAGAAAGACCGCCAAACAGAAGGAACGGGCCAAGGAACTGATCGATCTCCTGTATCAGTACTATCCCAATCCCCATTGTGAGCTCGATTACGAAACGCCCTTTCAACTGCTCATTGCCACCATTTTGAGTGCGCAATGCACCGATGTGCGCGTTAATATCGTCACGAAGACCCTTTTCCGCGAGTACCCCGATGCGGCAAGCATGTCGAAAGCGCCCGTCGAGGAGCTCGAGGAGATCGTGAAGCCGACCGGGTTCTTCCGGAACAAGGCGCTATCGATCAGTGAGACATCCAAGGCGGTTATGGAGCGTTTTGGGGGTGAGGTGCCTCAGACCATGGACGAGCTGCTCACCCTGCGCGGCGCGGCGCGCAAGACCGCCAACGTGGTTCTGGGCAACGCCTTCGGCATCAATGTGGGCGTTGTGGTCGACACCCACGTGAACCGCCTCGCCAACCGGTTTGGACTCACCAAGTCGGGGAATCCGATCGTGATCGAACGCGACCTCATGGCCCTCATACCCCAGGAGGAATGGACCAACGTTTCACATCTGCTCATTTTACATGGACGGGCGGCCTGCAAAGCCCGTTTCGCCAAGCCCTCTCATC
>CAYWCV010000100.1:0-5733 GCA_964456845.1 uncultured Chitinophagales bacterium | reverse complement strand
TTCTCGCTTCTCGCTCAGCTAAAGAAGATGAACGACATGATCACGAACAGCGGCACGAGGATGGCGACCGACCACACCATGTAGCCGAAGAAGCTCGGCATCTGGATACCTGATGTCTCAGCGATCGACTTCACCATAAAGTTCGGGGCGTTGCCGATGTACGACATGGCCCCCATGAACACCGCGCCGCATGATATGGCGGCCAGCGTCGATACCTCCTGCATGAGCGTCGCCACGTTAGCAGCTCCACCCGCCGTATTGAAGAACACCAGATAGGTCGGGGCGTTGTCAAGGAACGCGGAGAGCACGCCGGTGATCCAGAAGTATGCCAGATTGTTCTCTTCGCCGTTTGGCAGCGTCACCAGGTCGACGATGAAGCCGAGCGAACCGCTGGTGCCCGCCTTCAGGATGGCGATGGCCGGCACGATGGTGATGAAGATGCCGGCAAACAGCTTGCCGACCTCCTGGATCGGAAACCAGTCGAATCCGTTTGCCAATCGGCTGTTGATGTCGGTGATCTTCCAGCTTACATAGCTCAGAAGCAGCAGGGTGATGTCGCGCATCAAATTCTCGTACGGCACAAAGACACCATATACATTCACCCCGCCAAGCTTCACGAAACCGGAGAACAACACTGCGCCGATCACGCCGAGCAGCAATACGATGTTGATGCCGCCTTCAACAGCCAACTTCTCGGTCGAAGGCACCCGCTTGCTCTGGTCTTCCTTCTTGTAAAGCACGGTGTCCCAAATGTAGTAGATAGGCAACAGGAACACTACCAGGAAGAGCATTTCAGGGAGCATGTGCACCGTAGTCCAGAAAAAGTCCACGCCCTGGAGGAATCCCAAAAACAGGGGAGGGTCGCCGAGCGGCGACAACGACCCGCCAATGTTGGCCACCAGGAAGATAAAGAACACAATGGTGTGCACCTTCTTCTGACGCCACGAATTCGCATTGATCAAGGGTCGTATCAGGAGCATGGCCGCGCCCGTAGTTCCCATCCACGACGCCAAGATGGTTCCCACCAGCAAGATCCCGGTGTTGACCAGCGGACTACCTGACAGGGTGCCAACCAACCTGACACCGCCCGAAATGGTGAACAGCGCCAGGAGAAGGATGATAAAGGGGAAGTACTCGAGAAGGTACACGTGGAGTACTTCGTAGAGTGTCACTGAAAAACCTTGGAAGATGAGCATCGGCACCAAGATCATCACCGCCCAGAAGGCCGAGATCTTTCCGAAGTGGTGGTGCCAAAAATCTGGGGCTGCCAAAGGGAAGATGGCGATAGACAACAGAATACCCACGAATGGGAGAACCCACCACAGGTTTAAGTTGGACCCATCAATGCCCATGCCTTCAGCGGCAAGTGCAGGTGATGCCAATAGGAGCGTCATCAGAAGCACCGATACCGCCACGGCAAGTTTGCCGAAGATTTTGTTCACGTTAGTCTCCAGTTTAATTGGGGTTAATTTATTTAGGTAAGAGCCTTCGAATCTCTCGAAATAGCCGCCTGTTATGGACAAATAGTTGAGATTATGTCGCTAACAACGGCATAAAATAGGAAATTCCCCCGTATCGGCTAAAAAAATCGGTTTAAAAAGACGTAAAATCGTACGGGCGACAAATGTGTTTTCTTTGATAACATTGGCTTTCGATTGGGTCGTTTTTTCGTATCTTTGTCCGATATTTTGCCGTTGCACGCATGTGCTGCGGAAGGTTCTGCTCTATCGGTCCATTGTGCACGCAGTGGGCCGGAACCCTATCAATTGAAGTTCTGATGGATTCATTATCCGGATATTTACCCTATTTAGTCGCACTACCGCTTCTGGGATTCCTGATTAACGGCGTTCTGGGCCTGGCGTTCGAAGGATACAGGAAACAAAAGCCGCTCATTGGCTATCTGGCCACGATGAGCGTGTTCATCCCGTTCGTCATAGCGGTATATCTTTTCCTGAACATGAGCGCCGATCAGAGCATCTACGTGAAGCTGTTCACATGGATGCAGGCTGGCACGTTCACGGCCGACATCGCCTACCGTATCGACTCGCTGTCGATCATCATGGTGCTCTTTGTTACCGGCATCGGTTCGCTCATCCACCTGTACTCGATGGGCTACATGAAGGACGACGAAGGCTACTACAAATTCTTCGCCTATCTGAACCTCTTCATCTTCGCCATGCTCAACTTGGTGATGGGTAGCAACCTGCTGCTGCTCTTTTTGGGATGGGAAGGCGTGGGTTTATGCTCGTACCTGCTCATCGGATTCTGGTACAAGGACACCGAGAAGGCCATCGCCGGCAAGAAGGCCTTCATCTACAACCGAATCGGCGATTTTGCATTCCTCATCGCCACGTTCATGATCTTTCGGCAGATTGGCAGCCTCGAATTCACCGACATCCTGGCGAACCTCGATCTGATCACCTCCGACCAGGGATTTTGGATTGGCCTTCTGTTCCTGATTGGCGCCACCGGGAAGAGCGCCCAGCTGCCCCTGTTCGTCTGGTTGCCTGATGCCATGGCGGGTCCGACGCCAGTTTCCGCCCTGATCCATGCCGCCACCATGGTCACTTCGGGCATCTACCTGGTGTCGAGGATGTCGTTCCTCTACGTAACTTCGCCCGAAGTGATGATGGTTGTAGCCGTGGTGGGGGGGCTTACCGCCATCGTAGCCGCAACTATTGCCATCACACAGTACGATATCAAGCGCGTGCTGGCCTATTCTACGGTATCCCAGCTCGGTTTCATGTTCTTGGCCCTCGGCTCGGGCGCCTTCACGGCGGCCATGTTCCACGTGGTGACGCACGCCTTTTTCAAGGCCTGCTTATTCCTTGGATCCGGCTCCGTCATCCATGCCATGCACCATGTTGAGCACGAGCTCGACCATCACGGCAAACACGTCCATTTCGATCCGCAGGACATGCGCAACATGGGCGGCCTCAAAAAGTACCTACCGTCCACCTACAAGACGTTCATGATGGCGACTATTGCCATCGCCGGAATCCCGCCCTTGGCAGGCTTCTTCTCGAAGGACGAAATCCTCGCATACACCTTCAACGCAGGTGCAGCCTGGGCACCTATCTACTACGCCCTTTGGGGAATGGCCGTTCTGACAGCGTTCATGACCGCATTCTACATGTTCCGCCTCACCTTCTCGACCTTTCACGGCGAATTCAAGCTTCCTAAGGTGCACGCCGAGGCAGTGGGTTCTGAGAAATATCTACATGAGAGCCCATGGAACATGACGACCCCTCTGTGGGTCCTTGGCATACTTTCTGTGATCGGCGGCTTCATGGGTATCCCGAATTTTATCGTCGAGAGCTTCACCCACCAGGAATCGCACATCAACTGGCTGCACGGCTGGCTTGAGCCCGTGACTGCACAGACGCCGATTGTGCTGTCGCACGCCGTTGAGTGGGTGCTGATGATCGCCAGCATCCTGGTCGCTCTTGCAGGTGTCTATCTGGCCTGGAAAATGTACGCCCAGTCATCTCTCGAGGTGTCCGACCAGAAGGTGAAGTCACGTTTTGCAGGTCTGTATCAGGTCTGGGCCGACAAATACAGCCTCGACGAAATCTACGAGGGCTACGTGTCAGACCCGATCGTTCGCTTCAGCGACAAGGTTCTCGCAGTGTTCGACATCAAGGTGGTCGACGGATTCGTGAACGGTGTGGCTGGCACTGTTCGGTTCTTCGGGTTCCTGATGCGTTACATGCAAACCGGACTCATCCAGAATTATGCCCTGATGCTGGTTTTGGGTGTAGTTATCGTACTTGCCATTTTGGTCATCGTTTAAATTTTGGAATCATTCATGGATATCCTTCTCAACTGGACCATCTTTCTGCCGCTTGTCGGAATTCCCGCCATCCTCATGACGAGGAACGACCAGCTGGTCAAATGGATCGCCCTGATTGCAACCACGGCGACATTCGTGCTCTCGATCCCGCTGATGCTCAGCTTTGACGCCGCCAACAGTGGCACCGCTCAATTTTTGACGGAATCGGAGCCATGGCTCCCAAACTTGGGCATCAAGTACCTCGTAGGTCTCGACGGACTCAGCCTGTTGCTGTTTATGCTCACCACCTTCATGGGGCCGATAGTGGTGCTCTCCGCCTGGAACTCGGTCGAGAAGCACCTTCCCGGCTTCTTCTCCATGCTCCTGCTGCTTCAAACCGCATCGCTTGGAGTCTTCGCCGCTCTCGACCTTTTTCTTTTCTACATCTTTTTCGAGCTCAGCCTCATACCGATGTACTTCCTGATCGGCATTTGGGGTGGTGAGGGACGCATCCAGGCAACCATTAAGTTTTTTATCTACACCTTGGTCGGCTCCCTGATCATGCTCGTCGGTCTCATCTGGTTGGGCATCGATGCGGGCAACGCCGTCAACAACGGTATTTTCACGACTGACTGGCGCCTGCTCTCATCGTTGGGATACACGATTCCGCTCGTGCCGCAGACATGGCTGTTCTTGGCGTTTGCACTCGCATTCTGCATCAAGGTGCCGCTCTTTCCGCTGCACACATGGTTGCCCTACGCGCACACCGAGGCGCCAACGGCAGGATCGGTCGTGTTGGCGGCCATCATGCTCAAGATGGGAACCTACGGCCTGTTGCGGGTGGTGATGCCAATATTCCCGAATGCAGCCATAGCCTTCGCACCATGGATGGCGACGCTAGCGGTCATCGGCATCATTTATGGCGCCCTCGTCGCCATGGTTCAGAAAGACGTGAAAAAGCTGGTGGCATACTCGTCAGTCAGTCACTTGGGCTTCGTCGTATTGGGGCTATTTGCCTGGAATACAACCGCCGTCCAAGGTGCCCTGATCCAGATGGTGAATCACGGCTTATCGACCGGTGCGCTCTTCCTCGTGGTCGGAATGATCTACGACCGCCGTCACACACGTCAAATATCTGACTTTGGGGGCATCACATCCGTCATGCCCGTGTTCGCCGTCATGTTCATGATTGCAACGCTTGCATCCATAGGTCTTCCGGGCTTGAACGGCTTCGTCGGCGAATTCCTGATTCTCAACGGATCGTTCAGCTCCACCGTGCTCGGCACGCCTCTATATGCCATATTGGCCGCAACGGGTGTGATTCTTGCGGCGGTGTACATGCTCTGGATGTTCCGCCGGGTCATGTTTGGGCCCATCGACAACGAGAAGAACCGATCGCTCACCGATCTCAACGCACGCGAAATCGGCCTCCTCGTGCCAATGATGGTATTCATGGTATGGATTGGGGTGCGTCCGATCGACTTCATGAAGTACTCCGAAGTCCAGATTGAGGATTTGCTAGAGCAAAGCCGCACAAAAAGCACGATGACCATCGGCAGCTCGAATGTTGACGATCTGCCCGACTGGACGTCAAAGCTTTACGGCATAACGCCTGAAGTTACAAAAGCTGAAACGGACAAGTGAAATGGCGTTGAAGCCCGAAATCTTTGCCGAAGAGTTAGCTAAACTCGACGGATGGAAACATGAGGACGACAGCCTCAAGAAGACCTTCCGCTTCGGCGATTTTCGTCAGGCCATGGGTTTCATGGTACGCGTTGCGTTCATCGCCGAAGAACTCAACCACCATCCTAGGTTCGACAACACATACAACACGGTTGTACTCACATTGAACACCCACGATGCGGGCAACACCGTCACCGAAAAAGACTTGACCCTGGCAGCCCGGATCCAGGAACTGTAATCACGATCGTATACGCAATGGATATTCTCGCTGATATTTC
>CAYWCV010000099.1:0-5836 GCA_964456845.1 uncultured Chitinophagales bacterium | reverse complement strand
GTCTCGTGTCTCGTGTCCCCCAAAGATATCAAAATTGGGCTGCAGTTAATAAAAAAGCCACAATCCCTTGGAATTGCGGCTTTATCTCGACGCATTTGGCTGATGCTACATATTACTCAGCACGGCTGCACCGAACACGAAAATCATCACAACATAAAACACGATCATGATGGCAATCCAAGCCAGCATTGCCTTCGCCCAATTGGCTTTGTTGGGCGGGGTAGTGCTGCCAAAGCCCCAGACGAGAAGCATGATGATGTTTACAATTGGAATAAACGTTATAAGGAGGGTGAGCATCCATTCGCCCACCGACATGGTGTTGTTATATCCATCCATGAGTGACACGATTCAATAATTGATTGATAACCTCACAACTGAGGTGCGTTTTCAGTGGTGTCTGCCTCCACGATATGTTTTATGGGTAAGCAAATAATTTGTAAAAAACAAAGGCGTCCAATGTATTCGTATTGGACGCCTTGTAGCAAATAGGGTAAACACTGCAAAAAAGCTGCGTTGGACTAGATGGCTATTGACCTTGACCACGCAAGCCGAGCCGAGAATCGGATTCGAACCGACGACCTGCTCATTACGAATGAGCTGCTCTACCAGCTGAGCTATCTCGGCATAAAGAACAAATATACGCAGTATCGGCTTGAGAGGAAAGATTGTGGGGAAAAATCAGAGAATCCTGCTATCATTGTTTCACTTTAACGAACTACTAGTATGAGCTATACGCTAATCATCATCGCACTTACATCGATTGCCACACTGGTTGCATGGTCGAACCCGAAGTGGCAAAACGACGGCATCATGTTTCCATACCGAGTGTGGCACTTGAGAGAATGGCACACGTTGGTCACTTCTGCGCTGCTGCATGCGAACGGTACCCACCTTCTGTTCAACATGATCACCCTGTTCTTTTTTGGCCCAACCCTGGAGGGGATCCTTGGCCCCAGCCTTTACCTCACATTGTACATCGTGTCGATGATCCTGTCTGGAATACCGTCTGTCATCAGGCACAAAGACAATCCCAACTACGCCACACTGGGTGCCTCAGGTGCTGTAAGCGCTGTGTTGTTTTCGTACATCCTGTATATGCCGCTCAGCAAAATCTACCTGTTTTTCATTCCAATTGGGATCCCGGCGGCTTTGTTTGGTGTGATGTACCTGGCTTATACGTTCTGGGAAAGCCGCAGGGGCCACGGTAGCATCAACCACGACGCCCACTTGGCAGGTGCCATCATTGGGGTAGTTCTTACCATAGCCATGGACCCCATGTCGGTGCAGGTGTTTCTGCACGCGATTGGCCTTATGCAATGATCGGTGATCGTATATCAGTAATCAGTGCTTCGAGCGGAATTCCTGCATAAAGGATACCAATGCTTTAACTGAATCGAGGCTGCAGGCATTGTAAATGCTCGCGCGCATGCCACCCACGCTGCGGTGGCCCTTGAGTCCGCTGAGTCCGGCCGCCTCGGCCTGCTTGACGAAGGCCTTCTCGAGGGTCTCGTCGGCTATCTTGAACGTCACGTTCATCCTCGACCGTGAAGCCGGCTCTGCCGTGCCGAAGTAGAATCCATCCCTGTCAATTTCAGAGTAGAGCAGGTCGGCCTTGGCAATGTTGTGAGCCTCCATGGCTGCCAGGCCGCCTTGCCTTTCAATCCATCCCAACACCAGGTCGACCATATACACGGCGAACACAGGAGGGGTGTTGAACATTTCGCCCACATGGGTGCGGTAACTCAGCATGGTCGGAACGCCGCTTGTCTTCGCCTTGTCAAGGAAATCTTTGCGAACGACGACCACCGTCACGCCAGCAGGGCCCAGGTTCTTCTGGGCGCCGGCGTAGATGAGTGAGTATGCGTCAATATTGATTGGCTTCGACAAAAAGTTTGAAGATGCGTCGCATACCAGGGGGGCGTTACCATCGGGTTCTATGCTGAACTCGGTGCCAAAAATGGTGTTGTTGGAGGTGAAATGGGCATATTGCGCATTTTCAGACCATTTGATTTCAGATGCTGTCGGCACCCTGTTGAAATTTCCCTCCTCAGACGAAAAGGCAATGCTCACATTTCCAAACGATTTAGCCTCTTTGATCGCCTTTTTTGCCCAAGTGCCCGTGTTCAGGTAATCGGCAGTTTGCCCCTCGCCCAGAAAATTGTACGGTACCATCAAAAACTGCGTGCTTGCCCCGCCTTGCAGAAACAACACCTCGAAATCGTCGCCCAGGCCTAAAAGACGCACTAGTCGCTCCCGGGCGCTTGCGTCGACGGCAATATATTCGGGCCCCCGGTGGCTCACCTCCATGATCGACATGCCACAGCCGTGGTAGTCGGTGAATTCCTGCTTGGCTTGTTCAAGCACTTCGAGAGGAAGGGCTGCCGGTCCGGCACTGAAATTGTGAATTCTGCTCATTGAGGTCGCCTCTGATGCGAGATTTATGTTAAAACGTGTGGATGAGTAATCCTGAGCGCAATTTGGGTTCAAACCAGGTGCTTTTTGGCGGCATAAGCTCACCGGCATCCGAAACATCCATCAGTTGTTGGATGGAAACCGGATGGAGACTGAAGGCCAATTCGATGCTGCCATCATCGAGGCCACTCTGCATGCTTTTAAGGCTGCCGTCGCCGCCGCTGAAGGCAATGCGCTGATCGGTGCGGATGTCTTTGATCCCAAAAACGGGTTCCAGAACGGCTTGTTGCAGTTTCTCCGCGTCGATCTGGCTGATCGATGTAGCTGTGTCAATGTTGGGAAGGACACCCTTATACCAGCCATTTCGCGCCCCTACAAAAATCTCCCCTGCGTGTTTTGGAACCTCGGCTGCCTCGGCTGGTTCCAGGTGGAGGATGCTCGTCAGCTTGTCGAGCTTTATGTCGTCGATCCCTTTCAGATAACGGTTGTATGCCAAAATCCTCAACTCGTCGTCGGGTAGAAGAACTGCCGGAAATCGGCGGTACGATTGGTCAGCCGTAGCGTTTCCCCCATCATCCAGACGTCGTGCGGCTTCTGCTGCGGCCTCGCAACGGTGATGGCCGTCGGCAATGTAGAGGCTCAGTCCGGAAAAAGCAGCTGCGACCGCCTCATTTGATGTGGCGTCGGCCATCATTAGCCGGTGTCGGACTCCCTGCTCGTCGGTGAAATCGTATAGGGGTATGGCGTCGATCATTGCCGATTTCAGAAGTGCCTTCAAAGCGGGGCTGTTGCGATAGGCCAGCATCACCGGTTCGGCATGCGCCTTTTGGGCAATCATATGGCTGGTGCGCTCCTCCACTTTGGGGGGGCGAGTAAGCTCGTGCCGAATGATGATCCCATTGTTGTAATCGTCGACGCTCACGCATCCGAAGAAGCCCATCCGCACGTTTCCGCTCTGCGATTGCTCGTACAGATAGAAACGCTCACCGTCTTCGCGGGTCATCACGGCTGCATTGTGGGCGAGCGCCACAAGAAATGCCGCGCCCCGTTCGGACAGCTCTGCGACGGTGCCCTCGCCGTCAACCTCAGGCAATATGGCATGAAGAAGATTTGACGGTCGGGGATCCGCTATTGCCTTAGCCTGGTCGGTAGTTAAAACGTCGTAGGGTGGGCAGCTTACATCTGCTACCTGATCGATGTTGGGACGAAGTGCCGCAAAAGGAAAGAATTGTGCCATACCAAGAGTTTGTTTGCTGACAAGATTCCGAAAATACGTCATTTCGGCTATAAAGTCAGATCAAAAACGTTTTGCCGCCAACCATGGGGCGTAAAAGCGCTACCACAATTGGTTGATGTACAAAATTGACGCATGCCGTATATTCCCAAAAAACCAACAATCTGGAACTATGGAAAACGGAATACCGAATCTAACCAAGGAGCAGCAACAGCAGATGCTGTTCATGATGCTTGTTCAGCAGCACCAGAACATTTGCATGATGGGTTTGGGGAAGCTAAAAAACCCTGCTACCGACAAAATCGACCGTGATCTGAGCGCAGCCAGGTACGCCATCGATACGCTCGCCATGCTTCAGGACTACACCAAGGGCAACCTGACGAACGAAATGTCTGAGTACCTTGGCCATGTTTTGGGCACACTCCGACTCAATTATGTAGACGAAGTGAACAACCCGGTGGAGCAAGAACAAGAGCAAGAGAAAGAGCAAGAACGCGAACAAGAGCAAGAGCAAGAGCAAGAGGGTTCTGATTCGGAGCCTGATTGATATGATACCGGTAACTGCTGCCGGTGGCGTCATATTTCGGATGGATCGTTCAGGAATCCAAGTGCTCATTATTCGTAGGAACGGGCATTGGGATCTCCCTAAGGGCAAGTTGGAACCGGACGAATCTGTTCAAGCTTGTGCCGTCCGGGAGGTTTCGGAGGAACTGGGCATACCGGCGCCATTGGTGGTGTGTTCGCTCGATGCCACATGGCACAGATACGAGATGGACGGTGAGTCGTACGGTAAGACCACCCATTGGTATTTGATGATCAGCCACGCAACGACGTTTGTGCCACAGGCCGAGGAACACATCGAGGAGGTGCGTTGGGCCGCCATCGACGAGGCCCTCGGGGTGGTGGCGTTCGAGAATTTGAAAATTGTACTCGAACGGACAAAGAAGGTACTTGGCTGACCAAGCTGCTACCTGATTTGGAATGTCACGAACATGGAGTACTGAACTTTCACGGGTTTGCCTCGCTGCTTGCCAGGTTTGAATTTCGCTGTGCGAATGGCTTCCAGTGCGGCCTCGTCGGTTCCGCCGCCCAGCGGCCTAGTTACCACTGGATCGATCACATTGCCTTGCTCGTCAACTACAAATTGCAGGTAAACCCTTCCAGTGATACCCATACGTACGGCCATGTCGGGGTACTTGATCCTTTTTTGGAGGCCTGCAATGCCCCCGATCAACTCAGGGTCCTCTTCAACGACTAGAAAGATGTCTGGCTCATCGTCTTCTATGGCGGTCTGAACGCTTTCTGACGGTGGAGGCGGCAGATCAAGCGCCATGTCGAGGTCGAGGGAGGCGTCAAGGTTCAGATCCAAATCATCGATGATCTCGTCGTTGGGGACCTCAACCGGAACGGGCGGCCGGATGGGGGGAGGTGGCTTGTTGATCTGCTCCGTCTGCACGATCTCCTCCATCTCGATCAGGTCCTGCTCGGGGGTGTCAAATCGTATTTCTTGGTTAAGATTGAGATCCGCCCGAAAGAGGACAATGAACAAAGCGAGTGTGAGAACCATCCCAACTTGAAGATGGACGGCATAGTTGTTGCGTAAGTCATGCTCAGGCTTCTTCATACGTTATAGTATTATTTAGATAGTATATAGGGGTAAAAAGAGAGTCGCTCGAGGCGACTCTCAAAAGGGTAGATCTGAGATCAGTTCTGTAGGCGGAACGTCACTGGGAGTGAGTATTGAACTTTCACCGGACGACCACGCTGCTTGCCTGGCTTGAACTTGGCCTTGCGAACTGCTTCGAGAGCAGCTTCGTCGCAACCGCCGCCGATGCCACGGGTAACGACCGGATCAATGACATTGCCTTTTTCGTCAACGACGAACTGCACGAACACGCGTCCTTCAATGCCGGCTTTACGGGCGATTTCAGGGTAGCGGATGCTTCTTTGAAGGCCTTCGAGACCGCCGATCAGTTCGGGATCCTCTTCCACAACCAGAAAGATCTCCGGCTCTTCGTCCTCAACTACTTCTTGCTTGGCAGCAGGAGGTGGAGGTGGCAGATCAAGCGCCATGTCGAGGTCGAGGGAGGCGTCGAGGTTTAGGTCCATGTCGTCGATGATTTCGTCGTTCGGCACTTCAACAGGAACTGGAGGACGTGGTGGGGGAGGCGGCTTCGTGACTTGCTCAGT
>CAYWCV010000098.1:0-5922 GCA_964456845.1 uncultured Chitinophagales bacterium | reverse complement strand
TCCGCCTGTACCACCCCCTGGCCCCCGCCGCTTGCGGCAGGGGAATTGTCATCTTGTAATGACCCTATGCCCGTGGGGCATCTCTGCTCTTTTAAAATCGCATTGTCATCCCGACTTTGTCGGGACCTATCCTGCAGGGATCTCAAATGTCGAATGCCCAATGCCCAATGTCCAATGTCCACCCTTGCCCAATGTGGCATCCTAAATCCTTCTCCTTGCTGCTCCTGCTCTTGCTCTTGCTCTTGTTCTTGCTCTTCTCCTTCTTCTTTCGTCTTTCGTCTTTCGTCTTTCCAATACCCCTGCGAAAGCATCTCGGCCATCCCGTACTCGGAGTGGATCTGTGTGAGTGGCAGACCGAATCCCTCGCTCAGCTCGCGGTGAAGCTCTTCGCGGGTGCGCTCGCGGCGACGGGTTTTCATGCCGCCGGTCTCGATGACGACGCTATCTTCATGGAGTGTGCCATGAATCCCCAGCTCGATGAGGTCGAGCAGACCGAAGGCAGCACCGATCAAAATGATTGGATCTGAGTTCGAGCTGTTTGATAGTATTTCATTGACATCCATTGACTTACCAACAGGATGCCGATACGCCTCCGAGCATAGATCGCTGGTCATCAACGCCTCGATCATCCATATGAGCGACGAGTCGGGATTCTCGCTGTAGCCCGGGGTATAGCTCCAAAAACGAAACGGCCCATCCCCGTAAAACGTCATAAATCCATCGATGATGGATCGTCGGTACACTTCGGGCTCGGCAACCCAATGGGTGCTGCGAACCCCACCCGTCGCACTGCTCCTGAATCGTAGTGGCACTTGGATGATCGGCACGGTGCAGACATCTACTTCTTTGAACACAGATATCGGCATGTGGGGGATGTCCTCGAGGCGCTTCACCTCGTCGGCCGCAATCCCGAGTGCATCACAGAAGCGTCGGTATGGTGGGCACTCCTCGCGCTGGTACCGAAACACGGCCAAGGCACGATCTTCGAAGGGAATATTCGCATCGAAGATGAGCTGCTCTAGATCGGGACGCGCTCCCATGTCGGATTAGTCCTCGGTCTTGCCGAGCGCCTTTGCAGACCGCGCCGTCTCAACAATCGTCTTGATGAGGGTCACCCGAAGTCCACCCTCTTCCAATTTGAGGATGCCGTCGATGGTGCATCCGGCTGGGGTGGTCACCATGTCTTTGAGCAATGCGGGATGCATGCCGCTTTCGAGCACCATCCTGGATGCACCGAGACAAGCCGAGGCAGCCAGTTCAGTGGCGACAGACCTTGGCAAACCGGTTTTGACGCCACCTTCTGCCAATGCCTCCAAGATGATGTAGATGAAGGCGGGTCCACTGGCGCTGAGGCTGGTAACCGCGTCAAAATGCTTTTCCTCGAGCACCATCACGCGCCCGACCGACTCGAAGAGCTCTCTTGTGGCGTCAAGATGTTGATTGGTGGCATGGGTTCCTGCCGTGATCACGGTCATTCCTGCGCCGATCATGGTGGGTGTGTTGGGCATGGCCCGAACCACAATACTGCCAGTTGGTAATACAGCTTCTATCTGCACAATGGTGAGTCCTGCCATGATGGATATGACCAGTGTGCCAGCAGACAAATCACCGGCAATTTCCTGCAGGATAGGCAATGCCATCTGAGGCTTCACGCAGACAAGAACGACATCTGCTCCACGAACGGCATCCGAATTTGACGCGGCAATGTTCAGACCTCGTTCGGTCAGCTCGCTACGTCGACGGTCGGATTTCGCTGTTAGCACAACCTCAGTAGCAGCGATGGAACCAGAGCTGTTGATGGCAGTGCCTAAAGCCTCTCCCATCTTTCCGCCGCCAATAATCGCCAATTTATTGATATTCATGGTGTTAGCCGTTTTCCGCCAACCGCTTCAATCCCTTTTGGCCGATATCCATCCGATAGTACGCGTTGCTGAAACAGATCGAAGAAACGCCCTGATAGGCTGAGGCAATCGACGCATGCAAGGTCTGCGACGTAGCGGTTACGCACAGAACGCGTCCACCATTCGACTGCAGCTCGCCATCGTGCAACCGGGTACCGCTGTGAAATACCACGACATTGTCGGGCACATGATGAGTGCCGGTGATGGCAAAACCCTTCTCGAAGACTTCCGGGTACCCCTTCGATGCCATGACCACCGTGCAGGCATAACCTTGCTTCAATGCCACCGTATCCTGTGCGATATGCCCCTCAGCTGCCTGAACAAGCAGTGGAAGCAGGTCTTCGTCGATCATCGGCATAAGCACCTGGCACTCAGGATCTCCGAAGCGGCAGTTATACTCGACGACTTTAGGCCCCTCTTCGGTGATCATCAAGCCAATGTAAAGTAAGCCGCTGTAGGGATTGCCTTCTTTGCGCATGCCCTCGAGTGTCGGCTTGAGAACGTGTTCGACCACCAACGACTCCAACTCTTTCGTGAACAATGGTGCAGGACTATATGCACCCATGCCACCAGTATTCAAGCCTGTGTCGCCGTCGCCCACGCGCTTGTGGTCCTGCGCGTTACCGATAAGCAGACCTTTGTGTCCGTCGCACACGGCAAACACCGACACCTCTTCGCCCTGCATGAACTCTTCGATGACGATGGTCTTCGAGGCCTTCTTAAACTGGGGATCTTCGGTCATGGCACGAAATCGAAAACGGGCATCTTCAGCGTCGGGGCAAATAAAGACTCCCTTGCCGGCAGCGAGTCCGTCGGCTTTGAGCACGATGGGGAAATTGAACTGGGCGGAGATGTACGCCTCGGCCTTGTCGAGTTCATCCGATGAAAATGCCCTGCTGGCAGCTGTTGGAATGCCATGCCGCTTCATGAAATCCTTTGAAAAAGCCTTGCTGCCTTCAAGACGTGCGGCGGCTTCCGACGGACCAAACACCAAATGGCCCTTTGCCCGCAACGCATCTGCGAGACCGTCGACCAAGGGCTGCTCAGGACCGATGACCGTCAGCCCAATTCCCTCGGTCTCAATGTAATGGATCACACCGGTATGGTCGCTGGCATTCAGCGGCACACATTTTGCCAACTCTGCGATGCCTGGGTTGCCGGGAGCAGCTATCAACGTTTCACAAAGTGGTGACTGCCTGATCTTCCAAGCAAGGGCATGTTCACGCCCTCCTCCACCGATCAGCAGTACCTTGATGGGTTTCATGATATCAGTTCGTATGCGGTTTGAACAATGGACAGAAATTGGTCGGCCTTGAGCGAGGCTCCGCCGATGAGTCCGCCGTCGACGTCCGGACAGCTGAGCAGCTCGCGGGCATTGCCTGCGTTCATGCTGCCACCATACAGTATTTGCACTTCCTCGGCCAACTCGGCGTCAAAAATGTCGCCAACCACTTGCCGGATGAAAGCATGCATGTCTTGGGCCTGCTGCGGTGTGGCAGTCTCGCCGGTGCCGATGGCCCACACAGGCTCGTAGGCTATCACGATTTTGGACATGTCGCCTTCGGAAAGATCTTTCAGGCATCCCTCAAGCTGGGTTCGGACGACGTCCTTTTCACGCCCGGCACGCCGTTCGTCGATGGTTTCGCCCACGCAGACGATGGCATAGATTTCGTTTTCGAGCAAAATCTTGGCCTTGGCGTTAATGAGCTCGTCGGTCTCGCCGAAATACTGGCGGCGCTCGGAATGTCCAACGATGCAGTATTCAGCCCCAGCCTCAGCAAGCATGGTTGCGCTGATCTCACCGGTGTAGGCACCGTTTGTTTTGTGATGCACATTCTGGGCTCCGACCCACAAGTTGGAGTCGAAGGCGATGTCGGCGGCTGTGGGCACCATCAGGAATGGCGGGCAAACCAACACATTTAGCCCCTCGTCGAGATCATATTCTTCGACAGCCTCAACAAGTTGCGAGACGAGCGCTTCAGCTTCCTCAAATCCGAGGTTCATTTTCCAGTTGCCGGCAATCAGATACTCTCTCATGGCGTATTATTGGGCGGCGGCCGAAGCCGTTACGCGGTTAAGGTCTTCGAGCATGGTGTTAATATGCCCGGTGTATTTACGAATGATGTTGCCGTCGGCGTCGACCAAAAAGCGTGCCGGCAGCGAGGTGATATTGAGCCTTTGGAAAAGGTCCCCCTGACGCCAGGTGCCGGCTTCGGCAAGCGGCCAAAGCTGCTGGCGTTCCTCGAAGAAAGCATCCACTACGACGATGTTATCCTCGACGGGAATCGTGATAAAATTGACGCCCGAAGGGTTGTACACATAGAAGAACCCCTGCATGCGCGGATATTGCTCCTGATAAACGGGGTCGCGGAGCGCCGCAATTTCAAGCACATACGGGGCACCCTTTAGCGAGTCGGAATGGAGGATGTCGCCGCCCTCCATCTCGAGGGTGAACGTTGGCATCGGCTTGCCCAGCGACAAATTTCCAAGGTCATAGATCATCATGCTCGACCAACCCTTTGAGACGTCGTCACTATATGAGCGCTCGAAGGTCCTCATTTCGGCTATGGCGTCGTCGATGCGGAGGCTGTCGGCGAGCAACTGAATGCGTGACATGTCGAGGTAGCGACGGTTGGCCAAAGCCTCAGCCTCATTCTTACGCCGCGAAAGGTATTCAAGCGTGGCGTCGAGACCGCGGGTGCGCGCAAAAGCCGATGTGGATAAAATGGTTACCGAACGTGTGAGGTTTTCATCGGTCTGCAAGTTTTCTACACGGCTCACCAACAGGCTGTCGTTTAAGCCGTCGAGGATGGTCAGCGATTCGATGACACCCAGTCGCGACGCCAGCGAACCCGGGTAAAGATCCTTCATCTCCCAATAGATGTCGCTCCATTTCTGAAGTTCGATCGGGATGGAATCTTGGCTAACGGCACCGGCCCTCAGGAACGTCAAGACACGATCGTAGCTGCGGGTGACACGGTCATAGGCACGGATGGCCTCATTTTCTGGTGAATCGACCAAAAACGTCTGCTCTATGCCCGGGAATTCGGCGGTGATCTTGACGGTGTCCTCACGTCCCAACACCACGACGGCCGTGGCCAATTGGTTGCCATAGCGACCAATGGTCATGGGATACCTGCCTTGCGAGGGCACGAACACCTGGCTGCGGAAATTGCCGGCGATATCGGTTATCGCATTATAGAGCGTGTCGGGCCGCCCGGTCGAATCGGTTATGACAATGCTGAGCGTGAACCCACCAAAGTCGCCGCTAGCATCGACGCTGTCAGCAACGGTGATCTTGCCGGTGATGGTTGTCAGATAGGGATAGTCCTGCGCCTTGCTGCAGGCGCCGATGGTGACGAGCAGGACGATCGTCAATAGAGACCGTATCATTAGTGTCTTGATCAAATCAGGCTTCCAGTTTTGATGTTACCAAGTTTCGTACAAGTTCGGGATTGGCTTGCCCGCCGGTTTCGCGCATCACCTGTCCAACGAAGAAACCAAGGAGGCCGGTCTTTCCACTGCGGTATTGCTCCACCTTATCGGGATATTGAACCAATATGCTATCAACGACGGGCTCAATCACCGAAGTATCCGAGACTTGCACGAGATTCAATTTTTGGGCCAATTCTTCGGCAGTGCCCTCCTCATCGAGCATGGCGTTGAAGATGGTCTGCATCGCCGACGAGCTGATGGCGTTGCTCTCGCGCAATTTCACCAGATCGGCCAAGCGTGCTGGCGTCATTGAAAACTCGCGGATATCGATGCTCTGCTCGTTCAACACACGACGTACCTCACCAATAATAAGATTTGCTACTGGCTTGGGCGAGTTAACGCTAGCAAGTACTTCCTCAAAATAGTCTGCCATATAGCGGCTCTCGGTGAGCACATGGGAATCGAACTCAGGAAGACCCATGTCGCTCATGAACCGGGCCTTGCGCACGTCGGGCATCTCAGGCAGCTCGGCCTTGATTTCGGCGAGCATCTGCTCGGTCACGATCACGGCAGGGATGTCGGGCTC
>CAYWCV010000097.1:3425-6173 GCA_964456845.1 uncultured Chitinophagales bacterium | reverse complement strand
CGAAGACGAGGCTTACACCACTCAGGCGGCCGCTAACTTTTTAGGCGTTTCGCGTCAACACATCGTCGACCTTCTCAAGGAAGACAAAATTCCGTACCACAATGTAGGGAGCCACCGCAGAATCATGATCAAGGACCTTTTAGCTTACGCTGAGAATCGCAAACGCGAGAAAACGGATGGGTTGAATGACCTTTTCGATGAAGTGAACAAAGCAGGCAATTACGATGCTAGTTATCTAGGGCATGATATTACTGGTCAATCATAATCTTGAATAAGCCCAAAATCTTCCTCTCGTCCCCGCACATGGGCACATCCGAGCTCGAGTTCGTGAAGGAGGCTTTCGCCACGAACTGGATCGCGCCGCTGGGTCCGCATGTCGACGCCTTCGAGCGCGACCTGTGCGCCTTTACCGGGGTGCCGCACGCCGCGGCGCTCAGCTCGGGCACATCCGCCATCCACTTGGCGCTCATCCTGCTGGGTGTGGGTCCGGGCGACGAAGTGGTCTGCCAGAGCATGACGTTCTCGGCATCGGCGAACCCCATCGCCTACCTGGGCGCCACGCCGGTCTTCGTCGACAGCGAAACGACCACATGGAACATGGATCCCGACGCCCTGCGCCAAGCCCTGCAGCACCGCCGGTCCCTCGGCCGCCGCGTGAAGGCGGTCATCCCGGTCCACCTCTACGGCATGCCCGCCAACATGGACGCCATCGCCGAAATCTGCCGCGAGTTCGAGGTCCCCATCGTCGAGGACGCCGCCGAAGCCCTGGGATCCACGTACAAGGGTCAGCCCTGTGGCAGCTTCGGGCATTTCGGCATCCTCAGCTTCAACGGCAACAAGATCATCACCACCAGCGGGGGAGGCGCCCTGCTCGGCCGCGACGGCGACGCCATCGCACGGGCACGCTTCCTGGCCACGCAGGCCCGCGATCCGGCCCCCCACTACCAGCACTCGCACATCGGATACAACTACCGCCTGAGCAACGTCTGCGCGGGCATCGGACGCGGACAAATGCAGGTGCTGCCCGACCGCGTGGCCGCACGCCGCGCCAACTTCGAATGGTACCGCCAGCGCCTGGCTCACCTCGATGAGATCGAGTTCTTGTCGGAGCCGGATGGTGCGGTGAGTAATCGGTGGTTGACGACGGTCGTCGGAAAGACGAAAGAAGAAAGAAGAAAGAAGAAAGACGACAGATATCTATTTGATCTTCGTGAGAAGATTAGGGTGGCGATGGAGGGGGAGAATATTGAGGGGCGGCCGCTGTGGAAGCCGATGCACCTGCAGCCGGTGTTCAAAGACGCGCCCTACTACGGCGGCACCGTGGCCGAAGAGCTGTTCGACGCCGGACTCTGCCTGCCCAGCGGCAGCAACCTATCCGAAACCGACCTCGAACGCGTCGCCTCCACCATCGAAACCGCCTTGCGCTCGTAATATGCTCCGAACGATTCTATTTTTGGCCATCATATGTATACCGGTTGTCGTAAACGCTCAATCGATTACGGGCACAACCGGTTTGTTTCACGTGCCAACGGCGGAGGTTCCGCGCGATCGCACGTTGATCTTGGGTGGCGGCACGGTCCCTCGTGCGTACGTGCCGGGCAATTTCCTGCGGCGACGCGACGCCACCGAGGCGCTCTATGACGTGGGCATCGGCTACGGAACCCTGGTGTTCCTGCCCGGCCTGGAGGTGATGTTCCGGTGGACCGGCAACCGCGGCATGCCCAAGGAGGTGCGCGACCGCCTGTTCATGGACCGCATGGTGACCGTCCGATATCAGTTTGTGCGCGAAGCCGAGTGGTGGCCGTCGCTCCTGGTGGGCATCCACGACTCCGGCGGTAAGGTGGTCAACGAGGGCTCGGCCGCCTATTTTGCCGCCCACTACCTCGCGGCCGGCAAAAATGTGGATGTGGGTCCGGTGCGCCTCGGCCTGCACGCCGGCTACGCCTTCGACCTGTTTGGTCTGGAGACCAAAGCCTACGACGGCGCCTTCGGCGGGCTGAGCCTGATGCCCTTGGGCGACCAGCGCCTCGAGCTTATCGTCGAGAACGACTCCCATCGTCCAAATGTCGCCGCCCGCGTGCTGCTGCTGCGCCACGTCAGCCTGATGGCTGGGTTGTGGAATATGGAGGAGTTGAGTTTGAGTGGAAGTATACGTTTCAACCTGTGACAACCCACCTCACCCCCGGCCCCTCTCCTCCCTGCTTCGCAAAGAGGAGAGGGGTGACTACGCCGGAGGCGTCTTGCTTTTTAAAAGACGTGGCGTTGTCATCCTGAGCTGACACACTGAGCCGAAGGTCCCGAGCGAAGCGAGGGAGCTAGCGAAGTGTCGGCGAAGGACCTTCTTACTTTGAAAAAATACCAGCGTTGTCATCCCGACGAAGACGGTGGTACCTGCAGCAAATTCGCAGAAAATTCGTAACAAATTCGAAGATATCTTCTAATTATCTACGAATTCTAGCCCTATATATGCGACCATCGACTAATGCCACCTCCCCCGTCCCCGGAATTTATCCCGACGCAGTCGGGACCGCAGCAGAGGGGTGACTACGCCGGAGGCGCCTCCCTTCCCCCCCCCCAAGCGACGCCGCCGTCATCCTGAGCTGACACACTGAGCCGAAGGTCCCGAGCGAAGCGAGGGAGCTAGCGAAGTGTCGGCGAAGGACCTGCAGTTCTGGTTCACAGCGTCGCGAAGCCGAAGTGTCGGCGAAGGACCTTCTTACTTTGAAAAAATACCAGCGTTGTCATCCC
>CAYWCV010000097.1:0-3325 GCA_964456845.1 uncultured Chitinophagales bacterium | reverse complement strand
CGAAGTGTCGGCGAAGGACCTTCTTACTTTGAAAAAATACCAGCGTTGTCATCCCGACTTTGTCGGGACCTTCTTTATGAAATTATTAACACTTTTCCTTCTTCTCCTCCTCTCCACCGCGTCTTTTGCGGCGGGGGTGGATGCATCCGATTTGGCCGGCTCGCTGGCTCGCACGGGCTTTGTGAACATCCGAACCGCTGAGCAGGGGGCCGGGCTCGTGGTTGCGGCCGAAAATCGGCGGTATCGGTCACCCGCGCGGGGCCTGGCCGAAATCCTCCGTCAAAGTCGGGCTCACCTTGATGCGGCCGATTCCCTGCATGTGGTGATGCTGCATCAGGCCATGCCGGTGCTGCGGGTGAGCACATCATCCGACGATCTTCGGGCTTTGCTCGACGGTGCGCTCGACTATGTCGCGTGGTCGACGCGCAGCCGGTTCACCATGGAGGTGTCGCGTCAGATGGCGTCGCTGCAGGATGCCCAGGTGCGGGCAACCCCGGTGCTGCGCAGCTGGGATGTGGTTGTGGGCAGCAGCGTGCGCTACCAGCTGGGGAATTTCGGGACCCTGAGCGACAACTACCGCGTTGCCCTCGACATCGAGCCCGAACTGCGGCTCGATCTGCCCTTGGGCGTGCAGGCGCGTGCGCGCATGGCCATCCCCGTGTGGAATAACTTCGACGAGAACACCCATGTGCGTCCGTCGGTGCTCAACCTGAGCCGGCCGTTTCATGCGAGCGATGCCCTTTTCGGCATGGTGAGTGCGGGCGTCTTTACCCGCAACCGTGCCGGCGTGCATGCCACGCTGGTGCAGTACGTGCTCGACGAGCGGTTCCGGGTGGGTGCCGAGCTGGGTTACACCACCTTCACGCCCATCACGGGACGCGTGGCCATCCCGGGTCCGGAGCGCAAAGATTACGCCGTGTATCAGGCCCTTGCCGGGTGGCATGTGCGGCAGTACAACCTCGATGTGAGTGCGCGATATGGGGTCTTTTTGTACCGCGACCAGGGGGTGCGCGTGGATGTGAGCCGGTCGTTCGGCGACGGGCAGGTCGGCTTCTTTTTGATCGACAGTTCTAACGGTCGCAACGGAGGGTTCCGACTCAGGATCGCCCTTCCGCCCCGTACCTACATACGTCCGATACCTGCGAGGATACGTCCGGCCGAGGCTTTCGAAATCGGCTACAGGTTTCAGGGGGGAGACTATCGTGCGCGTGATTACGAGGTGGGTAACAGGGCAATTATAGATCTCTCACTATATTATCCGTCGCTTGTATTGTATGAATTGGAACGCTATATTGGCGAATAGGCAGAACCTCTTCCTGGTACTTACTATACTTATTTTTTACTAAAACCTAACCACACAATGCCATGAGAAATCGTCTCTTTCCGATGATCTTATTGTTGGCCATGGTGATGGTGTCATCGTGCAACGATCCGGTAGGCACTATCACTTTAGAAACGCCTGAAATTCCCGATGGTGCCAGGGAGCTGACCATTCGAGCCACCGACTCGAAGAACGCGCCCATCAGCGGGTTCAACCTGCAGATAACGGGTCCGACCTCGGTCAGTGCCACTGTTCCTGGGTCCGAATATGTGTTCACCAATTTGGCGAGTGGCCTATACACCATTGTGATCACGAAGAGCGGCTACGTTGGCGACAGCTTCCAGCTGCCTGTGGTGTTGCCCACCAATCCGAAAGTTGATTTCAAGGCTACGGCGGTGGTGAAGGCGACACAGCTGGCCACGCCGGTACCAGTGAGCAATGCCACGGGCGGCACGGTGCAGGCGCCGGGTCCGTCGAATGCGGGTCCACGGAGCCAGCCGACGCAGGTGTCCATTCCAGCCGGTGCTATTCCGGGAACGGGCTCTACTCAGGTGAGCGTGACGCACACCGCGCCGGTGCCGATAACGCAGACCGCGCAGCCTCTGAAGGCGGCCCCTGGCAACAGCGTTGAGAACACGATCAGCCCGATCCCCCTCGACAGGTTTATCTTTTCGTTCATCAACAACGGCTCAGAAGTGACGGAATTTGCGCAGCCTGTTGGCGTCAGCATTCCAATGAGTGTTCCACTGTCCATTCGCGACGTGGTGTACAATTTTGTGTTGATGTCGGGAAGTGGCGCGAGTGCTACGCCGACCGCCGAGAGCCGACCAATCGTGATCAATGCGACCACAGGAAATGCAACCACGACGATCCTCAAGCCGGGCACCTATAAAGTGTATGCCACATTGGGATTGACGACGACCGCGGCACAGTCAGATCCGTACGTCATCGGAATTGGTAACTGCGGAGTTGACAAGATTTTCACCTTCTCGTCGCCGGCTGCACCGCCCGCCCTTGGTTCAGTGATGGCATTTTTGGGTGTAGTACCCGCTGCCACTACAACGAGCAGCTCGTTAGAGGCAAAGTCCGTTTCCAACAAGCAGCCGTGGCTCACCGGCGTAAGCAGCTTCACCGACTACCGGGTGAATCGACCTAATGGTACACAGCTTGAGACCTACCGTTTCCCGTTTGCTCAGGCTACCGAATTGACGTACAGAGACTGCCATGACGGAGGAGGAACCCCATAATGAAACGAAATTCTATCTATACACTCGCCTTGATGTTGGTATGTGCGTTCGGCGTCCAGCCGGTCGCACATGCACAGGTAGCCAACGACGGTGGTAAAGGCTTCGGTCTGTACACCGTTGGTCTCAATTTTGGGTCTTACAGTCCGTCGATGGACTATTACGACAGCACCCCGTGGGATTTTCCAGCCTCGCTGATGGTGCAGGCCGAGGCCGACATCGACGTGGTGTCGTTTTTGCGTCTGCGTGTGGGTGCCGGCTATGGAGCTACGAGTTCGTCCACATTCCGTGGCGAGGCTTTGGGCTCTGACGAGGAGTTCACCTACACCTTCATGCCTGTCAGTGTGAGCGTATTGCCACATGTGCAGCTCGGCATGGTCGACGTGTACGCGGGTGGCGGCATCGACCTGATGAACATCGGTGTTCGCTACCAGTCGCGCAGCTACGACACCAAGGAGAACGGATCCACCATGTTGCCGCACGCGATCTTAGGTGCTCAGATTGCCATCACTCCGCGCGCGCTCGTGTCGGTTCAGGGACGTTACCTTATCGGCGAGTTCGAGCAGCAGCTGAGAGATTCGGAAGGGTCCGCCGAGTTCACCGAAGCCGTGAAGATGGACGGGCTGCACTTCAGTGTAGGAGTGCGGTTTAAGCTGTAGCATTGGACATTGGACATTGGACGTTGGACATTGAAGGCGCCTGCATTGCGGGCGCTTTTTTTTTTGTGGGGGGGAGAGGGTCCTTCGCCGACATTTCATTT
>CAYWCV010000096.1:0-6299 GCA_964456845.1 uncultured Chitinophagales bacterium | reverse complement strand
ACGTCCTTTTTGCGGGGTCGGAGCGTACGGTTCCGGCGGTGCGGGAGCGGCTTTTGGGTGAGGGGCGTGCAGACGTGGGGACGAAGTGGCATATCCGCACGGCTTCGTTTTCAGTTGCTTGGCTCGAGGGCGCCGACGGGCACGATTATCGTGACTTAACCGAGGCGATCTTGCGGTTCGACGGGGCGGGGTGCAGATCCGTCAAGGTGGTGGTCTCGGATGTGCCGTTGACCTCGGGTTCCTGCGGCGTCACAGATACCCTCGAGGAATGGTGGAGTCGTCAGCCGTCCTACCGAAAGCCGACGCCTCAGACAACGTTTGATGTCGCTGTGTTGCATGCGGTCGAGCGTCCGTATCTGCTTCTCGAGCATTTGCTGCTGGAGACCGAGGGTGAACTCAACGGGAATCCAGATCGCATCCTATGGCTGCGTGGTGGCCAGGAACGCGTGGAGGCGCTTGTTGGGAGGTACGGCGCCAAGATCCAGTCGGTATATGCGTCGGGGCGCGTCAGCCAGACGCAGGTTGGCGGCCGAGAGCTGGAGCCGCTTGCGAGTGCACAGGATCCGCCGGTGGATTGGCGTCCCGATGGGGTGGATGTGTTGGCGGTGATCTGAAACCAGGGCCATCCAAGGCATCCATGGCAACAGGGCAACAGGGGCATCAGCGGCATCAGCGTCATCAGCGGCATCTTATCCAAATTGTCTTAATATGAAAAATATGTCTGCGAAACTATCACTTGTTCATCTTGTATTGACATGCTTGTGATAGTAACGGAAGATTTACAAATATTAACAAAAATTCTTTATTTGTTTGTGTGAACGTTACTTACCTCTAGTACTTCACGTAATAAAAACTTCATTTTACAGACTGTTTCAAATATCAGCATTAACATTGATGATGATTACAATGTTGCCGCCGAAAACAATGACTGGTCAAGACATTCCATGTGGTAATGGTCAATCTGGAACCTTATGCTCAAAGTATCGAGTTTTTTGCTCAGGCTTTACTTGCCACAATGCGGGTGATACGTGTTCATTAGATTCATGGCCAATGGTGGTCAATTTTGGTGAGGATGGTACTTGGCTGGTTACATGCTTAGAGGGAGCAGTTGTAATTGGCTAAATCAAGATTACATTTTATTGTCTTTGCCATACTATTCTTTCCATTTTTTGGGTGCAAAGTTGATCAAGCTACTGACAGTGACGGTAGCAGCATATCGACTCTAAAATTAGTGCTAATTGATGATGGCAAACTCACACGTGTTCACGATACTGGTCTCGTGTTCGTTCCTCAAGTATCTAACGATCGAAATTATCGAAATTTGCAATCAGATTTGGTCGGTAGAATCGATCTTTCAAATGATCACTATCTTTTTTTGAACGTTTATCAAGGCCAGCCCTGTGCTGCTAAACCAAATCATTCTGTAGTCGACTGCTTCACCGACGATGGTGAAATTTTTCAGCGATTTGGAATGGGGCGAGGTCGTGGACCTGCCGAAATGGAAACAGTCAACAGATATGTGTTAAATGATGCAGGTTTTGCAATGATCGCCGATTTATATGGTCGCCAACAGAAACTTATTGATCTTAACGGTACAGAGCTGTTTTTCAATATCACCCTACCACTTGAAGTTCCTCCTCATAGGATCGGACGTGCTGGAAATAAACGGTTTGGTTTTACGAACGGCATTTGGTTGACTGAATCAAGTATTACCTATTTCGATCAACAATCTGATGGAACTTGGACTAAGTCGTTTGGAAGGAATCTCTATGATCATAACGAACCAATCGGGTCATCCAGTTTATCAGATAATGCCCATGGTGAAATCTCAAGAGATCTGGTAGGGGCACCCAATGTCTTTAATGGATTTCTAGATGGCCACTCGGGCAATGATTTTATAATTTCCGCCCCATACTCCGGTTTACTCATACGGATGGATGACAAGAAAGCTAGTTGGGTGCGCAATATGGTCACAAATCCAATGGACGGTACCATCGAAATGACGAGTACAACAACTAATCTTCCGGAGCAACTCAAGCCGGCTTATTCTCCGCCAATATATTATTTTCCAAAACCCGAAAACAGGAGTACCTATGCATATGGATTAAACGTACAGGACGGGCATATCATCAATATAGACTATGGAGAGAACCCAGATGGTGTTATGGGCATGATTTTCGACTTTTATCGAGAGGGTGACGGAACGTATTTACATTCTTACCACATGGTAACAGGGACGTCGCTTACACATTTGGGCGTCCAAATCAGTGGTAATCGACTGTATATCCTCAACGGCGACGGCGAAATCGTGATCTTTGAGCTGACATTTGGGTGAATCTCCCTCGACCCTAGCCTCTCCCGTCAAAAAGTTGGTATGTGGGGTGGCATGTCGTAACTGTATTGTGCACATAAGTTAATTATTCACATTTTACAAATATTAACAACAAAGATTTCTTTCTTTCTGTTCTTTCAGAGTTACACTGATTTTAATTATAGATATGTTTTATGGCTAAGCAAAAGCAAAAGCAAAAGCTACTTATTGTCTTAATAATGATTGCGTTCATGATTCCAATGAGCTCAATTGAATCAAATTCACTACAAGTACCTCCGTGCCCCGGCCCAGGAACACTATGTTCAAAGATCCGACTCTTTTGCAACGGTTATCTATGCTCTGACTTAGGCCCTGCTTGCACTGTAGGCGAGGACTGGCCAATGCAAATAGATTTCGGCGATGATGGTACTTGGACTATTACTTGTCGTGAGGGTGTTGTTGTTGGAGAAGGTTAAGTAATCATGAAGCTTTTAATTAGCTTATTAATACTCTTATTATGTAGTTGTACACAGCACAAAATTGATGGCAATCTGTCATCACTAGTTTTACATTTGACGAATGACAATAAAATTGTCCAAATTCAAGACACCGGTATTCCATTCAAAGGTCAGGAAACAAGTGGACGCATATTTCGAAATATTAACGTTAACAAAATTAGCGTAATTGACCTTAGCAGGGAACACTATATAGGTTTGCAAGTTTATCAAGGCCAACCATGTGCTGCAAAACCAGCTTTTGCTGTGGTTGATTGTTTCACTGATGATGGAGTTATATTCCAACGATTCGGAATGGGGCGAGGTCAAGGTCCTGGCGAGATGGCCTCGGTTAACCGATTTGCATTGAATGATTCTGGCTATGCAATGCTTTCAGATGTTAATGGAAATATTCAAAAGTTAGTATATAAAAATGTTGATGAGTTAATTTATAATGTTGGATTTCCATTAGAGGGTGTTCCTGAAACGATGGGAAGTGCAGGTTACGATAGATTTGCCTATACAAATAGTTTATTTATATCTGAACCCAGTATTATATATTTTGAAAAAATACAGGATGGTTTATGGAAAAAGATCAACGGTTCAAATTTATACGATCAAAGCAAGCCTCTTGGACCATCTAAGATATCAGAAAATCCACGTGCAGAAATATCAAGAGATTTAATTGGCGTTCCAAATGTCTTTATGGGAATGTTGGATGGTCATTCTGATGGTGATTTTATACTCTCGACTATGTATTCAGGATTATTGGTTCGAATGGACCAAAAGAAAGCATCTTGGGTGCGTAATTTAATTACAAACCCTTTGGATGGGAGTATTGAAATGGAAAGACGAATCCCCAATTTACCCGAAGAATACAGACCTGCCTATTCACCACCCATGTATTACTTGCCCAAGCTTTTGGATCGACAGTTTTATACTTATGGCTTAAGTGTCCAAAACGGACATATCATTAATATAGACATCGGAGAAAATTCAGAGGGCGAAAAAGGCATCATTTTCGATTTTTATCGAGAGGATGATGGTACCTACTTACACTCTTATCAACATAAATTTGGTATCTCGTTAACTTATCTCGGAATCCAGCTCAGCGGGAATCGCTTGTACATTCTCAACGGCGACGGCGAAATCCTGATCTTTGAGCTGACATTCGGTTAAGACCCCCTCACCCCTAGCTTCTCTTCCACCAACAAGTTGGTAGGAGAGGAAATGATACCACCCAGATAACCGATCCCCGATCACCGATCCCCGATCACCAACTATACCTCGCAACCCTCGCCGCCAACTTGACGGGTCCATTCGGGGTGTCGACCTCGGTGAAACGCAGATGCGGGTGGTCGGTCAGATCTGCAACCTTGTTCACGTGCGACCAAGCAATCTTGGCGTCCTGCAGGCGTCGGGTGGCCTCGGGATAGGGTAGGCTCCTGAGGGTTTGTTCGATGACGGGGTCTATCAAATGCCGGTTCTTGACCCGCAGCGCGTTGCCCGCAAACAGCGGATCGTGGGGGTCGAGGGCACCTTTGAGCACTTGCTCGCACAGCCGCACCCATTCGCGCTCGTTCTGGATGCCGATGAGGAGCTCACGGCCGTCCTGCGTGGCAAACACCCCATAGGGGGCGATGGCCGCATGCGAGGTTCCGACCCGTGGCGGCGTACCATCGCCGTATTCGGCGTGGAGCCATGGAACCATCATCCAGTCGGCCATGCCGTCGAACATGGATATGTCGATGTGCACGCCCTCACCGGTTTTCTGACGTTGGATAATGGCCTCCAATACCGCCCCGTACGCATGCATGCCGGCGCTGATGTCGGCGATGGATATCCCGACTTTTGAGCGCACATCACCGTTGCCGGTCACGTCGAATACGCCCGTCTCGGCTTGGATCAAATTGTCGTAGGCCTTCATGTCGCGGTAGGGTCCGTCGGGACCGAAACCCGATATTTCGCAGGTGATGAGATCCGGTTTTGACATCCGAAGACTTCGCCCGTCCAGGCCCCGTTTCGCCAGCGCCCCAGGAGCCAAGTTGCTGACAACCACGTCGGCGCTGGCGATGAGTGCATCCAGCTCAGCGCGCCCCTCTTCTGTATCGAAATCCAACCGCACGAACTCCTTCCCGCGGTTTGCCCACACGAAATACGTCGACATCCCCTTCACGGCCTGGTCGTAATACCGCGCGAAATCGCCCTCTGGACGCTCAATTTTAATGACCCGCGCTCCTGCGTCGGCTAGGCGACAGGTGGCCAGCGGAGCAGACAAGGCCTGCTCGATGCTGACCACCATTATGCCTTTGAGGGGAAGAAATTCGCCAGATTCCAACCTCTATCCTTTACTCGAAGGTTGCCGGAAGCAGCTTGCCGTTGATGATCACGTTAGTGGCACTGGTTAGGTACTCGAACGGATCGCCGTTGTACAATGCCAAGTCGGCATCTTTACCACGCTCGAGCGAGCCTACGCGTTGGTCGATGCCCAAGATTTTTGCTGCCTCGATCGTGAGGGCTCGCAATGCGGCATCGTGGGGTAAACCGTTTGCCACGGCGATGGCGGCCTCATACAGCACCACGCGGGTCTTTGGAACATAACCCTCAAAGCTGCTCTGGAAGGCCATCGGGATACCCGCGGCATGCACTTTGGCAGCCGTTTCGAAGGTGGCGTTCTGTGCATCGCCTGAAGTGCGAAGCATGGTGGGGTGGATGAGCACCGGAACACCCGAGGCTTTGATTTCGTCCATCACCAGATACGCCTCAGCGGCGCCGTCGAGCACCATCTTGAATCCGAACTCCTTCTGCAGGCGCAATGCCGTCACGATGTCGTTGGCCATGTGGGCGGCCACCATGGCGGTCACCTTGCCGTCGAGTAGATCGGCAAGCGACTCCATCTTAAGATCGCGTGCCTGAGTTTCACCGGCCTTGCGCTTACGCGCGTATTCCTGGGCCTTGAAGAGCTCCTGACGCAGCACCGCCAGCGCCTTCGAGCGGGTGCCCGGACTCTGGAAATTGCTGCGCACCGAGCTTCCAAGTGTCACGGCGAGCATGGTGGTCGAATCGACCAAAGCCTCTGCAACTGTTTCGCCATGGGTTTTAACGATCATGGTCTGACCGCTGATGACCGCGCCGGGACCGTGTCCGGTGTGGACGGTCGTGATACCATGGCTGCGGAGGTATCCCACGAGAAACTCCTGAGCGTTGTAGGCGTCGATGGCGCGCAGCTCGGGTTGGATCGCGTTGCTGCGGTCAAGCTGGTCTTGGTCGTGGGGCTGATTCAGATAACCGGCCAATCCCACAACCGTACGGGCATCGATCAAGCCGGGCATCACGACCTTGGCTTCGACCACTTCGTAGCCGTTGGGCACCGATACCGATGCCTGTGTGCCGACGCGTTCAATCTTTCCGTCTTTCACGAGCACGATCCCGTTCTGGATCGGCGCCCCGGCCATGGTGTAGACCGTTTCGCCCTTGACGGCGAGATTCTGAGC
>CAYWCV010000095.1:1940-6460 GCA_964456845.1 uncultured Chitinophagales bacterium | reverse complement strand
CTGTTCTCTGATCGAATCGGTAGCTCAGTCGGTAGAGCATCGGCCTTTTAAGCCGTTGGTCCTGGGTTCGAGTCCCAGCCGATTCACAGACTATCAAAAGCCCCGTTATCTGCGATTTCGGGGCTTTTTTTGTGGGCGTTGGTTTAAGTTTATTACCAGTTTGACAGATGTCGACTCCCATTAACGGCAGATCATCCACCAGATAACGGATCCGCGCCTTTTTGCTACCTTGAATCTTGCCATGGCACTAGCAGATACCCATATCATCCTATTCGACGGCGTTTGCAACCTCTGCAACGGGTTTGTGCAGTTTGTGATTCGCCACGACAAAAAGCGAGCGTTCATGTTTGCGTCGCTGCAATCGGCGTATGCCGCCTCGTTGCCTGGGTTGGAAGCGGGAGTGGTTCACAAACTGTCGACAGTCGTCCTTCAGGATGGCGACCGGTATTACTTCAAATCAACGGCGGCACTTCGGATTGCGCGCATGCTCGGGTTTCCTTTTTCCCTTGCTTACGTGTTCATCATACTGCCCGTGACCGTGCGTGACGCCGTCTACGACTGGATTGCCCACAACCGATACGCATGGTTCGGCAAACGTGAAGCGTGTTGGTTGCCGACGCCGGAGCTGAAAGGCCGTTTTTTGGAATAGCGGCAATTGTGGGTGTCTTCCCCTATTTATCAAACGCCGGCATGTCATCCTGAGCTGACACATTGAGCGAAGCGAAATGTCGGCGAAGGACCTTCTTATATATACTTACTGCCCTCGCGGATGCTCAGCGGACTGAGCGTTGCCCGGTGCCTCTCAATGAACGCCCTCACCCAGTCGGCATCGGTCTTGCTGTGCTCGCGCAGCGCCCACCCGATGGCCTTGTTGATAAAGAATTCGCGCTGGCCCAAGTTGTTGAGGATGGCCGTCTCGAGCAGGGCAGTGTCGGTGGCAGCCCGTAACGGAAGCTGGTGGATGATGGCGCTGCGGCGGACCCAAAAATCGGGATCTGTGCTCCAGTCGACCATCGTTCCGCGAGCCTCGGGATGCTGCTGCACGATATGCGACACGGGCTTGGGGAATCCGTCGACGGTATCCCACCATGATTTCGTCGATATCAGCGATTTGATGTTCCCAAGATCTGCAAGCGACAACCCACCTCGCAACGCCACAATGTACTCGAGCGCCACGTACTGAAACTCGCGCTCCGGCTTGGTCCATAGGGTGTCGACGATATCCCAATCGATCCGTCCGTCCTGTTTGGCAGCCTGCATGAAGGGCTTGCACAACTCCGCACGAACGGGTTTTGAAATACCGAGGAACGGGAACTGGTTGCGCATGTACGCGCTCATGCCAATGGCGCGAACGGGATCGCGGTTCAGCTCAAGCTGACGGATCAAATCCTCGAGGCTCATAATTTTGGTCGGAAATACGTGTTCATCGGTCCCGAATGATACAAAAAAGCCCCGATCGGTGTCGGGGTTTTAGGTGGGTCGACTCAACTATCAAGACAATCAGCTGCGACGGTTCACTTTGATGACACGGTAACCGACATAGATCAAGATCAATCCAATTAACTCCGTCACAAACAACACCTCAACGTACCCAAACCGGGCGTATGTGCCACCGATGCCCGGCAATAATCCACCGACGGCGATGAATATGTTGCCTTTGAACGGCGCCTCACGAATACCCTGCTTGTAGTACTTGTACGCAGAGTAGAAGGCACCGCCGACTAAAAAGATGAACGAGTAGATATTGATGAACGGCGAGAATCCACGAACCCATGTCCACTCGAAGACGGCACCGGTCAAGCGTCCGTCGAAATCAGGCGGCAAGGCAATGGGTGTTGTGATCACGAACCAGGAGGCTACCACTATGACTCCGACATAGATGACGGTGGTCACATGGGCAAATGTACGGTTCATGAGCAGATACACCGATCCCTGAGCCAGTGGAAAACCGCCGAGAAGGGCTCCGATGATGTACCAGAATCGGAGATTGACCTCATTCCAGCCGATAATCGCATGGATGCTCTCTGCTAAGGTGCCCAACCCGAAGGTGGCAACACCGATGGTCCACCAGAGCAAGTAGGTGGTCTTGCGCTGCTGATAATGACCAGCGATCTCCCGGAAAAAGTACACCGAGAAGATCGTGGTCAGAATTGGAATGTATTCGATAACCTGCTGCATCAGAAGTTGCGCGATCCGTCGGGCTGCAGCGCGAAACGGAAGGTCATATAACGACTTGGGGATGTCTGCGTGAGTGTATTTACCGGTGGGTTGTCACGGTAATAGCTCAGAATCTCCATCTTGACGTACTTGCCGGAGTTGGTCTTGACGACGATGATGCGTCCTGGAACCGGCAGGATCACGTTCACAGGATTGCCCGTCGGACCCGTATAATTGTACCAGCCCTGACCGGACACAGGCGGTATCACCAAATTGCCGGCAGCATCCTGCTTGTAACCCGCTTCGGGTGCTTGGCGCATCTCGCTGAAGATGCCGTTCACCAACTGAGCTGAAGCAGTTCCTGGACCACTTATGCCGCTGTTGAAGATGATGGATGTCGCGCGGAACCCGATATCCCACTTGTTGGTGGCAGAATCGGTGTTGGCCACGATGGCCTTTGTCTCGAAGTTGTAGAAGGTGTACTTGCCTGTTCCAACTGGACCCATTGGACCGATTGATATTGGTGGATCGGAGGGTAGATTTTTCACGGTGTCGATGCGTGCAATCGATGGCTCATCGTCGCCAGAGTTGAAGAGTCCACCGTCGCATGCGGTAAGAACCGGAAGAGTAAATACCGTCAAAAAGGCCAATGACTTGAATGAAAGTTTCATTTGATGTGTAGATGATGATTATTTGGAACTGTGATTGAATCGAATGCCCAAGCGGAACATGCGTCCGGGGGCTGTTGGAAGCTTGTCTGTCTCTGTGAAGTTGAGAAGGTTTAAAGCGCTAGCGAAGACCTCGAAGTTCTGGTTGACCGACTTCGTAGCCGTAACGTTCAGCATCACGTGTGCTTTCCCATATTCGTTGTTGGCGTCGACGATACCGTTGCCATTCGCGTCGCCAAAGCCGTATCGGCCCCTAAAAATGGCGCGTGCGTTGATGCCGGTGCCTGTTGCCGAGTGCGAGTAGCCGAGACGCAGGTTGCCGCTGTGGCGACTGCGGTTTAGGAGTCCACCATACTCGCTAGGCTTTACGCGAGTAACCTCGCCGCTGGCTGGATCACGGCGGAATATGAGTCCTGCCGTGATGTCGTCGTACACGTCTTGGTCTCTGGAATCTAGGAACTGATAACCGACCCCGATATCAAGTGCGTTGCCGAGGCGATAGGAGCCCGATACTTCAGCACCGCGGAGTAGCACCCGGTTCAGATTCTGGTAGCTGAACAGCGTCAATCCATCGCTCAAAACCGCTGCACGTGTGTACTCGATCAGGTCGGAGACGTTGTTGTTGAAAAAATTGACCGACAGCGAATACATCGGCTTGTACAGATCGGCCCCAATATTGATCGCAAGCGACTGTTCCGGACTCAGCGACGATATTTCGTCGAGTGGAAGGAACAAATCGTTGGCGCTCAGACGTCCACTTGCAATGAGACGGCTGATTTCGTCGGCGGCCGACTCTGATCCGAGCACGGTGTATCCGCCGGCCGGATTGAAGAAATTCAGGTATAGGTGTCGAAAATCGGGCGCCTTGAAGCCCGTGCCCACAGATCCGCGAAACTTGATAGCGCCTGGCTTCCAAGCAAATGACACGCGTGGGCTGAACTTGTTCTCGTATTGGTCGTGAAGGTCGTAGCGAAGTCCGGTGACGATCGACCATGCCTCGCTCGGCTCCCACTCGTGCTGCAAAAACGCGAAACCAGTGTTTTGATAGTTGGTTCCATCCAAAAAACGGTCTGATTCGACGGATTCTCGCACAAAGCCGAGTCCAGCGGTCACAAAATGAGACGGAGTGATCATTTCGTTCAGGATCACCTCCGATTTCCAGTAGGTCTGCTCGAACTTGCTGCGGTCGAATTCGACAAGGTCGGAGTCGTATCGGTAGTAGGTGTCCGTCGCAAACAGAGAGAGATGGTTTCGGATGCTTAATTGGTCGATACCTACGATCTTGAAACGGAGCTCAGGCGATAGTGAGGCATCAAATTGGCGGGAGAAGTACCTCACATCAGTCCTGCCGCGGTTGTTCGTGATGAAATTATCCTGGTTACGCTGCTGCTCGTCGAAGAAAGATCCGCCGAGCTTGAACTCAACGTCCGGTTTGATCGACCAATTGATTCCTGTTCGCGCCGTCGTGCTCCAAGTCTTGGGAATCGTTGCCAACCGTGTGTCTGGATCCAGATCGTATCCGTCGCTTCTGTTATGGTTCGCAAACACATCCATTTCCACTTTCCCTAGCCCTGCGCCGCCTCCTACAAATGCGTCAAATTGTCCGTAGGACCCGCCCAATACCGATCCGTTGAGCCGAAGGGCATCGTCGGGCTGTTCCGTGATGATGTTTACCACCCCGGCTAGGGCTTCGCT
>CAYWCV010000095.1:0-1840 GCA_964456845.1 uncultured Chitinophagales bacterium | reverse complement strand
GGGCATCGTCGGGCTGTTCCGTGATGATGTTTACCACCCCGGCTAGGGCTTCGCTGCCGTAGAGTGACGACGACGGACCCTTCACGATCTCAATCTGCCGGATGTTTCCGACCGAGATCCGGTTCAAGTCGAGGGTGCCGGCAACACGTCCGACGAGCGGCTCGCCATTGATCATGATGAGCGTGTAATCGGGATCGAAACCCTGTATTTGCACCCCTGAGCCGAACTGGCTCACGACCTGTAGGCCCGTCTGTTCGGCGAGCAGCTCCCCAAGCCTTGTAGGAGCCGTACTCCGGACATCGCTTTCCGACACAACCGTAACTGGAAGCGAAGTCCCATCGAGCGACCGGTAGCTCCGGGTCGCCGTCACAACGACAGGCCTGAGCGTGCTGGTCGCCATCTTCATGCTCAGGTCACCCAGTTCGCCACAGGTGATGTCGGCCGCACGAACGGTCCTCTGGTCATACCCGACAGCCGATAGACGCAGGCCGGCTGCTGCTGATGTGTCGATGTTCACGGTGAACAACCCGCGACTGTCTGTGAATGCTCCATTCTTCGTGTCGACGATACGTACTGTAACACCGGGAACGGGCCTGCCCGTCTCGTCGGTTACTCGACCAGTGACAATGCATGCATCGGCATACAACGCACCTGGCAGGGATACAGCAAGAAGGAGGGTAAGTACGGCGCATATCGTGCTTCGCAAAAGGGATACCTATATGTGCGTTCTGGGGAAAAGTGAATGCATAAAAATATCGCGAACAGGATTAAATAAGTGTCCATAAACGGATTATTAATACTCCAAAAAGACGAATGTGATACTCTATTATTGACTAAAAACCTATCTTAGGAACTATTAAAGACCTATCATAGGTTTCTATTAGTATTTCAACGCATAAAAATACCCTAAACAGTCGAATGAACGAACCAAAAAATAACCCAAAAAGTCGATTAGCTCCTTTTGAGTCCCACGTGTTGGACACAGAGATGCTCATTATGAGGGTGCAGGCGAGCCCTGAGGCCGAGTCAAGTTTCGGTCTGGAAGTGGAATCAAGGCGCATAGGAATTCTCTTCGTTTTGGAGCGATCGGGTACGTTGCTCGTGCCTGGATCGGGCTATACATTGGCGTTGGAGCAAGGCACCATGTACATCCTGTACAACCCACAAAACCCCATCAAGGCTCAGGTGTCGCTCGGCGAGAGGACACGCATGCTGGTGATGATGATCGGCATTGAGCACATGCACGAACTTTTCATGGGTGGCAAGCAGAATGCGGAGCTATTCGACGCCATATCGGTCGACAAGCGATACCACACCAGCGCGCCGATTGCACCTGCAATGTATGCGGTGCTCGAGCAGATGTTTTTTGCACGGATGCCCGAGAATGCCAAGACGATGTACATGCGAGCGAAGGTGCTCGAGGCCATGAGCTTGTATTTTGGGGCCAATCAGGATGTCGACCTTACCGGCTGCCCATTTCTGAACGACGAGGCCACCGTAAAAAAGGTGCACATGGCAAAGGAGTTGGTGTTGAAGGACATGGCCAACGCACCGACCATCAAGGAACTCTGCCAGCAGGTGGGCCTCAACGAATATCAGCTCAAGGTCGGGTTCAAGCGCCTTTACGGAAGCCCTGTTTACCAATATTACAACGACCATCGTCTTAATCATGCCAAGACACTGCTGTCGACCGGCCGTTTCAAGGTCAATGAGGTCTCCTGGGAAATCGGCTACGCGAACACCAGCCATTTCATAGCGGCGTACAAGCGCAAGTTCGGCATCACCCCGAAGAAGTTCCTGATGGGATTGGATTAACTTGACTTCGAAATCTCAATTTGCT
>CAYWCV010000094.1:0-6490 GCA_964456845.1 uncultured Chitinophagales bacterium | reverse complement strand
AGCAACTGCAAGAGCAACTGCAAGAACAAGATGTCCAATGTCCAATGTCCAATGCCCAATGCTCGATTTCCATTTACTACCGAATCTGATTTTTTACTACTTTCCATCACTGACCTATTCATCTGTATTTCTATGTCGAAACAATTCTGGGACGACCGTTACAGCAAAGAGGCATTCGCATATGGCGAAGGTCCAAATGCATTCCTGGCGGAACAACTGCCTTCATTAAGACCGGGAAGAATCCTGTTTCCAGCCGAAGGTGAGGGCAGAAATGCCGTGTACGCGGCTTCGCTTGGCTGGGATGCGGTCGCGTTCGACATAAGCACTGCTGGACGCCTAAAGGCGGAAATGCTTGCTCATAGGACGGGCATCAAACTCGATTACCAACTCCGTTCGGCAACCGAATTCGAATACGGCACAGAACAATATGACGCCGTCGCATTGATCTATGCACATTTTCCCCGGCTGATCAAAGATCACTTCCATGCGGCCATTCAGCAGTGCTTGAAGCCTGGAGGGACCATCATCATGGAAGCGTTCAGTATGGACAATCTGGAGTATCAGAAGGCCAATCCTTATATAGGCGGACCATCCGACCCCGACATGCTCTATAGCGTCGATGAAATCAAAACTGACTTTGCCGCAATTGAATTCTCCTACATGGAAAAAGTGACAATCGAGCTCCACGAAGGAGTGTATCACAATGGAATTGGATCCGTCGTGCGTCTTGTCGGCGTAAAAAAGGAAAAGCCATCCAAGTAATACCCGGATGGCTTCCAATATGTTCTAAGAAGAATTTCTTAGCTTTCTTTCTTCTCTTCCGAATCGGTTGATTCTTCAGCGGTCTCAGAAGTCTCTTCGGCGGAACCGACAACTTCTTCCACTTTTTCCTCAACAGACTCCACTACTTCCTCTACGGCCTCGGCGACGGCTTCAACAGTGTCTACCACAGTCTCTTTCACGTCCTCGACTGTCTCAGCAGCCTTCTCTACTACCGTTTCGACGACAGTAGCTGGTGCGGTGGCAGCAGCTGCAGGTGCAGCATCTGCTTTCGTCTTGGCACCGGCACGACGTGTGCGCTTCTTCTTCTTGGCACCGGCCGTGTCAGGTCTAATGTCGTTGTAGTCCACTAATTCGATGACTGCAATTTCAGCGCCGTCGCCCTGACGGGTACCCAGCTTGATCACACGGGTGTATCCACCTGGACGGGATGCGCACTTCGGAGCGATCTCGTCAAACAGTTTGCTGGTGGAGTTATTGTCGTGCAGGAAAGAGAACACTTCGCGACGGTTGTGCGTAGTGTCGTCTTTGGCGCGGGTAATGATCGGCTCTATAATGCGACGGAGCTCCTTCGCTTTAGTCGTCGTAGTTACGATGCGCTCATTCTTGATGAGAGCGATCGACAATGACCGAAGTGTCGCGTTACGGTGCGAAGCTGTCCGATTGAGCTTCTTGCCTTTGAGTTGGTGACGCATGGCTTATTTTATTCCTTGCAGCTAAAACGTAAAATTATTTATCAAGATATTTTGAGATATCCATGCCAAATTGCAGGTTCTTCTCGTCGACCACTTCCTGCAGCTCGGCCAACGACTTCTTGCCGAAGTTGCGGAACTTCAACAGCTCTGCCTCTTCCTTCGACACAAGTTCGCCTATCGTAAGGATATTGGCCGACTTGAGACAGTTGTATGCACGAACGCTGAGGTTCAGCTCTTCGATGGATGTGCGTAGTAACGACGCTACACGCAGCTTCTCGGCATCAACTTCGCCGTCTTCCTGAACGAACGGTTCGTTGATTTTCTCGGTGATGAACTTCTCAATGTGATCTTTCAGAATCTTGCCGGCAATCGTCAACGCTTCCTTAGGATTCACTGACCCGTCGGTCTCGACTTCAAGGATCACTTTCTCGTAATCGGTGCGCTGACCTACACGAACGTTCTCGATCGTGTACTTCACTTTTTTGATCGGCGTGAATATCGCGTCGACAGGTATAAGATCGATGTCTGTTTCTTCCTCGTTGGTATGCTCCTCGCTGGTCACATAGCCCTTGCCACGGCCAATGCGAAGTTCCATTTCTACGGTAGAATCGTCAGACAATGTAGCGATGACGTGATCTGTGTTCAGAATTGTGTACTCAGACGTGGAGTTCGCAATGTCGTCGGCAGTGAGGACACCAGGCCCCTTTTTGCTCACATTGATAACGCCTGAGCTTTGCTCGAGCTGCTTGAAGCGGACACCTTTCAGGTTGAGGATGATGTCGTAGACGTCTTCGGCAACCCCCGGGATACTGGAAAATTCATGTTTCACACCACCGATTTTGATGGCTGTGATTGCATTTCCTGGAAGCGACGAGAGAAGCACACGGCGAAATGAATTGCCGATTGTCACTCCAAAGCCACGTTCGAGGGGTTGTAACACAAATCGTCCGAAAGTATCGGTACTTTCCTCAATGACGAGGCTGTCCGGCATCTGGAGATTCGTAGTGCTCATATATAATACGGGGGTATGGTAACAGTTTGGATGGACGCTGTGGGAAACGGCCGGGATTACTTCGAGTAAAGCTCGACGATGAGCTGTACATTGATATTTTCAGGGATTTCCTCCACTTCTGGCGCGTTCAGGAACTTGCCGGAGAGCAGTTTACGATCCACTTCAAGCCAGTTGTACTTCTTGCGGTTCGAATTGGCCAACGAGTCTTGTATGGCGACCAAATCGCGCGACTTCGGACGGATGCTCACCACATCGCCCGCACGCATGGCGAACGACGGGATGTTCACCACGATGCCGTTCACCACCACGTGGCGGTGCAATACCAGCTGGCGGGCTTGACGGCGGGTGCGAGCGAAACCAAGACGGTAAACGGTGTTGTCGAGTCGCGACTCGAGGTAGCGCAGAAGGTTTTCGCCCGTGACGCCGTCTTTAGCACTTGCTTTTTCAAACAGGGTGCGGAACTGGCGCTCGAGCAGACCATAGGTGTATTTTGCCTTCTGCTTTTCGTCGAGCTGGACGGCATACTCCGACTTCTTGGAATGGCGCGAGCGTCCATGCTGGCCTGGGCCATATGGTTTTTTCTCAAGCGCCTTGCTTGGTCCGTAAATAGCCTCTTTGAATCGACGGGCTTTCTTCTGCTTTGGGCCTCTATATCTTGCCATGTTGGGATAGGTATTGGATTAAACTCTTCTTCTCTTGGGAGGACGGCATCCGTTGTGCGGGATCGGCGTCGTGTCGCGGATGAGGGTGACCTCAAGCCCGGCGTTGCTCATCGCACGGATGGCCGACTCACGTCCACTACCTGGTCCTTTTACATAAACCTCCACCTTGCGAAGGCCCATTTCGAAGGCCTCACGCGAAGCCGTCTCGCTGCTGAGCTGGCCGGCGTAGGGAGTGTTCTTACGGGATCCCTTAAACCCTTCCTTACCGGCGCTTGACCAGGAAAGGACGTTACCCTGCCCGTCTGTCAACGTAACAATGACATTGTTGAACGTTGCCTTGACGTAGGCGTAACCATTAGGGTCGGAAAGCTGACGCTTTTTCTTTTTGACGGCGGCGGCGCTGCCTTTGACTTGTCTTTTAGCCATGATCCGTGGTTGTTATATATCAGATTACTTCTTAGGTGCCTTCTTCTTGCCCATGACGGTCTTACGACGTCCCTTACGGGTACGGGCATTCGTTTTAGTACGCTGTCCACGCACAGGCAACCCTTTACGATGGCGAAGGCCGCGGTAGCAACCAATCTCCATCAGGCGGCGAATGGCGAGGGTCACTTCGGTACGAAGTTGGCCTTCTACCTTGTAGTCGGTTTCGAGGAGTTTACGGATGGCAGCCACCTGGTCGTCATTCCAATCACGAACCTTGGTGTCTACATCGAGACCTACACGCGACAGGATCTCACGCGAACGCGTGCGCCCTATTCCGTAGATGTACGTGAGGCCTATTTCGCCCCTCTTGTCTTTTGGTAAATCGACTCCAGCAATACGAGCCATAAATGTCTAAACTTTCGGTTAGCCTTGGCGCTGTTTGTTGCGCGGATTGTTCTTGTTGATAACGTACACACGGCCTTTGCGGCGTACGATTTTGTCGCTCGGAATTCTCTTCCGTACGGATGATTTCGTCTTCATGGTCTGCTTTCGATCAGCGGTTATTTGTATCTGTATGTGATACGGCCCTTGCTCAGGTCATACGGAGACATCTCCACCGCAACACGGTCACCTGGAAGAATCTTGATGTAAAACATGCGCATTTTACCCGAGACATGGGCGAGTAGCTCATGCCCATTGTCCAGACGTACGATGAACTGGGCATTTGGCAATGCCTCTGTTATTGTACCGTCTTGTTTTATCGGTTCCTGCTTAGCCATGTATTACCAATTTTTCCAGTTCGATCTTGGTTATCTCCGTAATATACTGAAAAGTGCTCAAAATTTCAGCTTGTCCTTCCCTGACGGCCACATTATGCTCAAAATGGGCTGACATCGAGCCGTCGGCCGTAACGACCGTCCAGCCGTCCGACAGCGTTTTGACGCGCCAGGTCCCCATGTTGATCATCGGCTCGATCGCAAGCACCGCTCCGCTGCGCAATCTTGGCCCCCTTCCGGGACGACCATAATTGGGTATGGGTGGTTCTTCATGTAAAGATGTCCCCAAACCATGGCCAACGAGGTCGCGAACAACCCCGTAGTCCTGCGCTTCACAATGCTCTTGAACAGCAGCCGATATATCACCGACGGTGTTGCCGTGCACTGCCTTCTCAATGCCCTTGTAGAGGCTCTCGAGAGTAGTGCTCAACAACCGTAGCACTTGCGGGTCACATTCGCCTCCCGGGAAGGTGTAGGCGTGATCGCCGTAGTAACCATCTTTATAAACACCGCAGTCGACAGATACAATATCGCCTTCCTGCAGTACCCTTTCGCCAGGTATTCCGTGTACTACTTCCTCGTTAATGGAAATACACAATGAACCGGGAAAGGGATTTTTTTTGTCCCCATAGCCTTTGAAGGCTGGGACTCCGTTGTTCTTGCGAATGAAATCTTCCGCAACGACATCAAGCTCACCAGTTGTAACTCCCGGACGGATGCGCTTGGCAACCTCGGCGAGTGTCAGGGATACAAGCTGAGCGCTCTCCCTGATCTTCTTGATTTCGTCGTCAGTGCGGAGATAGATCATGCAAATGTCCTACGTCCTTTGATTCGACCCGTCTTCATGAATCCGTCGTAATGACGCATCATGAGGTAACTTTCAATTTGCTGGAGTGTATCGAGTGCAACACCAACGATGATCAACAAACCTGTGCCACCATAGAACTGCGCGAAACCTGGGGTGACGCCAAATGCCGTAGCGAATGCAGGCAAAATGGCCACTAGCGCCAAGGCCAATGAGCCCGGGAACGTAATCTTCGCAAGGATGTTGTCGATAAACTCTTGAGTTGGCTTGCCGGGACGCACACCAGGCACAAAACCACCTTGACGCTTCATCGTGTCGGCCATTTCCTTCGGATTGATGGCGATGGCCGTATAGAAATACGTGAAGAACACGATGATGATGAAAAACACAATGTTGTATGCAACTCCGGTAAAGTCGTTAGCCCAAGCAGTCATGAACTGAATGGCCGTACTCTCCGGGAAAAATGTGCTGATCGTGCTCGGAATGAACATGATCGACTGAGCAAAAATGATGGGCATAACACCAGCAGCATTGACGCGAAGCGGAAGATACTGCGTGCTTCCTCCATATACTTTGCGACCAACGACACGCTTTGCGTATTGCACCGGAATCTTACGGGTACCTTGCGTGAGCATGACAACCGCTGCAACTACGCCCAAGAGAACCGCTAACTCAACGAGGAAGAGAAACACGTTGCTACGTGTAGATACCTCATTGATAACGTTTGTTGGAAGGGCTGCAATAATACCGATCATGATGATCAATGATATACCATTGCCTATACCCCTGTCGGTTATTCGCTCACCGAGCCACATTACAAATACAGTACCGGCTGTCAGAACGATCATTGCTGTAAGAATGAACGTTGTGTTCGTAACAACAATAGCATCGGGAGATGTTGCCATCAGGTTGATAGCAAAGCCAATGGCCTGCACCAATGTAATTGCGACGGTACTATAGCGTGTAATCTGCGTTATTTTGCGACGTCCATCCTCACCTTCCCGCTGCATCTTCTGAAAATACGGAACGACTGCACCCATCAACTGGATGATAATCGAGGCCGTAATGTATGGCATGATGCCCAGGGCAAACACACCGGCGCGTGCAAAAGCACCACCCACGAACAAGTTGAACAGACCAAGAAGGTCTGTTGCTTGTCCGGTGCTTACAACCAGTTGTGATGCATCGACACCGGGAAGTGTGACGTATGTTCCCAATCGATAGACCATGAGGATTCCAACCGTGTATAGAATACGGTTGCGGAGTTCCTCGATCTTATAGATGTTTCTGATATTTTCTACTAGACTCATGCTTCTGTTTGTGTAAGCCGGTTA
>CAYWCV010000093.1:2003-6514 GCA_964456845.1 uncultured Chitinophagales bacterium | reverse complement strand
CCTGCTAGGGCCGCGTCGATGGTCAGCATATAGTCTTCGACCTCGCCGTCAAGGGCGGGCCCCGTGGCGCCCACGCCCGCCTGAGTCGTCAGACGCACCCGTATAAAAGTCACCCCACTCGTGGCGACAGAGCCCGAGTGCAGCGTGACAATATATTCGCCTGTCTCAACCGAAAGGTCGCTGACAAGCTTCTCGGATGACCCAAACACGCCGTTGCGGTCCTGGTCGACCCAAATGCTGAGCAGACCCGTACCGGTCACATTCACTGCGGCCTCAAAGGTCGCATTAGGGGCTACAGATTCGGGAAGCGTCACACCGTTGTCGAAGTCGCCTGATGCGTCTTCACTTGGTTGGCCGTTGAGATCGTCCGTCACACTTTCTCCAAGCATGAGTCCCGGCATGCCGGTCCATGGCATGAGGTGACGCGCCCCGTCGAGCGGATACACGATGCCCGAAGTGGTCAGCACGAACTCATCGCCCAGCGTCGCACGCAGCGTGCCATAACTGGCAGGCGCGTCGCCGAAGTCGGCGCGCTCAGCGGCGAAGTCAGCGCCGAAGGTAGGCACATGCTCCGCATACAAAATAGCGGCGACCACGTTGCTCTGCACGTCGCGAAGTGCCACCGGATCAACGGCCGTCATTGCATTAAAAACTGCCCTGGTGTTCCTGACTGGCCAGCGGTCGGCCGAACCAACAAACGGGATAGCTTCCGTTGTGAGCATGTACAGATCGCCCACCGAAAGTACAAATCCGCTCTCAATACCTCCACCAACCAATGCCCCGGTTCCAGACAATTCACCAGAACCATCGATCAGGCCAGGCGTGGCTGCCACAAGCGGCTGACCGCTTGCATTCTTACCATACATCGCCAGACTACGTAGCGCAAATGGTCGCACGGTCTCACCCGTGATGCCTCCAAGATCAAATCTGGCCTGTCCCGACAGGTCATATCGCGTATCAGCGATTCCGTCGCCGTTGGTGTCCAAGATGAGCAGAAGCTCACCAAAGGTGACGTCAGACCCAGCCATCGCCGCCTGCAGCCATCCGGAGCCACCGGGCGCGCCACTGGCACGTGCACCGATATCCTCGTTGGCACCGAGCACAACCACATGCCGGAATGCCATTGGCGAGCTTATGGATGCACCTGCAGCACTCTGCACGGTCACCACATAGCGGCCTTCGGGCAACTCGGCGAACGTATACGAACCGTCAGAGCCAGTCGTCGTGGTTCGCGTTATGGCTGTGCCGCGCTTGCTTGTACCGCTCAGGTTCACCAACCGGCCTGTAACGCCCACTTCGGATGGGAACTGCCACCGGCCGTCACCGTTTGTATCGGCAAACACCGATCCGGTAATGGACGACTTCGTTAGCTCGGGAGCAGCGTATTCGTCATAATACAAGCCAAATTCGATGATTACATCACCACCGGAAGCAAGGACTTCCGTCAGCGGATTTGGTGTCATCGACGTCGTGAAAGCTGGTTCGACTGCCGTAACTGTGTACAAACCGGGAAGCAGACCGTCGACATCGAAGTGTCCGTTTTCGTCGGTCACCACTTCGAAGCTGCTTTGACCAGGAAGCACGACCGATGCACCCGAAGCTGTCTTCAGAGGTGCCGGACCCGTACGTATGCCCGTAACAACAATGCCAGGTGCAGCAAAATGGCTGTCAGTGACATCCCCTAAGGTAATCTTAGGTGGTGCAGCACCTTCGTAATATACGTCACCCGCTAGGCTTGTGAGGAAGTAATTCCCAAATGGGTATGGCCCAACTTCTTCGCCGCTTGCCAGAACAAGGTGATAGAAACCACCCTCGGCAGGACTTGGTTGCGATTGGTACATTCCATCCGGAATAACCTCGAAGACGACGTAGTGGCCCGGTTTGATGCCCTCAAACGCGAACAAACCATCAGCATCGGTCAGAACCTCGGCCACAATATTGCCCGAAAGGTCCCGGAGCTGTACACGGACACCAACCATCATGGGTTCGCCGTCTGTGAAGCTGCCAGAACCGTCCCTGTCTTCGTATTTGTAGCCGAAGACATTGGCCGAGCGATAGTTGCCGAAGTCGGCCGTGGCGGATGAGCCCTTGCGTGCCAACGAAATATTGTAGAACCCTTCACCTGCCGGATGGGATTGAATCCATCCCTCTTGCTGCGTTTCGCGCACCTGGTAGTTGCCTATCAGGACATGCGGGAACACGTAGTAGCCGCTGGCGTCGGTGGTTGCCGTCATTGTGCCTGCTGACCCCTGAAGAGTAATTTCCCACCCCTCTAGGCCTGGCTCATTCGCTTCGCGGACACCATCGGCGTCAAGATCTTCGAATTTGTAACCCGAAACGACAGAGCAACCGATTTGCACGTCGACACTTGCTTCCACCAACGACAGATCAAAGAAGGTGCTGTAAAATTGCGTGAAGTCATGAATGTAATCCCTCTCCGTTTCAACGAATGAATTGGATATCGGATGTATGACATCACCTTCGACTGCCTTGTTTATCGTAAAGTTCACAAAAGGAGAGGTCATAAAATGTAATCTTGCCGTATTCGTGAAAATCCCCGCAGTTGCATCAGATTGCACCCCAAATGGCATTTTGAACCAAATGGTTTCGTACCAGCCGTAATCGTAACCGGGGTTGCCATTCGGCGTGTGTTCACGATCAATGGATTTTGTTGGAATCGCACTGAATTGTTCAGTCGTATTATTGAACATGTATAGGAATCCACCTCCAGGCTCCTTCGCAATCGCACCATATTCAAGCACGATGCTATTGGTAATGATGGAGAAATTCTGGAAGATGTCGAACGGCGTCAACGCATCTGGAACCAGATCAGAAACAAACCACACAGAGCTTACCTTGCGAAAGTCTGCCCCAGTCAGCTCGATGCGAAAATATCCATCGTCACACATCTCAAAGCATGTCTCATTGACCACTTTCGTTAATGTAAACGGTGCAATGGGGATTTCTTCGTCGATCGGAAATACTACCGGCGGAATGCCCGAAGTACCAGCAGTACTTTTACAATCTAGTGCGCTAATACCGTCGTCATCGCATGATGGATATTCCTGGAAGCTGATATCACCCGATAGTGTCGCATTGCCGCCAGCCATATCCAAGGTGGCAACGCCCTGTATAAACATTCGATTTGCAGAGGTGCCCTTTAGGCCAATAGGACCAATATCACAATCCGTTTCTGAAGAATTGTAATAGCAATTGTAGCCCATACTGATAATGCTGTATTCCTCATCAATGGGCAAATAACCTAATCGTATAGGTAGGTAAGGATACTGCTCGGTTGCATCAGCAATTTTTACAGGTGGTTGTTGATACAAGAGAAAGCCAATTCTGCTTGAGCTGAACGATAACGAACGATAATTCAATGGATCCCCATTTTGATGTGATGGCACACTGTATGGAAAAACATTGGAATAGAAGTTATTCGACGCGAAGGATGTAAATCCTTGATTGAGACGTAAGTCGTACGTGAATTCGCCATAAACATCAAAAACCAATACCCCGACTTCTATCAGGTATGGCTCCCCTGCGAGTAAATCGGCAGGTGCAATGACTGTCGTGTACGTGCGAACGCCCGTTTCTGCAATAACATTGGTTAGATCGACGGGTACGATAAGACTTTCCATGCCATAGCTGTCGTACTGAGAGTAATCAACGCGGAAGTGATACTCAAAATTTGTCAGAACTGGTGCCGGAGTAGATAACTTGGCCGGCATCATATAATACGACAGGAGCTCTACGGTAAGGGTCAATGTTGCAACGTCATTTAACGTAAGCGAACCATTTCTAAACCGCTTATCAATGATCCATGTATAAGCATTCGAGAATTCAGCGAACTCAACATCGACCAGATAGCTTTCTGTGATCTTACGTCCGTAACAGTATATGCAAGAACGAAAGAAATTTCCACGATTGAATACAGCCTCACGAAGGATGGCATTGCTGCCGAAGATGAGCATATCTTGGCCATTTACAATATCCACGCTGTTTATCAATGTGCCATTGTGTATGGACATGGGATAATCCAGGATGTCCACACGAAAGGCGTCATTAATGTTGTCAACATTGGTGACACGGATCTGAATCTGAACCATGTCGCCTGGCTGAAAACCATTTGCCGGCGGGGTCGTCAGCAAAATAACATCGACATCTGGATTGGAAATAGCTGTTTCCTTGTCGCTATCCAAAGCGAAAGACGATGCAGTCGTAAACAATACGGCCAGCAGCAATAGCATGACTGAACTTAGAATGCGCGGCTGACCTCCATTTTTTGATGATAGCAGGTAATTCATAAAACCTCCGTTAACAAAGAACTAGAACGAGAGCCATTAATGCTCAACACCCTGAACTGTGGGCGATAATGGTTTTACATTACTATGTTAATACTAGTTTGGCCTATTGTAAACTTAAATCTCATTAATGAACATTAAATCGATGTCTAATATTCAAACGGCAACTAACCAACAATAACTGACTGTCCGTGATAGTCCCTGATA
>CAYWCV010000093.1:0-1903 GCA_964456845.1 uncultured Chitinophagales bacterium | reverse complement strand
TCACCTCCGGCATCGAGTCTGATCATGTAAACACCACTGGGCAGGCCAGCAGCATTCCATTGGATTTCGTGTCGACCGGCTGTTACTCTTCCTTGAATAAGAATATCTACGGTACGTCCTATTGAATCAAGAACTGTCAAGAACACATCGCCGGATGCTCTCAATTCGAACGGAATAACTGTTGACGGATTGAATGGATTTGGAAAAGCACTTCCCAGTGAATAGTTTTCAGGCAACATAGACTTATCAGTTTCCAATGGAACAGTAATCTGTGGATTCCATTGTGCACTGATGAGATCTGGTTTTGGGTTTCCGTTATCAATTTCAAATTTTCGAATGCTGATGGGAATCAATTCAGACGTTGATGCTAGTTGATTTACGTTGATACGCACCAATAACTGCGTATTGCCTTTCATTTCATTTGTTCCAGCAGCTGATATTATTACTAATCCCGGTGTGTTGTTGTTGAATGCGACAAACATCCCATTCGATAAGGTTCCATTGACTTCGTACCCTGTTGCTCGCATCGAGTTTGCCGGGAATTCTAGTTCCAGCCTGTAAGAGTACACGCCCCAACCGTCTGGTTTTGTCATCTTAATGTCGACAGCGTACTGGTTATTCGATACACGACCCTTTGGATCTACCCATACTTTCATATTATTGCCACTGAATACGGTTACTGTCCCAGTTCCCAACGTCATAGCTGGTGAAGTTCCATTAACGGTGACCGTTTGAAATCGTATGCCTTGATTTGAACTACCTTGTCCAATACACTTGCCTTTTAGCCTAAATAAGGTACCACTTCCCGACATCGCCGAGGTCCGATTAAATGTCGCCGTAATAGCTGTCTTACCATTAGCCAAGGCATTTAATGAAACGGTTGATCCGCTTGTGATAGATCCTGTTGTTATGACATCAGAAAAATAGATCAAGTTAGAAGCATACGGTAAGTTGACACTTATTTGAGTTGCACCAGTAATGGAGTTGACACTTACAGGAACCTCAACATCTTGCCCCACCGAGCATGAGACATTACCAACGGTAAATTGATATTGAGCATACGAAAGGTTGCCGTAGCTAGAATATGCAACCCAAACGAAAACCAAGAGTATGGTCTGAAATAATTTGATCATTGATCGCACCGATATGTAAGTTTCTTTTCTGATCACAAACTACAAATAAAAAAGGCCTGATGACAGAATCACCAGGCCTTTTTGAAAGCATTTAATACTTACTTCACAAGCACCATCTTTTGTGATGCCGTAAAGTTACCAGCAACGATGCGATAGATATATACACCGGAGCTTAATTTTGAAGCATCGAACGATACGGTATGAATACCGGCGTTCTTAGCCACACTCTGCATAATGGTTCCAACTACCTGACCATGTAAATTGAACACTTGCAGCGTTACCTCAGCCGACTCTGGCAGACGGAAGCTGATAGTAGTGCTCGGATTAAATGGATTCGGATAGTTTTGGTCGAGTGAGTATTCCGTTGGGATACCAGTGTCGTCATCGCCGATAGAAACCAACGCTGCACGTGTGAATTTACGTACTTCACTCCATACAGATTCGCCACCGATTCCAACAGCGCGTACTCTCCAGTAGAACACCGGACCGCCACTCAAGGCAGGTGTGGTAAACGACAGACTGCCTGTGTTTGCATCTACAACATTCACATCAAAGTTTGGATTGACGGATACTTGAACATTGTAGTTGGTTGCACCAGTGGAAGCAAGCCATGTCAATTCAGCTGCTGCCGGAACACCTGTAGTGTTGTTATTCGGGCCAACTAGGATTGGTGCAAGTGGTGTTGCTACCGTAATGAAGCTACGTATATCAGACCATGCACCTTTTACGACGCCGTTCATCGCTGCACCACGAGCTCTCCAGTAATACTG
>CAYWCV010000092.1:0-6666 GCA_964456845.1 uncultured Chitinophagales bacterium | reverse complement strand
TCTTTTTTTACCCCGAAAGCCCCTCCGTCACCACGACCGAGGGGCTTTCTTCGTTTTTTTAAGGGGTTGTGTATATTTGACGTGTGAATAGCATACACGACATACTAAAGGAACTCACCGCAGACAGATCTGTTAATATTGAATCGTTTGTGCAGGTCCTCTATCATGAGATTCATCGAAACGCCCATCAGCAAAGGTTAAAATTCAACTCAAATTTAACTCTTAACACAACGGCGATCGTACACGAAGCCTATATCAAGATTGCTGATCATACAGGATTGATTCTCAACGACCGGATACACTTCCTGAAGGTAATGTCGAAGGCAATCCGATGGGTTCTACTAGATGAGGCAAAACGCAACAATGCACTGAAGAGAGGGGAAAGGAAGAACCGTATCCAAATTGAAGACATTCAAAACATTTCTTTCGAAGACGACAATGTCCTTCAGTTGGATGAAGCAATATCTTCGCTTGAATCACAAGACCAGGAATTGGCATCCATCATTGAAATGCGTTTCTACGGAGCTGCCACAATAGAAGAAGTCGCAGCAGCGCTTAATATTTCACCATCAACTGTGAAGCGTAGATGGAATTTCGCTAAAGCTTGGCTTGCTAACGAATTACGTGACTCTCTATCGAACTAATTGCACTAGTTTTTCGCGATACTTCGATATAACCTTGGGATTCATGTTTTCGGCTTCTTCCATTTCTTTCAGTTGCTGAGTAACTACATTCGCCGCCTGCTCACGATCGCCCATCATGCCAAACACCTCGATCAAGCGGTCGGTTGACTTTACGACGAGCTGATGATCTGGCGGATGGATTGATCTGTATAGAGCAATCGAGCGACTAAGATGGGTAATCGCATCATTGTAATTGCCTGTAATGATTGCCAGTTCAGATAAAGCATACTCAGAATCTCCCAAATACCAATTCTGCTCACCGCCAGCCCTGAGCCGTATTTGGATACCTTTGTCTATAATGTTTCGAGCATCATCAATTTTGCCCATATGTGCCATTGATATGCCAGTGTATGTGTGAAGCATTGCCATGAACTCATGTTCTTCTCCTATTAGGGATAATCCGAGTTGATGGGTTTTGTCGAAGTAGTCGATAGCCAATGGATGATTGCCAAGTTCTTGGTGCAATATTCCATAGTTTCCGTATATCAGGAACATATTGTATGGGATGGGATTCCCACTATTTTGCTGTATATCAAACGCTTTCTGCAATGCAACCAACGCCTCCTCTACGTTATCGGATTCTTTCAGAAAGGTGGCGTAATTGGTGTAGGCAGTGGATGAATAGCTGATGTTGTCCGACATGTAGGTGTCGACAAGGTATAGCAGTTTTTTATAGCTTTGATCAGCCATCGGCACGTTTCCGCTGTTTTGGTAAAATAATGCCAAATTGTTGGTCAGCATCAAAGTTAAACTCGATTCACCGAGACCGGCAACATCGAATAGACTGTCGGCTTCCTCCAGAAATGGCAAGCCAAGAGATGGGTCGGTGTAATAATAGGAGGAGCCGAGCGCCATCAGGGTTGTAATATGTGGGTATGATCCGCCACCCCCGTCCGCTTTCAGTGTTTCGATATTCTTCAGTAGCTGCGTCTGAAATGCATCGATGGGCTTGTTCTGTTTGGTGGTTGAAATTGCGTGCTCAGCATAGGCTTCGATAACCATCGGGTCGTTCTCCAAACCCCACAATCTTGCATTTTCCTGTATAAGCACAAACAAAGAATCGGCCGTTCTATAATCGCCCATCAGATCTCGAATAACTGCGATTTCAAAGATGATCGATAGCTCCTCTTTGCTTCCTGTCGGTTTTTGTGTTCGAATTTCCCGATGAAGCACTGCAAATATGGAATCCGCCTTAGAAAACATGCCGATGCCCTTAAATGCGGATGCAATCGGAAATTTCATATAAACCGCCAGATCAGGGTTCCCACTGTACAGACTGTCGATGCGATTGATGCCAATATCCAGTAGCTGCCTCGCTGTAATGTTAGGATCCTGATTCGAGAAGGGGTTGCCTGACCGGAATACACTCAGCATGAAATCTGATACCGCCTGAGCGCGATCTCGTTCGGCAATAATTTCGCGATTCTTCTGATCCGTTATGATGGCAGTGTAAACTGACAGTAAGCTTAGGCCGAGTATCAGCACGACGATCATGGCAGATGCAATGACTGCCAGCCTATGGCGTCGCAAAAACTTTTGCAGACGATAACGGGTGCTTCCTTCACGAGCTAAGACAGGTTTTTGCTCCAGAAATCGGTCAATGTCTTCAATGAATTGCTGAACGCTTGCGTATCGCAATTCGGGTTCTTTTCGTATGGCTTTCAACGCGATCGCATCCAAATCGCCAATGAAAGCATCATTCTTGTATGGTGCATTAGACCCATTCGAGTGAGCCAAGCTGGACATTCGCTTTGGCGTATCGTTAAGTATGGCCTGCTCAACATCGTGCAAACTCTTTCCTTTTGTGTCATATGGCGACCCTCCTGCAAGCATTGCGTACATAAGCATGCCTAGTCCATAAACATCGACTGCCGTTGTAAGCTCCTCACCCTTAACTTGCTCTGGTGCTGCATATTCAGGCGAGTAAACTCTCGCGCGAGTGATGGTGATGCCGGTGTCTGCTGAGCTTTCAACCTGTTTCGCAATTCCGAAGTCAAGCAACTTAGGCTGGCCGTTCTGATCAATGCGCACATTGGCTGGCTTTATATCTCGGTGGATGATCAAAAGTCGGTGTGCATCAGCAACAGCCTCAGCAACGTTCCTTAAGCAAAGCAACCTTTCCTTTAATCCAGGTTGACTGGATGTGAGCCAATCTCGCATCTCCATGCCCTCTACCAGTTCCATCACATAGAAGAGGTTGCCGTCTTTGGTAGTTCCGCCATCCAAGATACGGGCTACGCCGGGATGTTTTATCCTCGCCAACACCTGCCGTTCCCATTCAAAACGCCTGGCGGATGTCGAGTCCATCAAGCCGGGGTGCAATACCTTAATTGCCACTTCTTGTCGATACGTGTCGTTTCTGATGGCATGGTAAACAGTTCCCATTCCGCCTCTGCCAATTATTGAAAGGATTTCATACTTGTCGATCTGCACGGTTGGGTTTCCGGCTTCTTCGAGCAATGGAGACACCCTTTCGAATATGGAAGCTGATTGGTCTAAAGTACTCGATGCGTCCTCGAGTGCCAAAAACAAACTCTCTACGCGGGTTGCCATATCAGGGTTGGCCTGTCTTAACACATCAAGTTGATATTGGCGCTCTACGGTGTCTAGTTCAGACAGTTCCGTGAAGATGCGTTCAATTTCATGCAAATCAGGCATGGATTTTCCTCATTGGTAGTTTGACACGACACGTCATGGACAAATATGAGATTTTTTTTCAATAATTGAACCAATTGGAAGATGGTTTTCTATAGAGTTGATGTCAATCGGCACCAATAATAATCCATCTAATGAAAACACCAACTCTCCTGCTTATTAAGCTGCTTGTTTTCGTGTCATTTGCATCGGCTCAAAGTGGCAAGCCACAGAGCGACCCTCGTATCATGCAAGCGCCAATCGAAAAATCATCGCAGAATACTCCCGACCCCAATTGGTTTGGTACAATGCAACTGTCACAAGGTCTTCGCGGGGCCGCATCGGTCGGATACGCCCGATACGAAACCATCCGCGACGGTTTGGCATGGAATGATGCCATGGGCACCGTGCAAAAAACGGTATCACACACACATGAAGGCAACACGTGGATTGATTTGTCAACCACGTCATACATGCTTCCCGTATCGAAATCGGCCGGCAGCGACCCCGCCCTCATGGGTATCATCGAACATTTGGTCGACCAGCACGCAACCCAGTTGGGAACATCCAGTTTGATGGGGCAACTCAAGCTTGATACGCTACTGACGGACACTATCGGTGCGTCACATTGGAAAATGAGCCAATCTGTTGATGGGCGCACCGTATTTGGTAGCCAGATTTTTGTCCATGCCAACCACATGGGTCAAGTCTACGCCATTCAAGGTGCAGCAAAGCACCAGAATCCTTCCCAGCGCTGGGAAAGCTCCTATTCAGATCAAACCGTGGTGGATCATGTCATTGAGGATTACAGAACGCAAGGCATTTATGAGGAACTATCGCCTGTGTTCAGAAAATGGCTGAAGAGGCCCGATCCCGTAGTTCAGCAGATATGGTATCCAAACAAGAGCGGCATGATGGTCCCGGCCTATGAGATTGAGCTGCATCCGAACGGTAGCGAATGGTACCATGTATTCGTGGATGCAGGGACTGGAGAAGTGCTCAATCAGTTTTCAAAGTTGTGCGCCGACTCACATAATCCTGTTGCAAAAAAGTCAAACTTTGCGCCGAAGTCAGCTCCGGGTGCATCTGATCCCGCGAACGTGAATTTATTTGGAGGCACATTCCATTCGGTCAACGCGGTAGATCTGCAAGGAAAGTCAGTTCCGCTTCGAACATATATGGATCCAAAAGACCCGTTGGGACCCTATTTCATGCTTTGGGACACACCAAGCCTTGATGTCATCAAATCTGAACAGGAGCAAAAGATACTCGGTGGTATACTGACCATCACGAACAACAATCAAGATTGGGAGACACCAGATGCGTTGCAAGTAGTTGCATCCACAAACAACACCTGGAACGATCGTCACGCCGTTTCGGCACATAACAACATGCACACCACATACCGCTTTTTCCTTGATAAATTCAACCGAAACAGCTACGACGACAAAGGAGGGACCATTAGGGTAGTGGTGCATGTCACCTTCAACGGTCAATCGATGATCAATGCATTCTGGTTCAACGGGGTGATGGGCTTCGGGAGCGGCGGAGTAACCCCCATCCCTGGCATACTTGATGTCGCTGGCCACGAATTCACCCACGCAGTGGTCGAGTACACGGCCGGGCTTGTGTATCAATTCCAGTCGGGATCACTGAACGAGTCGTACTCCGACCTGTTTGGAAATCTTATTCAGAACGACACGTCCATGCTTATCGGCGAAGGGCTGTACAATCCAGCCGAGAGGGAATCCATGCGGAACATGCTTAATCCGGCAAGTCCAAACATCCCTGCACAATTTAGGCAGCCTGCACACATGTCCGAGTTCCTGCACTTGCCAGCCAGCGAGAACAATGGCGGGGTGCATCGCAATAGCGGCATTCCTAACCGTGCCGCGGCATTGATAGCAACTACGATCGGGTTCGATAAGACGGCCGAGATTTATTATCGGGCGCTCATGCACTACTTGACCCGCAACTCACAGTTCATCGATTCGAGAAGGGCTCTGATACAGTCAGCTACGGATCTGTATGGTCCCAATAGCCATGAGGTTACCGTGATCAAGCAATCTCACGATACGGTCGGCATCGTTGAGAGCGACGGATCTAATCCAGGCCCGAAACCCGAAATTCCTCCACCAGTGCCTCCAATAACAGGAGAAAAGAGTTTTGTGGCCTTCATGGACGACGACGGTAAGATCGGGTTGGTTGATATGACAAATCCATTAAATATCACCGCAGGGTATATCAACCACCCGTCAGCCGTTGCCCGTGTTTCTCAACAAGGTAACGATCGCGCTCAGCTATCGGCACCAGTTCACGGCCGGCACTTATACTTCGTCAATACCAGCAACCGAATGGCTTTCGTGGATCTGAACGACATGCAAGTCTATGAATTCCAGAATCTGTTCATCCACACGCCCGGGGATATTTGGAACGTGAGTATAAATCCGCAAGGCAACATGGCCGTTTTGGTCTCGGCATACACCAACGACGCCACGCTTTACTTTACCGACGGATCTTCGTTGGTGAGCGTGCCCATAGTTCCCGAAACAACTGGTCAGGGCATCAAGTTGTCGACCGTGTTATACCCTGACGTGGTGTCGTGGTCGCCAGACCCCGTAAAACCTAGACTTGTGTTCGACGCCCTGAATAGGATTTCGATGAAAAACGGCGACTATGATTTTTGGTCTGTCTTTGAGATGGATTTCAGTGCTGGGACCATTTTTAACATGATACCAGGTCAACCCGTAGACATCAGCATCGGGAATATCACCTACAGCAAGCTGCATCCGAATATTTTGGCATTTAACACGATGCAGAATAATACAGGTGTGATGGATATCATACTTGTCGACTTCAATAGGAACACGCAGTCCAGCTTCAATCTGCCTGCCACCTCAATCGGCGGTTCTCCGCTCATCGATGGTTCACGTCCGTCTTTTTCGCCCGACAACAAGTACCTGACCTTCAGCTCGGCTCAGTTTGGGGCACTATTCTTCACGCATCTTGAGTCGAACACAACAACCCCTGTTGGCTTGGGGGTACCAGTTCACAATCCGCATTGGTTCATGTTTGGAGGCCAGTACAGCACTTCGGATGATGGCGATCAAGCCGATCTTCCCAACGAGATTCAACTTCATGATGCGTATCCGAACCCGTTTAATCCAGCGACTACGGTTGCCTTCGATTTACCTCAAGCCGGCAATGTCCGTTACGATCTGTATGACATCACCGGCAGACGAGTTAAATCCGTCTTTAACCAACCGATGCAATCAGGAAAGCATCACATCAGGGTGGATGCGTCTGATTTGGCGTCCGGAGTTTATATCGGGCGGCTTGTTTCGAACGG
>CAYWCV010000091.1:0-6851 GCA_964456845.1 uncultured Chitinophagales bacterium | reverse complement strand
CAATGCTCAATGTTCAATGCCCTCACTTCCAGCCTTCCCGGCCAATAAGAGGCACAAACTGGAAATCGGCGAATTCCTCTTCGGTGAAGTCGTGATCGTTCAAACGGGTGACCCTGAGCATCGTCTGGACATGATGGTCTCCGACGGGTATGACTAAGCGTCCGCCAACGTTGAGTTGGCTCACGAGCGCCTCGGGCACGACGGGTGCGCCTGCGGTCACCACGATGCCGTCGTAAGGTCCGTAGGCCGACCAACCCTCGGTGCCGTCGCCACATTTGGCATGGATCTTGTAACCCAAGGCGCGTAACAGCTCACGAGCATGCTGGTACAGGTAGTCGTGGCGTTCAACCGAGTATACCTTCGCGCCAAGCTCGCATAAGATGGCAGCCTGGTATCCCGACCCTGTCCCGATTTCTAGAATTTTGTTGCCCTTCTCGACCCGCAGCAGCTCTGTCTGGCGTGCCACCGTGTACGGTTGCGATATGGTCTGTTTCATCCCGATGGGGAGCGCAGTGTCTTCATAAGCACGTTTATGCAAGGCCGTATCGATGAACATGTGCCGGGGGACGGTTCCTATTGCTTGCAGCACGTGCTGATCGGTGATCCCCTTATCCTCAAGAAGGTGGACTAAGCCGATACGCTTTCCGCGATAAATGGGATCGTTGAACGACGGGTGTCTCATACCCCAAATATAGCACATTATGAGTCTGGGATTGCCTGTGCGACCGAAAGATGATCGTCGTTTTGCAGTTCTGAAATGCTATTGCTATTCTTCAACACTTTTTTACTTGATCTCATAAAACTGATTCCAAACCTGATGATATATCGAACACTGAAGACCTTTACGTTAATCGGGGCCTCCTTCATGCTTTTTTCGGCATGTGGCTCTGGATCCGAAACTTCGTCGGAAACAGCCGACCCGCAAGTTGCCTTCTTCAACAACATAAAAGCACAATGCGGAGCCTCATTCACCGGCAGCACAGAATTTTCATCCTCTGACGATCCCAATGACCCGTTTGTGATCAATCCGCTCAAAATGGAAGTCAGCGAATGTTCTGATACAGAGATCCGCATGCCGTTCTATGTCGGTGCAGACTCATCGCGCACCTGGATTCTGACACTCACCCCCGAGGGTCTCCTGTTCAAGCATCAACACCTGCTTCCCGACGGCACCCCAGACACCATCACCAACTACGGTGGCATGTCGGATGGAACGGGCACCGAATGGGATCAGCATTTTCCTGCCGACGAGTTTACGGCCAGCCTCAACAGCGACTACACCACGAACAAATGGAGCCTCATCCTCGATGTCGAGAACGGTATCTTCGATTACAAACTTCAGCGCCACAGTCAGCCACGTTTCGAGGCAAGGCTCATGAAGGACTGACCGTTTTTTTATTCCAGTAAGCATCACATCCCTAATAACCATCAGCGCACCATCTATGCAACGCATGCTTCAGCGCGCACTCTTCGCAGTGCTCCTTCTTACCGCCACGCTGGCTCAAGCTCAAGATAAGCCGGCCGCCACACCTCAAGATTACGGTAAATGGCACAACTTGGGCCAGGTCGTGACGTCGAACGACGGACAGTGGCTGGCCTGGTCGGTCACCATGCAGGAGAACAACGACACTCTGTGGGTGCGCAAGGTGAGTGGAGGCGATCCGAAGGGGTATGCGTTCGCATCGCAGGCCGCCTTTTCGGGCGACAGCAAATGGCTGGCCATGCGCATCGGCGTATCGTATGCCGAGCAGGAGAAGCTTACAGAACAGCGCAAACCGGTCGAATTCTCGCTCGGGTTGGTGAATTTGTCCAACATGGAGATGGAGACCATCAAAGGGATCACCGGCTTCAGCTTTTCGGAAGACGGCAAATGGCTGTCGGTCACCCTCATGAAGCCGGCCGACAGCAAGGCGCAGGGCAACACCGTGCTGCTCCGCGACATGAGCACGGGACTCTCGCGCAGCTTGGGCAACGTTACCGAGAGCTCTTTCAACAAGAAGGCCAACCGATTCGCCTATATCACGGCGGGAGGGGCCTTGCACACCGTCGAGTTGATCAATCTGACCACATCGGCGTCGACCGTGCTGGCAAGCGACACCACCAAGTTTTCCAGGCTCGCCTGGGATCGCGAAGGGCAGGCCATGGCGTTCTATCGCGAGTGGAAGCACAAGGAATGGGAGGAAGAGACGCAGAAAATTCATTTCTACACCGCACTCGCTGCCCGTCCAGAGCTCAAAACCCTCGATCCAATCGGAAGCCTGCCTGAGGGAATGCGTGTTTTCGGCGGATCCTCGCTCCGCATATCGGACGACCTTAGCCGTGTGCATTTCGGCATGAAGGACTGGACCAAAAAGCCGGAACCCGACACAACCGGCGGCAAGAAGCCGGCTCCCAAGAAGGAGAAGCTCGCACCCGTTGATGTGTGGAGCTGGAACGACAAAGATGTACAACCGCGTCAACGTGTAACATTCACACAAGACCAAAACCGCAGTATGGAGGTCGTCTGGCATGTGAATACCGGAAAAACGGTGGCTTTGGCCGATTCCGACACGCCGTTCGCGAGCGTGAGCACAATGCATGCAACGGCCGTTTCTTGGCATATTGACAAATACCGCCCAGCCTTCAAAGAAGATTTCGCCGACTACTACACGGTCGACATGAACACCGGTGCCAAGACCATGTTGCTCGAGAATCAGGTGATGTCGGCCGGAGGTCAACCGAGCGCGTCACCGACGGGGCGGTATATCACCTATTTCAAAGACAACCATTTCCATGTGTACGACACCCGCAGCGGTACCCACACGAATGTGACGGAGCTGATTCCGCATCCGGTTTGGAGAACGCGCGACGACCGTCCCGGAATCAAGGGGCCCTACGGTTTCGGTGGATGGCTCAAAGGCGACGTCGCGTTCCTCGTATACGATGAGTACGACGTGTGGCGTGTGCAGCCCGATGGCGGCATGCCCCGCAAGCTCACCGCTGGTCGCGACAGTCAGATCATGTACACGGTGCAGCGCCTCGACTTCGAGGATCCGTTCATCGACCCGGCCAAGCCGATCATGCTCACCATGACCAACGACTACGACCGCCAGACCGGCTATGCGCAGCTCGACCCACGTGGCAACGTCACCACCCTGATCTTCGAGCCGATGAGTATCGGCCGCCTTTCTAAGGCCAAGAATGCGGAGATGTACTCCTATGTGACCATGAAGTACGATGTGCCGCCAGCGCTGAAGGCGGGATCGACATTGGCAGGTGCCCAGACAGTCTTCCAGAGCAATCCGCATGCGGCCAACTATGCCTGGGGGCATGCCGAGCTGGTGTACTTCGAAAGCAAGGATGGGCGACCGCTTAAAGGCGCCTTGCACTATCCGGCCAACTATGAGCCTGGCAAGCAATATCCGATGGTTGTGTATATCTACGAAATCCGCTCGAATGCGGTGCATAACTACGTGAATCCCTCGGTGCGCTCGGCCTACAACCTGAGCCACTACACCTCGCAGGGATATTTCGTGTTCCAACCCGACATCGTATACGATATTGACGATCCGGGTATGTCGGCCGTGAACTGCGTAGTTCCGGCCGTCGAAAAGGTGCTCGCATCCGGCATGATTCAGAAAGACGCCGTCGGACTAATGGGTCACAGCTGGGGTGGGTACCAGACAGCCTTCCTCGTGACACAGACCAACCTGTTCAGCGCCGCTATTGCCGGTGCTCCCCTTACGAATATGATGAGCATGTCGCTGGCGATTTATTGGAACAGCGGGACACCGAACCAGAAGATCTTCGAAACCAGCCAAGGTCGTTTCAGTGGTCCATGGTATGAAACCGAGGAGGCACATTGGCGCAACTCGCCGATCATCTTCGCCGACCGCATCAATACGCCGATGCTCATGACCTTTGGCGACAAAGACGGCGCTGTAGACTGGCACCAGGGCATCGAGTTCTACGGTACCATGCGCCGCATGGGCAAACCGTTCACCATGCTCGTGTACGCCGACGAAAACCACAACTTTACGAAGCGGGAGAACCAGATGGACTACTTCAACCGCACCACCGCATTCCTCGATCACCATCTAAAGGGCAAAGACGCCCCGAAATGGATGACAGAGGGCGTGACGTACATGGAGCGGATGAAGAAAGAGGCAGATAATAAGTAGTAGCCCCCCCCTCAGGATTTAATGCCACCTCCCCCGGCCCCTCCAGTGTTTATCCTGAGCGCAGCGAAGGACCGCAGTGGAGGGGCGACTATTTTTTAGCTTCATCTGCCCTAAAATCCGTAAATTCCTCATTTCTTTCCTCATCCCCAGTTCTACCCCTAAGTCCTTGCTTCAATCCTCAATCCCTATTCCTCAATCCTCGTGAGCCTCTCTGTCTACAACACCCTGTCCCGTAAGAAGGAAGCATTCACGCCGTTGGTTGAGGGGTTCGTGGGGATGTACGTGTGTGGTCCGACGGTCTACGGCGATGCACACCTAGGTCATGCCAAGAGCTATGTCTTCTTCGACGTGGTAAACCGCTACTTGCGACATGTGGGTTATCGGGTGCGGTACGTGCAGAACATCACCGATGTGGGGCACCTTACCGACGATGCCGACGCAGGTGAGGATAAGCTGCAAAAACAGGCCCGGCTCGAGCGGCTCGAACCCATGGAGGTGGCCGAGAAATACACGAATGCCTATTTCCGCGACATGGATGCCTTGGGTATTCTGCGACCGGACATCACGCCGCGTGCTTCGGGACACATCCCCGAGCAGATCACCATGATCGAGGAGCTCATTGCCAAAGGGCACGCGTACGAGGCCAACGGTAATGTCTATTTCGATGTCAGCTCCGATCCCGATTACGGCAAGCTCAGCGGCCGCCAGATCGAGGAGTCGGTTGCCGGAACGCGCGTCGAAGTGGCGGGTGGCAAGCGTCATGCGGCCGATTTTGCCCTCTGGAAAAAGGCGGATCCTGAGCACATCATGAAATGGCCCTCGCCGTGGGGTGTAGGATATCCCGGTTGGCATATCGAATGCTCGGCGATGTCGACCCGCTACCTTGGCAAGACCTTCGACATCCACGGTGGCGGACTCGAGAACCAGTTTCCGCACCACGAGTGCGAGATCGCCCAAAGCGAATGCGCCCACGGGGAGACCTTCGTGCGCTATTGGCTGCACAACAACATGGTGACACTTAACGGGCAGAAGATGGGCAAGTCGCTGGGCAACGCTATTTCGTTGCACCAGTTCTTCTCAGGTGACCATAAACTGCTCAGCAGGCCTTGGAAACCTCAGGTGATACGTTTTTTCCTGCTTCAAAGCCATTACCGAAGCACCACCGATTTTTCGGAGCCGGCACTTGAGGCGGCCGAGACGGGCCTCAATAATCTTCAGGATATGGTACGCGTGATAAGCTCTTCGGAGGGTGGCAATGGAGATGCCTTCGATGCCCAAGGCTTTCGCGAGGCTTTTAATGCCTGCATGGACGACGACTTCAACACCGCGCAAGCCATCGCGGTGCTCTACGAGTGGCTCAAGCCCTGGCGTGCACGAATCCAGAAGGGCGATCATCCGTCCAACAGTGGCGAAGTTCAGCAGGTGCTGCGCGATGCCGTCGATACTGTTTTGGGGATATGGCCTGAGGATAAACCTTCGAACGATGCGGGTGTGGTTCCAGGCCTGATGGAGCTTATCTTGAAGCTCCGTGCCGGTGCCCGCGCCGACAAGAACTGGCCGGTTGCCGACCAGATCCGCGACTCCCTTAAACAGCTTGATGTCGTCGTTGAAGACACCCCGAACGGACCCGTCTATAAACTTCCAAAAAACTGATCCATGCAGCCCGATTCGCTTACGGCCATCACGAAATACTTTGTTTGGAGCGCCGACCCCATTTTATACGAGACGGGCGTTATTCCGCTGCCCTTCACGCTCAGTATCCACGGGTTGATTGTTGGTATTATCGTCGCCTATTTGGCGGGCGGCTACTGGCTCAAGCAGATCCAGGCAAAGGCGGCATCTCGCAAAGACAAGCCACAGTCGCTCACCGATGGCCAGTACTGGTTAGTCACCCTAGGCGCACTCGCACTTGGCCAGATCATCTTCAACCTGATTCCCGTAAACGGTATCGAGCAGGTGGGCCCGGTTACCTTCCGTTGGTATGGTATGCTGTTCGGTGGTGCTTTTTTGGTGGGTTATCTCATTGGCAGCAAGGAATTCCGCGATGCCGGGAGGCCGGAAGCCGAACGCGATGCCCTGTTGACTTATGTGCTTATTGCGACAGTGATCGGTGCACGTCTCGGCCATGTGATTTTCTATGAGCCGGAGTACTACCTGCGCAATCTCCACTTGGTTCCGGCGATCTGGCAGGGTGGATTGGCCAGCCATGGGGCCGCCATCGGCATTCTCATCGGTATTTGGCTGTACTGCCGCAAATATAAGAACTACAGTTTTCTGTGGGTCACCGACCGTGTGGTGATACCGGTTTCCATCGGCGGGGCTTTCGTGCGCATGGGCAACTTCTTCAACTCGGAGATCTACGGCGTTCCGACCGATGTGCCCTGGGCCGTCATCTTCGCCAGCGAAGACCTGATTCCGCGTCACCCGACCATGCTCTACGAAGCGTTTCTGTATGTGGCCCTTTTTGCCATCCTTTGGACCATCTATCTCCGCCATAAAGGTAAGCCACCCGAGGGGTTCATTTTCGGCGTGTTCCTGATCATCATGTTCACTGGACGCTTCCTTCTCGAATACACGAAAGTCGAGCAGGCTGATTTCGCGACCGACTGGTTCATCGGCATGGGCCAGATTCTGAGCGTGCCATTTGTGATGCTTGGGGTGTGGCTGCTATGGAAGAAGGTAAAGTGGTAA
>CAYWCV010000090.1:0-7098 GCA_964456845.1 uncultured Chitinophagales bacterium | reverse complement strand
TTCACATACAAGACACTATGTTATGACGATAATATGAAGCATTAGTTCCGTCATATGTTTGACATATGATGCTATATATTTGACGATTCACGACGATTTTCCATTCGACGGTACAGCATCGGCAACACAAACAAGGTGAGCAGCGTAGCCGTGATCAAGCCGCCGATGACGACCGTTGCCAGGGGCCTTTGCACTTCTGAGCCCGGACCGGTGTTCAATGCCATAGGAATAAATCCCAAGCTGGCTACCAAAGCGGTCATGAGCACAGGCCGCAGCCTGTCGGCTGCGCCTCTGACCGTTGCAATCGACAAGGTCATTCCTTGTGAGCGCAGGGAATTGATGTGCGACACAAGCACAATGCCGTTTAGAACCGCGACACCGAACAGCGCCACAAAGCCGATTCCTGCCGTCACTGATATGTACATCCCCCTCAACCAAAGTGCCACCAAACCACCCGACAACGCAAATGGAAGGTTGATCAATATGAGCAGTACGAAGCGCATCTGCCCAAAATTAATGTACATCAGCATCGTGATGATAAAAAGAGACAAAGGAACCACGAAAAAAAGGTGACGCATCGCCCGTTGCTGGTCTTCGAATGCGCCGCCATATTCAATAAAATAACCTGCAGGTATGTCGACTGAGCCCCGTATAGCGTCGTCCAAGTTTGCCACATAGGTGCCAATATCAATACCTTCGAGATTGATGCCCACAATGGCCCTTCTCCAGCCATTTTCGCGTGCAATTTCCCTGGGCCCTTCTTCCAGCTTGATCGTTGCTACACGATCAAGAGTTATCACACCTCCACTGGGGAGCCCAACCGGCACGATGCTCAGATCTTCGATTTTGGATCGTATCTGCTCGGGGAAACGGACAACAATGTCGAATCTGCGCTGCCCCTCGAACACCTCTCCTGCCACACTGCCTCCCAAACCAGTCTCGATCACTCGTTGAACGTCATCGACATTTAGGCCGTAAGACGCCACAGCCTCTCGGTCAATGTCGATCGTCACATATGGCTGTCCAGTACTCGATTCGGCAAATGCATTCGCCGTGCCAGCCAGCGTATTGATCACCGGCAGCATCCGGTCTGTTATGGCTGCAAGTGTGTCGAGATTTTCTCCATACACCTTGATGGCTACATCCGATTTTACGCCGCTTGTAAGTTCGTCCACCCGCATGGCGATGGGTTGAGTGACATTATAGATCATGCCTGGCTCGGTGAGTAAATAGGGGATGATCTCTTCGATGATGTCCTCCTTCGTAATGCCACTACGCCATTCGCCAGGCGGTTTCAGCACTACCCATACGTCCGTCTGGTGCACTCCCATCCAGTCGTTGGCCAGATCTGAACGGCCCGTTTTGGGAACAACAGTCTTGATTTCTGGGATGGCCGCGATAATTTGACCGGCAAACCAGTTTGCGTTCTCAACCGATTCTTCGAGAGTAACACTCGGCATCCGAATCTGTTCAACTAAAATGGATCCCTCGTCCAGTTCTGGTATGAATTCGGTACCCATGAAAGGGATCAACACCATTGTCGAGGCAAAGAACATGCCGGCAACAATCAGAGTCCGTCCTGGATATGCCATTACTTTGCGCAGAAGCGATATGTACCAATTCCGAAATTTCTCAAACCAAGGCATTGGCTTTGCCTTAAATCCTTTTCGATAAACGAACGAGGCTATGGCCGGTATGTACACAAGAGTGAGAATTAACGAACCAAGCACTGCCGTGGCAACAGTTATTGCCATTGGCCGGAACAAAATACCCTCGATGCCAGAAAAGGTCATGACCGGTATGTAGACCATCAGGATGATCAATACTCCGAAAAAGATGGGACGCACTACCTCATGTGCGGCCGACATCATTGTTTCCAGGGGATTGGCACTCCCTTCCTTCTCGAAACGGTGGGCGATATTCTCGACCATAACTACTGAACCGTCTACGATCATCCCAAAATCGATTGCTCCTAGGCTCATCAAATTGGCCGCCAAACCAAATTCTCGCATACCCATGAATGCAAACAGCATGGAGCCGGGAATAACTGACGCAACGATGAGGGCACCCCTAATGTCGCCCAACATGAACAGAAGAACGGCTATAACCAGCAGTCCGCCTTCGATAAGGTTCACACTCAGAGTCCTGGTGGTGCGGTCGACCATCTCAGCCTGATTGTAGAAGGATTCGACCACCACACCCTCAGGAAGGCCTTGGTTGATGCGTTCTATCTGTTCATCGATGGCTTCTATGACCTGCTTACCGTTGCCTCCACGCAGCATCATCACGATGCCCGTAACAACCTCCCCATTGCCATCTTTGGTCACGGCTCCCTGTCGAAGTTGTCCCGTAAAGGTAATCGTGGCGATATCTTTCACATAAATGGCACTCTTGCCGGTATCGTTAACACGCACGTTCAGGATGTCGTCCTTCGAGCTATATTGGCCAAACCCTCTGATGATATACTGCTCCCGGTTATGTTCGATGAAATTCCCGCCGGAAACTCGATTGTTTTCCTCAAGTGCGGCCAACACCTGTTTCAACGTCAAACCGTAGGCACGCAGTTTTTCGGGGTCAACCTCGACACCGTACTGTCGTACAAATCCACCAAACGAGTTAATTTCGGTCACACCCTTTACGATCTTGAGCTGTGGCGCCACCAGCCAGTCTTGGATCTCACGCAGTTCCATCAGTGTGTATCTGTCTCCGGATACGACATATTGGTATATTTCGCCCAAAGCCGTCGAAATAGGCCCGAGTTCGGGTGCAGAGACCCCAGCCGGAAGATCGTCCGTGATGCTGCCAAGACGCTCGCTCACCATTTGTCGAGCAAAATAGATGTCGGTGTCTTCGTCAAACTCGACGGTAACTGCCGAGAGTCCGAACTGAGATATGGATCTGACTTGAGATACTTTTGGCAGGCCGTTCATGGCCGACTCTATAGGAAAGCTCACCAGTTGCTCAACGTCGGGTGGTGAATACCTGCCTGCTTTCGTAATGACCAAGACCTGCACCGGGGTGACGTCGGGCAGAGAATTTATCGGCAGCTGGAGGAAAGCCATTACACCGCCAATTCCAAGCAATACCACCAACGATAAAGCCACTACTCGTTGCCTGAAGCTGAAATCTACAATTTTCGATAGCATGACTACTCCTCACTGTATTGACTTACTCTGAATAGTGCCTTTATCGTGAAGAGCTGGCTGGTCAACACCCGCTCACCGTCTTCGATGCCTTGCTCAATCCAAACCTTTCCACCCTCCCTGCGAAGTATGGTTACCGTGCGCATTTCGATGATGCGCTCACCAAGGTCAATAAACACGACATCATCTTGACCATCGACCATAACTGCTGTCTCCGGTAAGGATATCAACAATGCATCACCCGAAGCCACCTTGACACGCACTTGGAACCTCTCGCCGGGACGTGGCCACTGGTTGCTTGCAGGCACGGTCGCGATGGCTACTAATGAACGGGATTCGGGGTCCAACTCAGGCAGTATCTCGGATATCGCACCTGTGATCCCGCTGATCGCTCCGCCGCGAATGAGCTCGACTGATTGACCCTTTTTGACATAGGCAGCCTCCTTCGGATTGATGAAGCACCGCACCAACACTTTCGACGCATCCATCAGATGCACCAATGGCATATTGGCATTCACAGCCATGCTTATGCTCGTTTCGATAGACGATACCTGCCCGCTTATGGGTGACCTGAGCACTAGTATGGGATCGGTATCGCTTCGCTCAGAAAGTGCCTCAATTTCAGACTGACTCATGCCGAGAGCTTTCAGATTGGCACTACTGGCCATGAATTCAGCGCGTGCCCGTTGCACCTCCGCCCTGCTTCGGTCGAGAGTACTTGCCGGCGTGATGTCTTGTGCATTGAGGGTCAGGTAACGTTCATACTGAGCCTCTTGAAATGAAACTTCCGCCTTGGTTTTAATATAATCACCCAACATGTTGGCGTATGTGAGGCTTTGCAGGCTCACCAATGGCTCACCACGCGATACATTCGCACCCAGTGACTTGTGAAACCTGACGATTCTTCCGTCAATCGGGGTCGATACTACCGCCATGTTTTCAGACAATGCCTCGGCTGATGCCGGTGCGATAATATCAAACTCAAGCCCAGTGGCCACTGCACGTATGTATGTGAGGCCAAGCTCATCAGACTGCAACTGACTGAGTTCTATTGTGGCTGTTTTCTCTTCGTCTGATCGAAGCGATGGTGGAACTTGGCTAACGGCCGCTGGTTCGGGAGTTTCGCCAGTTGAACACGAAACAGCTAAAGAAAGTGCAAAAAGGGTGTGTAGAAAACGTCTCATCGTTCAAAGTGTTTATGTGTGATCAGATCTTGACCCAGCATGGCCTCCATATCGGCCAAACTTTGCATGTACGTGAGCAAAGCCTCGTAGTACTGCCGTTCAGTACGTATCAGGGTACGTTGGGCTTCCAATACCTCAAGTATCCCCGACTCGCCCGCCTTCCAAGCCACCGTCGCAAGTTCCAGAAGTTCACGTGAATCCCGGCTGATCTGAGTGTTGTAATCGTTTAGAACCTGTTTGCTGCTGCTGTATCTATGCCAAACAATTTCGGCGTCCCTCTCGATTTGGATCATCACGGCATCCAGATCATGGCGGTCCCGCTTCTCAGCAGCCCTTGACGCCGTGAGCCGATTTGACCTTGCCAAACCAGACCATATCGGTATCTGTACGCCGAATTCCACGGAGTTAAACCTGTAGCCCTCACCAAAGTCCTGCCGATATGCCCCGACCTCAAAACTTGGAAGTAAAGACCGGGATACGGCGCTAGTCGCAAGTGAGCTGTTCTGGGTCGTTAGACGTGCCACACGGTACATCGGGTGGTCAGCTAGCTTGTTCTTTAAATCCGTCTGGTCCAAATCGATCATCGGTGCCAACAAGGTATCAGGGAAAACCATCGCGTAATGGGTGCCATCGAGGTCAGAGGCGATCAACGCCAACAAATGGTAGCGTTCAGCCAGCTCGCCTTCCTCTAACATCCGAAGTGAGTTGCGAGACTCCGACAGTAACACCGACGTCCTTAGAACGTCAATCTTACCCGTTTCCCCAACTTCGTACATCGCATTCGTCAATCCGTACAGCTGCTCGGTCAATTCTAGCTCAAATCTTCCTAAATGCACGAATTCTGTATGGACAACTACATTTAGAAACTGCTTTTTGACACGGGTGATGGTCTCACGCTCAAGCGCCTGATAACGTGCATCTTCAATTTCTACATTCGTTCTCTGGATTCTTGAATGAATAGCCCAGTTTGCGGGCTCAATCACGCGTTGCGACAATCCATAACGCCTTTCTCCGAATCCGCCCTTGCCGTCTTCAATTCCTTCGATGGCAAACGATAGGCTAGGGTCTTCGAGCAGTCGGTCAAAAATGGAACCATGGCGCGCCTGTTCAACGATAGCACGCTGTCGGAGCAACTCTGGATTTCGCTCCAATGCAAGCAAAACGGCTTGATCAACTGTAAGAACGTCAGCATTTCGGACCGACTGGGCTGATGGTACTTCCGGGAGTGACACTATTGTCCCAAAGGCTGCGACAACGATTAAAACGACACTTCTTGCTTTGAACATAAGGCACCTCTCCGTCATCGATTGCTCTCTTGTGGTGTAGACTATACCGAACGATCGATGGTGACTCAGATTTAATCCGGATAGCCCTACTATCCCTTTGACGTACAAAGTCGCAATTCGTTCTGTCACAATCGAATCAGATCATGCCATATATGTAATCGATTATATCATTTGGGCTTCAGAGGCCTCCCAACTCCACCAGCCGCAACCTTCTGACGGCCTGGCTGTGCCCATCTGCGAATCCTAGCTCTCGAAGCCGCTCTGCGATGAACTCCGCGTCGCGCATGAATTGCTCCCTCGAGCGACCCGATCCGTCGCCATCGGTTTCGAATTCTGGCACATAGTAGATGTCGAGCTCATCACGGCCCCCTATGTGCCTGATCGTGAACCCAGGTAATCCATTTGATACCAGTACCTCCGACAGACGGTCGACCGTCCGGCCTTCGACGAGCGAAACCGTGAAGCTGGGTTCGTAGGTCATGCCGTCTTCGGTCTCGCCGATCCAGTTCGACGACACCTTGATGGGCTGTGAGACAATCATTGACTGCTGTGCCTCGTCGCGGGCAAACATTGACACGGCGTGAACGGCCCGTCTCGAATGCAGAGTCTCCCCCTGCTGAAGCACCACGACCATGCTTGGTTCGCGGTCGCCCAAGTACATGCCCGTTGCGCGCGTGAGCACGTAGTTCAGGTTGGGAATAGTGTCGAGGGTCGATCGCAGATCACGCTCGAGCCTGATCCAAACCTCGCTCGAAAGTGCGTCGATGAGCACCCTCACCGAATCGGCCAACCGAGTTTGATCGACCTCCACGTAGCGACGGAGCGACGACTCCAAGGCCTTCATGCGGGCATACTGCGACGCTGTGGTGTTCGAATACGGGCTGAAATTGGTGACGTTGATCTCCGTGACGTCCGGTTTTATGTTCTCGAGGCTAATACAGCCCTGGAAGATGGCCACAGAAGCCAGAACGATGAGAAAGAAGATGCGTTTCATCATGCGAACAGGCGGTAAAGTGCGGTAAATCCGAGCACGAAACTGAGTGCGACCGACATCCACAACACCACAAATCCCATTCTGCTTTCGCCGTAGGGCATGGCTCGTAGGGCGGGTTTCATGAGCACGAGCGCCACAGTGAGCGCCGTGAGCGGCAGTAGAAGCCCATTAAGCGCCTGCGCCGCCACGATGATGGCAATCGGCTGGATCCCACTCAGGCTGACGGCAGCGCCTACTGCAACAACCCCAATCTTTATGATACGTATCCAAAGCACCGGGGTTTCAGGCCAGATGCTTTCGACCACGATGCCCAATGCGGTGGGGGCTGTAACGGCAGACGTGAAACCCGCTGCGAAGAGCCCCAGGGCGAAGGCGTGCGAGAAAAATGGACCGTTCGTTGTGCGCAAGGTGTCTGACAGCCCCTGGAACGTGAACCCGCCCTCAACTGCCGTGCCGGCGATGAGGATGCCCATGGTGATGACTCCGCCCAC
>CAYWCV010000089.1:0-7142 GCA_964456845.1 uncultured Chitinophagales bacterium | reverse complement strand
GCCGACCGAATTGAGGCGGCCATCACAATCGTGTTAGATCAGGGCTTCCGATGTGCAGATATTCAACAGGAGGGCACGAGTGTAGTCGGTACTGTGGCTATGGGAGACAAAGTCGTTTCGGGGATCAGGGATCGGGGATCAGTGTAGCGTACTGGAATATGTCAAGAAACATGTCAAGGCTGAGTCACATCTCCTAAATTGTTTTTATAGCTGCACTAGAACGCATCGAACTGATTTACCAACTCGGTGTGAATCTAATCGATAACCACTTGTACCAAGATCATATCGTAGAAGACGGGATATGGCAAAAGCTCCGCTACCGTCAGCAGCTTGATAGGTCCACCAAAAACCATAACTGCCTAAATTGTAATAGTTTGCCTCCGTTGCCCTTCCGCCTCCCGGCAAAGCCCGAAAACCAACTAAATCCGTAGCACCCTCATTTGGTGACAGCCAATGGCTTGTACCGGATGCTTTCAACTTTCCACCCACGTTTTGCTCTCTCCCTCGCATACCATAAGACGAATTCGTCATATCGGCAGGAAGGCCCAACAACAGCTCCATTTCGATCCAGTCTTCATTGGTCGATACGCTCCAGCCAACCGGGCACATGCCTCGTGAATCGTTCAGCGTGTACCAATTGTAGAGTTTTCCATAGTCTGCATTGTACTGGGAGTTGTTCATGTAGTAAGTCCATCCTCCCGTAAACAACCCCTTCCATTGAACGGAATCCGCAGCATGAACAATCGGATCACCGTTTTGATAGGTCCCAGTCCTCAAATTTTGAGCCATCCAACATTTTGAGCCTATCAACACAGTTGTGTATCTATTGCCTTCAATGTCAGTAATTTCTTGTCCGCATTCAAAGTCTTCTTCGGGTGAATCAACAATTGAGTTGCACGAAATCGTGAATGCAACTAATATTATAAATGCTATTATTGATGTGTATTTCATGAAAGTGAGAAGTTGTTTCCGACATCTATTGCTCGCTGATTTAATAAACGATTGTTAACTTCGGAAAGTGCCTATCCAATATCAACCGCTCAATGAGAGTGAACAAATCGAATAACGATGCCAAACACTCGGGATCTGTTCCATAAGGTTAGTTACCTGCAATATCCGTTGATGCTCATTGCCGTGTACTATTCGTTCAAACCTTACGTGGTAGGGTTCGACACCATGTGGGAGAATTACAATTTCATGCTCATATTCGCAGGTTTGGGGGTAAGCTTGTCTACCTTGCAGGATACGACCAAAACGCAGAACAAGATATCGAAGCGGATATGGGAAAACCCCACCAAAGGCAAGTTCGCGCTCGTGATGATAGCCTCGATGGCATTGTTTTTAATTATTACGGGTCTTTTTGGTATCTACGCGGCTACCAACGAAATTATCCAGCAGATCGCGATTGGAACGATTGTCTTCGGCATCGGACTCATCGGCATGCTCAAGGCCGCCATGGAGATGTTCGAAAACCACCGCCTCGATAAAAATCCTCAATCCTTTCCTCATTCCTCAATCCCCAATCCTTAGTCCTCCAATGAAGTATGTTTTAGCCCTCATTACCGGAATCGTCTTCGGTTCTATCGCAAACATGGGCATGATCATGTTGAGCGGTGTCGTAGTCCCGCCGCCGAACGGAATCGACATAACAACGATTGGTGGCCTTACGGAAGCCATGCCGCTGATGGAACCAAAACACTTTCTGATGCCATTTTTGGCACACGCGCTCGGCTCGTTCGTAGGAGCCTGGATTGCCGCACGTATTGCACCAACCAACAAGATGGGATTTGCACTGGCAATCGGGGTATTTTTTCTGATCGGTGGCATATATATGTCTACTCAAATCCCGGCACCGACTTGGTTCATAGCAACTGACATCCTCATCGCATATCTCCCTGTCGCCTATATCGGTGGGAAACTTGCGATGAGAAAAGAACCATCGTAATTTGCTCATTCGCCCATTCGAATCAGACTACAGATAATGGGCATATCATCACTCCAATTAACCGAATCTTACCGGCATACCCCTATGAAACTGTTTTCGTTCATATCAGCAATCTCGCTTTGTGCCTTGCTGGCAGCCTGTCAGTCGAACACAACCCAAGACGATCATAGTCAACATGCCGACTCGTCGATGAACGTGGCAGACCCCACAGCCATCCCAGACACCATACCGGGGAGCCCACGTACCGCTGCCATGGCCAACATTGGCTCGGCCCATGTGCACATTGACTATTCGACACCTGCCGTTCGAGGACGCGTCATCTGGGGCGGTTTGGTTCCGTACGATGCCGTTTGGGTCACAGGCGCGCATGATGCCACATCCATCAACTTCCCCGTCGATGTTGAAATCGCCGGTCAACAGATACCGGCCGGTAAATATGCCTTCTTCACCATCCCGAACGAAACGGAGTGGACACTCATCCTGAATAAAAACTGGGAACAACACCTGACTCGCAATTACAGCGAAGCGGATGATGTGCTACGTTGGACGGTTACACCAACCATCGTCGATCACACCGAGCGACTCCGCTACGATGTGACTTCAACTGGCGAGAATACCGGCCGCATCACCATGACCTGGGAAAAAGTACAGATCGGGTTTGACATAGTGACTAGTGAAATTAACTAGGGGCTGTGGGTTTTGCAGACCTGACCTTCTCTTGATCATATGATCTTATAGATCTTCTTGATCAACGGTCTATCTAGCCATATTGATGCGCGGTCAAACTCCCGTGCTTCCGAACCCACCTGCTCCACGGTCAGAGTCGCTGAGCTCGTCGACTTCAACGATCTGAGCCTGAACCACGGGAGCGATGATCAATTGGGCGATCCGATCACCGTAACTGATCATGTAGTGCTCTTCCCCCAAATTGATCATGATCACTTTAAGCTCACCACGGTAGTCGGAGTCGATGGTCCCGGGTGTGTTCGCCAGAGTAATGCCATGCTTGAGGGCTAGTCCACTTCGTGGCCTGACCTGGCCCTCGTAGCCTCGAGGGATTTCGACGACCAGACCGGTAGGCACCAAAAACCGCTGGCCTGGCGATATGACAACCGGTTCCAGTGAGGCAGACCTGAGGTCCAATCCAGCAGAATCGGCAGTGGCATAGGATGGCAAAGGAAGTTCCTTGGCATGGTCCAACTTTTTGATGCGCAATGTGACAGACATCGTATCCTAAAATGTTTCGTATTTGATGAGCTTCACGCGAATGCTTCCGATCCACACTTTTACGTGGCCCTCGAGCGGCACATTCTCGTGACGGTCTTTGAGTACCCAGCCCTTGAACTTGCCACTGAATCCGAATGGCCCGTCGAAGGCGGCATCCCCGTCAACAAACCAGGCCTCTTCTTGCAGACGACCAAACGTGGTGTTCTCTACCGTTTCGGTCTGCCTATGGTCCTGCATTGAAATATGATACTGCTTCTGGTTGATGAAGATCGGAATACGCGTCGATTTACCCGTGCCGGCCAACATCCGGGTGTGATAGAGCACAGCCGGTCCCGATATCGCAGGGCCCTTCAGCTCCAAGGTGTCGGGGCCGCTCCTTTCCTTCCAAGCTAGCACCCTGCCGTTTCGGTAATCGTACTCGTAGCGTTCCATCTTGTACTTCTTGTCGTCTACATCGTCCTTCCAGTAGTACAGATCGTAAACGGTCGTGTCATTATTGGTGACGATGCTATGAAACCGTTCTTCTTTGTAACCAACAAACAACAGTTTGGGATTTGAGGTCACGATCGTTTTAAGCAATCTGTGGCGCTGGCCTTTGTAGACGGTGTCCTGGTATTGCTCAACCACCGCCTCGCCGAGCTTCATGAACCCATAATGAGCCTCATACGTGAGTCGCTCCTTCAGTCCGACCAAGCGCTTGAGCCTGTCGGATTCGTCGGCACGAAGGATGGATGTGGAATCGGCCGGTAATGCATCTGATTTCGAAGGCTGCAAGCGGTCAGCGCCACCGATGGAGTGTATAATCAGCCATAGTGGAAAGAGTATCTGCAAAAGTCGGGTCGTCATTCTTTTTGATCCTCTACAAATCGGGCGAGCGCATCCTCGTCGAAACCGACCATGGCGACACCCTCGTCATCCACGATAACCGGACGCTTGATCAGCGTCTGGTTCTTTTCAACAAGATCCAGTAGCTGCTGGTCGGTCAGTTCGATCTCGCCAAGCTTGAGGCTGCGCCAAGTTGTTCCACGACGGTTAACAAGGGTGTCGAATGTGACCATCGAAGCAAGGTCGGCGATTTCAGCCTTTGTGAGCGGCTCTTTCTTCACATCGACGAACTCATAATCGACGTTATTTGACTCTAGCCACTTGCGCGTCTTGCGAATCGAATCGCAATTTGGTATACCTATTACAGTGATCATATCGGGGTATAACGAAAAGCCTGTGATGACATTGCAATATACGGAAAATCGAGACGCGAGAGCGAGGGCGAGAGCAAGACACGAGACACGAGACACGAGACTCGAGACACGAATTTTATCACATTCAATTGGAATACTACTAATTACTGGCAATCGTTAATGGATTAAAAAAATATCGGATGTGATATCTATCTTCTCACTATCTAAAACACAAGAGTTGCCTACGCAAGAACCAAGTTGAAGAATTTTCAAAAAATATCAAACAATTTTGGCGCAGCTCAATACCTTGCTTCCAGTGTCTCGACTCACGCATCTCGTTTCTCGTTTCTCGTTTCTCGTTTCTCGCTTCTCGTCTCTTGCGTCTCGCTCTCGCTTCTCGTTGCGTGCGCTCCATCCGAAGATCAGTTGCTCTTCGAGCAGCAGGCCTTTTCGGTGCCAAGCGGATTCACACAGACAAACGAACGCGGAATTGTGCAGCGAGAAGATCCCGACGACTGGCGCATCGCTCCGATGTTCTACCGGCTGGTGACCGTCAACCCGATCTATCCGAACCCTACCAGCGGCAACGACCTTCGTCTTCAGGTGTACGTCGAGCGCACGGAAGGTTTGTTCGGCCTCGAAATCGTGCGCGTCGATCCACGCGGATTTCCCCTGCGATACATACCTCTGTACCGAAATACGGCATCCCCCTTGCCACCGGGGCTCTTGAACGTAAATATTCCCTTTCAAGTGATGTTCCCTCAGTACCCCTCGCTCGACGAAAGGGGGCTGCACCGAATTTTATTGCTCGACAATCGCCAAAATGTGATCAGTTACGGCGATATTATGCTTGAATGATGTATCGTCACAACAAAGACTGCCGAAAAGTTGCTCGGTACGAAATATGAGACTATTTTTACCGAGGTATCCATGAGAAAGATAACCGCATCCGAACGACTCATTTTAGACAAGGTTCTATTCGCCGAGTCCTTTTTTACGCTGCTTGATGAAACCAACCTGCAGCGTGGGGCTTTGCGAGACGACTTGATGTGTCTGCTCAATGCGGGTTTACTAGAGGCTTACGACATGGACAAGTCGGGCCTTCGAAAAACACGGTTCTGTGATACCGATAACCTGGAACAGTACGCCTACCGTGCCACGCGCACGGGGTTGAACGCCCTGAACGCATAACTATGAAACTGGAAGCCGACATCAACGGCACATCCATACCGGTCAGCATCGACGCCGATAATGGCGTCTTCTCACTTCCTGCAGGGGATGGCGCCTACGATTTGCAAGCCATGTCCGACGGGCGGTACTTGCTGCGCGTCGGCGAGAGGCTGCTGCGTGTTGATGGCGTCAACGTGAGGGGCTCATCCGTCGAGTTCAGCCTAAACGGTCAGTTTGTGACCGCCACTGTGCACGACGAGCATGCATTGATGCTGCGTTCGATGGGGTTCAAGTCGGCATCAGACCACGCTCAGGGCCAGCTGAAGGCTCCAATGCCAGGAAAAATCGTTTCTGTATCAGTGAACGTTGGCGATATGGTCGATCATGGCCAACCTGTCGTCATTCTCGAAGCCATGAAGATGGAAAACGAACTGAAAGCTCCTGTTAGCGGACGTGTCAGCAAAGTGACCGCCGTCGTGGGCTCCTCGGTCGAAAAGAATGAACTTTTGATCGAGATCGAACCCATTGGATAAGTTTGTAATTGTTGGCGGGACTCCTCTTCGTGGGGAAATTCCGATAAGTGGATCGAAGAACGGCGCTCTTCCATTGATGGCGGCTGCCCTTTTGGCCGATTCTCCGACGACGATCAACAACATCCCACGGCTGAACGACATCTACACTTTCGCTAACGTGATCAGGGGAACGGGTACTACGGTAGACTTCGACGAGGCTGCCGGCGTAATGACGATCGACCCAAGCTCGCTGACATCGGCGGAAGCCCCCTACGACCTGGTCCGAAAAATGCGGGCGTCTTTTTACATGTTAGGTGCTCTCGTCGGAAGGGTCGGCCATGCCAAGGTCTCGCTTCCGGGCGGTTGTGCGTGGGGCCCAAGGCCCGTGAATTTGCACATCGAAGGGCTCAAAGCACTTGGAGTGGACGTCGAAATGGATGCAGGCTACGTTGTCGCAAACACGAATGGCGGGCGACTTGCAGGGGGCAACTTCCTGATGGAGCCCAGCAGCGTTGGGGCCACCGTCAACCTGGTTTTGGCAGCATCGAAGGCACGCGGCAAAAGCGTGATTCAAAATGCAGCCATCGAACCAGACGTAGTAGTGCTATGCAATGCACTCGTTGCCATGGGAGCGCATATCGAGGGGATCGGCACGCACGAGCTCACAATCAACGGCGCCGACAGGCTGCATGGTGCAAACCTTCACAACGCACCCGACCGGATTGAGACGGGTACGTTCATGATCGCCGCCGCCATGCACCCCGAATCAGAGGTTGTCTTGACCGGCACCGATCCTGGCGACCTTGGCTATTTTACGGAGATGTTCGTTAAAACTGGCACTCAGGTGCATATAGACGGGACGAAAATCCACGTGAAGGCTCCGTCAATCATCAAGCCGGTTTCCATCAAAACCCAGGTCTATCCCGGTTTTCCGACAGACCTGCAGGCCCAGTGGGCCACCATGCTCACCTTCGCCGACGGTACGGCATCGGTGACCGATACGATCTATACCGACAGATTCAGTTACGTGCCCGAGCTTGTCCGACTCGGCGCAAACCTACACGTGGAGGGCAATCTGGTGATTGTCAACGGACCAACGGTCCTCAAGGG
>CAYWCV010000088.1:0-7231 GCA_964456845.1 uncultured Chitinophagales bacterium | reverse complement strand
CGGCCGACACGCTGACCCAAGATGTGAGCCGCATGGCCAACACCATGCGCCACCGTGGCCCCGACGACTCCGGCGCTTGGGTCGATGCATCCGTCGGAATCGCCTTTGGCCACCGACGCCTTTCCATCCTCGATCTGTCACCTGCCGGGCACCAGCCGATGCGCTCGGCCAACGGCCGCTACGTTATCGCTTTCAACGGCGAAATCTACAACCACCTCGAACTGCGCTCTCAACTGGAACAGGCCGGTCACGCACCCCCGTGGAAAGGCCACTCCGACACCGAAACCCTGCTCGCCGCCTTCGAGCACTGGGGTCTTGAAAGCACCCTGCAGCGCTGCGTGGGTATGTTCGCCATCGCCCTGTGGGATCGTCAACAACGTGTACTGACGCTCATACGCGACCGCTTCGGCGAAAAACCCCTCTACTACGGCTGGAGCAACTCGGCCTTCCTCTTTGGCTCCGAACTCAAGGCCCTTCAGGCGTACCCTGGCTTCAACGCCCCGGTCGACCGCGAGGCGCTTACCCAATACCTGCGATTCCTATATGTGCCGGCACCACGCAGCATCTACACAGGGATCAATAAACTCGAGCCAGGGTGTATGCTCACGATTAAGGGCGCTCCTCCGGCCACAGCACCATCCCAGCCGCTACGCCCCGGAGCATCTTACGAATCGATTCAGATGCACCGATGGTGGTCATTGTCTGACACCATCGTAACTGTTCATAAGAATCCGATTACCGACGACCACGAAGCGATCGACGCCTTAGAGACGCAATTGTCCGATGCGATAGGCAGACAGATGATTTCCGACGTGCCCTTGGGAGCTTTCCTGTCGGGCGGGGTGGACTCCTCCACCATCGTGGCCCTTATGCAGCGGCAATCGTCACGCCCCGTCAAGACGTTCACCATCGGCTTCGACGAGCCCGGCTACGACGAAGCACCCTTCGCGGCCGCTGTTGCCCGCCACCTGGGCACCGACCACCATGAAATGCGTGTGACGGCTCAGGACGCCCGCGAAGTCATCGCACGATTGCCGCATCTCTACGACGAACCCTTTGCCGATTCGTCCCAAATCCCCACCCACCTGGTCTGCCAAGCAGCACGGCATCAGGTGACCGTGGCCTTGTCGGGCGATGCCGGCGACGAGCTCTTCGGTGGGTACAACCGATATTTTTGGGGTCCTCGTATCTGGAACCGGTTTGCACCTTTGCCCCATGCGATACGGAGCATGCTCGGAGGTGGCATTGCGGCCGTTCCCATCCCGGTATGGGACTCCATCGCCCGAATCGCAGGCATCGGCTCGGGCAGTGAGGGGGTGTCGCAACTCGGCGACAAGGTGCATAAGTTGGCCAACGCAATAGGCAATACTCGAAACATCGACGAACTGTATCACAACCTGGTCTCCACATGGCAGCAACCCGGGTCGATCGTCCGAAACGCGGATGGTTCGTCAGTTCTGGAACCGGCCAACCTGCTGTCAGATCCGCTTCCGGCTGCCGGTGTCGATCATGCCCAGCTGCGCATGATGTACCGCGACAGCATGACCTATCTACCCGACGACATCCTCTGCAAGGTGGACCGCGCCGCCATGGCAGTCAGCCTTGAGACACGCGTGCCATTTTTAGATCACCACGTGGTCGAATACGCTTGGCGGCTTCCGATGGGCATGAAAATCCGTGGCAACGAAGGAAAATGGACCCTACGACAGGTACTCTACCGTCATGTGCCACGCGAGTTAATCGAGCGCCCGAAGGCCGGTTTTGGCATTCCCATTGGCCAGTGGTTGCGGGGACCAATGCGCGATTGGGTCGAAGAGCTCCTTGATCCCAAGCGGCTTGAGGCTGATGGGTATTTCAATCCGGCACCCATCCGAAAGGCATGGACCGAACATCTGAGAGGCAAACGCGACCATACGCACAAACTCTGGGCCATCCTGATGTTCCAAGCTTGGCTCGAACAGCAAAAGACACATTGACGAAGACAAACGATACGCCTATCTTACCGCTCCAACGGCCCAATGTTTCGATATCCCGATGCCCTTATTGCCTCCGATCACCGATCACCGATCACTGATCACCGTCTAACCATGTGGCCATACTGGCTAATGTTCTTGGTGCCGGCCACTATGGCACTCAGGGAGTCAACCAAACACCTTCGACAGCCACAGGTATCGAATGGATCGATGGCGACCATACCGGCAATCTGGTGGGTCATGTTTGTATTTTATGCGTTGGTGATAGGCCTGCGTTACGAGGTTGGAGGAGATTGGGCTAACTATCTCAGAAACTTTCAGATGGCCATCGAAAATTATCGGTATGCCGACTGGTGGTGGGATGATCCCGGATATCGTTTTTTTGAGTGGTTAGGAGTCCGAACAGGTACTGGGGTTGTCGGTGTCAATCTCATGTCGGCGATCGTCTTTTCGTTTGGACTGATTCTGTTTTGCAGACATCTGCCCCGTCCATGGCTCGCCCTGACGGTTGCCGTGCCCTATCTGGTCATCATCTTGGGTATGGGATACACGCGTCAGGGCATCTCGTTGGGTTGTGTGATGGCCGGTTTGGTGGCTCTGGGCAATGGTAATGTCCGAAAGTTCGTGGCTTGGGCCATATTGGGAGCCCTTTTTCATAAATCAGCGGTGTTGGTACTGCCCATAGCGGCATTGGCCGCAAGCAAGAACCGATGGTGGGCCGCCGTCTGGGTCGGCGTGGTGATCGTATCAAGCTATGTGCTGCTGCTGGAAGATTCCGTTGAGACATTGACAGCCAGTTATCTTGAGGCCCAATATCAATCAGAGGGAGCGTTCATCCGGTTGTTGATGAATCTGTTGCCGGCCTTCGTCCTGTTGTTTTGGCGTAAGCGCTTCGCCTTGACGCTGCCTCAGCAACGACTATGGTTCTGGTTCTCAGTTGGGGCCATTGCAACCTTTATGCTCTTTTATTTAAGCCCTTCCAGCACAGCAGTCGACCGTGTCGGTCTTTATTTGCTTCCACTCCAACTCATGGTCTTTGCCTACCTTCCTGAAATCATCGGTCGGCGCAACGGACGCGGCAATATTTTTTTAGTGATAGGAGTCATCGCATATTATGCGGTCGTAGAGTTTACATGGCTTAACTTTGCTGCAAACGCCACCTATTGGATCCCATACCGTTGGTACCCCTTGGAATTGATCCAGTAGCTACTATGATGAATATGCAAACCCCAACGGTAACTCTGTCGGCCAACACGTCGTGGTATTTGTACAATTTCAGGGCTTCGACGATACGGGCTCTATCAGACGAAGGCTACCATGTGGTCTGCCTATCGCCTCCCGACGGCTACAGCGGCCGTTTGTCCGAACTCGGATGCGATTGGCGGTCGCTGCCGATGGACAATTCGGGCACGAATCCAGCCAGGGATCTCGCCCTGCTGATGCGTTTCAGGCGCCTCTACCGGGAGCTGCGCCCGGCCGTGGCGTTCCATTTCACGGTCAAGAACAATGTGTACGGCACTTGGGCGGCGCGGTCGCTTAACATCGCATCGGTGAACAATGTGTCGGGCCTGGGCACGGCATTTATTCGGCAGGGTGCCGTTGCGGCTGTTGTGCGCGGTCTGTACCGGCTTAGCCAGCCCTTGGCCCATAGGGTGTTCTGCCAGAATGCCGAAGATCATGAGCTGCTCACGGGTCTAGGCTTGGTGCCGGCGAACCGGCTGTTGTTGCTACCCGGTTCCGGCGTGGATCTGCAGCGGTTTCATCCCGGCCTTCGTGTACAGCGTCCACTAGGGCACCCGCTGCGTCTGCTCTATGCGGGCCGGATGCTCGCCGACAAAGGTCTGAACGAGCTGGTCGAGGCCGTGACGGCCATCAACGTCAAAGGGATTCGTTGCGAGTTGACGCTGAGTGGGTTTGCCGGTGCCGAAAATGTGTCGGCCATCGGCGAGCACACCTTACAGCAATGGGCCAAGCATCCGGGGGTACGGTGGTTGGGTCCAAGCGACGACATGCCCAACGTCTATGCTCATGCCGATGCCGTCGTATTGCCGTCGTACCGCGAGGGCATGCCCCGCAGCCTGCTCGAAGCCGCAGCTATGGGCTTACCGGTGGTGGCCACCGACGTGCCCGGATGCCGCCATATTGTGACCCACGGCCACAACGGGCTGTTGTGTGAGGTGCGCAGTGCCAAGAGCCTGCGGCAGGCCATAGAGCAGATGCTGTCTATGAGCGACAGGCAGCGCGAGGCCATGGGCGCCGCTGGACGGGTCCGTGTCGAAGCCGAGTTCGACGAGCGCATTGTCGTTCACTCCGCATTGGCTGCCGTACGGGAGGTCGTGGGATGATCTTTGTTGCACCAGCAGGCTACATCGCATACTTTGTAAATAGGTTAAAAGCACGCATCCCAATAATCGGCCCATATTTACAGGCTTAACTGCACCACATCATACCTGCAATGATTCTGATCATCACACTGCTCTTTGCACTTCAAACCCACCCGGATACCCTTCACCGTCCGAAGGTGGCCGTGAGTTTCGAAGCGCTGGTTGGTAATGGCGGGGGCGATACGAATCAGTATCACTGGCTCAGGGGCGAGCTTCCTCTATGGCTGCATGGTAATCAGCTTGGACGTATCGACCCGGAATCAAGCAATGGATTGGTTCGCCTCGAGGCCTCGCTACCCATGTTATGGCGAGGAGATTTCCAGCTTGGAGGCTATTTCGATGGAACGGCGCGCCTTTCCGACAACGCTTCCGTCCACGCATCCGAAGCGTGGATCGCGGCACAATACGGCGCCTTCCGACTCGACGCCGGGCGCCGTAACTTACCTATAGGGCTCGGCTTCCACCCTCTATCAATCGGTTCCCTAATGATGGGCACTAATGCCACCCCACCGACCGGTGTGAACATATCCACACCCGATTTTGTGCCAGTGCCTCTCACAGGAGGGAGGTTGCACGCCTCAGCTTCGTTCGGTAACGCCTGGCTCGCAGACCCCCGGCATGTAAAGGATGCCATGCTGCATCGTAAGCACCTCTACCTGCGCCTCGACCTCCTCGGCTTCGAAAGCTACGCCGGCATCATCCACAACGCTATCTGGGGAGGTACCCACCCAACATTGGGGAGGCTTCCTTCGAGCGCCGACGACTTCATGCGGGTCGTCCTCGGCATGCCCGGAACCGACCCCCGCTTCGACTACGACATCATCAATGTGATCGGCAACCAGATGGCTGCCTACGATTTCATGCTCAGGCGCGAGATGCCAGGCTGGAGTTTCTCGTTAAGCCGGCTTTTCTACCTCGAGGACAAAATGTCGATGAGCTTCCTCAGCCCCTTGGATGGTCAGTGGGGCGCCCGCGTGCTTCTCGACCCCGATCGATCACCCTCGCTTCACAGCATCGTGTACGACCATGTCTACACCATACAGCAGGATGCACGCCCAGGTGAACCGAACGGACGCGCCAACTATTTCAACCACTACGTCTACCTGAGCGGATTCACCTCATACGGCCGAAGCATGAACATCCCGTTGATGACCACCGATCCCAAGAACAACAGCCGGATCAACAACAACATGGTGGTAGCCCATCACCTTGGATTGGCCGGCAACCCGCTTCCCATCCTTGGGTACGCTGCACGTGCGACCTACAGCCGCAACTATGGCACCCACGCTTGGGGCACACCGGGCGAGCAAGTCAAAAACGCACGTCCCGACCGCCGAAGGGATGAATGGTCGTTGGGCCTCGACCTCACCATGACCCCCAAACGCAAGCAGGTCCGCTACCTGATCGGCCTCGCCGCCGACGTGAACAACAAGGTTGTCGGTGGCATGATGGGAATCGTTATCGGGTCAACGGAGCGCTGAGGCTCGTAGGACGCACCATCGGCTTCCTGCCCAACATCGCGAGGATGGGCACCTGCGTGGTGCCAAGTGGCAATGAAACGACGGCTGAGCCCAGTATGACGGCCAACACGATGTTGATGTTCACATCCAGCTGAGCTAGACTCAACGCGACCAAGAAGATCACGATCTGCACCCCAGCAAAATAGGCCGTCACACCCCGTGCCCTGAAACCATAGTCTTGTAACACATGGTGGATATGGTCGCGGCTCGAGCTGAACGCAGGGCGCCCGCTGACCTTCCGGATGATGACAATGCGAAGGATATCATACAATGGCACAATCAGGATAGCCACCACAAGCACAGGGGTGTAGCTGTTCAGAGTGCCGTAGGGGCTGGCGCCAAGTGCTGATACAAACTCCACCGCAAGAAGTCCCAGCACGAATCCGACGACCAAGGAACCCGTGTCGCCCATGAAAATACGGGCGGGTGGACGGTTATGAATCAGAAAGCCCAACAGTGCCCCGGACAATGCAAAGCTTATGAGCGAAAGCTCAAGCTCACCGCTGGCCAGGAAGAAGGCTCCAAACACGAACGATGCAACGGCGCCCTGCGAACCGGCAAGCCCGTCGACCCCGTCAATCATGTTGTAGGCGTTGATCATAAGCACGATCACGAAGGCACTCAGTGGCAACGCAACCCACACAGGGATATCCTGGATGCCGAATACTCCATTGAAATCGGAGATCCAGCTCATGCTCTCATAGAGAACGAGACATGCAGCCGTGATTTGCAGCAACAGTTTCTTGCCTGCTGTTACTGAAAGTAGATCGTCGTACATCCCAACGAACAGGAGGCCGATCACGCTCAGTAGGAAGAAGTTGTTGAGCTCGACCCCCAGAAGCTCGAATGAGACCACCAATACCACGAAGAAACCCAAGAAGATGCCGATGCCACCTAATACGGGTGTGGGCAAATGGTGGATTTTGCGGTCACCATCAGGTGTGTCGAAAAGATTTCGATGGCGTACCACATGTACCACGCGCGGGATGGTCCACCATGCAATGGCGCCTGCGAGGGCAGTGGTTAAGAATGCTATAATGATGGGTGAATCCATCGTGTGTCGTTGAGTCGGGCTAGAAGAATGTTTGACCTACTGTTGCGCCCATTCGTCGAGTTGATAAATTCAGTGTTATTGATTCGATGGTTACCGTCGTTCGGAGCAATTAGGTCGGTTTCGCAACAACTAACGACTCAAGCCGTGCAAAATATAACAATATCGAAGGCATTTTAACCACAACTGCCCGAATTAATTACCATTCATCCAACCAAGTTCAATCTCTTGTCAAATCTTACTAATATATCCGCATCGCCCTCTACACGCCAGATGAATGGGATGATGGCTATATTGACGGAC
>CAYWCV010000087.1:0-7263 GCA_964456845.1 uncultured Chitinophagales bacterium | reverse complement strand
CGATCACCGATCACCGATCACCGATCACCGACAAGACTTCCTTCCACACCGACGACATAGGAGCAACGAGATCGAAATGGCCTACGCCAGATAATACAACATGCCGTGCATTCGTCTTCGTTTTGAAACCGTCATTATGCGACGGGGGCACGATGGCGTCTTTATCGGCGCTTATGAGCACGATTTCAGCCCTTGGTTTGCCGAGCAGCATCGGATCGGATGCGCTGTATAAGTCTTGCAGCTCGTCGGGGGATCCACCCATCAGACGTGGAGCGGCCATCTGGCAGCTTCCGGTACCTCGGGCGTAGTCGCTCAGATCGGAGATTGCGGCCAATCCGACGACCCTGGCAACGGATGTATCGGTCGAAGCAAGCCACAGGGCCAAGTGTCCACCGGCCGAGTGACCGACAATGGTGATCTCGCCGCGGTTTCCAGTCTGTTGATGTTGGTTATCGACAATGGCGTTGTAAGCAGCCCGTACATCATCGAAGGTTCCTGGGTATCCGCCACCCTCATCACCGACACGTCGATACCCAATGTTATACACCGTAGATCCCTTCTCAGCTATCGACTTGGCAAGATGGCTCATATAAAAACGGTCGTATTGGCTCAACCAGCATCCGCCATGGATGAGCATGACGACCGATCCATTGGATCTTTCGGCAGGCTCGAATACGTCAATAATTTGGACGTCGGCATCACCGTAGGAAATTGTCCGAGATGACATGGGAGTCTCAAGATTGGCAAGCTGGGTCCATGTTACCTGCGCTTCGGCGCAACCAGAAAAGATGACTATGTAGCTAACCGTTAATAGTAGTAAATACGTATTCATTATTGTATATTTTGAACGTGCAGCAGAATTATCAATTGTTGGTCTATTAAGCATGCAGACAGATTATTATATCATTCTATTTTCGATAAGCTATGTGCTTTTCATCGCCTTGGTCATTGTGTTACCCATAGGTAAGATTCTTCAGCGCATCGGTTTTTCACCGTTGTTTGCACTTCTGCTGTTCATACCGGTGGTCAATATCATCTTTTTGTATGCGATTGCGTTTCGACGCTGGCCCAAGATGCCGGGTTTATAAGTCTTTCGTCAGAAACCACATTAAGACGGGTTCAGATTTGTAGCCGTTCCGTTCGTAGAGCTTCCGTGCTGGGTTATCTTCACGAACTTCGAGGGTGACCTTGCAACATCCACGTTTGCGAGCCTCGACGGCTACTGCGTCAAGTAGTGCAGATCCAATTCCTTTGCCTCGCCAATCGTGATGCACGCACAGGTCATGGATATTGATCAGCGGTTTGGCTCGGAAGGTGGAGTAGGCCGTGAAGCAGTTTGCCAGACCTACGGGAGTGCCGTCAAACTCAGCGATGATCACCAGCGTGCCTGGTGTGTCGCGCATGCCAGGCACCATTTGGGCCTTCACATCATCGGAGATCGGCTTACCGCCACCCATAGGATCCTGGGCATAGTCGTCGACTAGGGCCACGATGATGGCTGCGTCGGTTTCGGAGTGGATATCGGCGATACGGGTTGTTATCATAACGGGGATCGGGTATCTGGGATCGGGGATCGGAAAGGTTTAATATATGAGAATGAGTTAAATACTGCTTTTGCAGAATTTGTATAAATGCAAGGTCCTTCGCCGACATTTCACTGCGCTCAATGTGTCAGCTCAGGATGACACAAGTGCATTTTTTGTGTGAAGTGAAGGAACGGTGAGGTGTCGGTGAACAACCTTCTGTCATTGCATCATTATGGTGGTAATGCTGTTCCAGCTGGAATACAAGATTGCTTTGCCTGATCCCCGATCCCTGAAAAAAAACGCCGCCGCAGGTTTTCACACCCGACGGCGGCCTCGGTCTCATATGCGGAACGATGCGCATAGAGTTACTATATGCAGCGTGTCAATACCGGGGGTGTCGAAACCCCGGGTGCGCACCATTCCTGACAATGCAACACTCTCCTGTGAATGAACATGGGCCGTTGCATCGTCTTGGTTTATCTCACCACGCTTTTTTTTGAATGTTCCCGATTACATGGATCAATAGACGGGTTTTTAACAGATTTTTACGGGGAGCGATGCACCATGCCGTATCAATTTGATTACATTCCGATAAACCATTCCACCCTCAGCGATCACGTATATGTTGCATGCTTCCTCCAGGCGCCTTTTTTGGCTGCTTATCTTGTTCGTGTTGCCCTTGGCTGCCACGGCACAAAAACGTCCTCTATCCATCGAAGACTATCCAGCTTGGAAGTCTGTCGTTCAACCTTCCTTAAGCGACGATGGAAAGTGGCTGCGTTATACCCACCGCCCAAACGGCAGTGACGACACGCTCTTTTTCAAGAGTTTGACCACCGACAAGCTCTACACCATCCCAGTTGGCGCCCAAGGGCAGATGAACTCGACGGCGACCCACGCCGCATGGGTGCAGAACCTGCCGCAAAAAGAACAGGAACGTCTGCGCACGCAGCGTCGTCCAATAACGACCAAGGTTGTCGTGATGGACCTAGCAACCGGCGCAAAGCGCACGTACGACAACGCCTCGGGTTACAGCTTCAGCCGCGACGGCAAGTATGTGCTGATCCGTAAGTCACGTGCTGCAGGAGGCGAGGGCGAGCCGGCCTTCAGTGGCACCGACGCCATTTTACGCAACCTTGCCACCGGCACCGATATGAACTTGGGCAACGTGTCGGACGCTTCCTTCAACTTCAAGTCGAGCCATTTGGCCATTACTGTCGACGCTGCCGGCAAGTCGGGCAACGGTGTCTACCTCATCAATTTGGGAAGCGGCAGTCTGCAGGTGCTCGATTCCGACACGCTGCGTTACAGCCGCCTGACTTGGGATGACGACGGACTCTCCACCGCCGATGCCATGGCCAAAGGCAACGGCATCGCCTTCATGAAGGGTCATAATGTGGACACCCTCGCTTATCGCGACAACGCGCTGATTGTAGTGCGTAACCTAGGGACGCCACGTCAACAGCGCTCTGAGCTGACCGTGGCATCGGCTGGGTTCCCTGCTGGTCACGTTATCAGCGAGACCGGCCAGCTCAATTTTGGATCCACGGGCAATTTCGTGTACTTCGGCATTCGTCCGCAAGAAGCAAAGCCTAAACGTGCAGAAGGAGAGCAGGCCAATCTGGACGTTTGGCACTGGGCCGACGAACGCATCCAGTCGGTACAGCAGCGCCAGTTGAATGCCGACCGCAATTACACCTACCGGAGCATGTTCGCCCTCGATGGCAACCGGTTCATGCAGATGGGTGACGACTCCATGCGCACCGTCACCATCATGAAGGGTGACAAGTTCGCAGTCGGCACAAAGGGACGCCATTACCTAAAGGACACCAATTGGGGCATGAACTTCAACGACTACTATGCCATCGACCTGGCAACCGGGGCACAGCGCAAGATCGCCACGGAGGTCACGCGTCCCATGGGATATTCGCCCGACGGCACCAAGTTCCTGTACTTCCAGGACGATCACTTCATGATGGCGGAGGTCGCCACCGGCCGCACCGTCAACCTGTCGGAGAAGGCACCGGTCAGCTTCGTGAACACCGACAACGACTATCCGTATGTGAAACCAGCCTGGGGCGTAGCCGGATGGACCAAGGACGGCAAATCAGTACTAGCATACCATCAGCATGACATCTACCGTGTGAATCTCGACGGATCAGGTGTATCGAATATGACAGGCGGAGTGGGCGACCGCGACCAAATCCGCTTCCGCTATATGAGCTTCGACAACGAGGAGGAGTGGATCGATACCACCAAGCCGATGTTGCTGCAGGCATTCGGAACCCGTTCGAAGAAGAGCGGTTTCTTTCGCATGCAGCCAAACCGTGCACCTGAATCTGTTTACTTTGTCGATATGTCGGTCGGCAACCCGACGAAAGCCCGAAATGCCGACGTGGTGATGCTCACCCAACAAACTTTCGAGCAATTCCCAGATGTATACACCACCACCACGGCACTCACCAACTACAAAAAAGTGACCGATGCCAACCCGCAGATTTCTGAGTTTGCTTGGGGGCGCCGTATACTGGTAGACTATAAGAACCGCAACGGACTCGACCTACAAGCCACTTTAGCGCTGCCAGCTAACTATGAGCCGGGCAAGAAGTATCCGATGCTCGTCTACTTCTACGACCGAATGAGTGATCGTCACCACCAATTCTCGATGCCAGTCTATGACGACCGTCCACATATCTCAGTTTATGCCAGCGATGGATACCTAGTACTCCAGCCCGACATCGTGTACGGCGTTGGAGATCCAGGCAACGACGCACTCGACGCCATCACGGCAGCCGTAAATGCGACCATCGCCGCGGGTTATGCCGATCCGGCACGCATCGGACTTCAGGGGCACAGCTGGGGCGGATATCAGAGCTCGTACATCCTCACGCAGACAACGATGTTCGCCTGTATTGTGACCGGAGCTCCTCCTACCAACCTCGAGAGCTTCTACAACTCGCTTTACCGCTCAAGCGGAACCGTGCAGCACGGCATCATGGAAGTCGGCCAGGTTCGACTGGGTGCAACGCCATGGGAAGATCCTGAGATGTACCGTCGTCTTTCGCCCGTGCATCAGGTGCCAAACATCAAGACGCCGTTCATGATCCTACATGGCGACGAAGACGGAGCCGTCGATTGGATGCAGGGACTCGAGCTTTATAACGCCGCCCGCCGCAACGGCAAGGAAGTCATCTTCCTGTCGTACCCCGGCGAGCCGCACCACCTGGCGAGGAAGCCCAACCAGATCGACTTCCAGATCCGCATGAAGGCCTATTTCGACCACTACCTCAAAGGCACGCCTGCGCCTAAGTGGATGACCGAGGGCGTGAGCCAGCTCGAGAAGTCGAAGCAGTAGGAAGGTTGTGAGCTGACATTTCGTTAGCTCCCTCGCTTCGTTCGGGACCTTCGGCCTCGCTTCGCTCAGGATGACAACGTCAGCTCACAACGACAAGAGTGCCATTATTGAGGAAAGGGGTAGATACGGGCGGTTATGCCATCCATGTCTACCCCTTCTTTTTTAATATCGGCAAGTAGCTGTGAGTTTATGGATTTTTCATTTATTTTTAATATTAGTACTATATTTATAGCAGATTATTATTTGCTACATATGAATAAAACTAGAATGAACATGTTCCATGCGGTCACTTAGCAAATACCTGCCTGGTCTTATCATACTTCTCCTATTATCGTGCAAAGAGGAAGTTTTAGTAGATGGCCGAATTGTCAAACCCTTCGATGGAAAGGTTGTTTACACTCTGCCGAACGATTCACTTGAACTGTTTCCGAAGCGTCCATTATTGACCGAGCATGGTCTGTTTGTATATGACCGCAGTGATGGAAAGATTAAACTTATTGACATTAAACAGAACAAGATCATACGTTCTTATGGGGGAAGGGGTCGTGGGCCAGGAGAACATGAAGGGTTCTGGAGACTTGATGTAATGGGAGACACTCTTGGGATGGTTGACGGCAATCTTTTCAGAGTAACTCTTTTCGATGTAAAGACATCAGACGTAATTGCAACTATACCAGTGAATAGAGATCCTGACAATGTTTTTCTGTTGAGAGATGGCTTTATGATTACTGCCCTGGGCGCTGATTCATTACTTAATTTATATAGCACGATATCCGATACAGCCATATCGAGCGCCAGTGTACTGAATTTACGCGTCCGATCTACATACGTTTTGTCCATGCAAGGTGGTTTTACTTCCCGTAATCGAAATAGCGAAATCATTTATTTACCAGCTTATGATAACCGGGTGTTTGTGTTCAATGTGAAGAACCAAAAACTAAGTCGTGGGTTTCACTTTTCTACATTTGACACAACTACTTTTGAACCAAGCTTTCGCAAGGGACCACAAGGCCAAGGTCAAATGTTCGTAGCTCCAAATCCAGAAACGTTTAGTGTTGGAGGAGTCTATGATAATGGTCGACTGTATAGATTAAGTGCATCACATGACCGTGCAGAGGATAAACGTCGATATTACTATATCGACATCTATGATTCTGATCTTAAATATTCATATTCCATCGATATGATAGGCGAGCGCCCATATCCACAGAGCGTGACCATTCACGAGAACACGATGTGCTTTATGGGACTGGAGAGCTTACGGTGTTATAAGATGAACTGGTGATCAGTGCCCGCCTGAGTGAAATAACTGTGTCAGAGTTGGATTGATATGCTCACTTTGCCACCCAAGCCTTTTTCAACTATATCAAATAGCGTTTTCAGAGTCATATTGCTGCCATCATTTTCTATACGAGATATATAGGTCCTTTTCTTGTCTACTAGGTCTGCGAGTTGTTCCTGTGTAAGATGTTTTTCCTCGCGGGCTTTTTTCAGTAGTAGGCCAATTTTGAACGATTCGGCATCTCGTTCCAACATATCGCGACGAGCCGTTCCTTTTTTGCCATAAACCTCATCTTTAATTTCATTCCAATTTCTTGTACTCATATCATTTAGCCTTTATCTCGTAGTATTTCATCATCAGTTGAACTGCTCGTTCAATTTCCTTTTTTGGAGTCTTTTGCGTCTTTTTTATGAAGCCATTCAGCAAAATCACAAGTTTTCCATCATCAAAAAAGCAGAAGACTCTCCATATGTTGGAACCTAATTGAACTCGTGCCTCAAACAGCCCATCAGTGTCAACAAGCGATTTAAGGTAATTACTTGGTACCCTCTCGAGTGTTTCAATCGCCTCGATTATTTTGAAGATCTTGTTTTGGACTTTTTCAGGTTGCCGCTTTAAAAAAACGCTGAAATGACTTTCAAATTCGACAACTTGGCGGACTTTTACACTCATCAGCTAAATGTAACTTATAAGTTACATAAATCCAATAGCCTACCAATTTGATAATCAAATAAACTGATCTATTCCTTCACCCCGTACGCCAAGTCGCCGGCATCGCCGAGTCCGGGTACAATGTACGAGAGGTGGTTCATCTCTTTGTCGAGTGCGCCCAGCCAGAATTGGGTGCCTTCCGGCATGTTATCTTGCAAGTAGTTGAGTCCAGCCGTGCTGCCAATGGCCGCGGCGACATGCGTTTGGACGGGAGTCCCCCTCGTGAGAAGCGCCTTGTAAGCCAGCAGCAGCGATTTGCCGGTCGCCAGCATGGGATCGACAATGACGAGCACCTTGCCGTCGAGATTGGGTGTCGATATGTACTCCACTTCTACCTCGATGTCGCCGCCGTCGTGGCTCTTCCTGAATGCCGATACGAACGCGTTGCC
>CAYWCV010000086.1:0-7321 GCA_964456845.1 uncultured Chitinophagales bacterium | reverse complement strand
AAAAATGTCCAATGTACAATGTACAATGTCCAATGTTCAATGTTCGCTGTTCACTGTTCACTGTTCAATTTCTACTCCACCACCGTCCCTTTCCCATCCAGCAAACCCTTTGCATTCGTCAGGACAACCTTTCCGACGCCTGCCTCGATCGCCTTGAAGGCATTGCTGAGCTTGGGAACCATTCCGGCCGCAATCCAGCCCGCCTGGATGCCGTGGTGAAAATCGTGGTGGGTAATGCTGTCCATGGGCTGTTTGTTCTTGTCCAGTACCGCCTCGACATCCATGATGGCATACATGCATGATGCCTTCAAAGCTGAAGCGATCTTATTGCTGAAGGTGTCGGCGTTGATGTTCAACATGCCATTGCGTTCCGACCAGGTGAGGCACCCTATCACAGGAATGATCTTGGCCGCAAGCAAGTGTTGGATAAGTGACACATCGACTGAGTCGATCTCACCCACATAACCGAAATCAATCTGCTCGTTATGTATCAGCAGAGGGGGCCTTTTGTGGCCGGTCGTGAGGTTGCCGTCGATGCCGGTTATTCCACACGCCGACAATCCAATGCTCCGACAATGCGATACAATGGTCTTATTCACCAGGCCACCCAAAACGGATACGACCAGGTCGAGGGTCTGTTTGTCCGTCACCCTCCTTCCCTCAACCATCACCGTTTCGATGCCCATTCGGGTGGAATAGTCGTTCAGCTGCCGTCCACCGCCGTGTACCAACACGACGGGAACACCCGCTTCCGACTCACTTTTTGCCCACAGCAGCACATCGTTGAGTGCATCGGGGTCGTCAACGACGTTTCCGCTAATTTTTACAACGACAGGTTCCATATCGACATCAAGATGGCTTTTTGGGCATGCAGACGGTTTTCGGCCTCCTGAATGTGCACCGCATTCGGCGAGTCGAGAACATCGTCGCTCACCACGACGTTTCGGCGCACGGGCAGGCAGTGCATGAACTTCGCCTGGTTGGTAAGTGCCATCTTCTCAGAGGTCACCTGCCAGCTGGCGTGCGACTTCCGTACCGCCATGTCCCCGTTCGGATTGGTGTACACTTGCTTGCCGCTCCAGGCCTTTGCGTAGACGACATCGGCGCCGTCGAGGGCATGGTCTTGGTGATGCGATATCTCAAACTGTTGACCCGGAAGCAGATTCGCTTTCACCCTGTCAATATGGTCGCTGTCGAGCAACATGGGCTCGGGACAAGCCAACTTCACGTTCATGCCTGATAGAACCGCCATTTCGAGGGCCGAGTTGGGCACCGCCATCGGAAGCGCCCTCGGGTGCGGCGCCCAGGTGAGCACAAACGTCTTCTTTTTGATGTCGTCGCCAAACAGTTCGCGCAGCGTCATCCAGTCGGCCATGGCCTGGCATGGGTGCTGGAACGAGCTTTCCAGGTTGATGAGGGGCTTGTCGCAGACCTCCGCAATCGACGTGAGCAGCCGCTCGTTCTTGTCCTCTTCGTAAAACTGAAACTCAGGAAAGGCCCGCACACCGATGGCATCGCCGTACTGTGCCAACACCTGGATGGCCTCCTTCACATGCTCCGGCTTGGAGCCGTCCATCACCACACCGTAGTCGGTTTCAAGATCCCAGGTGCCCTTGCCTGGGGTGATGGTGACCGCCGTAGCCCCAAGATGCCGCGCAGCCACCTCGAACGATGTTCTCGTGCGCAGCGAGTCGTTGAAGAACAGGTTGATGAGCACCTTCCCGGTTGCTACCTGCTCACGATAGTCCATCGCCTTGAGCTTGTCGGCAAGGTCGAGAATTCCTGTAAGCGTGTCACGGTCGAAGTGGGACAACCCCCGAAAGTGTGGGATCATGGCATTTTCTCCGCAATGATGGATGTTAACTCGTTGGCAAACTGCTCAAATACCGACAATGGTGTGATCAGCGGCGGCATCAAGCGCATGACGTCGGGCTTTGAAGACCCCCCTGTAAGCCACCCCCGCGAAAATAGGTCAGACTTTATATCTTTGTAGGGAATCGGCAGCTTGAGGCCGATAAGTGCTCCCCTGCCCAACACCTCGATGTCGCTCCCGCGAAAGGCATGCCTCAATGTCTCGAATATGTCGATGGCATGCTGCATAAGCCCTTGCTCTTCAATAGTTTCAAGTGTTGCCTTGCAGGCAGCGGCAACGACGGGGCCACCGGCAAAGGTGGATCCGAGATCCCCGTTCTTCAATGTGGAAGCCACCCGTTCGGGCATGAGGACTGCACCGATCGGCATGCCCGAGGCCAGGCTTTTTGCCATGGTGATGAGGTCCGGTTTCATGCCGTACCATTCCGACACCGAAAACCTGCCCGTTCGCCCAACCCCGGTCTGAATTTCGTCGAAGATGAGCACGACGCCGTACCTGTCGCAGATCTCGCGGATCTCGCGGTAGTATGCGTCGGTAGCGCTCACCATGCCTGCGATGCTCTGGATGGGCTCAAGCACGAAGGCGGCGACATCGCCGTGCTCTTGCAGACATGCCTCCAGTGCGGTGGCGTCTCCGAATGGGACCCTCTCACATGGCGCAAGCGCGAACGACACGGGATCGGTGATCTTCGGGTCGTCGGTGATCGACAGCGACGCCAGCGTCCGGCCATGCCATCCACCCACGGTGGCGACCAAACGGGTCTTGCTGGTGATCTTCCAGGCCAGCTTGATGGCGTTCTCGTTCGCCTCGGTGCCCGAATTGCAGAAAAAGACGCGGTCGAAACCCTCGGGCGACATCGTGACCAGAAGCTCGGCAGCATCGGCCCTCACCGGACTGTATGCCACATTCGAATAGAAGAACAGCTTTCCTGCCTGTTCATGCATGGCATGGCGGATCTTCTCAGGCGTATGCCCCAATATGGACACACAATGCCCGCCGTATAGATCGATGTACTCCTTACCCTCGGTATCGTACAGCTTGTAACCGTCTCCATGCGTAAAAACCACGGGATAGCGGTCGTAGGTGAGCGCCTCATAGGTGTTTTCGCGGGACTTCACGTCAGATGCAACGATCATAGGATATATCCTGGCGACATGAGTCCGGTGGTTTCGGGAAGGTCGAACATCAAATTCATATTATGGATGGCCTGTCCAGATGCCCCTTTTACCAAGTTGTCGATCACCACCCCCACAACGAGCGAGTGGCCGTCGCTGGCCCAGCCGATGTCGGCAAAGTTGGATCCAACCACGTCCTTGAGCTCCGGCATGCCGTCGCCAAGGCGCACAAATGGGGCGTTGTAGTACTCAGAAGCAAATACTTCCTCGGCATCGAGTCCGTGGTTATTGCGAATGGATATATTGACCCAAATACCCCGAACAAAAGGTCCTGATACGGGCGTGAACGCGATAAGGGGATCCACCTTCGTGAACTGCCGCACCGACTGATATACTTCGCCCATGTGCTGGTGCTCAAGCACTTTGTAGGGCTTTATGTTGCCAAAGCGCGTTGAAAAATGGGTCGTCTTGCTCGGCTTGTTACCAGATCCGCTCGAACCTGTAACTCCCGTAATATGGAAGTCGCCGACAAAGCCGGCCTGAATTAACGGCAAGATTCCCAGCTGTATCGCTGTCGCAAAACAGCCGGGATTGGCAACATACCGCGCATCTTGGATCTTGGAGCGATTAAACTCAGGCAAACCGTACACAAAACGGTCGAGATGCTCGGCAGCCGGGTGTTCGCGCTGATAGTGTTTCGTGTAGTCAGACACGTTCCTGAACCGGAAATCCGATCCCAGATCGATGATGGCAACTTTGTTCCCGGCCTTAAGCAGACTGGCGACAACAGCTGCCGACTCGCCGTGTGGAAGGCATAGGAACAGCACGTCGGCATCGTCCTTTTTGATGTCGTCGATCGATTCGACCGGCTGGTCGACAATGCCGGTAAACGCCGGAATGAGGGCGGAATACGACTCCCCTGCCGAACTCGAACCGTACAGACGGTGAATGCGCGCTAATGGGTGATTGAGCAGCAGACGGACCAACTCTTGGCCTGTGTAACCCGATGCGCCCGCAATAGATACGTTAACAGTGTTCACTCGTAATTTCTCCTATTCCTCGTTCCTAATTCCTACACTACTAGTCACTAATCACTATTGCCGCCATGTAACCCGCGACGCGATGCTGTACAGTTTGGCATACGCTCGAGCCTCGATACCGGTCCATCCCTCGGCTTCCTCACCGTATCGCGCCACGGTGGAGCTCATCAGTGAGAACGGCGATGAACTCTTGATGGGCAGCAGGTTGCCACGGTAAAGATACAGCGTGACATCACCCTCGACAACCTGTTGGGTACTGTTGAAGAACGCCTCGATGTCGCGCATCACAGGGTCGAAGTACTGACCTTCGTGAAGCATCAGGCCATATTGGTCGGCGAGGTGGTCTTTCAAATGGCGCTGCCATTTCGAGAGTGTGAGCTTCTCAAGCTCACGGTGCGCCGCATAGATGACCGTGGCTACAGGGGCCTCGAAGCCTACCCTGCCCTTGAATCCAAGGATGGTATCGCCAAGGTGCATCCCACGGCCAATTCCATGAAGGATTCCGATCTCACGCACGCGCTTGAGCAACTCAAGCGGTTCGAAGTGCTTACCATTCAAGTGGGTGGGCAGGCCGCCCTTGAAGGTGATGGTCAACTCTTCGGGGCTGTCGTCCATCTCGTGGGGCACCGGAAGCTCGGGCCACGCCTCGAGCGGCAGGGCTTGGTCGGACACCGTCGTCTCCTTGCCACCGACAGTCGTACCCCAAATGCCACGGTTAATGGAATAGTCAGTCGTCTTCTGTGGTATATCAAAGCCTCGCTCACGCAAAAATGCGGTGGTGTCGGCCCTGGTAAGACCTTCGTCACGTATGGGAGTGATAATCTTCAGGTCGGGAGCCAGGGTCCTGAGTGCGACATCAAACCGAATCTGATCGTTTCCGGCGCCTGTCGAGCCATGAGCCACTGCCGTGGCGCCTATCTCTCGGGCGTACTGCGCAATGAGCAGTGCCTGAATGAACCTCTCCGACCCTACACACAATGGATAGGTGCGGTCTTTGAGCACATTGCCCATAATGAGCGGCACAAAGATGCGGTCGTACAGGTCTTGCATGCCATCGAGGGACGAAAAGCTGTCGGCCCCATAATCGTAGGCTTTTTTCTCGAGTGCTTCGGCCTCGTCGGCAGGCATGCCGATGCAGTCGACGGTGACGGCATGAATATCGGCTTCATACTTTTCCTTCAAGTAAGGGATACAAAAGCTGGTGTCGAGGCCCCCACTGTAGGCTAGAACAATACGTTGCATGGATGGTTTATGAGATGGCATGAACAGTTGATGTCAAAAAAAAAGGCGGATCGTCAGATTCCGCCTCTAAATACACATACGGTTGCGCATCGATTCAGGACAGAATATCTCCGTTGGACGTTTTGATACGTCGGATCAGGAAACTGCCGTCAATCATTGAATTGTTGCACATCACTCGAAATTACCCTGATTTCAGGAGTCTTGCAAGGACGAATCCTTCATCCCTCGGGCTGAAACACGCCGACGAGGAACATGATATGGTCTGCAAGCGGTTTTCCGATCAGATCAGCCCCATGCTGGATGTCTTCGCGGCTCACATTAGCCGCAAAACGTGCATCTTTGAGCTTCTTTGTGACCGATTTTGCCGTCATTCCAACAAACCCCTCCGGCCGCATCAACGAAACGGCATGCATGAACCCCGACAACTCGTCACAGGCGTACAGGTACCTCTCCATTTCCGTTTCTGGGTGCCTGCCCGTCCGCTCGGGTGCATGCGAGAGAATCGCGTCAAGAATTTCGCGGCTGTAGCCTGCCGGTTCAAGAATATTGTTGACGGCGTAGTTGGGGTGCTCGTCGGGCCAAGCCTCCCAGTCGAGGTCGTGCAGCAGCCCGGCCACATACCAATCCGCCATCGTCTTCTCGTCTTTTCCCAAGGCGACCGCATATGCTTTTGTGGCTTGGGCCACCATCCTGCAATGGTGCCTGAGGGCGTCGTTCTTGATGTGGGTTTCGAGCAGTTGCTCTGCGTGCCGTTGGTCCGTGTGTGTGTTGTCGGTCATGGGTTGTCTTCCTCGATATGTACATGGGTTAAATGGTCGGGGTGCTTCGCGCCGGTCTGTACGACCAGTTCTGACTTGAGCAGCTCTGAGCTCCATTCAAACGGGCGATTCCCGGGCTCCTGTCGGAAGCTGCAACCGTCAACCGTGCAAATGGAGCAACATGCCGTAAAACAAGGCTCCGTGTGGACGATCACTTCAGACGGCTCCTCAAGCATTTCGTGCAATGCGTCGTGGATGGCGTGCTCCTGCTCGTGCGTCTGCTCCAAAGTCCAATAAAACGGCATGATCAGATGAAAATCAATGCGCACCAACGATCCGCTCCTCCAAGCCCTTAGGCGGTGGGGAGCGATCCACCCCGGCCTTCTGGATGCGACCAGGGCCACCGTAATCCGGTCGAGCAACTCAGGGTCAGCTTCATCCATCAACCGGCCAACGGAGCGGCGAACGATCTGGTAACCGGATCGAAGGATCCAAAGTCCGACCAAAATGGCAAAAAGAGGATCAAGCCATTCTAATCCGGTGAGCAGAACGAGGCTAATGCCCACAATGATGCCGGCGCTAGTCCATGCGTCACTCAATATGTGGTGGCCGTTTGCAATGAGCGCCTCCGAATGGCTCCTTTTGCCCGATCGGAGTAGATAAAGGCCAAGAAATAAATTCACAATTCCCGCGCCTGCCACTAGGAGAAGCCCGACATCCATGTTGTCGAGTCGCGTCCCCCATATCAGAGCCTGAATGGCGTGGATGACAATGGCAAAACCGGCAAGCAAGATCATGGCACCCTCGGCACCGGAGCTGAAGAACTCGACTTTACCGTGACCATAGGGATGCGTGCCGTCGGCCGGGCGCGTGCTCACCCAGATGGCCCCAATCGCCATGAGCGCCGTGGCAACATTGATCAGAGATTCGAGGGCATCCGACATGATCGCCGACGATCCGGTTGAATACCACGCCCACATTTTGACGATGCTCAAAAGAAGGCCCACAGCAAGCGACACAAACGCGGGTCCTCGTTTAGCTACAGAATCAGACACAGTACGGGATGGGGTATCCGGCATGTTTCAAAATACCGCTTTGTAAAAAATTAATTGAAGTTGTTTTGCGGTTTTAACAAAAAGCTCTATATTTGATTCATGATAGTGGTCCAAGCGACCACTTTTTGGTTTGAATTATTTTTTAGCAATTGCTAGACGAGTGTTAAGCGCGAGAGCGCATCAGAAACTCCTACGCATATAGGAACATGAACTGTTAAAAGGGAGTGTGATAGCTCTC
>CAYWCV010000085.1:0-7392 GCA_964456845.1 uncultured Chitinophagales bacterium | reverse complement strand
ACCTACACGTGGAGGGCAATCTGGTGATTGTCAACGGACCAACGGTCCTCAAGGGAGCCGCCGTCATGAGTACGGACCTACGAGCAAGTGTAAGCCTAGTGATGGCTGCGATGGTTGCCAAAGGCACCACCGAAGTGCTCAGGGTGTACCACCTCGACCGCGGCTACGAAAACCTTGAGCTCAAGTTAAACCGTGTCGGTGCGAATATCACCCGCACCAAGGCCGAATGATGACCGATTCCCTCCGCACAACCGGAACAACAAACATTTTTAACCCGACCTGACTATTCAGGAACGTACGATACCGACGCCGAATCCTTTCAATACTTTAAGCCAAACGGCGTCGAGCTCTTTTACATCACGATCAGGCGGGTCTGAACATCAGACTCATGAAAAATCAAATCATCATCCATGCATCGGGTAAGCAAACCCGCGTGGCGCTCATTGAAAATGGCGAATTAGCACAGGTCTTCATCGATTCTGAAGAGAATCAACGCACCGTTGGCGACATCTACCTTGCCGAGGTCCACAAGGTGATGGTAGGCATCCGTGCGGCATTCATCCGGCTCAACACCGCAAAAGATGCCTTCCTGCATTTCTCCGACGTGGGCGACCATCTCGAAGATTACATCGTCATGCTCAACGGTGCCGAATCTATCCCGAAATCGGTACGAAAAACCCCCGAGCAGCGAGCCGAGGCCGAAAAGAACATGTCGGGCTTCGACAAGCAGGACCGCGCCGGCCAAATCTTGCAGTCGGGCCAAAAACTCCTGGTTCAGATTGTTAAAGAACCGATCGGGTCGAAAGGCCCACGCATATCTACCGATATCACCATTGCCGGTCGCTACCTGGTGCTCATCCCACTCGGCAACTACATCGCTGTATCGAAGCGTATCAGAAGCTTCAAAGAGCGCAAGCGCCTTCGCAGCATCGTACAGAGCATGCTGCCTGAAAACTACGGCGTCATTGTGCGCACCGTAGCCGAAGAACAGGACGACGATGCATTGCGCGCTGACCTCAGGGACGTGCTCGATAAATGGGACGGCATCATCAGCAAATACAAGGATGCCCAACCCCCTGCCCTGCTGTACCGCGATCTCGACATGACCGACAGCTTGATTCGCGACCTCTTCGCCAAAGACTACGACCGCGTTCTGATCGATGACCCCAAAATGCACCGGTCCATCAAGAACTACGTTTCCAAAATTGCGCCAAAGATGGCGGCCAATATTCAGCTCTACAAAGGATCTGAGCACATCTTCGATGCGATGAAAATATCGTCGGACATCGACGCCATCTTCAGCCCACGCGTCAAGATGCCCAGCGGAGGTTACCTGATCTTCGAGCAAACGGAGGCCATGTACGTGGTCGATGTGAACTCGGGCCGATATGCCGCAAAACGCGACCAGGAAGAAAACTCCCTGAAGACGAACCTCGAGGCGGCCCGCGAAATTGCCAAACAGCTGCGTCTTCGCGACATTGGCGGTATCATTGTGGTCGATTTCATCGATCTGAAGGACGATGTGAACCGCAAGAAGGTCTATGACGAAATGAAGAAGGAGTTTCGCAAGGACCGTGCCAAGACCAACCTCCTACCGATGAGCGACTTTGGCCTTGTGCAAATCACGCGTCAGCGTATTCGTCCAAGCGTGGTCAACTCCGTATCAAAAGTGTGCCCCATGTGCGGAGGCACCGGCGATGTGGTATCCCAGAATACCCTGGTCAGCGACATCGAAGCATGGTTGAACAAGTTCAAGCACACCTATAAATACCGCAACGTCGACCTGTATCTGAATCCATATCTGCGTGCCTTCTTGAGCAAGGGCATGATCAGCCAAGTCTGGCGTTGGATGTTCAAGTTTGGGCTGAGAATCAACGCCCTTACCGACGACACCCTGTCGATGAACGACTTCCGTTTCACGCTTCATGGCAGCGATGTCGACATCACAAGCGCGTTGATTGCCGACGAGCCGATCGAGAAGGTGATAAAGGAAACGCAGGAGTACAATGCCACGTCGCGCAGAAACAGACCAAACCTCGAAATCGAGGATTCCGACGAAGACGCATCCAAGAAACAGGGTCGCCAACAGGGACGCCCCGATGATGCAAGGGAGCAACGTGACAGCCGGGGAGGACGCGACAATCGTGGACCACGTGACCCACGGGAACGCAGAGACCACAACGAAAGCCGTGATCAGAGGGGTCGCGACCAACGGGATCAACGTGACACCCGCGACCAGCGCCCACCACGCGACGACAGAGACCAGCGTGACACCCGCGACCAGCGCCCACCACGCGACGACAGGGATCAACGTGATACCCGCGACCAGCGCCCCCGCCGCGACGACCAAGACCAGCGGGAGTCCAGAGATCCACGCGAGCCAAAAGGAATTCTCGGACCCCCAATTGCCTCCCAACAACCGAAAGACACGGGCATGGCAAAGTATTACAAAGACGACGCCAAGTCCGCCGAGTCTGACGGCGATCAAGCACGGCCTAAGCGTCCACCAAGACGCAGACCCTCGCCCAAGAAGGACCAACCCGCCGCAGGCAGCTCCGATCAAAATGGCGCCGAACCAACCGATGCCAACAAGCCGGCGAACGGTCGCAGTAGGCGCGGTGGACGCGGCAGGGGAAGCAACAGCAAGAATGACGGCGCCAACAATGCACCCGAGGCAACATCCGAGAGCTGATTACGTCATACTCTAATACTTTCGACGAAAATCTATGTTCAATTTAGAAGCAACTACCGTCCTGGCAGTGATCCACGACGGCAAGGCCGCTATTGGCGGCGACGGGCAGGCCACCCTCGGCAACACCGTCATGAAAAGCACGGTACGCAAGGTGCGCAAACTGCATAACAATACCATCATGGCAGGCTTTGCAGGCTCCACGGCCGATGCATTCACGCTGTTCGAACGCTTCGAGGAGAAACTAGGTCAGTTCAACGGCAACCTGCAGCGCGCCGCAGTTGAACTCGCCAAGGACTGGCGCGGCGACCGCTATTTGCGTCGTCTCGAGGCAATGCTCATCGTGATGAACAAGGAGCAGATCCTGCTCCTGTCAGGGCAAGGCGACGTCATCGAACCCGACGATGCCATCATGGCCATTGGCAGTGGAGGCTCATTTGCCCTTTCCGCGGCGCGTGCACTTAAAAAACATGCGCCGAACCTCAGCGCCCGCGAAATGGTCAGCGAGGCATTAAACATAGCCGCCGATGTGTGCATCTACACGAACCACAACCTTACGATACTTGAACTCGACATCTAATGAGCGTTAATCCGACCGTAAACCTCACACCTCGTCAAATCGTATCCGAGCTGGACAAATACATCATTGGCCAGCACGATGCAAAAAAATCGGTGGCAATTGCACTGCGCAACCGCTGGCGCCGGCTTCGCTCGAACGAAGACATCCGCGAAGATATCATCCCTAATAACATCTTGCTCATCGGGCCGACTGGTGTCGGAAAGACCGAAATCGCCCGTCGCCTCGCAAAGATGGCTGGGGCGCCCTTCCTTAAAGTTGAGGCGACCAAATATACCGAAGTGGGATACGTGGGCCGCGACGTGGAGAGCATGGTGCGCGACCTCACGGAGATCGCCGTCAACCTCGTGAAATCCGAGATGCAGGAAAGCGTAAAGGGCCGTGCCGAAGAGATGGTCGAAGAGCGTATCCTCGACATCCTCATCCCGCCAGTCAAGAAACCGGCATCGACGGGCTATCAAACGGGAACAACGGTTGGATTCGACGCTGAAAACGCATCGGACCAGGAACTCAACGAGCGCACCCGCCAACGGTTTCGTGAGAAGCTGCGCGCCGGCGAGCTCGAAGACCGCCAGATCGAGCTCGAAGTGAAGGCCTCGGCACCCATGATGCAGATCTTTGGCCCGCAGGGCATGGAAGAGATGGGCATGAACTTGCAGGACATGCTCGGCAACATCGGTCCGAAGCGCACCAAAAAGCGCCAGGTGAAGATCAGCGATGCACGTCGACTTTTGCTCGCCGAAGAGGCCGAGAAGCTCATCGACCAGGAGAACGCCGTCGCTCAAGCTCTCGAGCGCGTGCAGCAGGCAGGTATCATCTTCATCGACGAGCTCGACAAGATTGCCGCCAAATCGGGCGACAAAGGCGGCCCCGATGTGAGCCGCCAAGGCGTGCAGCGTGACCTCCTCCCCATCGTGGAAGGTTGCACCGTCACCACGAAGTACGGCATGGTCAAAACCGACCACGTCCTGTTCATCGCCTCTGGCGCATTTCATGTGTCGAAACCCAGCGACCTGATCCCGGAACTACAGGGACGCTTCCCGATCCGTGTCGAAATGCAATCGCTCAGCGAGGAGGACTTCTACAAGATCCTCACCATTCCCCGCAACGCGCTCACAAAGCAGTATCAGGCGATGCTCGAGAGTGAGGGTGTCACGCTGGAGTTCATGGACGAGAGCCTCCTCGAAATCGCACGTATCGCAGCGGAAGTGAACAGCTCGGTAGAAAACATCGGAGCCAGACGCCTCCATACGATACTCTCTACCGTTTTGGAAGAAATTCTGTTTATGGTTCCCGACGAAATCCCAGCCGGGAAAGTCGTCGTCGACAAGGCCTATATCGACAAACGTCTTGGAAGTCTCGTGCGCAACCGTGACTTGAGCCACTTCATCCTGTAAAGCCATACTAGCAAAAATTTGTTTGATTCGTTAAAAAAAGGAAACACAGAGGTGTCTGGAACCGGAATCGACACCCTTGTGTTTCCTTTTTTATGTACATTGGCGTGCATACGTAACAATCGAGCACAGCTTGCGTTTAGAACCTATTGCTACTACCCCTGAACCATTCGGAGACATGACTTTGAAACGCTTCCTCGCACCGAATCTGATCGCGATAACCGTATTGGGAATATTATGGTTTGCCGGCATTGACACGATTTTCACGTCAAACCCCGATCCCGACCAAGATCGCCGGAATCTGCAGAAGTACATCCAGGTGCAGCGAACCATTATAGATAACTACGTTGAATCCGTCGAGGTCTCCGCTTTATACCGTCAAAGCCTCATCGGCTTCGTAAACGGACTCGAGGACTCCACAGCTGTGCTGATCGGCACGCCGCTCGACACCGTTTCGACCGGCGAAGTTTCCAACATTCGCGAGTCGTTCATGAGCTTTGAGAAAGCATACCGATTCGTTCAGCAGACCATGCCGGGCGAGGATCTCTCCAAACTCACCGAGAGTGCCGTGATCGGCATGTTCGCCGCACTGGATCCACACTCCAATTATGTGCAGCGCGACGACACCGAGCAGTTCCAAGAGGAAATGAGCGCCAAGTTTCAGGGCATTGGCGTCAGCTTCGCCATCATCGGCGACACCATCAGCATCATCAACGCCGTTTCGGGTGGACCCAGCGAGCGCCTGGGCATCCAGTCGGGCGACAAGATCGTGGCCATCGACGACGAGCCCTCTATCGGGTATAACAACGACCAGGTGTTCAAGAAGCTTCGCGGACCCAAGGGCACACGAGTCAAAGTGACCATTTTGCGTCCAGGTGCCAGTTCGCTGCTCAATTTTGACATTACCCGCGACGACATCAACCTGTTCACGGTCGACACCTCCTATATGCTCGACGAGCAGACGGGCTACATCAAGATCAACCGTTTTGGCGCCACCACCTACGAGGAATTCATGAACGCCATGAACGAGCTCAACGACCTCGGCATGCAACGCCTGGTGCTCGACCTTCGCAACAATGGCGGCGGCTACATGAACCAGGCCATCATGATCCTCGACGAATTCTTCGACCGTGGCAAAACGATCGTCTCCACCAAGAGCCGCAACCCCCAGTTTAACAGCTTCTACGCCTCGACCGACAACGGCATCTTCAAGGAGCAGCCGCTCATCGTCCTCGTGAACGAGGGCTCGGCCTCCGCCAGCGAAATCATTTCCGGCGCCGTGCAAGACCATGACCGCGGTCTGATTGTGGGCCACCGCACTTTCGGCAAGGGTCACGTCATGTTGCAGTATCCCCTGCCCGACAGCAGCAGCATGTTGCTTACTACATCCAAGTATTACACACCTTCGGGTCGCCTCATCCAGAAGCCGTTCACCAACGGCCGCGAGGAGTACGCCTGGGAGCTCATCAAGCGTGAGCGCGACGCATCCACCGATGCCGTGAAGTTCATCGAGAACATCCCCGATTCGCTCATTTTCGCCACCATGGCCGGACGCCCTGTCTATGCCGGCGGCGGAATTGTTCCGGATCACATCATCCAGGGCGACACCACCGGCAGCTATACCTTGGGATTCATGCGTCGCAAGCGGATATCTACCGAGTTTGTGATGGAATATCTAGCACGCCAAGGCGAAGATTTCCGTACCGACTGGAAAAATCGCTTCGAAGAGTACCGTTCAGACTTCAGCTGGAGCGAGGCGGATAAAAACAATTTCCGTTCGCGCATCACCGGCAACGGACTGATCTTCACCGACACAACGGCTACTGCACGATATACGACAACCGGCGACACCCTCTACATGAATCCAGCCCAGTATCAAAGTGAGATGTGGGTCATTGAAGGTGCCTTGAAGGCGGAGCTGGCCCAGCAGCTCTTCGGATCGTCGCAGTATTTCATTGTATGGAACGACATCTTCGACGTCACCCTCAAGGAAGCTGTCAAATTATGGCCCGAAGTAAGCGCCCTGCGCGAGAACATCGAACGAAATAAGGTCCAACAGGGTATTCTAAGACAGTAACCGAAACTAATCTTCAGATCAATGACTCGATTTTTATCGGCAGGTGTAATTATTGCATTCCTCATTATTGCGAGAATTCTCCTGTTCGATACAAATCCTGGCAAAGCGCTCGACAAATATAGTCAGGCACTCAATCGGGTTACGGAGAATTACGTCGACGAACCCGATATGGACGCCATGTTACATGGCAGTATCGTCGGGTTGGTGCGTGGATTGAAAGACTCCACGCTGACGTTGGCAGGTACTCCACTCGACACTCTGAGCGTGCCAAAGGCTGCATCGACAACAGCGCTATTAGACCATTTTACTACAGCTTGGAATTGGATCATCGAACAGCGACCCGGCACCAATGCCGACTCTTTGGCTGAGCTGGCCATCAGGGGGATGCTGCAACGTTTGGATCCCCACTCTGTATACATCAACCCGACATCAAGCGCCCGGGTGCTAGAGGATTTTCAAGGGCATTTCAGCGGCATCGGGCTCAGTTATGAGCTGGTGCGCGATACAGCCACCGTCATTTATGTTATCGAGGATGGACCGGCATTTAAGGCAGGCATGTTCCCCGGCGATAAAATCGTTGCTCTCGATACCATCTCCATCGTATCTGCCACGACCGACAAAATCCGCGAGCTTATGCGGGGGCCCGAAAGCAGCA
>CAYWCV010000084.1:2414-7464 GCA_964456845.1 uncultured Chitinophagales bacterium | reverse complement strand
GCGCATCGCGGAAGTCGCCGGGCAGCTCGCTGTCGAAACGGACGAACTCGCCGCTCGCCGGGTGTACAAACCCCAGCGTCTTGGCGTGCAGGCATTGCCGTCCTAGATGTTTGAAGATATTTTCAAAGAAGGTCTTTCGGTTTCCCGCCGGCGACCCGTAACGGATGCGGTCGCCCCCGTACACGGTGTCGCCCAGCACCGGATGGCTGATGTGCGACATATGAACGCGAATCTGATGCGTGCGGCCGGTCTCGAGCCGAACCTCGACCAATGCCAGGTGGTCGAAATACTCGAGTACTTTGTAATGTGTCACTGCCCTTTTGCCATCCTCAGGCTTCACAACGGCCATTACTTTGCGGTCACGTTTCGACCGGCCGATGGGCTCGTCGATGGTTCCTTCGGCGCTTGGCTGACCCCATACAATGCACCAATAGGTTCGCTCGATGCTGTGGTCGGCGAACTGCGCGCCAAGTTTGGAAAGCATTTCAGGGCTCTTGGCCACCACAAGGATACCGCTGGTATCTTTGTCGAGCCGGTGCACAATGCCCGGACGCATCACCTCGTCGTCGAAGTTGTCCATGTCGTCGAGGTGGTGCATCAGACCGTTCACGAGGGTGCCGCTCCAGTTGCCGAAAGCAGGGTGCACCACCATGCCCGCCGGTTTGTTGATGATCACGACCTGATCGTCCTCATGGATGATGTTGAGCGGGATGTCTTCGGCCACAGCTTCGGGCGGCGGCGGCTTGGGCAGCACGATGTCGATGCGATCGCCACCCTTTACCTTGTAGGAAGCCTTTTCAACGCTGCCGTTAACCTGCACATGACCAGATTTGATGGCTTCCTGCACTTTGTTGCGGGTGGCATTTTGCACGAACTGAGTGATGTAGGCGTCCAATCGGGTACCCTCACGGTGCCCCGGGGGCACATCGAGCCTCATTTCCGTGTTGGACGGTGTGATATTCAATTCAGTTTCTGAAGACATGCGGCATCGCCTCGTCTAGTGTCTTGACACCGATGATTTCAAGCCCAAATTTGACTTTTTCAGGGATTTCAATCAAATCCTTGATGTTATCGTAGGGGATGAGCACCGTCTTGATCTTGTTGCGCTGTGCTGCAAGCAGCTTCTCGTTGAGACCACCGATGGCATACACCTCGCCACGCAAGGTGATTTCGCCGGTCATGGCGATGTCGTGCCGCACCTTGCGGTTGCGGAGCAACGAGATCATGGCAAGTGCCATGGCCAGGCCGGCACTTGGGCCATCCTTTGGAATGGCGCCCTCGGGGATGTGGATGTGGAGCTCGTTCTTTTCGAAGAAGTCCTCTTCGAGCCCGAAATGGTCGCTGTGGGCACGGATGTAGGTGAGCGCAGCCTGTGCGGACTCCTTCATCACGTCGCCAAGCTGGCCCGTGAGAGTGAATTTGTTCTTGCCGCGCATGCGTGCGACGTCGATTTCGAGCACGGTTCCACCGGTGCTGGTCCAGGCAAGCCCGTTCACACTGCCGACTTTATCGTGGCGGTCGAGGGTGCGGTCGCGGTACTTCTCGACACCGAGCAGCTCGACTACCTTCGCGGCGTTGATGGTCACGGCGCGGGTCTTCTCGCCGCGCTGACGGTCGAGCACGATGCGCTTGGCCAACTTGCGGCAACAGGCGGCGAGCTGCTGCTCGAGGGCACGCACACCCGCCTCACTCGTGTACTCGCGAATGATCTTCAGGATGGCATCATCCTTAAATTTGGTCTGCGTCGGCTTCAGGCCGTGGGCAGTCAATAATTTGGGTATGAGATGGTTCTTGGCAATCTCCAGCTTGTCATATTCGAGATAGCCAGGCAAGCTGATAAGCTCCATTCGGTCGAGCAGGGCGGGCTGGATTTCGCTCGCCACGTTGGCAGTCGTGATGAACATCACCTGCGACAGGTCGAACTCCACGTCCATGTAGTGGTCGGCGAAGGTGTTGTTCTGCTCGGGATCGAGCACTTCGAGCACAGCCGACGAAGGGTCGCCGTGGTAGTTGTTGCTCAGCTTGTCGATTTCGTCGAGGATGATCACCGGATTCATGCTGCCGGACTTTTTCATGGCTTGGATGATGCGTCCCGGCATGGCGCCGATGTAGGTCTTGCGGTGCCCGCGTATTTCGGCCTCGTCGTGCACGCCACCCAAGGCGATGCGCACCATGTTGCGACCGATGGCGTTGGCGATCGACTTCGCCAGCGAGGTCTTGCCCGTGCCCGGCGGACCCACAAAACAAAGGATCTGGCCCTTCATCGATTGCACGAGGTTTAAAACTGCTATATGCTCGAGGATACGTTCTTTGGCTTTTTCGATGCCATAATGTTCGGCATTGAGGGCGTCCTCGACCGTCTTGATGTCGAGGCGGTCTTTCGTATAGGTGCCCCAAGGCAGGCTGATGAGCCAATCGAGCCAGTTACGCGACACACTGTACTCGGGCGACATGGTGGGTGTCTTCTTCAGGCGGTTCAGCTCTTCGATGGCTTTGGCGCGCACGGCATCGGGAAGTTCAAGCTTGTCGACCGATTCCTTGATCTTGACCTGCTCGGGGTCGCCGAAGTCGTCTTCGTCAAGTTCGTCCTGAAGCATCTTGATCTGCTCCTGGATGAAGAACTTGCGTTGGTTCTCCTGCATCTCCTCCTGAACCCGGTCGGTGATTTCCTGGGTCATGGTGAGCAGCTCGAGCTCGCTGTTGATCATGCCCAGCAAGAATCCAAGCTGCTCGCTCGTGTTCGAGATTTCGAGGAGCGACTGGCGTTGGGTGATGTCGAGATCCATGTGGGAAGCCACATAGTAGATCAGGCTCTCGGGCTCTTCCATGTGGTCGAAGCTGAGCAGAATCTCCTCAGGAAGCTCCGTATTGGTGAGCACATAGGCACCGAAACGGTCCTTCACCTTTCGCATGAGGTTGTCGAGCTTCTTGCCAGCTGTGGTCTTCGTGGGACGCAAGGACACTTTAACCCGTGTGTAAGGCTCTGTTTGCGTCACTTTCTCGATGGTGGCCACCGAAAGGCCTCGCACGAGCACCTTCATGAGGTTGTTCGGCAGCTTGAGCACCTGCACGATCTGGCCGAAGGTCCCGATTTGGCGGATGTCGTCGACTCCCGGCTCGTCGGATGTGGGGTCGAATTGGGCACACAGCATTACCAGCCGGTCACCACCCATGGCCTCATCGACGGCTTTCACGCTAGCGTCGCGCCCTACTAGTATCGGATAAAGGGTGTGGGGGAAAACCACCGAGTCACGCAGTGGTAGCAAGGGTACCGAATCGGGCAGCGATTCGAGGGAAACTTCCTGATCCGTCATTTGAGGGAGCAGGCTTAGGTCAATCAATTCCATAGAAAACTTGGTCGGAGATTCGCGATAGGCGAACAGGCAAAATACGGATATTTCCTGAGGAATCAGATTTTCTGAATCGCCGTCGGTTCCGTACTTTATCATGTTGCCCGCCCACAACCCCCATCATTGCAACACGCGACAACTGTGATACAGCAACTATTTATCCAGGACTTCGCACTCATCGACCGCTTGGAAGTGTCCTTCAGCGAGGGACTCTCCATTCTCACGGGTCAGACGGGTGCCGGAAAGTCCATCATCATCGGGGCCCTGAACATGGTGCTGGGCGAGCGCGCCGATCAGGATCTCATCCGTAAAGGAACATCCAAAGCCCTGGTCGAGGCTGTGATCAGTCTCGGCAAGAACCCAGCCATCCGTAGCGTTCTAAAAGAACATGAGATCGAACATGACGATAAAGTCGTAATTCTTCGACGTGAATTACGTGATTACGGCAGTCGTGCTTTCATAAACGACCATCCCGTCCCCATCGGGGTGCTGCGTCAGGTCGGCGATATGTTGGTCGACCTTCACGGCCAGCACGAGCATCAGCTGTTGCTGAAGGAAGATCAGCACCGGATATTCCTTGACAGGTATGCGCAGCATCCCGACCTGATCGAAGCTTACAAGTCGGCGCGAAAGGAGGCCATTGCGGCTGAGCGGGAACTTCGGGAGCTCGTCTACCGCGAGCGCGAGCTGCGCGAGCGCCTTGATCTGAACCGGTTCAAGCTAAAGGAGCTTGATGAGGCCGGTCTTAAGGAAGGTGAGGAGGAGGAACTCAGGACCTCACTCAATAAGCTTGAGCATGCCGAAGACCTTGCCGAGCATGCCGCATCCATTGTGAACCTCGGCGGCGAGGGTGAGGTGAATGTGGTCGACCTATTGCGCCAGGTCATCCGTGAGGTCGAAGCCATTTCGCACATCGAACCCGAGTTTGCAGGATTCCGGGCCGAGCTCGAGGCAGCCAGGGTGAGTGTCGACGAAGTGGTGAAATTCGCCTCCCAATATGCCGATGGCATCGATTTTAATCCATCCTTGCTCGAGAAGCAGAGACGGCGTCAGTCGGACCTTAACAAGCTTCAAAAGAAGTATCTCACCGATGTGGACGGCCTGATCCGGCTGCGTGAGCAGTTGCGCGATGAGCTGCAGCTGACGGAGTCCTTCGATTTGGAGATTGCCAAGCTTGAAAAACGTCGCGTTGCCTCCATTGAAGCATTGCGATCGGCTGCTGAGCAGCTCTCCAAGAGCCGCCAGAAAGCTGGCGAACGACTTTCTGGCCGTTTACTCGAAGAGCTTGCACTGCTTGGAATGGGCCATGTGCGCTTCAATGTGGCCGTCGACGCCGGTGATATCCCAGCAACGTCCGTCGGAGGATTCGCCGATCATGGTCCAGGAACAGTGCGCTTCCTGATATCCACTAACAAAGGGGAGGAGCTCAAGCCGCTTGCGCGCATCGCGTCGGGTGGAGAAATCAGCCGGGTGATGCTCGGGCTTAAGTCGGTGTTGGCGCTCGACGACGATATGCCCGTCATGATCTTCGACGAGATCGACACCGGGATCAGCGGCAGCGTTTCGGAGATGGTGGGTCGATCCATGCGCAAGCTCTCGAAGACCTGCCAGATCCTTGCCATCACCCACCAGCCGCAGATTGCTGCGCAGGCCGACCACAATTACCGCGTCGAGAAGGTGGAGGAGTCCGACCGCACCCT
>CAYWCV010000084.1:0-2314 GCA_964456845.1 uncultured Chitinophagales bacterium | reverse complement strand
TCAGGCTCGGAGATTCTAGTCAACTGCCTTCGCATAGAAATACGACAATCCACTTGCCTTGTCGTCGTAGGTGAGTATCTCTCTGTCTTTATGAAATGCAAAAAAGCTAAGTAGGCCAAAATCACCCGAGCAAAAGGCAGCATGTACCAGTAGCGTTCCAAGTACCGTGAAGGACCAGTTAATGTCCGTGAAAAATAACACCAGTAATAATGCAACCGATATTGTCACAAATGGGGCCAATGCGACAATGGTGAATTCCTTTTTGTTTGCGACAAACTGATCGGCAATTGCCATGAAGTAAAACTTCTTCCAATTTACGTCATAGGACGTTTGCTCGGCACCTTGCGAGCGATAGGCCAATACGTGAATATATTCATGTAAGGGGATAAGCATAAAGGCAAAGAAAAAACCGTAAGAAACATGAGTAATGGCATCCCACGTACTCAGGGTATCAGATTCGACTAATATTATCAGCACAGCAATCATCGTTGCTATGGCAACATTTGCAACAAAGTAGAACCTAGAATAGAATGTTTTAACACCCATGTACTTTTTGACGAAGGGGATTAGGTCTTGGTGTTCTAGCCTCTCGATCAATTCGTAACCCGATTGCACCAATTCGCCAGGTTTTAGATTCATAAGAACAAAATGCTGATAAGATCTATTGTTTTGATCGCTTCGATTCTCATACGCATAGATTCGCAGAAAAGTTCAATCCGGTGCAACTATCCCGGAATATGCTTTTTCCCGTTATTCGGTTATTGGTCGGCGACCACTCCATCTTATTCCGGCATCCGAAGCTGAATGACCAGCGACGAAAGCACCGTCACTGCCCCGATGAGCAAGATGGCTGCATCAACCCCTAGCATGTCGGCGGTGACCCCCGATATAACTGCACCAAATGCATAGCCCAAGTCTCTCCAGAGCCTGAATGTTCCGATGCTCTCGGCACGCTGCGTCGGACTCGTGGCCTTTGCAACGGCAGAAAGGAATGTCGGGTACACAATTGCCGTGCCTAAACCTAAGATTACCATCAACGACGCCAATGCGACCATACTGGTGAAGTACGGAATAAGGAGTATGGCCACACCCTGTAGGAACATCCCCCAAAACAGCATTTTTTTCTTGGAGTAATGGTCCGACATCTTACCCGTGAACAGTTGACTTACTCCCCACACGGTCGGATAGATCGCCGCGATCAAGCCAATCGACTCATTGTTGAAGTGCAGGTTGATCAACACGATGGGTAGCAGCCCCCAGATCATCCCGTCGTTCAGGTTGTTGACAAGGCCAGCCTGGGTGACCGAGCTCAAGGTCTTATTTCTAAATGTTGTCTCAATGAATACGCTGCCAAGCGGTGCTGTGGTGTCCGTGATGCTCTCCGAATGGACGTGGTCGCGCGTATCCTGAACCCAAAAGAATGACATCAGAAGACCAATGGCAGCGATGCCAATTCCGATATAAAACGGATATGGGGTCACTCCATATGCATTTGCAACATATCCGGTCAAGAAAGCGACAACACCGACAGCCATATAGCCCGCAAATTCGTTCAATCCCATGGCGAGGCCACGGTCTTTTTCGCCAACCAGGTCGATCTTCATGACGACCGTGCTACTCCATGCCAAACCTTGATGAATACCTAACAGGATGTTGGCCGCTATGACCCAGTTCCAATTTGGAGCATAGATAAGCATGAAGGGAATGGGAAAAGCGAGGATCCACCCCAAAAGTAGCAGATTCTTACGGCCGAACCTGTTTGCAAGCCGGCCTGTGTAATAATTGGCCAGCGCTTTCGCAATTCCGAATGCCGTGATGAACGATAAAATGGCCGTTTTCGACGCTATACCAAACTGCAACTCTGCAAACTGGGGAATGATGGTCCGCTCCATCCCCACCATGCCGCCCACAAAGGCGTTTACGATTACGAGAATGGTGAACTGCTTCCAGTTCTCCCTCAGTCCAAGCTGGGCCTTGCCTGTTGCCATTTGGATGAACGGTGGATAAAACTCCCAATATAGCCAAGCTGGAAGACGATTACAGTGACCATTGTCACCGATCTGCTATACCCAAATCGTTACCGACGCGGCCATGCCAGAACGGAGTCCCTCCGCTTTACGCACGTCGGCTTTCACGGGCAAGATGTATGTGCCAAGTTTCGTGTCGAACCAGATCGCCGTCTTCCAGGTGCTGGTGCCGATGTTCGCGGTTGCCTTCAGTCGCCCCCATCCCTTTTCGTTCGACTTCAGAAGATCCCGGATCTCTTTGGAGATTTCCTCAGGCAGTGATAGAAAATGCCACCCGCCTGGAGCGC
>CAYWCV010000083.1:0-7632 GCA_964456845.1 uncultured Chitinophagales bacterium | reverse complement strand
CATGATGAAACGATTCTACGCATTTGCCGTTGCCGCTCTGACGGTGATCGCATCCCTGATTACCAACCCTGGCCAGGCCCAGGAACATCCGAAACACGAATTCCGGGGTGTCTGGGTGGCCTCGGTGGTCAACATCGACTGGCCGACGCGCAAAAATCTGACGCCTGAGCAGCAGCGCGAGGAATTCCGCCGATTAGCGCGGGCACATCGGCAACGCGGGCTCAACGCCCTCGTCGTGCAAGTGCGTCCGGCGGCCGATGCCTTCTACGACAGCCCCTATGAGCCTTGGTCGGAGTGGCTTACCGGCACCCAAGGCAAGGCACCAGAACCTTACTACGACCCCTTGGAGTTCATGATAGCGGAGACTCATGCGCTCGGAATGGAGTTCCACGCTTGGATCAACCCCTATCGCGCCGTGCAGAACTCAACGGCCCAAAAGATATCGAGCACGCACATCAGCGTTACACGTCCCGATTGGATCGTGACCTATGGCACTAAGAAGTTGTTGAACCCAGGACTTCCCGAAGTTCAGGAATACAACATCAAGGTGATCATGGACATCGTGAACCGCTATGATGTGGACGGCATCCATTTCGACGACTACTTCTATCCGTATCCTGAATCAGGTCAGCGCTTCAACGACGATGCCGCCTTCGAGCGCTTCGGCAGTTCGTTTGCCTCGAGAGACGACTGGCGCCGCGACAACATCAACCGCTTTATTTTGGCTCTGAGCGACAGCATCACTCAGGTCAAACCTTGGGTAAGCTTCGGCATCAGCCCCTTCGGAGTGTGGCGTAACAAGAGCAAGGATCCAATGGGGTCGGATACCCGCGCGTCGATTGGAACCTACGACGACCTGTACGCCGACGTCCTTCTGTGGCTGCGCGAGGGATGGATCGACTACGTTGCCCCACAGCTTTATTGGGACACCGAATTCAGTCTTGCATCGTACAATATCTTGCTGCCATGGTGGGCGGAGAACAGCTTTGGCCGCCATTTGTACATCGGCCACGCCGCCTATCGGGTCGACAGCAACAACGGGGGTTGGCGCAGCGCAAATCAGCTGCTTAACCAGAAAAGGATGAACCGCGACACGCGGCAGGTTCAAGGAAGCATCTACTTCAGTTCCAAATCGCTCACGGCCAACCTAAGGGGAGTACCCGACAATTTGGCGAAGACATTTTATCCAACTCCGGCACTTGTACCGCCACTCATTTGGAGAAACGGGGTTCCATCTGGCGATCCGGCAAATCTGAATGCCGTGGTTGGGGCCTCCGGCAACTTGATTACCTGGGTCGCTCCCGTTTTTCAAGGGCCGGCTCAGGAACCTCGCTTTTATGCCATCTACCGCTTCTCCGACACCGATGTGATTGGCACAGACCGCTCAAAAAATCTCGTAGCGGTCATACCAGCCTCATTGACGCGCTTTACAGACACGTCAGCGTCCAATGGCGAAAACTTCACCTACATCGTCACCACCATCAACAGGATGCGGGCTGAAAGCAGGGGTGCAGAGGTCTACTTGAAGAATTGACCGCGGATCTATAGGATCAAATGGATCATTAGTAAGTGCCCGGTTCCTCATCCCCGCCCCCTGTAGATGCTCCACCCTGCATACACCGTGAATGTCGCAATGATCGCCGTGAGCCAGAAGGGCAAATCGAACGATATCGTGAACAGGAATCCTCCCCATGTTGGCCCAACTACTCGCCCCATCCCCGAAATGGACTGGAACATCCCAAGAGTGCCGCCCACACGTGCCGGATCTACTTGCTTGGAGACCAAGCTGCTCAAGGTAGGCGCATTCAAGCTCATGCCGACCGACATGATGGCCAGGTAACCCGTCATCATGGGTATGGATCCCGAGAAGCCCATAAGGCCGAATCCAACAATCGTAAATACGTTTCCAGCAACGAATAACAGTTCCTCGGGGATGAATTTCGTGAGGTATCGAATTACAAACCCCTGCATGAAAACAGTGATCAATCCGACGTAAAAGAATTGTATGCCCACCTGTTCGGCGGTCATATCGAAAACGGCCTCACAGAACAGCGGGAAAGCGCCGAAGAGAGTTGACTGTAAGAAGGTGAGCAGGAAGCCGCTCAGGATGAGCAACCGGAATGTACGTGGGTTCAAAACGCCCTCGTCGCTAAGCAGCTCCCTCCAAAAACGGGCGGTGAGCGGACTTGCGCGTCCCTTCAGGTTCATCGATGTTGCCGCTTTGGTGTCGACCGTCTCGGGCAGGTAGAACGTGACCAGCAGAAAGCTGCCCAGCGACATCAGCGCCGCAAAAAAGCCGATCATCTCGAACTGGTAGCTTTGAATGAAGGTGCCGATTTCGGTCCATCCGTTTTGGATGAAGAACTCGGGAAACTGCGGATGGATGAGTCCGGCGGCAATTGCGGGACCCATGACGAAGCCGATACCGAATGCGGCACCGATCAGAGCCATGCCGGACGCCCGTTTTTCGGGTGTCGTGACGTCGGCAATGTATGCCTGTGCCGCGCCAAGGTTGCCACCCATGACGCCTGCCATCAGGCGCGACAGGAACAATGCAGCAAGGCTGCCTGCTAGGCCGAACCAGATGTAGGCGATGATGCCCCCAAAGGTGCTGATCAGCATGACGGGGCGCCTGCCGACCTTGTCGGACCAGCTGCCCCAAAGCGGCGAGAAGATCAGCTGCGCCAGCGAGTAGATGCTGTATAGCAATCCGATTTCGACCGGGCTGGCCTCAAATTTTCCTGCATAGAACGGCAGCAAGGGCAGCACCAATCCGAAGCCCAGCAGGTCGACCAGCACCACCGCAAATACGGTGGCCAGTGCCTTCTTGGGATTTGCTATGGTTTTTGGTGCTTCCAATGGGCGTACTTACAATTGTATCGAAACGTTTCGGGCTGCTTCAAAAAAAGCTTGCAGGTGTTTAGGGTCGGTATGAGGAAGTGGGCTCGAAGCCAATGATACGATAAAATCGCGTTCCCCATACGATTCGACCAATCGTCCAACTGTCTGTTTAATGACGGGGATGGGCGAAAGCAGCCTGCCGGGATCGAATGGCCCGAGCAGCGTGAGGCTATGAAGCGTCCTGCTCCGAAGGTCTGTGGCTTCGGTGTGTATGTCAGGCAACCAAGCACTCGCACCGGCCTTGTGCAGGTATGCTGCATGGGTATCCATACCGGGAGCCCTTACGATAACTGGGAAGGGGGCCAAGCTTTTAACGATGCGTTCGATATAGGGCAACACAAATACGGCTTGGTCTTCTGGCCCAAGCAAAGCCGACCAAGCATCGTCGATGTACAGCACATGTGCGCCTGCAAGTTGGAGGTATCTGGCATAAGCCACGATGGCTCCTGTGGCCTGGGTAAGAAGAGTACGGGCCTCGGTGGGATACTGAAACAAAAGAGCACGCAGCCGTGGCTGCCACTCGGCAACACCTTCGATAAGGTGTCCGGCAAGGGTCAACGGACCCATGTGACGCACCACAACGGCCCGTTGGTCTGAATCGTCAACGATGGCCTTACTTAGGTGGGCCTCAGTTGATAGGATATCGCCGCCAGTGCGAACGTGCAGCGATCGAATCTGATGTGGCGAGTGAAGGTGCCCATCGAGGCAGTGCCCGCCCTCGTCATTGTAGGCGATTTTTTGTCCAAGCAGCTTTGCGGCTGCAAGAGAATGCGTGGGTACCGTTATGCCGTCGAGTTGCCAACGCCGTGCACTTTCGGTTGCCTGCGAAACCATGGCATCCGAATTGGAAAGGATATCTGGAAGGGTGGATGAGCCTACCTCGGCTCGGAAGAGCGCATCCCAATAACCGTAATGGTCGGCAAACCAGACGGGGAGACGATCGGTCTTTGCTCCATCAAGGGTTGTCAGAAAAAGATCACGAGGCGTCAAAACTACAGACACATGCGAGTTGGAGGGAGTGAACAATGGAATCGAAACGAGCTTGGTTCCAAAGTCGGAATCGTCCATAAACAAAAAAAGCCCACCGTTTGGTGAGCTTTTGGAGCGAAAGACGAGGTTCGAACTCGCGACCTTCTCCTTGGCAAGGAGATGCTCTACCAGCTGAGCTACTTTCGCTTGAGGATTACAAATATACCACGTTTTTTTTGGCAAGGCAACATTTGCATCTCAGTAATCCAAAAAAACCTATCAATCGGATCGTTAAAGCTTGATTTTTCGACGAGCCTCAGAGTTGCCCATCACTTTATCGATGGTGTCGGGCGATGGTATCATCGGTTTGTCGCGGTATCGGTCAACGATGCAGACGAACCCTAGGGCGTCGCCTCGGTCGGCATGGAACTGGTGCAGGGTCTCCGGGCTGATGAAGACGACGTCGTTCATCTCGATGAGATGGACTTCGTCGCCAAGCACGACAGTGCCGGATCCACGAATGACAACCACCGAATGTGGGTGGCGGTGTTGTTCGAGCGAGGTGTATCCGCCGGGCTCGACCTCGAAGTAGCGGGTCTGCATATTCAGCTCCCACTCGTCGTCAGCCTCGCCCAACAGGCTATACCGGCTTACGCCCTTGAAATTGGTGGTTTCGGTCTTATACTCTTTTCGCTCGACGCCATCCCAGTGGAAGTCAGTGCAATGGATGACTTTTGATCTGTTTTTCATGGCTTAAATAACCGATTCAAGTGATGTACGTACCGCTTCGGCAGCGGCACGTATTCCATTCGGGTGCTGGTAAAGGCTTCCGCCCATCAAAAATACGGTGTCATTGCCGTACAATGCGGCCCATTTTGGAATATCTTCCCATTTGACGCCCCCACCAGGCGTGGGGAACGTGGTCTTGAAGGGATCCATCGTCTGGCGGCTCTGTTCGTTGATTTCGCGGCACTCCTGCAATGAAAACGAAAAGCGTCCACCTGCATTCGGGTAGATGCTGAAATCGGCACCGAGTGCACGGTACAATCCGCCGTAGAGGAAGGCTGGCGAAAACCCCTGATCGGGGCTGGTGACATACGACCCCGAAAACGCCGGGTGAGCCATAATAGGGATGCCCCCAACGTCGTGGGCAAGCACGTGCATAACCTCAAGGCCGCTCAGATTGGGTGCCAGGAGCACTCCTCCACAGCCGTTTTCGAAGGCGAAGTCCATACGATACATCACTTCCTGAATGCCCGATGTAATGTTCGGCAAGTAGACGGATTTGCGACCCGTTTCCTGATTGGCGCGGTCGATGGCATTCGTGATGGCCAACACCCGCTCCTCGAAGGGGGCATAGTGCTGGTCGGCAAGTCCATGGTCGTCCTTGATGAGATCAATACCGCCTAGTGCAAATTGATAGGCCAACTCCGCGAGCTCGTCGCTTCGAAAGCCCATCGGCTTCAATGCAGTGCAGCTAAGCGGTCTATGCGAAATACCAAGCTGCGCACGAACACCATCAATACCGAAGGCAGGTCCAAGGAATAGTGAGCTCAAATGGTCCCAGTCTACCCCAACCACCTGAACACCTTTCGTGAGCGACACATTGCCGAACAGTACATTCAAGAACTGAACGATCTCTGGTGCGGCGTTTGCCAGTGGATACCGAATTTCCAGTTCATAGCGACCGTCGTCGAGCAGTGTAGCGTTGGCAGGTTTACCAACAATCGCCTGTCTGATCTGCTCGGAGAGCACGTTGTCGGGCAATTCCACACTCTGCTCAAGCGCGATGCCTTGAACCTTCTTCTCGAGCGACTCGCCGTCGAGCAGACGTATCCGATATCGAATTCCGAACGTCAGCATTTAGCTCAAATCTCCGACGACCAATGTCTCATTGCGGCCTGGACCTGTGGAGAGGATCTTCACGGGCACCTCCAGGTATCCTTCGATGAACTTGATGAAGCCGGCCATGTTCACAGGAACATCATCGGTCGAAGAACATTCGCGGGTTGACTGCTGCCAACCGGGAAGTGTGGCGTATATGGGCTCGATATGATCAAAATCGGAAAGGCGCAGAGGGAAGTCGGCCGTCTGCACACCGTGCAACTTGTATGATGTGCACAGTTTGATTTCGTCGAACGAGTCGAGCACGTCGAGCTTGGTGATGGCAAGTTCATTGATGCCGTTAATGCGCACAGCGTACGCCAAAGCAACCAAGTCGATCCAACCGCAGCGACGCGGGCGACCCGTGGTGGCTCCAAATTCATGGCCAATTTCCCTGATACGGTCGCCGGTTTCGCCGAAAAGCTCGGTCGGAAACGGGCCGTTTCCAACCCTGGTGCAATAGGCTTTGGCTATACCCATCACGTGGGTGATACTGGTTGGGGGCAAACCGCTGCCGATGCAGGCACCACCCGATGTAGGCGACGATGATGTCACATAAGGGTAGGTGCCATGGTCGACGTCGAGTAGGCTACCCTGTGCACCCTCGAGCAAGATGTTCTCGCTCTTTTTCCATGCTGTATGCAGCATTTTGCCGGCATCTGCCAAGAACGGACGAAGTTGGTCGCCCCAGTCGAGCGCTTCGCGTAAAATATCGTCGGCGTCCTGTATCGGTGCATGGCTGAGTGTCGCAAGGATGGCGTTGATGTCGGCGACGTTTGTGTAGATCTTTTCGCGCAGAGCGTCGGGGTCGATCAAATCCATCATTCGGATGCCCATACGTGCCGTTTTATGCACATAGGCGGGTCCGATACCACGACCGGTCGTCCCAATCTTTTGGTCGCCCTTGTATCGCTCTCGCGCATGGTCGAGCACCTTGTGGTATTTCAGGATCACGTGCGCCGTCTCGCTCACGGTGAGCCGACCGTCAATCTCCACACCTAGAGCCTTGATGGCATTGATCTCTTCGATGAGGGCGCCTGGATCGATGACGGCACCGTTTCCGATCACGCAATGCACATGTGGGTGGAAGATACCTGAAGGCACAAGGTGCAGCACAAACGTGCGCCCTTCGATTTTGAGGGTGTGGCCGGCATTGGCACCGCCTTGATAGCGTGCTACCCAGGCTACATTGTCGCTGAGCATGTCAACGATCTTGCCTTTGCCTTCGTCGCCCCACTGGGCACCAATGATGATTCTTACAGACATGGTAGGTAAACAAAGAAAAAGAGGTACCGATAATCGATACCTCTTTTTCGGTACAAGGTTTTAAACGGTACGATCAGTTCTCGAAGGAAGCGACGGCTTCGTCGAGCGACTTAAAGTGCTGGAACACCGTGATCAGCTTCGTGATCATCAGCAGGCTTTCGATTTTGTCGGTAGCATTGCAGATGCGAAGATCTCCGCCGGCGTTCTTCATGGTGGTGAGACCACCGATGAGCATACCCAATCCCGAAGAGTTCATGAAATTCACACGGGCAAGGTCTACAATCACATTCTTTTTACCTTGGTCGATAAACGAGTGCAACTGTTCGTTAAGTGCGACAGCGTCTGGACCTCCCATGACATTGCCTTTAAATTCGAGTACAACGCAGTTATACCGTTCAGAAATTGAGAAGTTCATGATTCTAGGGACTATGTTTTCGGTTGATGGGCAGTTTACTTCGATATATTGAATCTCTTTTGGAGGTCAACTACGATGGAGCTCGCAACCCACACCGTGCTGTAGGTACCAAGCACCATCCCGATCAGCAATGCGAAAGCAAAGCCTTTCAGCACCTCACCGCCAAAGATAAACAGCACCAATACTACAAACAAGGT
>CAYWCV010000082.1:0-7660 GCA_964456845.1 uncultured Chitinophagales bacterium | reverse complement strand
CAATCTCAAGCACCTGCTTCCAGGTGTCATGGTCGGCCATCGAGGTGCCGCCAAATTTCAGTATGTTCATTCGGGTCGTGTCTGTAGATTCAGGAATACTTCGTCAGCAAAGTGGCTGCAAATGCCACTGCAGGAGCGATGATGATCTCATCGATGTCGAAACATGAACTGTGCAAAGGGTAGGCTGTGTCGGGGCCGTTACGTGAGCCGACACGCATGAACAGGCCTGGGATGTGTTGTTGATAGTAGGCAAAATCTTCGGCGCCAAGGCTTGGTTCGCCCAAATCGAGTGCGGAATTGCCCAAGAGCTCTACCAGCGTCTGTTGCGCATAGGCTGCCAAGTGCGAATCATTGACAACAGCCGGTGCGCCGCGCGTCCAATCAAGGTAGATGTTCACGCCATGTACTGACCCCATCATATCCAGATAGCTTCGAATGGCATGCTCGTAGTAGGCTCTTTGCGATGCTTCGGTGGTGCGAATGGTTCCTGTGCAGTGCACCGACTTGGGGATCACATTGGCGGCATGTCCGCCGTTGATCTGGCAGACTGCCAGCACGGAGGGATGTCGTACATCTGTAGTGCGTTCTCCGAAGGAGTAAAGGTGGTTGAGAACTTGGTTCAGGATCCAGATGGTGTCCTTACCCGTGTAGGGGCGTGCCGAGTGTGCCGTACCGGGAGCTTCGACCGTGATCGTGAAGGTGTCGACCGAGGCCGTCTCCGCGCCGGCGCGGATGCCGAAGGTTCCGACATCCCGGGTCGGATCCACGTGAACGGCCATTACTGCCTCAACGTCGTCTAGAATACCGTCGTTTATCATGGCTGGGGCGCCACTGGGTAGACTTTCTTCAGCGGGCTGCCAAAACACGCGCACGGGACGCTGCACCCGGTCTGGATTGGCTGCAAGCACGCGGGCGATGCCGTAGGCGATGGTTGCGTGCACGTCGTGCCCGCAGGCGTGGGCGAGTCCCGGTTTCATGGAGGCGTAGCCTGTGGGGACGGTATCTTGTATGGGCAAGGCGTCGATGTCGGCCCGCCATGCCACCTTGGGTGAACCATTTCCGCCGAAGTCGGCTGCCGTTCCGTTAACGGCAAAGCCGCCCGTCCATGCGATGTCATGCTCACCAAGCTTGGAGCGTATGAAGCGGGCGGTCTCGTGTTCCTGCCAGCTCAGTTCTGGGTTGCGGCGCAGGTGGCGACGAAACGCAATGAGGTCCTTTTCGATCGATGAGGCTGTTTCGAGGAACGTTTCGTATGCTGTGCGCATCACGTAGTACGAATCAGGCGCTGAATGAGCTGCCGCATCCGCAGGTGGTGCTGGCCTGTGGATTCTTGAATTCAAATCCACGGGCATCCAGGCCTTTCGCGAAATGCAGTTCGGTGCCCTGCAGGTAGAGACGATGGCGCTTGTCCATGATATACTGGAAGCCATCCTCTTCGAACACTTCGTCGTGCTCGGTCACCTGGTCGATTTCTAAGATGTAGCTCAAACCCGAGCAGCCGCCGCCCTTCACGCCTATGCGTACAAATTGTCCTTCAGGCAGACGCTGGGCAAATTGGATGCGACGCATCTCTTCTACGGCACCGCCTGAGAAGCGGATCGGGGTGGTGGTATCGTTAAAGGTGAGAATGTCGGACATGGCTGTGTGGATATCATGTGAAACAATACCCGTCTGGGAAGCGTTCGGATGGCGAAATATACGGAGAATCGTGAACAGTCGTAAGCAGGTCCTTCGCCGACACTTCGGGCTTCGCCCTCAGTGTGTCAGCTCAGGATGACAAATGTACGCTTCAAGATTAGTAGAGCAAGGTACGGGCGGCTACGCCGCCCGTACCTTGCTCCCACCCCCCTCAAAATAGCGCTGCTGTCATCCTGAGCTGACACACCGAGCGAAGTGAGGTGTCGGCGAAGGACCTGCTTCAGCTCGCCAGATCGCGCGACATGCTGAACCACTCGGTGTCGTCGTCGGCGCGCACGAGCTGCAAGATGCCGGCGCTGGTCAGGTTGACCAAGATCACGGAGGCCTTCCGCCGGCCGGTCTGGATGAGGTTGGCGTAACCACTTACCGTGATGCGACCATATTCATCCAAGTAGCGCAGCAGCTTCTGCTCATTGTGACCGAATTCGAAGGTTACACCCACGGGCGCTGTGCTCTTGCGAAGCAACGCAACGCGCTCTGGACTCGCCCGTACCGACTTATCACGTTCGCGAACGAAATAGGACCGCCCTTCGTCGGTATTAACAGAAACGGGCTTCTGTTCCGATTCATGGATCGAAACGACGAGCACATCTCGTTTGCGACTTACAGGCACGATTTCGACCCGAACTTGCACAGGGGGCTGACAAAGCTCGTTCACGGCCATATCCAGCAGATATTCCTGCTCCTCGTAGCCTTGCACACCGACAATGGTGCCGTCGTCGTCAACACCGATGAGCAGCGTGCCGCCGTGGGTGTTGGCGATGGCTGATATCTCACGGGCGATCTTCTCGGGCGACGGTATTTCGCGCTTGAACTCAAAGTAGGTGTTCTCACCGGCGGTCACCAACCGCCGCAAGTCGCTCAGATGCATGGAGGATGGGATCGAGGCGAACGGTTCCATAGGGCTAATAGATGTTTTCGTCCTTCGGATTGCGCGTCATCAACTCATATATGGCATCAAGAGCGTCGAAATCTTCGAACAGCGTCTTGTACACATACGTGGTGATGGGCATGTCGACCTGCAGCTTCTGCGACCAGTCGTACACCGACTTTGTGGTCTTAACGCCTTCGGCCACCATTTTCATATGCGAGATGATGTCGTCGAGTTTATCACCCTTTCCTATTCGAAATCCCACATATCGGTTCCGGCTGTGCTGCGAGGTACACGTAACGATGAGATCTCCGATGCCTGCAAGTCCGGTGAAGGTATCCTGCGAAGCCCCGAGGCGCATGCCGAAGCGGCGGATTTCCATCATGCCGCGGGTCATGAGCGCCGCCTTAGCGTTATCGCCCACATTGGCGCCGTCGAGGATGCCCGTGGCGATGGCCATGATGTTCTTGAGTGAGCCACCGATCTCCACGCCGAGGATGTCGTAGTTCACATAAACCCGAAACATCGGGGTCATAAAGGTTTCCTGGATGATCTTGGCCGTGCTTTTGGAGTAGGCGGCCGCCACCACGGCTGTAGGCTTGAACTGGCATACCTCCTCGGCATGTGAGGGACCATACAGCACACCGATATGATCTTCGACGATAACCCCTTCGAGAGTTTGCGTGAGCACCTGCGACATGGTCATGAAGGTGTCGTTCTCGATGCCCTTCGAAACCGTGACGATGATTTCGTTGCCGGTGAGAAAGGGTTTGACCTTGGTTGACACCTCGCGCATCGTGTGCGATGGAGTAGCAAAAACGATCATTTCACGTTCGTTGGCCGCCTCTTCCAAGTCGGTGTAGCACTCGATGGTGTCAGACAGGGTTACTCCGGGCAGATAGACGTGATTTTCATGGAAGTTATTGATGTTCCATGCAATCTCCTGCTCCCGTGCCCAAAGCTTCACGTCATGGCCAGCACGTGCTAAGACCATGCTTAGGGCCGTACCAAAGCTTCCGGAACCGATCACGGTCACCTTCATTGCTGCTGTTCCTTGTTAAGGTGTCCTTTGGCAGGCTTAAACGAACTGATGCGATTCTCGGTTCCATTGAACAAGCGTTTCATGTTGGCGCGGTGCCGCCATAGGATAAACAGGGCCGTGACCGAAGCAAAGATGATATGGCTGCCATCGACGTGAATGTCGAGCACATAACGCATGAACAGGATGATGAGCGGATACGACGTCGTTGCGAGAATGGATGCAAGCGATACATACCTCGTCGTAAAGGTCAAGATCAAAAAAAGCGAAAAAGAGATACTTATTGACACCGGCTCGAGCGCATAGAGCATTCCGGCAGCAGTGATCACGCCCTTTCCGCCCCTGAATCCGGCAAAGATCGTATACATGTGGCCAAGCACGGCCGCCAGTCCGGCCATGATGCGGAGCATGATGTCGGTTTCCCAGCCGCCGTACACTACAGGTATGTCGCCGATGTGGTACCCGAGTTGGCTCACCCAATAGGCTGCCGTGAAGCCCTTGAACATGTCTATTAGGCTTACCACCAGTCCGGCCTTCCAGCCAAGGACCCGAAACGTGTTGGTGGCACCGGCGTTACCGCTGCCGTAGTCGCGGATGTCAATGCCCTTGGTAGCCTTCCCCACCCAGACGGATGTGGGGATGGACCCGACCAAGTAGCTCAGAACAATAATGATGATGAGTGATAGCACGAGCGGCGTAGGTTTTCAAATATCGGCAAGATACACTACCCGACAATATCGTAAAAAATCAGACGTGTCGCTCGGCGTGATAACTGCTTCTTACGAGTGGACCGCTCTCCACATGCGGGATACCTTTGCCCTCGCCGATCTCCTTGTACATGGCAAAAACGTCGGGGTGCACCCACTCCTTCACTTCGAGGTGCATCTTGGTGGGCTGCATATATTGACCGATGGTCATGACGTCGACCTTGTTCTTCACAAGATCATCCATCACCTCGAACACCTCTGCGGGGGTCTCTCCAAGGCCAACCATAATGCCGGTCTTGGTGCGCAGGCCACGTTCCTTGCAGCGGCGCAGCAGTTCGAGCGAGCGGTCGTACTTGGCCTGTGGGCGCACTTGGCGATATAAACGGGGAACCGTCTCGAGGTTGTGATTCAACACTTCCGGACGTGCGATGATCACGTGCTCGAGAGCTTCCCAGATTCCTCTGAAATCGGGTATGAGCACCTCAATGGTCACACCAGGGATTTCTTCTTTTAAAAGCTTGATTGTTTCCTCAAAGATCGGCGCACCGCCGTCTTCGCGGTCGTCACGGTTGATCGAAGTGATCACCACGTGCTTGAGTTTCATCAGACGGGCGGCTTCAGCAACGCGGCGCGGCTCGTCCCAGTCGAGGCCCTTCATCGGGCGACCCGTCTTAATGGCACAGAATCCGCATGAGCGCGTACAAACATCACCCAAGATCATGAATGTTGCCGTACCGGCACTCCAACATTCACCCATGTTGGGGCAACGCGCCTCGGCACAGACGGTGTTCAGCTTGTGCTCGCCGATAATATCGGCCACTTCGCGGAAGGTCTGCCCGGACGGCAGCTTCACGCGCAGCCAATCAGGTCGCCGATTTGCGGATGGTGTTGATTCAGTGGTGGGGTCGGCCACGGCCAGGTCGATACTCATAGCGTCCGTGTGCTTCAGTGATGGAAAAACAGAATGGGTAAGATACGGCGATTGCCGTTCATTTGAAATCGTCGAGGGGGAGCGTCCATTCAGGAATGCTCGGCACCTCGCGTACATCTACTTCGAACAGGTCGGCGAAGTGATGCCTTAAGCGACGTTTGACCAGTGCCATGTCGGGCGTTTCGCCAAGTTGGTCGGCCAGGCTGGTTACACCGTGATCACGGATGCCGCAGGGCACGATGGCCTCAAAATATGCTAGATCCGGGTTCACGTTGAATGCGAAGCCGTGCATGGTCACCCATCGGCTGCATTTCACGCCGAAGGCGCAGATCTTCTTGTCGCCGATCCAGGTGCCGGTGAGTCCCTCGATGCGTCCTGCCTTGAGCCCGAAGTCGGCACAGGTGCGGATGGCCATCTCCTCGAGCATGCGCAGATAGCGGTGGATGTCGGTGAAATGCCGGTCGAGGTCGAGGATGGGATATCCCACAACTTGACCCGGACCATGGTAGGTGATGTCGCCTCCACGGTCGTTTTTCACGAACTCGGCACCCAGGAGGGCGAGACGCTGCTCGTCGGCCAAAAGGTGAGCCTGTTTGCCGCTTTTCCCGAGCGTGTACACATGGGGGTGTTCGACGAAGAGGAGCACATCCCGGCTGCGTGTTATTGGCTTGCCGAGCTTGCGCTCCTCTAATTTCTCGCCGATGATACGTGCCTGCACCGACTTCTGCAGATCCCAGGCTTGCTGGTATCCAACACGACCCAGGTCGATGAAGTCGACGACGGTCACTTTTTGACGGGAGTTCCTAGGTGGACACCCTCGTTGTAGGCTTCGGCCACGGCTTCCATGACGGCTTCCGACATGGTCGGGTGCGGATGCACGGCAGCGATGATTTCGTGCCCGGTGGTTTCGAGGTCGCGGGCAACCACAGCCTCGGCGATCATTTCAGTCACGCCGTCGCCAATCATGTGGCATCCGAGCCACTCACCGTACTTGGCATCAAAGATGACCTTCACGAATCCTTCAGGGTGTCCGGCAGCCGATGCCTTACCACTGGCCGAGAACGGGAACTTGCCGACTTTGATGTCATATCCAGCCTCTTTTGCGGCGGCTTCGGTCATGCCGACGCTGGCAACCTGAGGTACGCAGTATGTACAGCCCGGGATATTGCCGTAATTGATCGGCTTGGGGCTGAGTCCAGCAAGCTGCTCGACCAGAACGACGGCCTCATGCGAAGCTTTGTGGGCCAACCAAGGGGCGCCGATGATGTCGCCAATGGCGTACACGCCTTTGACTTTGGTCTGATAGGTGTTTTTATCGACCTTAATCATGCCGCGGTCGGTCTCAACTCCGATCTTCTCGAGGTTGAGCCCTTCGTGATTGCCTGCGATACCAACGGCCGATAGTACAACGTCGGTTTCGATGGTTTCGGTGCCCTTCGGGGTCTTCACGGTCACGAGCACATTCTTGCCCTTCTTCTCCACCTTCTCGACCGAGCTTTCGGTGAGGATGTTCATTCCTGACTTCTTGTAGATCTTGGCAAGTTCCTTGCCGACTTCTTCGTCCTCGACAGGGAGGATGGTCTTCTGGATCTCTACCACGGTCACTTCGGTGCCGATAGTGTGGTAGAAGTAGGCGAACTCAATGCCGATGGCACCTGCGCCGACCACGAGCATGCGCTTTGGCTGCTCCTTCATCTTCATGGCCTGCTCACTGTTGATGATCACCTCGCCGTCGATCTTCAGGTGCGGCAGCTCGCGCGAACGCGCACCGGTTGCAATGATCGTGAACTGAGCTTGGATGCGTTCGATTTCTTTGCCGTTCTCATCCATCACCTGAACCTCATTGGCCGAGGCGAACTGGCCGTGTCCCTTAAAGACTTCCACTTTGTTGGCTTTCATGAGAAACTGGACGCCCTTGCTCATCTTGTCGGCAACGCCGCGGCTGCGTTTGATGATCTTCTCGAAATCGATGCCGATCTTGTCGACCACGACGCCGTAGTCGGCGGCGTGTTTGATGGTTTCGAAGGTTTCGGCAGATTTCAGGAGTGCCTTGGTTGGTATGCATCCAATATTGAGGCATACGCCGCCGAGGTCTCTTTTTTCAATGATTGCCGTCTTGAATCCCAATTGGGAGGCTCGGATAGCGGCCACATAGCCGCCCGGACCCGAACCAATCACGCATACGTCGAATGATTTCGCCATGTCAGATATAATGTTTCAATGTGGACGGGAGTGTGGGTTATCCCGGATAGTATAGCCACTAAAGATACGCAGTATCGGGAAGAGAAGCGAGAAGCGAGAAGCGAGAAGCGAGAAGCGAGAAGCGAGAAGCGAGAAGCGAGATGCGAGAAGCGAGAAGCGATCACCGATCACCGATCACCGATCACCGACAAGACTTCCTTCCACACCGACGA
>CAYWCV010000081.1:0-7766 GCA_964456845.1 uncultured Chitinophagales bacterium | reverse complement strand
ATAGGTTGAAAGAAACAGCAGGATAAAAAGAAGTGTGGATTTCATACTCATTTCGGGCTCATTTCTTGCTCAGTTCATGCTCAGTTCAAGCTCATTGTGTCCCTGTTTTTTGTAACGGACACTTCGCGCGATAAAGTATATTGTATCAAAGGAGCAGGATCGAGTCGGATGTAGTGCGGGGTCGCTCGGCACCTCGCTGTATTCGGTGACTGGCTATTGATGACAATGATGACTTTAGGGGTGATGTCACAAAGTCAATACCCATCTGTGTTATCAGTGCCATCTGTGGTTTAATAAAAAATCACTGAACATACTGTAATTTCAAAGACAATTCTTTCAGCTTTATCAGTGTTTTCAATGGTTCTGCCTCACCTTGTCTTGAATTTCACCAGGTATGCTTCGCCCTTCAGTCGGTAACCGTCATTCGACCGGAATCCTTGGTTCGTGATCACAAACTCGTACTCCGTACCCGGTTTCAGCTCCATGAACAGCACCATGGTCTTGTCGCCGTCTTCGTAGCCCTTGAGTTTCGTGATCGGGAAATAGTCGCTCCCACGATCGGTGTAATTGAACGACATCCCTTTGGTGTTCATAGCCTTAGAGAAAGTGATCCGCAGTTCCTTCAATTCCGGATCGACATACTCGGATCCGTTCTTGAACGGACCTACATCGACGATGTAAGGCAGACTTTCTTCATACTGCTCCATTAGAACCTTCTTGTCGATCTCCTCCTTGAAATATCCCGACCGTATGAGGAATGCCTCCACGGCCTCGTCGTCTGCGAAATCTAGCTCGATAATGTCCTTTACCGCCCGCGTCTTGTCGTTCGAATTCTCGTAGTACGACTTGCTGATTTCGTAGCCGACATAGTAGCCCAAATCGGCCTCTTCGCCCTTTTGTCCGCCGTTGTACAGCCAGTTTCCGAAATCGTGGGAAAACATCTCCTTCTTAAACTGCGCCTTGATCGCGTCGGCACGGCTTTTGTCATGCAACAAATGCTGCGACTTGATGGGCCTGCCTAACACCAGCTCCGTTATGAAATCGCACGAACCCTCACGGATGCTCTGATTCAGCACCCGCCCGTTCCCGGGTTTCTGCTGGGTGTGGACGTACTCGTGGATGTTGATCGAAACGACATTGTCCAGCGACTGCCTGGCAAAGACGCTCCTAAGCCAGTCATCTTTGAATTCAGACATGTCCACGTCGGGAGTGCCAGTGGCGATTTCCACACCGACAAGCACCATGTTGCCCATAACGGTGCCACCTGATCGTAACCCGCCGATGGTGAAGTACATTTCGGCATCTTTCAGCTCAGGATAGAGACGCTTAAAATTGCTGACGGCCTCATTCAATTCCGCCGATTTGCCTTTCACCGCCAATGTGTTTTCGCGGATCGATTCCCAATACTTCGGATACGCGTCGATGAGCTCGATGTACAGCGTATCGTTGTAGTCCCTGGTCTTCATGAACGCTTCGAGACCCAACGTTCCCTTGTTGATGTACATACGGTTGATGATTTCAACCTTCGCAGAGAAATCGTCCACCTGCCGGATGCTGTCGTAAGCTATCCAGAAGTTGTCGATGTCGGAGGTGAATATTTTATTGGCGTCCTGAGCATGGGTACTGGTGAACACCAGCGACAAAACGATTGACGACAGTAACTTCATGATAACTACTAATAATTGACGGACCACTCCATTGTGAACCACCTTCTACGGAAGTAGTGATGATTTGTTGCCTCTATCAACATGTCACTAATCAAAATAGTGAACCACTGATAACCCTAGTATGCACAGATACCAACTCAATCCATCTGTGCCATCTGTGGTTTAAAAATTACGAGGTTTCAATCTGGCATGTAAACTAGAACAGCAATAACGCAGTCAAACGGCTTCGAGGCAACCGACGTCATATCGAGCCCAAAGATGTTTCTGTCAGATACTTCATCAATGAAGTAGCCGACATCAGTGCAGGACGCGCCATTGGATCGGAAAACAATGTCTGAATGGGTCCTTCTCCAAAGTAGAGCCCATCTGAAACTAGAAATGTTATTCTCGCAATTCCTTTTGCGGGTGCTGGCCGTCGGGGTTTGTCCCAAGCACCGATCATATTCACGATGGTTAGGCTGTGCGAGAACAACTCATTCGTCAGTGTGTTGGATGTTTGGTCCGTTGCCTCCCAAATAATCATCTTGCCTGTTTGGTTGATGTACCGTGCTGATCCGTCACGATACGAAGCTAGAGTGTCGAGACCATTCTCAAGCCCAACTTCCACAATGACGGCAAGGAGCTCTTTCACGCTCGCAATGTGCGCGAGTACGCGTTGCTTGTTATAGGATAGTACCTTTAACCGGGCATTCACAGAGCTGTCATCAATGACTTTCTGAAGATCGGATACAGTGCTCAAATCTGAGAAAAGGACGTCGTACGGATACTTGTATGGCAGTTCGACAGTGTCCTTGTACAAATCAAGATTGTCGCAAAACAGCAAGTTGTAAATGAGATTGGTCGAGCTATCCCTGTATGGATTCGTCGATGTAGACCCACTTTCGGTCGATTGCTCATTGTAGCTGCTCATGGCATGGCCCATTATGAAATTGATGATGATGCACGTCGAGTATGCTCGGAGACCGATTTGTGTATCGCTAATTTATTATTTGTACAGAGATCAGCGATAACACTGGTTGACAGATTTCTTATAACATTCATGCACCCCACTGTTGGCTATACAATTTGCTTTATAACGCAATAAAACCAAGCACGAAATTCAAGAACTCAAATTGACAAATTAGCCAGGCTAAAAGAAGTAATCATACCTCCCATCTCTATCAGCAATGAAAAAGGCACCGTCGCTCAAGAATTTGACCCGATATACATCAATGTCTGTCTCGCTGAGCTTCTTCCGAAGCGTTGCTGGAACTTCTCCGAGGAATTTATAACCGGTGCTGTAGCATAACACCAATCCTTCGTCTGTAAGGTGGGCGGCCCACAGTTGTCCATATTCTTCTACGCCATCCTCGATAAAACCATAAATTTCTGTTGTCGAGGCAACAATAAATTCGGTCGTCACAACGATCCAGTCGCCTGAATCGTTGAAAGTGACAGAAGTAATCACCTCACCCTGACCATTGAGCTCCTTAAGCTTAAGCTCTAAACTGCGAGGAATGTCATTCCAAATAATCCCGTTGACACCATAGAGGATGAGCCACTTCCCGCTCTCCGTCAGTTGAACATCGTCGATAAGTTCGTCGTTGTCATTTAGTTTGTTTAGTTCATTCTGCAGATTGCTAGGCAAGCCTGTCCCAGCCCAGCCATTATCCCCATATAGCGCCAAGTCACCACCAGTCAATGTCATAGCAACATTCTTGCACTCACCCCATTCCTGAATTTTTTTCCTCAAAAATGCCCTGTCTTGTCCGTATGAATTGACAGATAGTAACGTCATCATGATCAAAACGATGACAACAGATTGCTTTCTCATCTTAGTACTCTTAATTGAGGTGATAGTTACAAGTAACAAGAGGTATTCTTGCGAGATACCCAAACGAACCGACATAAGCAGTGTTGACCGAACATATACCATCCAGCGCAGTTTTAGCGCGTCAATCAGAATCTACAATTTGATCGATAAAATTTATGATCGCTTTGTATCCGAATGTAGCTAATACGATTAAATTGAGCAAATGTAGTAAATCAACATAATGGCAGTCCGTGAAATCTGTCGTACAAAATCATTTATTTTTCGGATAGTTTTGCCTACGTTTGCATTCAATGTAAAGTTGCCTGTACATGCCGTCTTCATGCAGACCGCTATCCCCTATATGCATTAAATCCACCTCAGACCAAATGAAAAAGTCACTATTTCTCCTTCTGGCCATCTTCTCATTATTCGCTGGCCAGGCATTTTCCCAAGTCATAAGCCCAGCCGGAACTGGAAACGTCTCCGGGATTTCGAAGGATAGGCTTGCGAAGTTGGATGCCATGCTCGAGGATGCCATGCAAAAGGAGCAGGTGCCCGGCCTGGTCGCCATGGTGGTCAAAGACGGCAAGGTGGTCTATCATGCTGCAAAAGGCCATGCCGACGTCGAGGGCAATGTGAAAATGCAGACGAACGCCATCTTTCGGATCGCATCCCAGACGAAGGCGATCACGGCCACAGCGGTGATGATTCTGTGGGAGGAAGGACGATTTCGCCTGGATGATCCCATCTCGAAGTACATCCCTGAGTTCAGAAGTCCACAGGTGCTGAACACCTTCCGTTTCGCCGACACGAGCTACACCGCCAGACCAGCCACACGTGAAATCACGATCCGTCACCTGCTCACCCATACTTCCGGCTTGGGTTATGGAATGATAGACGGCGATGAGCGTATGCGCATGATTTACCAAAAAGCCGGCGTGGTCGATCTTTTCACCACCGAGGACATCACGATCGAGGAGAGCGTAAAGCGTCTGGCGAAGCTGCCGCTGCACCACGACCCAGGCGCTCGTTACACTTACAGCGAAGGTCTGGATGTACTGGGGTACTTCGTTGAAATCATCTCCGGCATGCCTTTCGACGTATTCTTGAAAGAACGGATTTTTGATCCGATCGGGATGAACGACACCCGTTTTTACCTGAGTGAGTCGCAGGCACCACGCTTGGTTACAGTGCACACGCGTAGAGAAGGAAAATGGGCACCCTTCCCTATCACTTTTTATGATCCAGCATATCCAAAAGCAGGCGCCAAAGCCTTCTTTTCTGGTGGAGCAGGTCTGTCGGGTACAACCGAAGACTACGCCAAATTCCTGCAGATGTACCTGAACGGGGGGATTTACAACGGAAAACGCATTTTGAGTCCGCACACGATCCACACGATGATGCAAAACCAAACGGGTGATTTGTGGAGCAACCAAACATCCCACTACGGCCTAGCTTTTGGGGTGATCAATGACCAAGGAGTAGCGACGGGTGGACAAGGCAGCAAAGGCACGTTCAGCTGGGGGGGATATTTCAACACCCAGTACTTCGCCGATCCCCAACAGAACATCATCGGAATCATCTACAAACAGACTTCCGGCTCGGGCAACGGCGACGAAACCTCCTGGAAATTCCGCCAGATGGTGTTTACGCTGGTTGAGTGAGAGTACCACTGATTAGACAGATGACACGGATTTGATAGATGTTATGAACTATCTGTGTTATCTGTGTTATCTGTGTAATCAGTGGTTCATTATTTAAGCTACTGCCAATTCGATATTTTCGATTTTTACTGTGTTTTCAGTGATTATTCCAACTGTACTTCGACGTCGTTCTTTTTCAATCGGGCTGAATTACTGGTACGTTGTACCCTCCGATATTTCGATCAGCAGTTATAAGCACCAACTCCTCTACCTGTGCCTGAGCGATAAGTAGGCGATCAAAAGGATCTTTGTGTAGTAGTGGGAGTTTGCGAAGTGCCTGGATGTGATTGAAATCAACGTCTAGCCAGATAAATCCATGCCCTTTGAGATCTGTGACGAACGTTTCGGGTATAGTGATCTTGCCCGCTTGTTCCTTGATCACGATCTCCCACAATGAGACAACACTGCACCAGACGGGTTTGTTGCTCAAGATCTCGTGGCACTGTGCATTTAGACGAGGGTTTCCCACAAGCCACCAGATCAGAACATGGGTATCAATGAGATAATTCATCTGAATCACCCCCCTCAAACAGATCTTTGATCGCTGCAGAGTACTCATCGAAATCATCTGCCACCCAGATCTGATCCCTCATAAGCCCGGGTTCCCTGATCGGCACCTGTTCGATGAGGCGCAATTCAACTACGGGCTTACCGTGTCGGGCAATCCTCACACGCTTGCCGTCGAGCACATCCTGCACGAGCTTTGACAGATTGCTCTTCGCTTCGTGCATGTTTACCGTTTTGACTACTGAGTCGGATTGCATGGTCATTTGTTCATTGCAATTTCAGATTATTAGCTAAGTTAGCTAATACTGATCACACACACAACAACTGACCTATGTGTTAGAACTCTAATGAACCCCTAGCTCACACCATCACGTGCGAGTCGGGCTGGAGCACGATTTCGCTTAGCACGGATCCTGTTGGTTGGGTAACAGCGTAATAGACGGCCTTGGCGACCTCTTGTGTGGTCAACATCTTGTCTTTCTGGACTTTCATGTCTACGTTGGGCGCATCCCAGAATGGTGTGTCGACACCGCCTAAGTAGAAGAGCGCGAACTTTATCTTGTTACGGCGATTCTCTTCGATCAGGGCCTTCGTGAATCCCGTCACGGCATACTTCGTGGCCGAGTACAGGGCGCTGTTCTTCATGACCGCCTTGCCCAAGATGCCGGGGAACATCACAATGGTACCCTGCTTGGCTGTCTCCATTACGCGCATCACGGTCTGTGTGACTAAGAACGTACCGTACACGTTCACATCGATCACCTGCTTGGCATCTTTAGGCGATATATCCAATAATGGTTTGATGGCGCCCAAGCCGAAAGCGTTAATGAGTACGTCGATGCGACCAAATTCATCGTGGATGGTCGAAACCATGTTGTTCACGGATGCCAGATCGGTAACGTCGACCGGAATGACGTAGGCGTTGCCACCGCTGCCGTTGATTTCGGCTGCAGTTTGTTCAGCCGCCTGGGTGTTACGAGCCGCGAGTACAATTTTAGCGCCAGTTTTGGCTAACAGGGATGCACTCGCGCTTCCGATGCCACCGCTTCCGCCGACAATGAGTATAACTTGGTCTTCCATGAAGATGATATTGATGGGTTGATGGTTGCATAACCATCAACCATCCGAAATCGTTGCATCAATGCACCAATGCTGCCGACATCATGTCGGGGATGGCACGATGATACCGTTCAGCCAATTGGTCAACTCCCCATAGCGCCACTCCGTCGATGTCCAAGCTTAGACCACCCACGGTTCCCAGATTGAAGGCAGGAATACCGGCAGCCTTGAAATGTGCCTCGACCTGGGCAGCTTTTCCGGCATCCACACCGATCACGACGCCACTTTGGGCCTCGCTGAAAAGCGTTTCGTTCATAGATGAGCCTCCCAATCCAAGCACGGACACCTTTGCTCCGAACCCGCTGAAGATGGCCATTTCAGCCAAGGTGACACCGAGACCACCGTCGGACACGTCGTGCGCGGCGCCGATGAGTCCGCTGCGAATGGCCTTGAGTAGCGCATCCTGAAGGTTGGCCTCGAAATCCATATCGAGCGACGGGGCATCACCCATGGTAAGCCCATGGATGGCGGACAGATACTCACTGCCCTCGAGGCCCTTACGTTGGGCACCTATGTAATAGATAATCTGCCCTGCGGACCAAGCCGACGGCGTAATATGGCTCAAATCTTCGACCAGGCCAAGCATGCCGATGGTCGGCGTCGGGAACACGGCCGATTTTACATTTTCATTGTAGAAGCTGACGTTGCCACCGGTTACGGGCGTATCGAGCCTGCGACATGCGTCGCCCATGCCTCCGACGGCCTCCTTGAACACCCAGTAGAGTTCCGGCTTGTACGGGTTACCAAAATTCAGGCAGTTGGTGATGGCGAGTGGCCGGCCTCCGCTGCAGACCACATTGCGTGCAGCCTCCATCACGGCAATTTGTCCACCACGACGTGGATTCAAATACACGTAGCGACCATTACAGTCGGTCTTCACAGCCAAGGCCTTGTTGGTTCCCTTGATACGCACCACGCCTGCATCCGACTTGCCCGGACCCACCACCGTGTTGGTGCGGACCATCGAATCGTACTGCT
>CAYWCV010000080.1:4373-7899 GCA_964456845.1 uncultured Chitinophagales bacterium | reverse complement strand
ATGCGCCAGACGACGAATGTACCATCGCATGTGATCCCGGCTGGGGCGAGCCAGGCGGAGGCGGTTCGGGAGGGATGAATTTGCCGGCAAACCCGGCGAATGAGGATATTTTTGTGGTAATTGATCCAATTACTGGGGATTCCTATGATTTAACATTCCTTCAGAACTGGATGTCATGGTTTACACCTGAACTAAGAGGGGCTCTGTTGAACACATTATTATATGTTAATGTTGCACCACCAGAATCGCTGCCAGATTTTGGTGGACATGCAAGAATTTTATCGACGATACTAGCAGTTGGTGTATTAGAACCAACAGTTGCCGGAGAAATAACGACAGTTATTGTTACGGGTGGTATTATATCGTTTTACGTATATTCAGCCTATAACTTTTTCTCTGCAATATCAACTGACATAGTATTGACTGGTGCTGAATGTTTTGAATATTATGATGATTGTATAACACAGTACGGTAACAATCCCTACGATTGTGTAAGTTGTGATTCTTGCTATCGGTACTGCTTATTAAATAAAGAATGGGATAATCATAACTGTCCAAGAACTTATAATAAATCATGTAAGGTGGTTCTATTATGAAATCGATATCTGGTCCAGAGATTAGACTTGGTATCAGTGTCTATTGTGAAGACGTGTATTACACACATATAGAATCACTTAATTATGATATGGCAACAGTGTTTTCTATTGATGTTGACAGATTAACAAAATCTGCCATAATTTCCTTCGCAAGCAAAAAAGTAGTAAAAAAGTATGGCGTCGGATTGGTGAGCGATAAACCAATACGAGTCAACATTGGCATATTTGATCAAACCGTTGAATTGTTTGTATGTGAAATGGTTAATAATAAAAGTATCAAGAGTAATAATAGTGATGAAGATAGAATAATATATTCAGATTCATATGGTAACGAACTCAGTATGAATGAATTCATTGGTACTAGAATGATTCTTTCTTTAGCTATTTCTAAATCTGGTGATGCGTTAGCATTTCACTCAGGTATTTTAAATTTAAGTATTGACACGGCGAAAAAATCAAATCGGATACTTCTCAACTTCGATGATAATCCATTATCAACGGATAAAATACAAATAGAAATACAGAAGTGGTGGATGTGTGATTAGGATAGTGTAAAAAATTATGTCCTCTAGCAACATTCAAATCACAATCTACAAACGTAGCTGTTGTTGCTTCAGAACCCTCAAATTGCATAGATTTAGGGTATTGTCATGAAAGTTGCATATGCTTCTGTGGGCCGGCCGTTCCATGTATATATATGGACTGCGGGTTCGGCACAGAAATGTGCTATGCAGGTTTTGACCCACTACCTTGCAACAATGACTGCAATCCATAGTAGAATGCGAATCATTCTGATATTGGTAGGCCTTTGCCACTTTGCGGTTGGATGTAAACAGTCGCAAAGTGGCGATTGGCCAAACGAAGGCACTTTTGATCACAGCCCAGTGTACTCTTTGCCGAACTCAGAGTTAGACATCATTCCTGATCACGCCCGGCTTACATCACAAGGTCTTGTCGTTTATGACAAATTGGGTCAGCGAATAGTATTGATTGACACGCAAACCAATCGTGTTGTCCGGCAGTTCGGATCAAGTAGAGGTAAAGGTCCAGGTGAACATGAGATGATTTTCGACATCTATATTAATGACTCCAATGAAAAGTTGTACGCACTTGATCCGCGCTTATACAGAATAAGTGAATATAATCTCAACGATGGAGTTCTTTCTTCCACGATATCGGTAAAGATTGATCTCACACGTATTGCAAGTCTCGATAGTAGTCGCCTATTGGTCGCGCCAGTGGCCGATGAGTTTTTGTTTCATATAATAGGGACTGATGGTGATACGACATATAATCGTGTACCTTTGGAAGGATACGAAACCAAAAGAGAGTATGCGATGTCAACAATCGGTAATTGGTCAATTGACCACTCTGGCATTTTCTATTTTCCGGTTATGGATTCTAGAATTTTTAAATTTGAATTGAATTCAGATATCGTTACCACAACATCTTTCAGTACACCCGATACGTTTAGGTTTAGAAAGTCGATTGATATGTCAACATCGAGTGGTGTCATGTTGAAAACTCCTGACCGTCCATACGTAAGGGTAGGTGCAGCGAAGTCTAATGATTACTTTGTGACAGCAAGCCGTGTCATCGATTTGGCTAAAAGGGAGCTGGTGTCTTCGACGCTTCATGTGTTCGACACAAACTTGAACGTAGTTAGAGCATTTGATTTAACACATTTTCAGCGTAATCAGCCACAATCAATCACGGCAAACAACGACTTGATCTGCATCCAGTTCACTGAAAACGTTCATTGCTACGATGCGACGCAAATACTGCCGGAGCAATAATCAATTGCCGGCAATAGGGTGGATTAGAGCGGACTTTGATACACGAAACAGATTACCACCCGCTTCCCGAAATCTCCCTGATCTTATCCACAATCGCGATCAGTGCCCTGGCCCTGTGCGAAATCGCGTTCTTCTCTTCCGGAGCCATCTCGGCAAAGGTGAGCCCGTCGCCGTCGGATGGCAGGAACACCGGGTCGTAGCCAAATCCGGCCGCCCCGCGACGCTCACTAATGATGCGTCCCTCGGCCACGCCATCCGCAAACAGATGCTCCGCATCCGATAGGCGCAGCGCCATAACCGTCCGAAACCGCGCGGTGCGGTCGGCATCGGCAACCCCCTTTAGTTCCCCCAACAATTTGGCGACATTGTCCTCGTAGGATGCATTCGGTCCGGCATAGCGGGCAGAATAGACGCCTGGACGTCCACCGAGAGCATCCACTTCCAAACCGGTGTCGTCGGCCAGGCTGGGCAGCCCCGTGTGACGATACACCGCGTCGGCCTTGAGCAGGGCGTTCGCCTCGAGGGTGTCGCCGGTCTCGTCGACCTCATCCATAGGCGGGAAATCGGCCAAGGTGAGCACGTCGATGCCCAAGCCGCCGAGGATGTCGCGCATTTCCTTCACTTTGTTCAGGTTGGCAGTGGCCAACACCAGCTTGGAAGGCGCCGACGGCATCAGCTTGGGATTTCGCTGAGCATCCGGATGGCCGTGTAGCGATTCTCGATCTCCGACTGGTCGAGGTCGTAGAGGCGCTCCGGACCAAACCGCTCCACGCAGAAGCTGGCCATGACGGTGCCGAAGATGACGGCGCGGCGGAAGTTTGTGTCGCTGAGGTCGCCGGTGCGGTCGAGCCATCCGCTGAAGCCGCCGAGGAAGGTGTCGCCGGCGCCGGTAGGATCGAACAGGTCGAGCACGGGGAAGGCCGGGGCCGAGAAGATGCCCTCGTCGGTGAAGAGCAGGGCTCCGTGTTCGCCTTTCTTGATGATGAGGCGATCTGGACCCATGTCGCGAATGGCCCTCGATGCCTTGATCAGGTTCGATTCGCCCGAAAGTTCGCGTGCCTCCGAATCATTGATGATGAGCACATCCACCCGTTTGAGGGTGTCGAGCAGCTCGGCCTTGGCGCCCTCGATCCA
>CAYWCV010000080.1:0-4273 GCA_964456845.1 uncultured Chitinophagales bacterium | reverse complement strand
GCACATCCACCCGTTTGAGGGTGTCGAGCAGCTCGGCCTTGGCGCCCTCGATCCAAAAGTTCATGGTGTCGGCGACCACCAGCTTGGGTTTCTCGATTTGGTCGAGCACGCGCCCCTGCAACGACGGCTGGATGTTGCCCAGGCAGACGATGTCGCTGTTGCGGTAGGCATCGGGTATGACGGGATTGAACCGCTCGAACACGTTGAGCTGGGTGTCGAGCGTGTCGCGCGAGTTGAGGTCGTAATGGTAGCGTCCGGCCCAGAAGAAGGTCTTACCCGACGGATCGAACTGGAGGCCCGTGAGGTCGATGTCGCGATTACGCAGCTTTTGGATGTCGGATTCGGCGAAGTCGTTGCCGACCACACCCACCAGGCGGTTGTGCTGCGAGAAGTAGCTCGATGCCAGCGAGATGTAGGAGGCCGAACCTCCGAGGATGCGGTCCACTTTTCCGAAGGGGGTTTCTAGGCCGTCGTAGGCGACCGAACCGACAATAAGTACGCTCATAATGGGGTTTCAGTTCGAGAATAGGGCTGTAAATTACGCAATTATGGGGAATCCTGCGCACTTTCTCCCTCTGCAATGCGCAACAACTCGGCCGAGCGGTCGGTGTTGCCGCTGTTGCCCTCAATCGTAGCGTACACACGCGCCGCGCGTCGGACGACGGCGTCTTTGGCGCCCCTGGCCTCGAGGAGGGCGGGGAAGTTGGCATCCATGAGGGCTGCAGCAGACAAGCCATCTCCGGAGCCGTGCTTGGCAATGGCTTGGATCACCCTCACGGCATTGTGCGCCCAATGGGTGGGCGGCAGCGAGGCGTCCATCGTGGCAATCGACTGCATGGCCACGAGGTCGGCATCGGCAAACCGCTGCTGGCTGATGAGGGCGTTGGCAAGCCCCATCCGCGCAATGCCGGTGAGGGGATGATTCTCGCCGACGGTCTGTAGACGGAGGGCGATCACATCGTTGTACAGCGCTTCGGCCTCGACGGGTTTGTCGAGCATGATGAGCAACGAGGCACGGTTGTTCATGATGGTGGCACGCACGCTATGGGTGGGCGGCAGCAGCTGGTTGGCCAGCTCCTGGGCACGGGCAAAGAGGCTGTCGGCCTCGGCTATCTGACCTAGGTACACCTTGTTGGCAGCCAGGTTGGTCATATCGCGCATCACGTCGGTGTTCACGTCGCCAGTAACCGTCCGGTTGATGCTCAATGCCTCCGATATGAAATCGGCCGACTCCTGATAGCGCCCCTTATCATTGAGCAGGATGCTGTAGTTGTTGAGCATACGCGCCAGCTCGACATGCATGTTGCCCAGTTCGGCACGAAGTCCGGCGATCGACTCAAGGAAGAGCGGCTCGGCGGCATCGGTGTCGCCCTGGAGACGGTACACCAGTGCACGGTCGCCGATGGCTCTGAACCGCTGCCACCTTGCATTCGGGTGGTCGACACCCGCGAATTTAGTGCCAGCCGATTGGTACAGGCTGTCGGCAAGGTCGTACTGCGCCAGTTCGGCGTGCGCACGGGCGATCCAGTACTGCGACTCAGCCGTGCGGATGTCGTTCGGACCCAGCATGCTGTCGCGGATGGCGAATGAGCGTGAATAGGCGTCGAGTGCCTTATCCATGTCGAAGATGTTGAAATAGACCCCGCCGATGGCCATGAGGATATCAGACTGACTCAAGGGCTGGTCGCGCAGAGTGATGCCGATGCGCTCGGCGCCACGGTCGAGCAGCTCCCGTGCCGAGATGTCTTCACCAAGGCTTTGATTCGGATTGAGCTCGCTGAAGAGTCCCGAGAGGAACCCGGCAATCTGGTTGGTGCGCTCCTGCTCGGCCCTCACGAGCTCGGCCTGCCTGCGGATTTCAATATTGTTGAAGATGGTGACCGTCATGAAACCTAAGATCATCACAATCACAAGTGCTGTCACGATCACGCCGATGGTGTGACGCTTCACGAACTTGGACATCCGGTACGACTGCTCGCCCTGACGCGCAGCCACGGGGAGGTCGCCCTGGTACTTGATGATGTCGGCCGCCAGACGCTCGGCGTTGGAGTAACGCAATTCCGGTTCGATGCGCAAAGCCATCATCACGATGCTGTCGAGGTCGCCATAGAGATGGTGCACCCATTCTTTCGAGCGGTAGATGGATGCCTCAGGCGACTCGCCGACACGCTGACTCGGCCTGGTGAGCGAGGTGGATTCGAGTCTGCGTTCGATTTCGAGCTTGGACATCCCGGCGAATCGATGTGGACGCACCCCGGTTAAGAGCTCATGCAACAGCACTCCCAAGGCATAGACATCGCTGGCGGTGGACACCGGTTTGCCCATGATCTGCTCCGGACTCGCGTAATCGGGTGTCATCACACGGCTGTCTTCGCGCGTGTGAACCTGGTCGTCGGGCGCTATGATCTGATCATCGAGTAGCTTCGCGATCCCGAAATCGAGGAGCTTGACGTGTCCGTCGGGGGTGACGAGGATGTTGCCGGGTTTGAGGTCTCGGTGCACAATCAGGTTGCGGTGGGCATGCTCCACAGCGCGACAGATGTCGAGGAAGATGTCTAGCCTTTGGTCGAGGTCGAGCTTGTTGTCGTCGCAGTAGGTCGTGACGGGCACCCCTTCGACGTATTCCATCACCAGATATGGAAGACCGGTTTCCGACACCCCACCGTCGTAGAGGCGGCCGATGTTCGGGTGGTTGAGCACGGCGAGGATCTGGCGCTCGCTGCGGAAGCGTGCCAGCATGTCGGGGTCGCTGATGCCTGTGCGCATCACTTTGATGGCGACTTTACGTTCGAACTGCTCGTCGGATCGGTGGGCAAGATAGACATCGCCCATGCCACCCACGCCGAGTTTGCCTTCGATGCGGTAGCGTCCGATTTGGTCGCCCTCGTGCAGGGCTGGAATCATCGATGCGGCGGATCCACCCGGCGATCCACGGTCGAGGATGCCGGTCACTTCCTCGTGGGAGCGGACCAGGGTGGACACCAGATCGCGCAGCGAGGGATCGTCGGGACATGCCTCCTGCAGCCAAGCGCCCCGCTCGGATGGATTCACCCGAAGGACAGCGCTGAACAGGGCTTCGAGACGGTCGCCGGAGGACGTGACGTCAGACATGGATCGTTTGTGTTCGTGTGACGTAAGCTTGGCCTGCAATATAGTAAGCCAAGTGATTAATTGTCGCAGAACATCTTAGATCAATCTTGGAGTAAATTCCGGTTGATTTCGCGGTGCAGCCAAGCCCGCGCGACGTTCCAGCTGCGTTTGACTGTCGCCGTGGAGAGGCCCATGGCCTCGGCGGTCTCCTCGATGCTCATTCCGCCGTAGAAGCGCAGCTCCACGACCCGGCTTTGCCGCGGATTCAGATCTTCGAGGCGCTGAAGGGCTAACTCGAGGGCCTCGAAGTCCTCGAAATCGTCGGCGTGGATCAGCCGCGACTCAACCAATGTGACGTCGTACTGGTCGCCGCCGCGTTTGGCGGCTCGCTTGTGTTTCGTGTAGTCGATGAGCACGCAACGGAGGGCCTTGGCCATCACCGCCATAAAATGGGTGCGGTTCTTCCAGGACGCTTGCGGCATGTCGATGATCTTGAGGTAGGCCTCGCTGATCAGAGCCGTTGTGTTCATTGTGAAATCGCCGTGCCAGCGTCCACGCTGCTGTGCGGCCAGCTGGTAGATCTGGTCGTATAGCAGGCGAATAAGCCGGTCGGTGCTGCGCAATTCGCGACCGTCGTACTGCCGGAGGAGTTCGGTGATTTCGAGAGTGGGATCCATGATGTGCAACTGCTTGTACTGCAAGGTACGGAAATAGTGACTAGTGATTAGTAACTAGTGACTAGCGGTCTTTCCCAAGTATGCTATTTTGTCACCATAGCTACTCTCTCACAAATCACCAGTTACCAGTTACCAGTCACTAATCACTAGTCACTAGTCACTTCTTGACAAGATTTCATCAAATCGCTACGTTACATACAGATGTACGCGAATGCTTGCTTTGGCGTTCGCGTGCCGATGCGGGAGTAGCTCAGTTGGTAGAGCGTCAGCTTCCCAAGCTGAAAGTCGCGGGTTCGAGCCCCGTCTTCCGCTCTTAATGGTAGAGTTGTAAAGTAGTAGAGTGGTTAGTGGTAAGCTGCCTACGTAGGTCCTTCGCTTCGCTCAGGATGACATCGTGAGCTTTTGAAGTTGAGACCCCTACGGGGTAGTATCCGATAACCGATAACCGATAACTAGTCACCATTTTCCGTATATTTGCAATCTGCCGGTCCCATGGTCAAACGGAT
>CAYWCV010000079.1:0-8501 GCA_964456845.1 uncultured Chitinophagales bacterium | reverse complement strand
AACTTCTCAAGCTCGGCTTGGAGGGTCGCCGAAAGGCCGGAGATAAATTCGCCGAGGGCTTTCGACGGCTCACCGAAGAAGGTGCGGTAATCGAGCGAGAAGTCGACGCGGGTGCGCTTGCCGTTGTCGAGCGGCGTGAAACGGATGGTGCCTGTCTGGTTCAGGTTGCCGTTGATGGTGATCCATGCGAAACGTGTGTTGCGCAGGTCATCGATCACATTGGTTGTCCAACGGTATTCCTCACCGCCGAATTCTGCCACATACTCAAATGACTGCGAGCTGAGTTTGTTCACCTCTTTCAGGGAAGTCATGAACTTGGGGAACTCCACCGGAGTGCTCAAGAGTTCATATACTTTAGCTAAAGGCAAATTAATTTCGATTCTTTCGTGGGCCATAATGGGATATTAGCTTCAGATTTTTGGGGTAGAGGATGCAAATGAGCGCGTCTTACACTCGTTTTGGTGACAATAGTTCACCACAATAGACCTAAAATAAGCATTATTTTGTTAACCTTCAATGATTTTTCGACCTCTCAGGCGCATAGTGACCAATTTCTTACGCATCCAAGCAGTAGCAACAGCATTGATTTTTGTCTTTGCATCCTCCTCGTATGCACAGTCGGAGTTCAGTGGACTCTTCCGAAACTATAACGGCCTTCGCTTTGCCGACGGCAACGAGTTCATCGTCGGTCGAAATCTCGTCCGCACAAATTTCAGGAGCGACGTGCAGCAGGCACGGCTGTACCTGTCCGGCGAGCTCCTGAACACCTACACCCAGCGGCGCGATTCCCTGCAGTTCCGGCTCCGGGAGGCATATGTTGATTTTTATTTCAAACAATCGGAGCTGCGCGTCGGAAAGCAGATCGTATCGCGTGGCCGAGCGAACGGAGCTATCCTTACCGACATTCTGAGTCCCTACGACCTCAGCGAGTTCCTCACGCAAGACTTTGCGGACCTTCGTCAGGGAACCTTCGCAATTACCTACATGGCCGATGTGGGTCCTCACCAAATCGACCTGATGGTCAACCCGGTCATATCAGAAAGCCTCCTCCCTGCCGCAGGCAGCGTCTGGGATTTTCGCCCCGATCTTGAATTGCCCCTCGGTTTGCGGTACGTCGACCTCGACCGTGGCTACTCACTTGCCGACATGCAGTTTTCGGCACAGTTCCGCTTTCGACCGGCCCCTTGGCTGAACCTCGACCTTTCGGCGCAATACTGGGAATATCCACTGCCAACCTATGGCAAGTCCATCCAGTTCGATGGGACAACCCCTTACATCGAGCTGCTGGAGATGCGTCAGCGCAGCCCCATGTACGGTATATCGGGGGATGTGAACATCACCAATGGGCTGCTGGCCACATTCGAGGGCACCTACTATACCCGACGTCTGTACGACAAGAAGCTGCCCGATCTGCCAAACCTTCCGGGCGGTGTCCTGGGGGGTGTGATCAATCCCGTGATTATTGCGCTGTTCAGGGACCGGTTCAACGACGAGGACGCTTACACCGTCGAAAAGCCGTTCACCCAGTTCATGGCAGGGCTTGATTACAGCACAGGCTCGACATTTGTAAGCCTGCAAGGCATTGTCGAGTACGTGCCCGATCACGGCGGAATCGTGGCACAGCGCAGGGTGAACACCACCGCGTCGCTACTGCTCCGCGACTCATGGCTCGACGACCGTCTGAGTGCGCAGGCTTTCGCACGATATGGGCCAGTTGGCCAGGACTACTGGTTCAATCCGGAACTGACATGGAAACCCGTCGACCAGGCTGCCATTTCGGTCGGTGCGCAAGTGTTTGGCGGACCCGAACCTGATGACGTGTTCAACTTCAGCCTGAGCAGATATGCCGACAACAGCTTCTTTTTCACAAAACTGACGTGGAACTGGTGATGCGGGAATCTATTCGACCCGATCTGATGTTCAATCCAGTCTAATGGATTCACTCGCTCAATTCCTCACCAAATACCCCAGAAGCGTACTCGTAGCCATCGTCGTGCTCATGGCGGCCTCGGTCTGGCCGGCATCGCAGATCCGCACCGACTTCAGCCTTGAAGGATTCTTTCCGAAAGAGGCGCAGACGATTGTCGAGTACCAGCGCTTCATCAATGACTACGGTCGCGACGATAACGTCATTGCCGTGCTTCTTCAAAGCGAAAACGTGCTCGATCCGAGCCTTTTATCGGCTGTTGAGCAAGTAATTCCCAATATTGAGGATATTTACGGCATTGAAACCACCATCAGCGTGCTCAGCGCCGAGAGGCTGGAATCGGACGAAGGCAATCTGATCACCCAGCCGTGGATAACAGACGCTGATTTACTCGTCACCCATCGCGACAGCCTGTTGCAGTCGTGGTCGGAAGACCCCTTCCTTTCCAATTTGGTCATCAATCGCGACGGCACCGTGATGGGCCTGTACATACAGCTCGAGCCCGACATGGTGACCTATACCGACCGGCAGCGGATACTCAGGGAGCTCGAACCCCTGATTGAGCCCCTCCACGAAGTGGCAAACGTATACATCACCGGGATACCCTACTTCCGAAACATGTATGTGAACCGCCTGAACGAGCAGATCGTGTTCTACGTGAGCATATCGAGCATGCTCATCGTGTTCCTGTTGTGGTACCTGTATCGCAATTGGCGCGACGTTCTCATCCCGATCGGCATTGTGTGGGTCACCATCCTGTTCACGGTGGCCATCCTGCAGCTTACGGGCGGTTTCTTCGAGATTATGAGCTCGACCATTGCGCCTATCCTGCTGTGCGTGGGGATCGCCGATTCCATCCACGTGATGAGCAAATACAACGACGAGCTCATCCAGGGCACCGATCCCAACCTGTCGATCCGCCGATCGCTGGTCACCATGGGTACGGCCACCCTGCTCACGAGCATCACCACGGCCATCGGTTTTGCGACGCTGGCCACCAGCAACGTGCTGCCGATGCGAAATTTTGGCCTGTACACGGCCGTCGGCGTGATGATTGCATTCCTCGTCACCATCATTGCCCTGCCGGCTGTCCTGAAGCTGAGCGGTGAAAAAGGAAAGGTGAATCCGAACAAGGAGCGCATCCACAAGCGCATCGGCCAGATACTTTTCCGCCTGGACGACCATGTCTATGCCAACCACCGCGCCATCGTTATCTCTGGCCTCATTTTGACGCTTGTGATCGGATTTGGGATTAGCCAGCTGCGCGTGAACAGTTTCATCTTCGACGACGTCGGCAAAGATTCCGACTTGCTTGAGGCCGCCCGATTCGCAAGCGACGAACTGACACCCCAATTTCCGCTCGAGATCATTGTCTCGACTGGCGTTGAGGGCGGCATCTACAACCCCGAGCTGCTCGCTCGCGTCGACAGCATGCATCAGTTTCTCGAATCGGTGCCGGAATTTCGCAAGGTGATCAGCTTTGCAAGCCTGATGGAGCTCACGCATTCATTGGTCGACCCACAGATGGCCGACAGTATTCGTCTGCCTGATTCATCCGACCGCATCGCCCAGTACCAGTTGCTGCTGGAACTTACGGGTGCCGAATCCGCCACATCGTTCACCGATTTCGACTATTCTGAGGTGCGGCTGTCGGTATTGACCGAAGACATGGGCAGCTACCGGATGAACACCTTGCGCGACACGCTCGACGTGGCATTGGCCGCATTCTTCCCAGACGAAAAGGTGATGATGACCGGCAGCAACGTCCTCGTCTCCGACCTGACCCACAACATCGTGAACTCGCTTACCTGGAGCATCCTCTTGGCCATCGCCTTCATCGGCCTGCTCATGTGGGCGCTTTTCAGGAGGGTCTCTCTGATCTTCATCTCCATGATCCCAAATCTGCTGCCGTTATTGGTGACCGCGGGCATCATGGGCTACTTGCAGATATGGATCAAACCGTCCACCGCGGTCATTTTCACGATCGCCTTCGGCATTGCCGTCGACGACACCATCCATTACCTGGCAAGGCTCAAACTGGAAGCGTCAAAAGGGCTGGATTTCCGCTCGACTGTGCGGCTGACCACCGAAAAGACGGGGCGGGCCATGATACTGACGAGCATCATACTGCTGACAGGTTTCGGAACGCTTGGTTTCAGCGATTTCGATTCCACCCGTTTGATGGGCAATCTGGTCGGTCTTACTATTTTCACTGCAGTCGTTGCCGACCTAGTGTTCCTGCCTGCACTGATCTACTGGATCAAGCCAGAAATTGGCATCATTCGTCCTGACGCCTCTGCTCAAGGTGAACCTGGACGTGTGTCCACACCAGTTCGTGAATATGCTGCATCGGAAGACTTGCATCCAGTGTGACGAAACGGTCGGCATGCCTTTTGGCGAGGGCCAGGTACCCATCTCTGACCCGTTGGTAAAAATCTCTGCCCGACTGCTCCATGCGGTCGGCCTGTGAAGACCGACGGGAAAATGCGACATCGATATCCACATCGAAATAGAAGGTAACATCGGGCACAAGACCACCTGTCGCCACCCTGTTCACGTCGTCGATCTCTTCTAAGGTCAATTGCTGCCGCCCGTAGCCTTGGTATGCGGACGTTGAATCGTAATACCGGTCGAGCAGAACAATCTGGCCGGAGTCGAGCGCGGGCCGTATCCGTTCGCCCGTGAGCTGAGCCCTGGCAGCCGAGAACAGCAAGAGTTCGGCAATCGGCACCACATGGTATTTGTCGTCGAGAAGCAGTGTACGAATAGCCTCCGACACATCCGTGCCACCGGGTTCCCTCAACGCAAGCGTGTCGTATCCGTTACCGAGCAGGCGGTCGAGCAACAGGCCAAGTTGGGTGGTCTTGCCACAGCCGTCGATGCCCTCGAAATTGATCAGCATGGACTATTTGTTGTAGGGGATCTGGAAAATTGGGGGCTCTTTCGGCATGATGATCGCCATTACAATGTACAATGGAATCATAATCCCGCCCGACGACAGTGTAAGGATGGCCCAGAGCAAACGAACAGCAAAGGGATTTAGACCGAAGTACTTGGCTATACCTCCGCACACGCCCAGAAACCGCTTGTCCCGACGCGACCGGTACAGCCGTTTCGTCTGGTTGAGAGCGTAGCTGTCGAGCTTTGACTTCTCGTTGAGGTCGTTCAGCGTCAAGGGTTTTTCGACGGCCGGCTCAAACTTCGCCTTGGCCTTTTTGGGCTTTTTCTGGCCACTGAAAAGTCCGATCCCAGCCAATGCGACCAGAATCCCGCCGATCACAGGCAGGGCTTGAACGAGGCCCATGTCGATGGTGAAACCGAACCACGGGATGATCTGCTGGATCAGGAACAGCGTGGTGATGAACAGCATGCTCATCCCGGCGATGGTCTTGAAATTGAACAGGTTGATCTTTTGCGGCGGCTCCTGCTCCTTCAAGAAATCGTTGAGGGCGGCCTCAAGGTCGCCTTGGGAGTACTGTACTAAGTCCGGATTGCTTTGCGTGGTGCGAGTTCGTTCTGACATCATGAAGAAATATAGGTTATCCCATAATCTACGATTTAGGCACCTAAATGTTACCTATTGCTGTGATTCTTGTCAAAAATGGTCACAATTCAGTCAATTGGGTACCTTTTTCGGTAACAATATATGAAACTCGAACGTCGTGTGGTTCTTCGGGCACGATATCCACGATTTCATCCTCGAAACAGACTCCCACAAACAAAGAACGTAATCCGCTCAGGAAATAGTCGTAGTAACCCTTGCCATAGCCCAGGCGGTATCCCCTGCGGTCGGCGGCAAGCATGGGGACAAGCACTAGGTCGGCTAGCGACGGATCTGCCTGATCCGATTCGGCCGGAACCGAGACCCCCCACTTGCCGTGCTGAAGACGGGTTGAGCTGTCGTACCAATGATGGCGCATTTGAAGCTGGCCCACCACGACTTCAGGTACGATCACCTTTATGCCGTCCGCCAGGACCGCTTCAAGAAAAAGGGTTATGTCGGGCTCGCGCTTGCCGGTCATCGGCAGAAAACTGTGGATGACGGAGGCTTTGCGCTCCTTGCAACATTCGATCAGATTTTCGGCCAGCTTCTTCGACCTCTCATGGTAGACGTGCAATGGCATGGACTTGCGTGCCTGCATGCATCTGGCCCTCAGGGTCGCTTTGTCGGGCGTGGCTGCCATGTTACAGATCGATTACGAAATGTCTGTCGGCCCTCTCAGCCATGAACGCATCGATGACACGGTCCCAGAGGTCCATCCCGTACTTGTTCATGTAGTAGATGCCGCTTATGGTCCTCTCCTGCAGGCCGTTGTCAGGAAAGAGCGAGGTCTTTACGCGGTGGACACGGTTTAGCCCCGTCTGCTCCTTCTGCTTCACAGAACGGATCAGCTTGCCCTTGACGCGGTCGATCGACGACTCGAACTCGGTGACGAGCTTATCGGCGCTGGCCTTCAGTGTCGGGTCCTCCCGGCCAATGGCATCGATGTACTTCTGCGACACGGCCGAAAGTTCCGACAACCAGTCGCCGGCCATTGCCGCTGGATCGATCCCCGAGTGTTGGGCCATGTACTGTTTCTCAAGCTCATCCACCCTGGCTTTGTAATCTGTGAACTCGAAAGGCAGCTCGTCGAGTAACCGCCTGATGGCAGGTTCCACGAAAGTGGCCGAGTGACGCGGGGTGATGACCGGCATGGCAAGCCCAAACACTGCATAGAGTTGCTTCATCTGCGCGTAGTAGGCCATCTCGCCGGGGCCTGCCACATAGGCCAGCGTAGGTAGGAGTAAATCCTGCAAGATGGGACGCAGAAACACGTTGGGGGAAAATCGCTGTGGGTGCAGTTCGATGGCATCAAGCAAGGCGTCGGTTGTCCATCGCATCGATTCACCCACGGACCAAGTGCCAGACTCGTGGTGGATCCGCTCGCGGCTTCCCCCTGCGTCAGGGTTTAGATAGAACAGCAGAGAATCGGACACCTGAGCTTGCCTCGGGGACACCGTCTCGGCGAGCAGGGACTGTTGTTCCAGGGCCTCAAACACTTCCCCTGCACAGTCTACGGAGCGTAATAAGACAGGGAATAGCGTCGCTTTTACATCGGGGTGGTTGCTGCCAGCCAGCACGAGGCCGTGCTTTCCGAAGATCTTGGCTATGAGGCTACCGAAGGCTTTTCCATGCGGTACTCCCTCAATGTAACATCCGTCAACGAGTTGGCGGAGTTCGTCGGTGAAATCGGTAGTTCCGAGCGATGAAAACACCTCGTCGGTGAAGGCCGTAATGTTTGAACCGATGTGCCTATCGGCGACAGGAAGCGGTAGACTACCCTCGTCAGCCAGCGTGTGCGTGGTAATTTCGGCGCCTTTGATGAGCTTGACCGAGGCGACTTCGTCATAGTCGTGGTCTTCGTCAGCCAACCAGAACACAGGCACGACGGCAACGCCGCTCTCGTCGGACAGCTTTCTCGATGTGGCAATGGCGCTCGCAATCTTGAAGAACGTGTACAGAGGTCCACCGAATACCGTCAGCTGTTGGCCTGTGACGATGCATTTCGTGGCGGGGTCGGCCAATCGTTCGATATTTGCGGCGGTTTCGGGCGATATGCCGAAGGCTTCGTTGAAATGCCGAAGGAACTCGGCCAAATCGGTCTTTGCCGGGATGACGGGCCGGCTCAGTGATGCCTCGAAATCGAACGGTCCGTGTGCAAAGAGCGATTTTGAATAATCGTCGCCAGCTATGAGCTGCGTGAACAGGCGCCCAAACGGCAGCTTTGAGAACGATACTGGGTTAATTTCCAAGACGGTCTCTCAGGCGTTGGATTTCGTCGCGCAGGCGTGCGGCCCGTTCGTAATCCTCGTCGGATATGGCGGCGTCGAGCGCCTTGTTGAGCTCCTCGAGCGGGTTCGACGACTCACCGGCGGGCTTGTCGACGGATGTGTAGACCGGTTCTGCAGTCGACTCCTTCTCCTCGTCGTCGGTCGTGCTCTCGGCAGCGATGCCGGCTTCGTCGAGAACGTGGTCGTTCACGTAAATCGACGCGTTGAAACGGATGGCAATGGCAATGGCGTCGCTGGGGCGGGCATCGATGGCGACTTCGGAACCCTCGTTCTCGCACACCACTTCGGCATAGAACGTGCCGTCGCGCAGGTCGTTGATCACGATGTGCTTCACCCAGGCATTGAGGCCCTGTATCACGGTTTTGATCAAGTCGTGCGTCATCGGCCTGGGCGGCTTGATGTGCTCCAGTTCGAGTGCGATGGCCTGAGCCTCAAACGTCCCGATGATGATTGGCAACCGCCGGCGTCCCTCGGTCTCGTTCAGTATAAGCGCGTAGGCACCTCCACTGCTCGGGCTTGTCGACAAGCCCAGGATTTCCATGTGAATACGTTTCAAATCGATGCAAATAAAAGTAGTGATGCTCTTTGGTTTGAAGTTACGGAATATGCATTATGGATAAAAACGGTTTCATAATGCCATGCCTATCGCGATATTCAACAGTAATGATTCAAATAGGCAATGTATCTGCCGTTATTGGTTGACTTTGGGGGGTTTTAGCCCTAATTTTTCGGGTCAAAAAAA
>CAYWCV010000078.1:3611-8509 GCA_964456845.1 uncultured Chitinophagales bacterium | reverse complement strand
GACTGATTGCAGTTAATTGCCCTGTGCGTTCTTGATCATTGCCTCACCGGCTACGATGGCGATCTCAACGCGGCGGTTCTGGGCACGGCCCGCTTCGGTTTCGTTGTCAGCAATTGGCTCGCTCTCGCCGCGACCGATGGTTTTGATCCGTGATGCGGCAATGCCTTGTGCTTGTAGGTGGTTCATGGCCGATCGGGCGCGACGCTCACTTAGGCCTAGGTTGTAGCTGTCTGATCCGCTGCTGTCGGTGTGGCCGACAATCAGGATCTCGGTGTCGGGATACTGCTTGAGGCTGCGTGCCAAATCATCCAAGTTCATGCGACCGTTGTTCTGAATGGTTTCGGAATCGAATCCAAAGAGGATACCCGAATCAAATTTGATGGCGATGCCTTCGCCCACGCGTTCAATTTCGGCGTTTTCGAGCGACTCTTCCAGTTCGCGGGCTTGGTTGTCCATTTGGCGGCCGATGATGGCGCCCGTCGCACCACCCACTGCAGCGCCGATGATGGCACCAGTTGTGGTATTACCGAAGGTTTTGCCGATGATGGCACCGGCGGCGGCGCCCGCTCCAGCACCAATGGCGCCTCCTTTGGCGGACTTGCTCATGTTTTTACAGCCATAGGAGCCAAAAAGCCCTATGCTCACAATACCGAGAATAATGAGGGTTTGTGGCAGTCTAAATGTTGTCATAGTAATAAGGGAATCGTTTTAGTTTACTAGACAAATGTACTATGCAATTTGAGTTATTGTTCCGCTCACAACTTAAAGGATCTGTCCCCATCTTTCCAGACGACGGTGATGTCGCTCGGTTGAAGCTGGTCAGACCGGCGGACCCATTTCCCGTGCTGCATCACCCTCGTGAAGCCCATTTCTAGTGGACGGTCGGGGTTCAGGGACTCCAGTTTGCCGATGAGCACATCCAGCCGATGCTGGCGTTGACCCATCGAGCGCATCACGGCATGCTCAGACCGCTGTTTGAGTGTGGGGATGCGGTCGCCGGTTCGGAGGGCTCTCGCAGTGAGGCGGTTATGGCCACGTTGCAGGAGCGATTGAATGCGTTCGATGCGACGGTTGAGCCCCTCGACGAGCGCCCGTTTGCCGGTACGCTCGCGCAACCTTGCCACACGGTCAGCCATCCGACCCACACGCTGTACGGCTGCACGGTTCGCCGTCGCCCAAAGGTCGTCGACCCGCATACGGATTTCGTTCTGGTCGGGCGACACCATCATGGCGGCCTGGGTGGGCGTGGCGGCGCGTACGTCGGCCACGAAGTCGCTGATGCTGAAATCGGTCTCGTGTCCAACGGCGCTGACCACCGGCATGGGGCATGCTGCTATCGCCCGGGCCACAGCCTCCTCATTGAAGCACCATAGATCCTCGAGCGACCCGCCGCCGCGTCCTGCGATGAGCACGTCAGGCGGATGCTGGCTGAAATACCGGATACCCGCAACGATCTCTCCCGTCGCCGAAGCTCCCTGAACACTGGCATGGTACAACTGGATTTCAGCTACCGGCCAACGTCGCTCGAGGGTGTCGCGGATGTCCTGGAAGGCTGCCCCTGTGGCAGACGTTACTACGCCGATCGTGCGGGGAAAGCGTGGCAGTGGACGCTTGCGTGCAGAGTCGAAGAGTCCCTCAGCCTCCAACTTCTGCTTGAGCGCCAAGAAGGCCTTTTGCAGGGCGCCCTCTCCTGCAAGTTGAACAGAATTTACAATGAGCTGGTAGCGTCCGGTGGGCGGATATACTTGGATTCCGCCGCCTACCGTCAAAAGTTGACCGTGTTCTAGTCGTAATTTCAAACGATCGGCCGTGCTCCGCCATATGACGCAGGCCAATTGTGCATTGTCGTCCTTCAAGGTGAAATACACATGACCGCTACGCGCTAACGTGGGCTGCGATACTTCGCCCTCCACCATCACCGACGGAAATCCCACTTCAAGTGTGACCTTTATCGACTCGGTGAGTTGTGAAACCGATATTACAGATTTTGACATTTTTTGAATTGGCATCCTAATGGTCAGCCGTTAACTTAAGCAAATACCCTATTGATAGCATTCGATGTCGATCCAAATATTAGTAATTATTCGGAATGTAGCCGTAGTGTTGGTTTTGCTGCTGTCGTCGTGCGTTGGTGCGGACGAAAAAAGCCGCGTGGACGTAACACTCGAGGTGCGCAATCAATTTCAAGACGAAGCTTGGCTGGAGGTCAAGCCCATCCACTATAAGTATGCCCCCAAAACGCGATGGATGTTGGAAAAGGGCGACAAAGTGAATCTGACGGTAGAGGCCACCATCCCCGAATACTCATGGCTCGTATTGCGCATCGGCACTGACGAGTATGAACTGCCCCGAATGTACGATGGACGCATTCACATTGAGGCCGATGCCGGACAAGTACCTGCCCTGACCAATTTGCAGGTAAATGGCGATCCGCTGCGAGATTATCTGCGGTGGATCGGCGACGACGTCCTCAAGCAGGACAGCCTTCGCTCGCTCCTCCCCGATTTTACTGCCGGCAACACTGACGCAAGGCTGCGCGTCGCCCGAAATCGTGTCATTCTGGCTCGCAGCGTGTTCGACGACACCTATTTCGAGCATATTCCACAACGGCTTTTCGGCGATTATCTGGTGATGCGTCTCAACGCAATTGCCCGAAGGTTTTCGGATCCGACGTTCGATGCCGGTGCCGAGCGGAAAAAGATCCTGAAAGACGCCCGGCGCCACAGCTTTTTCACGCTGCCTGTTTTACAGGCACAGCGCGCGGGCAGCCGTGATTTCACGAACGCATATTCCAACAGCTTTGGCATTGAGGATGTGATTCGCGAGCAGTATGGCACGAGCATCACATCTGCCGATGTCCAAAAAGTTGGTTATGACCTGTTCAACGCCATGCGCCAGGCCGTTGCCGACAGCATCAAGGACCTTGAGGCCAAGGCCTACACCGAAATGCACCTCGTTGCCGAGCGGTTGGGCGATGCCCCCTTCGACAAGGCGGAGCCGACGTACGAAAAGTGGATGTCTGACTGGGGAGGCAAGCATCCACTTTGGGCCGATTTTCTTCGAATGCACTATGAGGGCGTGAAACGGGTGACCCCTAGTCAACCGGGCATCCCGTTCCGTATCGAGGACGACAAAGGCGTTGCCTGGACCATGGACGATGTGAAAGGCAAGTACGTTTTGCTGGATTTTTGGGCCAATTGGTGCGCGCCCTGCCTGGAAGAGTTCCCCGATATGCAGCGCATCTACGCCAAATATAGCCGTGATGATTTCGAGATCTTGGGCATATCGCTCGATCTCGACCGCGATTACTGGCTATCACGAATCCCTGCACATCAGAATTCATGGCCACAATTATGGGCTGGCAAGCAGTTTGAGCAGGAGACCTTCTTAGCCTATCGGGGTGGAGGTATCCCGTTCTACATCTTGCTTGACCGTGAGGGCAACATCGTGCGGTACAACGACGTGCGTGCCACGTTCAACCTGGAGAGCGTGGTCGACAGTCTGCTGGCCGGCGAGTGAGTTCGTCGTGGTACAAGTCGTATAGGCTTCGTACCTTTGATTCAACACCTATACGACGTTCCATCATGCAACACTCCAAAGACATCCTCATCCGAAACGTGCGCCCGATCGGCGGCGATTTTGATGGCAGCAAAGCCATGAACCTTGAAATCCGTGACGGTAAGATTGCGGCTTGGCACGCTTCTGGAGCACATATCGCCATTGAGGGGATGAAGGAAGTGGATTTGAACGGATCATACGTTTCGCCGGGGTGGATGGATATGCACGTACACCTGCGCGAACCGGGTTTCGAGCACAAGGAGACCATCGCGAGCGGCTGTGCCGCGGCTGCTTTCGGCGGTTTCACGTCTGTGGCCTGCATGCCGAACACGAATCCGCCAATCCACACCCGCGACGTAGTGGAGTACATCGTCCGCAAGTCGGAGTCGCTGCCTGTGGCCGTGCATCCGATCGCCTGTGTATCGAAAGACCGTAAAGGCAAGCAGCTTTCCGAGATGGCCGACATGAAAGAGGGCGGGGCGGTTGCATTCAGCGACGATGGAGATCCAGTATATGATGCCCGCCTGATGCGTGTGGCCTTGGAGTATTCTTCCATGCTCGACATGCCCATCATCAACCATGAGGAAGATCTCAGTCTGAGTCGTCCGGGACACATGAACGAAGGGGCTGTCTCGACACGCCTCGGCTTGCAGGGAACCCCCGGCATCGCCGAGGAGGTCATGATCGCGCGCGACATCCTGTTGGCGGAGTTTACGGGTGGACACGTGCACGTGGCCCATATAAGCACACGGCGGGGTGTCGAACTTGTGCGCGAGGCTAAGGCACGCGGCATCAAGGTGACCACCGAGGTTTGTCCGCATCATTATGACCTCACCGACGAAGAGATCGACATCAGCCATTTCGATACCAACTACAAGATGCATCCACCGCTGCGCACTGAAGACGACCGCATCGCAATGATCGAGGGATTGAAGGACGGAACCATCGACGCCATCTGCACCGACCATGCCCCGCACGCCGTCGAGGAGAAGGAAGTCGAATTCATGTATGCCCCGAACGGAATCTTAGGACTCGAAACCGCCTGGCCCGTGACGGTCCGCCGTTTGCTCGGCGAAGGAGGCATGAGTCTGCCAGCCGTCATGAAATGCCTGATTGAGGCTCCGCGCACGATCTTGCACCTACCGGTTCCAACATTGCAGATCGGTACAGCTGCCGAGCTCACCTTCTTCAACACCGACGAAGAGTGGACCTACGAGCAGCGCCACATCAAGAGCAAGTCGGTTAACACCCCCTACATCGGCGAGCAATTCAAAGGCCGCGCGACTGGTGTTTACAATCGGGGGATGTTGGTTGTGAATGGTAAGTAGTTAGTAGTTGAG
>CAYWCV010000078.1:0-3511 GCA_964456845.1 uncultured Chitinophagales bacterium | reverse complement strand
TTCACACTGGTATAAATCAAACCGCCGCCCGGATTGCCGTCGAGCAGCTGGTCGGTGGTGTGCGACACTTGCACCCCATCCACATTCTTCCAGTCTTTGTAGATGGTGGTTATGGTTGCCTCGGCTCCCATCTGAGGGATGAACCGGGTCATGGCCATGCGTCCTGGCAGACCGCTCTCGGCGTTGACGTACACGGTGATGCCGGGCCCGATGGGTAGCGATATCTTGGCATACTCGGTGCCGTCGACCGTCTCCATCCCTTCAAAAGAAGCGTTGATGGAGCCTTTCTTGAGCGCAATACCCAAGTAGTGCGTGTCGAGGTTGAGCTGGATCTCGGCAGCGCCCTCGGCACCCAAGTTCTGCTCCTGCTCACCGGCCTTCATAATGGCAGCCCCATCTTTAAGCGACTGCTCGATCTGCCCCATGGGCGAGGTGATCAGCGTACGGAACTCGCTGGGGAAGATCATGGTCGTGACCGCGTCGAACGCCATCGGACCCTGAGATATCTTACCGGTCGCCTCGATGCCACGGAACGTGGTTCCATCGGCGATCAGCGCAGTGGCCATTTTGTCGAGCCATTGAGCGCCCTCGGCGTCACCCTCGGTTGCAACAGGGGTGGCGGCTGCCGTCGGACTCGGAATCGTGATGTCGATTTCGCGTACTTCGCCATACTTGGATAGCTGGTCGCCAAGAGCCTCTTTGCTGCTCACGACGAGGATCTGCAAGTCGTTTGGACGCACTTTTTCGCGCGCCACACGTTGCACGTCGGCAGGGGTCACCTTTTTCACGTCTTCAATGAAACGGTCGAAAAGGTCGGCGGGAACTCCGTTGTATTCGTTCGAGACGCGTTCGCCCAGAACGGAGCCGAGGCTCGTGTAGCGGAACACCAGCGAATTCAGGAACTGGTCCTTCACGCGGTTGAGCTCTTCGTCCGACACAGGCTCATCCTGCAGTCTCACGATTTCCGTCTTGATGGCGTCGATGGCCTCGGCGGTGGTCTCCGGCTTGGTCATCACGCCTGTGTAAAAGCTTCCTTTGTAGTTGAGCGGGCTTTCATACTCGCCAAAAACAGCATATGCTAGGCCGAGGTCGGTGCGGACACGCTGGAACAATCGTCCTGAGAATCCACCGGCAAGTACCTGGTTCATCACCTGAAGTGCGGCATAGTCGGGATCGGTGCGTAGTCCGCCCTCATGCCCCATGAACACCACGCTCTGTTGGGCATCCTTTTTGTCGACGAGGTTCACCGTCGAACCGGAGTCATAGTCAAAATCCGGAAACGACAACTCCAAGGGAGTCCCAGCTGGGATGGCACCGAACTGCTGCTCGATGAGGCGGCGCATCTCGGCGGTGCTGAAATCGCCGATCACGCTCACCATCATGTTGGACCCGACAAATGATTTCTTGTGGAAGTCTACGAGGTCCTGACGGGTAATGGCGTCGATGGTGGCATACTCGGTCTGCTTGGCATACACGCTGTTGCCGTAGATGAGCTTGTTGAACTCACGTCCAGCAATACCCTGGGCATCGTCGTTACGGCGCGAAATACCTGTCTTCGATTGGCGCTTTGCCAGCTCGATGCGGTCGTCGGGGAATGCGGGGTTCATCATCACATCCACAAAAATGGGCAACAATGTGGGGAAATCTTCCTTCAAGGCGTTCATGGATGCCGACCCCGAGCTGAAACCGATGCCGGTGTTAATCACGGCGGCTTTGTCTTCGAGCATGGGGTTTAGCACGTCGGCAGGGTATTTTTGGCTGCCGCCGGAGCGCATCACCGATCCGGTCATTGAAGCCAGTCCCACTTTGTCCATCGGCTCCAGGATGGATCCAGTACGCACGAGAACGCTCGCGCTCACGAGGGGAAGCTCATTGTCTTCGAGCAGGTACACACGGATGCCGTTGCGCAGCGTAAAGGTGGTGACATCCGGCTTGTTGAAGGATTTCAGCTCGGGAAACTCAAGCTCATGCCATCGCTCTTGGGCGCTCACAGGCAATGCGGTAGCGATGACTAATGCGATTAAGAGAAATGCGAGTCGGTTCATCTTGAAAAAATCGGTTACGTTGAATCGGGGTGTCATGGTTATTCCTCCGTGCCGGCTGTAGTGGTGGAGGCGTTGACGATGGAGCCAACCGTACGCTTATTTTTGACGAGATAGGTGTTGGCGACACGTTGGAGGTCGTCGAGCGTCACGGCGTTGATCTTTTCGAGGTCGGTGAATACGGTGCGCCAGTCGCCCTGCTGGGCTTGGGCCGTTGCCAGTGCGAGGGCCAAGCCGTTATTGTCGGCCAATGAGCGGATGAGGCCTGCACGAATTTTCGTGCGCGCACGGTCGAGTTCCTCCTGTGTGATCTCGCCATTTTTAACCTTGTCGAGTTCTTCCTCGAAAACGTCTTCGAGTTTCGAGAGCTCTACTCCTTGGTTAGGGACGAACAGGCTCACAAACATCGACTGGTACTTGGTTCCAGGGAAACCGTTCAATGCCTCGATCTGGAGCGCGATCTGCTCATCTTCGACCATGCGCTTGTACAGGCGCGAGGTGCGCCCGGAGGCGATGATGTCGCCGATCAAGTTGAGTGCCGGCGAGTCGGGGTGGTTGCCGGCGACCGTGTGGTAGCCCATCAGCATGATAGGCTGCGAGCTGTCCTCGATCTCGAACCTACGCTCCCCGCGCTGAGGAGCCGGATCGGTGACCATGAGCGGAGGCTCGCTACCGGCAGGGATGCTGCCGAAGTACTTCTCGGCAAGACGGCGCACGTTGGCGGGATCTACGTCACCTGCAATGCCGATCGTGATGTTCGACGGTGCATAAAACTGCTCGTAGAAGCGGCGTGCGTCGGCAATGGTGGTGGCGTCGATGTCGGAGAACCATCCAACAACTGGGTTACCGTACGGGTGACCCGCATAGGCCACACGCATGAACTCCTCGAGCAGGCGTCCGATCGGGTTGTTCTCGGTGCGCATGCGGCGCTCTTCCTTGATAACCTCTTTCTCGACATAGAACTCACGGAAAACGGGGTTCTTGAATCGGGCCGATTCCAGGTTGAACCAGAGCTCGATCTTGTTTTCAGGAAGGCTGTAGTAATAGAAGGTCTGCTCGGGTCCGGTGGCGGCGTTAATGCCGTTTCCGCCGTTCTGCTCGATGATCTGGGTGAACTCGTTGTTCTTGACGTAGGTTTTGGCTTGGTCCTGTAGTCGCGTGAACTCAGCCCAGAGAGCATCCAAAGCGGCCTGGTCGGCATTAGGCTGCGACTTGGCGCGGTACCATGCGATGTAAGCGTCGTCGAGTTGCTCGATCACGACTCTCTCTTTTTCCCAGTTGGTCGTTCCGATGTACGTGTCGCCCTTGAACACCATGTGCTCGAAGATGTGGGCGATGCCTGTATTGCCGAGCGGCTCGTTTACGCCGCCGACGTCGACATACGTCACAAAGCTGACAACCGGAGCAACATCGCGTTTAACGACGATGAACGTGAGTCCGTTGTCGAGGGTGAATGTGGTCACCTTTTT
>CAYWCV010000077.1:0-8877 GCA_964456845.1 uncultured Chitinophagales bacterium | reverse complement strand
CCCCTTGTTTGGACCCCTGTACCAACCCCCAACCCCCTGCCGCATACGGCAGGGGGCTTTTGTCCGTGGCAACAACGATGTCACCCCCGCCGTGTACGGCGGGGGCCGGGGGGTGGTACAGAGCAAATAGTGTACGGCGGGGGCCAGGGGGTGGTGGCATAAAACAACAAGGGCCCCTTTCGGAGCCCTTGTTTCAGTCTTGTATGATCAACGATTAGTTGAACATGTACTTCACGCCGAAGCGCATTCTCCAACGGGAGGTGGTACCCGACACGTTGTAGCGGTCAAGGCCAACAGCATCAGAACGGAAGGTGAAGCGCGGAGTTGTTCCGTTAGCCTCGTAACCTTCGAACTGGTACAGGTAGTAGTTGTTGAAGTTGCCAGGTACGAAGTAACGTGCACCCCACTGGTTGTTAAGCAGGTTGGCGAAGTTCTGAATATCGGCCATCAGCTGGATACGCTGACGCTGGCCATTCACGTTCAAGCCGAGGTCGTGACGCAAAGCGATGTCGAACTGGGTTTCGAACGGTGCCCATGCTGCATTCTTCTCAGCATACTTGCCACGGTTTGCGCTCAAGTACTTATCGTCTTCGATCAGGCGATTCAGGCGCTCCCACTGCTGAGCAGCGGTCACGGTCTGGCCACCGGCAGTGTAGTTTACCAGGTTGATGTCGCTGGCGTTGCGTGGGATGAACACCAAGCTGCGGTTGGCGTTCGTGCTGCCCACCTCATTGTTGACGTTTTGACCCGAGTTTCCGCCAATAACATAAGAGTATGGTTGACCACTTTGAGCATTAACAAATAAGGATACCGTCGTGGCGTTGTTGCCGTCGCGGGTCCAATCGTAGCGGTACGATGCGGATGTGATCACACGGTGGCCGGCAGCGAAGTCGGCACGTCCGTACGAGGCAAAGTTACGACCATCGATGTTCACCTGACCGCGCCATTGCGACGAGTTCTGCGAAGAAGTACCCTCGCTCAAGGCGTAGGCGTCGTTATAGCTGTAGGCGAGGTTCACATTAGTAGTACGGCCGAAGTTCTTGGCAAAGCTGGCCGAGAGGTTGTAGCTGTAGCCTTTCGATGTGTTCGATGCCAAATATACAGCGGAGTATGTGTTGTCGATGTTGGTACGCGAATAAATCGGCCTGTTGTCTGGGCCGCCCGTCCAACGACGTACGATCGTCGGATTCGAATTGATATTCGTGTACATGATGTTGTTCATTGTCTTGGTGAACAAACCTTCGAATGTGCTCAGGATACCAAACGGAAGCTCGGCATCAACGGCAAAGTTCGTACGGAACACCTGTGGATACTTGAAATCGTCCGTGAACACGTTGATTTGTCCAGAAGGAATCCTGAAGGTTGGGTTCGTGTACTGGTTGTTGATGTCGGGACGGAACAAGATCGGCACACCGGCATTAGACTGTGTGACCTGGCCTTGTGTCAGACCGTTGTTGTTGAACATGGCACCTGGCCATACAAACGGTATACGGCTGGTGAAAATGCCCAAACCACCACGGAACACAAGTTGATTTTCGCCGCTGGCGTCATAGTTGAAGCCAAGACGTGGCGAGAACATGATCTGTCCGTCCGGAGACTTGCCTGCACGCACGTTTTTAGCGTAGGCAGGATATGATTTACCCTGAAGCACTTCGCTGGCGTAGAAAGCCTGCATCTTTGGAAGTGCCACTTCGTTGAAGTAGGTGTCTTCCTCTGGATCATCCAACATGAACGGGATGTCGATACGTACGCCGTAGGTCAAGGTGAACCTGCTGCTCATGTTCCATTCATCCTGTGCATAGAAACCGAACTGCACAGCCTTGAAGTCGGCGGCAGCTGCGGTTCCGTCGCCGGTGATGTCGTCGACGAGCGAGTAGGAACGGGTGTACGAAATGGCAGGGGCGCCGTTCAGGAATGCGTCGACATTGGCAAAGCGGTACGAACCGAAGTTCTGTGGAAGGAACACGTTGTAAATGTCGTAGTACTCGTTGTGCGTACCGAATGTGAAGGTGTGGTTACCTTGGTACAGACGGAAGTTGTTGGTCAACGAGAAGATCTTTTGGGTCAAAAGGTTACCGGTCGAGAATTCCTCGGTTCCGAAACGAATCTGGCCGCTGCTCACGTCGTTGATGATCACGTATGGGAAGTTGCTTCCGATCGAACCACGGTCATCCTTTACGTCCACGTAGCTGAGGATGAGGTTGTTCGAAGCACGTGTGCCAAAAACGGAGTTCAATTCAACAGCGCTCGAGTTAGTGGTGCTCGGGAAGAATACACCATTGTTCGAGAAGTTGATCGTGTTCGAGCTTGGCGCATTACGGTTGATGTTCTCGCCATTGGAGTATTGGTGACGAAGGGTCAAGTAATGATTGGCATTGATGTTATAGTCGATCTTGCCAAAGATTTTCAGACCGTTCAGCTCATCTTTGGTGGAAGTGAACGTGCCCGGATCGTATCCGTACTGGTTGATCAGGAAATTGCGAAGATCGTTCAGTTTGGCTTCGGTGGAACGGCCAGGAGTTGCCGACCATTGGCCAAATTCGAACGGCTGTGGGTTTTCGTCGCGCTGGACCTCGACGTTGGCGAAGAAGAAGGCTTTGTCCTTGATGATAGGACCGCCAACAGATGCGCCGAAGGTACGTCTAACGAAAGGATCGACTCGGGTACGCTCAGCGTCGAGGCGGTCGGCCAACACGCCGTTGGTTTTGCCAACCAGGTTTTCGTTCTGCAGGTAGGTGTAAGCAGAACCCGTGAAGGTATTGGTACCCGATTTGGTCACCGCATTGATACCGCCGCCTGCGAAACCGCCAAGGGTTACGTCGTAAGGCGACAAGACAATTTGAAGCTGGTCGATGATGTCGATGGCAAATGGCTGGATGCCGGTTTGGCCACCGTTGGTTCCGGAGCTTGCAAGACCGAACACGTCGTTATTCACAGCACCGTCAATGTAGATGGCGTTGAAACGGTTGTTGATGCCTGCGAAGGTGATACCATCTCCATAAAGGCTGGCCTGAGGCGTCAGACGTGCGAAGTCGCGAAGGTCTTGGTTTATGGTAGGCAGGTTTTCGATCTGGCTACGCGAGACCTGTGTACTCGTGCCGCTGGTTTGGCCAATCGAGCTGGCCGTGGCCGTCACGGTAACGGTGCCTAGCTGGCCTCCCGTTTCGGTGAGCTCGAAATTGCGACGCTCGTTCTCGCCAAGGCGGAGGAACAAGTTATCGACGATGGCGGTCGAGAAGCCAATGTAGGAAACCTTGACTTCATAGGGTCCACCGACGCGCATCGCAGGGATGCGGTAGTTCCCGTTGGCATCGGTAGCAGCCCCGTAGACAGTGCCGGAAGGCTGGTGTGTTGCCACCACGTTGGCACCCACGAGTGGCTGCCCTTGTGTATCCGTAACGGAACCACTCATAGAGGATGTTGTAACACCTTGAGCCATAACAAGTTGGCTACTTAGGAAAACAACAGCCAGAGTGAAGATTTGTAGTAAGCTTTTAAGCTTCATAATGGTTGTTTTTGTTTGTGAATGATGATGCAGGCACACTATTTATGAGTCCGTGAATTTATATCCTGCACCGGTCCAATTACGACCTCTAAAAATACCCCAATTTCCAATTCTTTTCACAATGGGCCGGGTGTTTCACGGTGGCTTTTTACAATTTATTCACATACTAATTTATTTTGAATCTAATCTCCATAAGCTCTAATATCCTACTCATTCACGTTCCCGTCACCAAACCCTTTCTTTCAACTCGTCATGGCATACGTAGTAACCGAACCCTGCATCAATTGTAAATACACCAACTGTGCGGCTGTTTGCCCCGTCGAGGCCTTCCGCGAGGGCCCGAACTTCTTGACGATCGATCCCGATGAGTGCATCGATTGCGACGCCTGCGTGTCGGAGTGCCCAGTAGAAGCCATCTTTGCCGATGATGAGGTGCCCGCAGAATGGGAGCATTACATCGAGCTGAATGCACGCCTTGCAGAGCAATGGGCCGACCATGTGATCAGCGATACCAAGGACGCATTGGCCGACGCCGATGATTGGGCCAACAAGCCCAAGAAGGCCGACGACATCCAGCAATGGTAGGCTAGGTTAGGCAAGGCACACCACACCCTGATTATTCATGCCTAAATCGACCAGATCCGACGGGCAAGCCGTGCTCAGATGTCGAAATCTGGATCTTGATCTATCGTCGCCACGCATCATGGGCATCCTCAATGTGACGCCCGACTCATTTTATGACGGTGGGCATCTCAACTCTGTTGACGATGCCCTTCGGCGTATCGAGCAGATGCATGAACAGGGTGCCGACATCATCGATGTAGGTGGGGAGTCTACTCGGCCTGGTTCCGACCCGGTTGACCTCGACACCGAACTCAAACGCGTAATACCGGTGCTGGAAGCAGCTGTGCCACGCTTTCCCGGGCTGCTCTTCTCGGTCGACACCACGCGTTACAGCGTTGCCCTCGAGGCCATCCGCACGGGTGTCCATATCATCAACGACGTGTCTGGCCTGCAGAAAGAGCCGCGCTTTGCTGACCTCTGTGCTGAGTTCGACACCGCATTGGTGATCATGCACTCGAAGGGCGACCCCAAGACCATGCAGCTCAATCCCAATTACGACGACGTGCTTGCCGAGGTGGTCGCATTCCTGGATCGGCAGGTGACCTACGCCCGGCGCATCGGAGTTGAGTCGATCATCATCGACCCAGGCATCGGGTTCGGCAAGACGCTTGATCACAACATCCAATTGCTCCAACAGCTTCAGGTGATGAAACGGTGGGGGGCACCGGTGATGGTCGCCGCCTCCCGAAAGAGCATGATTGGCCAAATTCTTGACGGGAGGCCGGCAGAAGGGCGACTGGCCGGCACCATCGTGCTTCATTACGACGCGCTTGTCAGGGGTGCAAAAATCATACGCGTACACGATATTCAGGAAGCGAAAGACACCGTTTTGATGTATAATGCACTCAGAACTCCCCAACCTTACCGCAACCTGACGATTTGAACCTGTCGCCATTCGGATTTTTGGAATTCGGCATCAAGGATTTCGTTGAAACCCTGATCATCGCGTTCGCCCTGTTCACCGTGTACCGGTGGATTCGGGGGAGTTTTGCCGTGCCGGCCTTTGTCGGGCTCATCATCATCTTTCTTGTGAACATCCTCGTAAACGCGCTGGGGTTCACCACCATCCATTTTATACTGCGTAACCTGCTCGACGTCGGTGTTTTGGCCGTCATCATCATCTTCCAGCCCGAAATCAGGAAACTGCTTTACAATTTGGGCCAGAACACGAGCATCGACCGTTTCTTCCGGTCGAGCCAGGACGACACGGTGGTCGACGAGGTGGTAGAGGCCGTGAAATATCTTGCCCGCACCCGTACGGGCGCCCTGATCGTGTTCGCCAAGAACGCAGCCCTCACCGACATCGTCGAGTCGGGCGAGACCATCGATGCGAAGGTTACGAGCCGCCTGCTCATCTCCATCTTTCTGAAGGAGACCCCCCTTCACGACGGGGCCGTCATCATCCGCAACAATCGAATCGTTGCGGCATCATGTTATCTGCCCATCAGCCAAAATCAAAACCTTTCGTCCAATTTCGGCACGCGACACCGGGCTGCCCTTGGTGTGAGCGAAAACAATAATGTGTTTGTGATCGTCGTGTCGGAAGAGAACGGCCGCCTGTCGGTAGCCTCGAATGGGACCCTCAGTTCCGGCCTCACCATTCAGCAGTTGCGCGAGGAGATGGTGGCCAACCTGAACGAGACTCCCCTGCGACGCGAGGAGCCCGTTTTTGCAGACGAATAATCGGACCTGACGGTCTGATTTCGACGGCATTTTGCACGGGAATTTCGTACTTTGAAACGTATCAAAGGTCCACAAAACCCCATATGCCATGAGTTCAGAAACACATTCTAAATGGCTGAAGCAGGTTGAAAAAGCCTTGAAGGGCGCCCCTGCCGAAAGCCTGAACCGGACCACCCAAGAAGGTATCACCATTAAGGCGCTCTACACGGCCGAGGACACGGCCGGCCTCGATCCCGGTTATCCAGGCCTAGAGCCGTTCACACGCGGGCCGTACCCGACGATGTACACCCAGCGACCATGGACCATCCGCCAATATGCCGGATTCTCCACCGCTGAAGAGTCGAACCGCTTTTACCGCAAGAACTTGGCCGCAGGGCAAAAAGGCCTTAGCGTGGCCTTCGACCTTGCCACCCACCGAGGCTACGATTCCGACCACCCGAGAGTGATCGGCGATGTAGGTAAGGCTGGTGTGGCCATCGACTCCGTCGAAGACATGAAGATCCTGTTCGACGGCATTCCACTCGACGAAATGTCGGTTTCGATGACCATGAACGGAGCTGTTCTGCCCATCTTGGCCTGCTATATCATCGCGGCCGAAGAGCAGGGGGTGAGTCCCGATAAGCTCAGCGGCACCATTCAGAACGACATCCTCAAGGAGTTCATGGTGCGGAACACCTACATTTATCCGCCCGACCCCTCGATGCGCATCGTGTCCGACATCATCGGCTACACCAGCCGCAGCATGCCAAAATTCAACTCGATTTCCATATCGGGCTATCACATGCAGGAAGCCGGGGCCGACAGTGCCCTTGAGCTCGCCTTCACCCTGGCCGACGGGATCGAGTATGTGCAGGCAGCCGTCGACGCCGGGTTGGATGTCGACGACTTCGCGCCGCGCCTGTCCTTTTTCTTCGCCATCGGCATGAACTTCCTGATGGAGATAGCCAAGCTTCGCGCCGCCCGGCAGTTGTGGGCCGAGCTGATGAAGGAGCGCTTCTCGCCCAAGGACGACAAGTCGCTCATGCTGCGTACGCACTGCCAGACAAGCGGATGGAGCCTCACGGCTCAGGATCCGCTCAATAACGTGATCCGAACCACCATCGAGGCCATGGCTGCGGTACTTGGCGGCACACAGTCGCTGCACACGAATTCGTACGATGAGGCAATTTCGCTGCCAACTGAGACCTCTGCGCGCGTCGCACGCAATACGCAGATTATCATCCAGCAGGAGACCGATATTACCCACACGGTCGATCCGTTCGGTGGATCCTACGCCATGGAGAGGCTCACGGCCGATCTAGTGACACGCGCCAAGGAAATCATATCGGAAGTGAACGATCTGGGAGGCATGGCCAAGGCCATCGGTACTGGCATGCCTAAGCGTCGCATCGAGGAGTCCGCCGCCCGTAAACAGGCCGGGATTGACAAGGGCGACATCGTGATCGTGGGCGTGAACAAATACACGCTCAAGAATGAGGATCCCGTTGAAATCCGAGACATCGACAACACGGCGGTGCGTGATTCACAAATTACACGCATTAATTCTATCAAGGCTAGCAGGGACCAAGCTGCAGTGGACCATGCACTGGAAGCTCTGACGGCTGCCGCCAACGATCCGACTCAGAATCTGCTCGAATTGGCCGTGAACGCTGCCCGTGTGCGCGCCACCATTGGCGAAATCACGGCGGCTCTCGAAAAGGTGTGGGGACGTCACCAGGCCACCCACCAGATGATTCACGGCGTTTACGATCACGTATATGCAGGTGACCCCAACTATGAGGCACTCAAGAAGCGGATCGAGGCATTTGCAGAGCGTGATGGACGCCGGCCACGTATTTTGGTCGTCAAGATGGGTCAGGACGGTCACGACCGTGGAGCCAAGGTGGTTGCCACTGCGTTTGCCGACATCGGATTCGACGTGGATATTGGTCCGCTCTTCTCGACCCCGGAGGAGGCAACGAAACAGGCAGTCGAAAACGACGTGCATGTGATCGGTGTATCGAGTCTGGCCGCTGGCCACAAGACCCTCATACCCAAGCTCATTGAGCTGCTCAAGGCTGAAGGTGCCGGTGATGTCGTGGTCATTGCAGGTGGTGTGATCCCTGTTCAGGACCATCCGTTCCTACTTGATGCCGGCGTTGCTGCTGTCTTTGGGCCCGGTACAAACATCCCGTTGGCAGCTGGCAAAGTGCTAGATGCCATCGAATCTGCGCGCCATGCCGTCTCATGATGTAGAATCGTTACGATCGGGCAGTCGCCGTGCCTTAGCCAAGGCTATTACCCTTGTGGAGAGTACGCGTCCAACGGATGTCGAGGCATCCCGGATCCTGCTCGAACAGATACAGCCAATGGCCGGAGCAAGCCTGCGGATCGGCATATCTGGTGTGCCCGGGGTTGGTAAAAGCACATTTATCGAGGCCTTCGGCTTGGCGCTGATACGCCGTGGCCACAAAGTGGCCGTCTTGGCGGTGGACCCCAGCAGCCCACAGACGGGTGGCAGCATCTTGGGAGACAAGACCCGGATGGTGGAGCTCAGCGCCCATCCCGATGCGTTCATACGCCCGTCGCCCACTGGCGGGGTACTCGGCGGCGTTGCCAGGGCCACGCGCGAGGCCATCACCCTGTGCGAGGCGGCCGGATATGACCGCATCCTCGTCGAGACGGTTGGCGTGGGGCAGTCGGAATATGAGGTGTCTTCTATGACGGACCTATTTCTGCTGCTTGCGCTTACGGGTGCCGGCGATGGTTTACAGGGCATCAAGCGGGGCATCCTCGAAATCACCGACATGCTCATCATCAACAAGGCCGACGGCGACAATAAGCCCATCGCAAAAGTTGCGGCCAAAGAATACGAGGCTGCCTTGCATTTGCTGCACCCACACAGAAATGTGCCGGTAGTGCTCACCAGTGCCCTCAACAACGAGGGTATCGGCGAGGTGATCGATCTAGTCGAGGCTGAGGCCGAGAAACGCAAGGAGATCGGTCAGTTCTATGCCGAGAGGACCCGGCAGCAAACCGATGCCTTCCGGAAATTGGTCGAAATGGAAGTATTACGATCGTTTTGG
>CAYWCV010000076.1:5743-8977 GCA_964456845.1 uncultured Chitinophagales bacterium | reverse complement strand
GTCGTGGGATCGTGGGGCAACGCCATCTCCCAACAACTGACCCAAATCAATCCCGCGTCGGTTGATCAGATCCAAATGCTTGGCGTTGATCTCGAGAAGGTCGCTGCGACCCACGATCTCTTGAATACTGATAACGCCCAGCAATGATAGCTGGCGACGCACATCTTGAGCAACATACTGAAGCATCTTCACGACGTCATCTTTGGTGCCTTTGTATTTGGCCTTGAATTTGGGGTCGTGGGTGGCGATGCCCGTCGGACACGTGTTCTTCTCGCAAATGCGGGCCATCACGCAGCCCTCAGCCACGAGCAGCAGCTTCCCAAAATCAAACTCATCAGCCCCAAGCAAAGCCGCCATCACAATGTCGGTTCCCGTCTGGAGGCCTCCATCGGTGCGAAGGATCACTCGTCCACGCAAATCGTTCTCGACCAACGCCCGGTGCGCCTCCACCAAACCGAGCTCCCATGGCAGTCCGGCATGCTTCATCGACGACAATGTGGCCGCACCGGTACCGCCATCGGCGCCCGAAACATGAATCACATCGGCACCTGCCTTTGCAACCCCAACGGCGATGGTGCCTATGTTCGATCCCGCCACCAACTTGACGCCGACTTTCACACCCGGCTTCACCTGCTTGAGCTCGTAGATGAGCTGCTTGAGGTCCTCGATGCTGTAGATGTCATGCAAGGGCGGCGGCGATATGAGATCGACGTTCGGCAGCGAGTGGCGCGCCCGCGCTATGTCCTCGTTAACCTTCACACCCATCAGCTGACCACCCTCGCCAGGCTTGGCTCCTTGCGCCACCTTGATCTGGATCTCATCGCCTGTCACCAAATACTGGGCCGTAACGCCGAATCGCCCACTGGCAACCTGTTTGATCGATGCCGTGATGCCATCGGTGTAATAGTAAGGATTCTCGCCTCCCTCACCCGAATTGCTGCGCCCACCGATCTCTCGCATAGCTTCGAAAATATCGCGCTGCGATTCGGCGCTTATGGCCCCGAAGCTCATGGCGCCGCTTCCAAAGGTGCGGAGTATATCGGCGGCCGGTTGAACGTGATCCATCGGCGTCGGACGATCAGCTACCTTGAGCTGTAGCAAGTGCCGTATGTTGACCGGGGCGTCGCTGTTGTTCGATTGCAGGTAGGCGTCATAGAGCTCCATCCTGTCCAATCCAATGCCCGTTTCACGCACAAGATCATGGATCATCTTGCTGCGCGTGTTGGTCATCGAGTGTCGCTCGCCCTCGGTACCTTTATTGTGCTCCTTATATTGGTAGGTCTTGATGGGTTTGCCATTCCATTCTGGGCTGCCTGCCAACGCCGTGTGCGTCAGAATATCGTCGACCAATTCACTGATTCCAATACCACCGATTGGACTTCCTAAACCGGGAAAATAGGTGTCTATGATCTCTGGCCCCAATCCAATTGCGGTGAACATCTTGGCGCTGTGGTAGCTCCTTACCACTGAAATACCGGCCTTCGACATAATCTTCAACAGACCCTGTTCGAGAGCTTTGACGAGGTTTTGCTCTCGCTTGTTAGCCGACAGCTTCTCATTGCCCTCCGACCGTGCAATTTCCAAAGCCAGATACGGGCATACCGCAGTGGCACCAAAGCTGATGAGAGCCGCCATATGGTGCGTGTTACGCACTTCGGCCGTATGCACCAGGGTGGACGCATCCAACCTGAGGCCTGATTCGTTCAACGCGTTGACCACCGCACGCAAAACCAAGAGGCTAGGTATGGGCGGATGTTCGTAACTGGCATCTCTGTCGGTAAGAATAAGCACCGAAATCCCATCCTTAACGGCATCAACAACTTCTTTGGCAATCTTCCGGATGGCCGACTTGAACCCGACCACACCGTCTGAGCGGTCAAAGGTCATGCTGAACTCCCGGGGGATGATCCTGGAACGGCTCTCGTGCCTGCCCTTCATCTTTTCGATGTACTGGAACTGTGCCAAGCTCAAAACCGGACTCTCGAGCTCAATGGCGATTGCCGGAGGAATCAACTCCTTCGGGGCAAATATGTTCGGGCGCCGTCCGAGATAGGTCGATAGGTCGGTGACCATCTTTTCGCGAAGGTAGTCGAGCGGTGGATTGGTCACCTGGGCAAAATTCTGGTAGAAGTAATCGAAAAATGGCCGTGGCTGGTCCGACAAAATCGCTGGACGCGCCGTGTCTCCCATGCTCCCGATGGGCTCCTTGCCCTCCTCAATCATTGGCACCAATATGCGCTTGAAATCTTCGTCGGTATACTGGAACAGCACGGCCTTGTCAAGGTGATGGAGCTCCGTCTCGGTAAACACAGGGCTGAGTTTGACTGTACGCGGATCGAATGAAGCGTCGTAGTTGTCGCGACTCTGTGAGGGATCGGCAAAGCTTACCTCACCCCTTTCAAGATCTACTTTTACACCCGAACCGGCACTGAGCGATCCCTTGGCAATGATATTGGCATCTGGAACTTCGAAGGAACCTGCCTCAGACGACAAAAAGAAGTGGTCGTCGGTCATGGCCCAGCGACATGGACGAAACCCGTTTCGGTCAAGGCGGGCGCCGACGGTCTGACCGTCGCAGAAATTCACGAACGCGGGTCCATCCCAAGGCTCCATCGCCCGACTCCAGAACTTGTAGAAGGCATTGTCCTTGCCTGCGGGCGGCATGAGAATGGCGGTGATATCCTCAATATGTTGAATAGAGCTCCTAAACATCAAGGCTTCTACCATTTCGTTGAGCGAGCCCGTGTCGCTGATGCCCGTGCGGGTGAGCAGCTCGTTTCGTATCAGCCCCATCGAGCGCTCACGCGAGAATCCCCAGCTGCGGTTGCCGGCTATGGTGTTGATCTCGCCGTTGTGTCCGATCATCCGGAACGGCTGGACCTTATCCCACGAGGTGCGCGTGTTGGTACTGAATCGTCGATGAAACATCGCGAACCGGGTTTTGTATTCCGGATGCTGAAGATCCAGGTAAAATCGGTCTAAGTCGACAGCGCGAGTCAGTGCCTTGTAGATGATGGTGGACGAGCTGAGCGATGCGAAAAAGAAATCTTTGTCGATACCGGCCGCTACTTCCTTCGTACGCGTAATCTGCTTCGCGATATACAGCAGGCGGTCGAACGAGAAGTCGGTACGGCAGTGTACCGGACGCTTAATGAACGCGTGTTTGATGGTAGGCAACGATTCGAGGGCATCAGAACCGAGTACGGAGGCGTCGACGGGCACATTGCGGTATTC
>CAYWCV010000076.1:0-5643 GCA_964456845.1 uncultured Chitinophagales bacterium | reverse complement strand
TCCGACTGGCAACAAACCCCACTCCACAGGCCGATTTTTCTTCCTGATTCCAGAACATGTGAACTTTTTCCTATAAAAACTGATGTTAACACCGAGGCGTAAATTGCCTCCGAATGGCCAACCACAACGATGCAGACCGACCTTGACTAGGTAATAACTACAAATAATTATGGCTTATCAAGGAAATCGTCAACGTAATGTTGTAGTGGAAGCGCTTTTATTTTTATGGAAACGCTACCAGCAGAGAATCATGAACAAGCAATATCAATCATTACCAGGCATTAACAATTATTACCAATCACTTCCGACGCACAATGTCCAATGTCCAATGCCCAACGTCCAATGCTCGATGCTCGATGTTCCGGCGTCTACTTATTTCCGATGCTTTCCTTACTGGCGCCTAGGTCGGACAGTACGGCAATAATCATCACCACGATCTGCAAAAATCCCCATTCACCACCGTACCAATTGATGACGGCACTGTACCACAAAAAACTGTATGGGAGGAAAATGAACCCCAAAATAGGTAGCACAAAATTATCGGATACAGAGTTGAACCACTCCGTGAAAAACCAAAGGACGGCTATGACAAGCCTTGGGGCGATAAGTCCGGCAATTGTGATCAGGCAGCCCATGGCACCTCCATTAAGTTAATGTCTGTTACTCAGGCATACGGAACTCTTCTGATTTTGTTTCCTGCCCACCTGTAGCATCGGTTGCAGGTGTTCCAAAAATGAAGGTTCTATATCGTTGGTAGACAAACGACACGAGCAGCAGGATCACACCGAGGATGAGAAACGATCCAATCCGGTACGGCGTGTCTAGGAATGAAAGGTCCCTTAGGAAGATCTTTAGGATGCTGAATCCGAACAGTGTGATGGAGGCATATCGCGCAGCAGGTGCAGAGCGCAGCACGCCCAGAGCAAATAGCAACAAGCTGTATACGAGCCATGCGGCCGATCGGGTGAGCTCAATCCAGTTGTCGCGGTTGGGATCCCACTCGCTAGGAACAAGTGGCATGGCACGGTCGAAACCGGTCTCCAGTTCGATATTAAGCCACATGAATCCGAGCAGGATGGCGGCAATGCCTCCAATGTCGCGCATGGCCTTTGCTGAGAATAACGAGATGACGGTTGATTTGAGACCCATCAGCAGCCACAGGAGAATCACCACCACATAGGCTAGTGTGCGGTTATTTGCGATCAGAAAATCGGGCTCGGGAGTGTCGTTTCCCATCACCAATAGGGCAAACGTGGTTACCAGAAGTATGAGCCCATACGCCCATACGGCCTGGCGATACTGCAATCGCTCCATCACCAGAAAGACCATCAAAGCGACAGCGCTCATGATGATGACCCCGTAATACATTTCCTCGAGACCAAATACAGCCCAAAGAGCAAAGATGCCGAACATGACATTCCACCCTGCGGCTATGGTCGAACGGGGTTTGACGCGCTCGCGGGTCGACAGAGAAATGGCTGCATATATTACGGCTATGAATCCGACCGCTGCAGTCCGTTGCCACAGCACTGCGTCGTCGAAAAATTGTATCGTTACGAATATTACAAAAAGACTGTTTAGGCCGCTGACGATGGCATCGACATAGGAGCTCCTGGATGGATCCACCACATGATGGTAGAGGTCATACATGAGATATAGCACCCAGATCATGTAAATGAAGATGGCCTCTAGTGCGAAGAACTCGACATCGTTGTCGGTGTACCAAATCAAGGTCAGCATCAGCACACCAATCAGAGGGGTGACCCGTACATAGATCCAGTCGGGTTTATACCATACCAGCGATGCCATCGCTAACGATACGATGAGCATATAGGCGAGCAGAGGGATTGCTGTTGCGGTGTCGGATCCAAGCAGCAAGGGCGTGAGCCAAGCGCCGGCTGCCGCCATCATGGCAACGGGCTGCGATCTGAAGGCAAGCGCAAGAACGACGGTGAGAGTGGATACACCGAGCATCAGTCCGATTCCGACATAGTCGGGCACCATACGGTAAAACTGGCTCATGGCGTAGACGGTCAGATACAGGATCGAAATACCGGCCGCCACCAGCACTTGTCCGAGTATGGGAAGGTCTTTCTTTCTTGCCTGAAATGCTCCGACGATGATTGCTGCGCCACCCACAAAGCCAAGTGCGATGCGCATTCCCTCGCTGATCAGGTCGTTCACGAAGGCGTAGTTGAGGGCGAATCCGGCACTGATCACAATGGCCAGGGCGCCCAGTTTGGCGAATAAATTTCCGCCGATGAGCATCTCCCAGTCGGCATTGCTGCGATGGGTGTCGGACGACCCGAAACTTCCTGAATGTGAGGTGCCACTGGCAGCACGGGCAAGGTCTTCCAGACTAGGAACAACCGTCGGCTGGGGCTTATGCGTCGTGTCAGGAGCAGGTTTGCCCTCCTCGGTAATGGTCATGGAGGCGCCTGGATTCATGGACACCGAGTACGACTGCGTTTCCTTATCAATTGTCCTTCTCTCCTCAGCAGGAAACTTCAGCTCGTTCAGCTCACGGATCGCCTTGGCGAGGTGCGACTGTAATAACGTGACACGGTCACTGATGGATTTCACACGCAGATACAGTAATACTACTGCGATAAACAGTATAAAACTAAGCACGATTGACATAATTCCCCCTTAGCCGATTCTTTGGCAATTTCAAGAAGTATACGCATCTTTCGACAATTCCAACATCATCGATATTGTCATCGCGTAGAGGTTTTTCAATAAATTATGGCAACGAAAAAAAAATCGTCAGGCCTAGGATACAGCATCTTAAAGGCAAGTTTGTGGATCATTTTGATACTTGCCATGGGAGTGGCTTTTCTATATGTGTGGGGACCAGGGTCACTTCCCGAACCCGGACGATATGAGCACGCCATTCATGTGTACGGTAATCCAGCACCAATCGACTCAGTCGACAAAATCCGCATGATGACCTACAATATGGGATATGGATTTGGGTTGGGTTCCGACGGGTCAGACTACCACCCCAAAACGCGTGATGAGATCGAAGCGGCCATCCGCGAGATGGGTGAGCTGATACGCACCGACAGCATCGATGTTGTGCTTTTTCAGGAAATTGATTTTGGATCGAAGAGATCGGGGAATTTCGACCAATTAGCCATGCTCGCCGATTTGACTGGACTGTCGTATGGTGCCGAGGCCGTTGGATGGGATGCCAATTACGTGCCCTTCCCCTATTGGCCACCAAGATATCATTTCGGGCGGGTGTTGAGCGGCGGCGCTGTGCTTTCACGCTTTCCAATCGTCGACAACCAGGTGATGCTCCTGAAAAAGCCCGACGAGAACGCCGGCTATTACAACCGGTTCTACCTGTACCGCTTTCATCAGGCCGTGGGCATGGTCGTGAACGGCGACACTCTTTATGTGGTGAATAACCACCTTGAGGCATTTCGTACCGCCAACCGCATGGAGCATGCGCAGTCGCTGGTACACTGGGTGGAAGAACTCAGCATGAGTAAAATGGTGATAGCAGTCGGCGGCGACATGAACGCCCTGCCATACAATGCTGCGCAGCTTTCAGACTTTAATGACACGTCTGGTGACGACTACACCGGCGACCGCACCATGGAAATCATCGGCATGATGAAGGGCTTCAAAGAGCTGGCCAGCCATGAGGAATATGCCACCAACCGCGACATTTGGCACACCTTCCCGGCTAACGCTCCGAACCGCCGGCTCGATTATATCTTTGTGAACACCCGATTTTCGTTCACCAACGGGCACGTCCCTCGCAAATACGGAGCCCTAAGCGACCACCTGCCAGCAGTGGTGGATATTAACGCCTCACCGCAATCCCCGCCTCTGCCATAGCAGCCTTCACCGCGCTGATCTCGATTTCGCGGAAGTGGAAGATACTCGCCGCCAGAACCGCATCGGCGTTTCCCTTGACTACTGCCTCGACGCAATGCTCGATGGTGCCGGCACCACCGCTGGCAATAACGGGCAGTGTGGTGACCTCATTGACCCGACTCAGTAGTTCGATGTCGAATCCGGCCTTGGTGCCGTCGCGGTCCATACTGGTGAGCAGGATCTCACCCGCACCGAGCTGTTCGCAGGTGCGCATCCACTCGATGGCGTCGATGCCGGTGTCCTCGCTGCCGCCTTTCACCCAGACGGTCCAGCCCTCACCGACCCGTTTGGCGTCGACCGCAGCCACGATGCACTGGGCACCAAACCTGTCGGACGACTCGCGGATGAGTTCCGGTCGCGCCACGATACTGCTGTTCAACGATACCTTGTCAGCGCCGGCCTGCAGCAGGTCGGAGATCTCGTCGAGACTTTTTATGCCGCCTCCGACCGTGAACGGGATGTCGAGGTGACGGGCGATGTCGCGTACAAGCGGCACGAGCGTCTTGCGCTTCTCCTTTGTTGCGGTAATGTCGAGGAAAACCAGCTCGTCTGCGCCCTCACGGGCATAGCGCTGCGCAAGCTCGATGGGGTCGCCCGCATCGCGTAGACCCTCAAAATTGACGCCCTTCACCGTGCGTCCGTCCTTGATGTCGAGACAGGGAATGATTCGTTTGGTAAGCATGCGCTAAAGATACGGAACATCGGAACATCGGAGCATCGTGATGTCGGGGTATTGAGGAAATCCTGTTGCCTTGGATCTTCGTATCTTTACACCATGACAGACCTCAAAACCCTCGACCGTGCCGGAATCCAAGCGCTCTGCAAAGAGATGGGTGTGGAGCGTTACCGTGCTGACCAGCTCTTTGAATGGGTGTTCGGTAGCACCGTGAATTCCTTCGACGACATGTCGAACCTGCCGAAGGCACTGCGCGAACGACTATCCGCTGAAACCCGATTTTATCGCGCACAAGAATCCAACCGGCAAGTCTCGGAAGATGGAACCGCTAAGTTCCTCTTTCGCCTTGAGGACGACCGACAGGTCGAGGCTGTTCTGATCCCCGAGTTCTTCGACGACGGCGTGGCCGATCGCCTCACTGTGTGCGTTTCGAGTCAGGTGGGATGCATGTTCGGATGCTCCTTCTGCGCCACCGGACGCATGGGCTTACTCCGTAATCTTACCACAGGCGAGATTGTCGATCAGGTGCTGCACATCAACGACTACGCCCTCACAAACTACGGCAAGCGGATCACCAACATCGTCTATATGGGCATGGGCGAGCCAATGCACAACTATGTGCCTGTCATGAATTCGGCCCATATTATCTGCGACGCCAAGACGATAGGACTGTCGCCCAAGCGCATCACCATTTCGACTGTAGGACTCGCTCCCCTGATCCGCCGTTTCGGCGACGAAGACCAGCCCTTTAACTTGGCGATATCCCTGCATGCGCCATCCGATGAGAAGCGCACCAAGATTATGCCGATCAACGAATCGCTCGATCTGGATGCCCTCCGTTCGGCGCTCGAGCATTATCACAAGCGCTCAGACAAGTCGGTCACCTACGAGTACCTCCTCTTCGACCAGTTCAACGACTCGATCGATGACGCCAAAAAGCTGGCCGGCATCGCGCGATGGATTCCCAGCAAGGTCAACATCATCATGTATAACCATGTCGAGGGTGTGACCCTTCACCGCGCCAAAGAAGGAAGACTGAACACCTTCCTTCGCGAGCTCGTTAAATACGACGTGCGTGC
>CAYWCV010000075.1:0-9157 GCA_964456845.1 uncultured Chitinophagales bacterium | reverse complement strand
AGCGAGAAGCGAGAAGCGAGAAGCGAGAAGCGAGAAGCGAAGGTTAGCCACTCTTTATTCTTTATCCAAAATTCCTAGCCCTTCCATCTTCCTTCTTCTTTCGTCTTTCTGCTTGCTCCCACTAGAACGCCCAATGCAGCCGACCTCACAAACAACCTGGCCACTGCTCCGTCAATCTGTAGCAGGCACTCGCAGTCTGTTGCGTAGTAGACCCAAATGTCCGTGACCGAAACAACCACCCCGGCCATCAACTCCAACCCAATCATGAACACCAAAAGTTTCGGGAATCTGAAATGATACGCCGACAGCAGCAGGATGGTGCGGAGCAAAGCCCATCCCAAGCCTGCCTCATAGCCGATCCACAGGCCGCTGGAGTATAAAATGACCAGCATTTCGTGATGGATGACCGACAACCACACGAAGCCGAGGTCAACCGCCAAAACACCGGCGAGCAGTCTTGTCTGCCTTCTCGATCGCGAAGTGAAGCTCATCGGTTCATCGTGTACGCGACGACGGTCGGCTGTCCGTCGACCTGCGTGGTCAGGTACATATACTTCCCATATACCGTCACCAGCCTGGCCCTTACGGGAAGCTGCCATTCCTCGACGAAATTGCCGTTCCTAGCGTTATAGATCCGAAGCCTGCTTGTGGCGTTCAACTGTTCGTCGATGTCGCCGAAATCGTTGGTGACAGTAGCCCACATGGTCTGCCAAAAACCGGCTTTCTCGCCGTTGTGCAACACATAGACGCGGGCGGCATCGGCCGCTATCGACAGCGTCTGCTGCGGATGCTCGCTGGCATCGGGCATCCGGATCTCGTTGGGGTTCTTGTCGTTGACGGGAAACCCGACTCCGAGCTCACTGCCGCCCATCCATTGCATGCCATCGGTACCCACTTTGATGATGTACGGGGCAAACAGGAAGCTGAAATACAATGCATCTCCATGGCTAGCAACATGTCCGTTCTTCAGCAGGAAATTGCTCAAGGCAGACAATTCAGGCTTATCGGAGTTACCGACACGGAATGTGAGCCCACCCGTCTGGTTTGTCTCGGGGTCGTATCGGAACACCTCCAGCAAGCTGCTCGTACTCATGGGGGAAACCACCAAAAGGGTGTCGGCGAGGATGTGCGCGCTGAGCCAGCGGTTGGATGATGAGACAACCCTGACCGGTGTCGGGTTCTCCAACGCTGCCGTGTAGCGCGTCATTCGGTATGCGCCCGCATCGTAAACAACTTTGTCGCCCGAGCTGAGCGTGCTCATCCATTTCATTCCCACTTCGGAAAGTTCACCCGGTCCCCTTCCCATTCCCAGCGAATACGTCGGTGCGTCTTTTTGCAGATGATAGGTGTACAACGTCAACGTCCGATGCACGGCGTCGCTTACCCACAGGATATGATTGGCATCCGCCTCAATCCAGATGGGTTCAAACACGTTGCCGTCGCTCCTGAAGAGCTCGGTAAGTGGCGCCTTGATGGAACGCGTTGACGATTTGTCGAGTTCATCCGTGCGTACAAGTCCGACGATTGTGATCACCGCCGATAGTATGATGAGTGCTGTTGAACGGTTCATTGGTTGAGGTCCGGTAATGATAAGATCAGGGTGGAGGCTCCCCCCCACCCCGTGTTGTTGTCGTCACTTCCGTCAGCGGTCAAGCCTCGCCGAGTCCGTTGTCGGGCTGGGTCTTGCCACAGTCCGTGCTCGGCGTGAACTCCGCATAGCACACCCAGTTGCCCCTGAACAGGCACAGGTTGCCGATGCGTGTCTTTGCGTACTGCACGCTGGTCATGACCTGGTCGCAGGTTTGCCCGTCCGACGTAGGTGTTGGCTGTGCATTAGCTCCGGTTCCCGTCGCTGCCCATCCTGCGAGGATGAGTGTGACCAACGATGCCTTAAAGAGTGTTCTCATTGAATAATCTCCAGTTTGGTTTTGATGGTGGTTTTCGCCGATGGGGGCAACGTGCATCGCGTCCTTACTCTATAGATACCTGCCAAAGCATTTCCTTACGCGCTTCGCGAAATTTTTTTTATCTTTTTGCATGTTTCATGCTTACAAGCGACATCATCGTCACCGTCTCGGCCACTGAAGCCGACATCAAGCTCGCATCCGAGCCCCAGGGCACTGCTTTCTCCTTTCCTTTTCCTGCCCCTCACTCCTTGTCCTCTCCTCATTCCCCAATCCTCAATCCTCATTCCTCCCCATGGAGTCTCCTTCCCTGCGCATAGCGCTCCAAAAGAGCGGTCGCCTGACTGAAAAGACCACCGCGCTTCTACAGAACATCGGCCTGAAATTCGACACGTATAAAGACCACCTCCTTATCCGCTGCCGCAACTATCCGATCGAGCTGCTGTTCGTTCGCGACGACGACATCCCCGAGTACGTCGAAGACGGCGTGTGCGATCTCGGATTTGTGGGCGCCAACGTCGTTGCAGAACGCCGAGCCGATGTCGAGATCATCAAGGAGCTCGATTACGGTCATTGCCGACTTTGCATCGCCGCCCCAAAGGAGCACGGAATACGCGAGGCATCCCAACTGGGCGGCAAACGCATCGCCACCAGCTACCCGAACCTGACGCGCGACTTCTTTGCCTCGATCGGGCAGACGGTCGACATCGTCGAAATCTCCGGGTCGGTCGAAATCGCACCCAAGCTGGATGTGGCCGACGCCATCTGCGACCTTGTGTCGACCGGCAGCACACTCCGCGCCAACGGGCTGGCCGAGGTGGAAACGATCTTCCGCAGCCAGACACAGCTGGTTCGCACACGCAAAAAGCTGTCTGACGAGAAGGCAGAGCTCATCAACAAGCTGCTGGTTCGCATCCACGGTCAACAGAAGGCCCAAAACAGCCGCTATATCATGATGAACGCCCCAGAGGCGTCGCTCGACCGTATCCGAAAGATCATTCCAGCCCTTAAGAGCCCTACGGTGCTGCCTCTGGCCGATGACGGTATGATCGCCGTACATTCCGTCATTCCGATCGACCGGTTCTGGGAGGTGATGGAGGAATTGCGCGATGCCGGTGCAAGCGGTATCGTGATACTGCCAATCGAAAGCATGATCGACTGATGAAACCACATCTGCTGAAACGATATGCGCTCGCCCAACTGGATGAACAAACTGTCCAGGAGCTTTGTGAGAGGCCGAAGATTGACTTCATGTCGATCTTTGAGACGGTCGGACCCATCATTGAAGACGTCGACGACGAGGGAGACGAGGCTGTACGCCGCTATACGAAGCAATTCGATAAGGCAGATACCCCCGCCGTGTGCATCCCTGTGCCGGAGTCGGAGCCCGTGCTCGACGCCGGCCTGAAGGCCGCCATCGACGTTGCTTACGACAACATCTACGCATTTCATCGTCCGCAGATGGGTGTCACCCTCGAAATTGAGACCATGCCGGGCGTCGTGTGCCGCCGTGTGACCCGCCCGATCGAACGCGTGGGCATCTATGTGCCCGGCGGAACGGCCATATTGCCGTCGTCGGCACTAATGTTGGGCGTTCCAGCCCAGATCGCCGGCTGCAGCACCGTCGTGCTGGCCACGCCTCCGCGTCCTGATGGATCCGTCGCCCCAGAAATCGTGTACATCGCACAGCGATGCGGCGTGACGCACATCTTGCTCGCCGGTGGCGCCCAGGCCGTGGCGGCGATGGCGCTAGGCACCGAAACGGTGCCGAAGGTGGATAAGATCCTAGGTCCGGGCAACCAGTATGTGACGGCTGCCAAGATGCTGCTGCAAAACACCGAGGCCATGGTGGCCATCGACATGCCGGCGGGTCCGTCGGAGGTGCTGGTGATCGCCGACGCATCGGCGAATCCGGCCTGGGTCGCCGCCGACCTGCTGTCGCAGGCCGAACACGGCATCGACAGCCAAGTTGTTGTGGTGGCCGTCGACGGATTCGACCTCGACCAACTCGAACAGGCTCTGGCCGACCAGCTGGCAGCCCTCCCGCGCGCCGACATCACCCGCCAAGCCCTTGCCAAGAGCTATGCATTGACCGTGTCGACAACCGGAGAGGCCGTGGCCTTCAGCAACATCTATGCACCCGAACACCTCATCATCCAAGCGGCTGACGCCTCGGCCTTGGTCGATGCCGTTGTGAATGCCGGATCCGTGTTCGTGGGGCACTTCACCCCCGAGAGCGTCGGCGACTACGCCTCCGGCACCAACCACACCCTTCCTACCTACGGTTATGCCCGGATGTACAGCGGCGTATCGGTCGACAGCTTCGTGCGGAAGATGACCGTGCAGGAACTCACCGAAGACGGCCTGCGGCTACTTGGACCACACGTCGTGCGCCTCGCCCAAGCCGAAGGTCTCGATGCCCATGCAAACGCCGTGACAGTTCGGATTGTACCACCCCCCGGCCCCCGCCGCACGCTATAACCTGTACCACCCCCCGGCCCCCGCCGCACGCGGCAGGGGCGATCTTCCCGATCCCCGATCCCCGATTTATGATATCCTCCCTGATCCGCCCTAACATCTTGGCCTTGTCGCCCTATCGCTGTGCCCGCGACGACTACGAGCGCGGCACGTTACTCGACGCCAACGAAAACAGCTTCGGTGCCGTGACCGGCGAACCTGGCCTGAACCGGTATCCGGATCCATACCAGAAAGACCTGAAGCAGAAGATAGCCGCGTTCCGGGGTGTGTATCCCGACCAAGTGTTCACGGGTGTCGGCAGCGACGAACCCATCGACCTTCTCATCCGCATCTTCTGCGAGCCGGCGCACGATCGCATCCTGATCACACCGCCTACCTATGGGATGTACAAAGTTGCCGCATCGGTGAACAATGTACCCGTCGACGCCGTGCCGCTCACGCCCGATTTCCAGCTTGAGCCCGAGAAGGTGCTGGCTGCGGTTCGCGCAGAGACGAAGATCATCTTCCTGTGCTCGCCGAACAACCCGACGGGCAACCTGCTGCACCGTCACGACATCAAGGCCATACTCGAGGGATTCAAAGGGATCGTGGTCGTCGACGAGGCCTACATCGACTTCACCGACAGCCCAAGCTGGTGCATGGACCTCGACCGCTATCCGAACCTCGTCGTGCTGCAGACCCTGTCGAAATCGTTCGGCATGGCCGGCATCCGCCTGGGGATGGCCTTTGCGTCGGCCGAGATCATCCACTACATGATGAAAATCAAGTCGCCCTACAACATCAACCAGCTCACGAGCCGGGCGGCGATCGAAGCGATGGAGCAGGTGGAGCAGATGCGGGTTGAGGTGGGCAACATACTCACCGAGCGTGAGCGGCTGGAGCGGGAACTCAAGAAGATGGAAGCCGTCGTGGTGTTCCCCAGCGATTCCAATTTCCTGCTCATCCGTGTCCCGAAGGCCTTTGAGGTGTACAAGTCGATGGCTGATGCCGGCGTGGTGGCGCGCTACCGCGGCGATCAGATCCATTGCGAGAACACCATCCGAGTCACGGTTGGCACTCCGTCCGAGAACGACCAGTTCCTGACCATGCTGCATCAGCATCTGGGCCTTGGTGAAGGATACACGCCACCGCCATCTGAGATATCGCTGAGCATGCCCGAGGCCGTCACCATCGTCGAGACCGTTACCGAGCCGGCACGCCGCGCCACGGTTAAGCGCACCACGAAGGAGACCGACATTTCGGTGGAGGTCAATCTTGACGGCACCGGTGTGTCGGCGATATCGACGGGAATCCCGTTTTACGACCACATGATCGACCAGATCGCCAAGCATGCGCTCATCGATATTTCGTTGCAATGCAAGGGCGACCTCGACATCGACGAGCACCACACCATCGAGGACTCCGCCATTGCCCTGGGCGACGCCATCACGCAGGCCCTCGGCGACAAGCGAGGCATCGAGCGGTTCGGCTTCGTGCTGCCGATGGACGAGGCGCAGGCCACGATCGCGATGGATCTTTCGGGGCGCCCATACCTCACCTTCGAGGGTGATTTCGTCCGCGAATATGTGGGCGACTTCCCCACCGAAATGACCAAGCACGTATTCCACTCGCTGGCCATGAGCCTGAAGGCGACGCTGCAGATCTCCGTCAAGGGAGAGAATGATCATCACAAGATCGAGGCCTGCTTCAAGGGATTTGCCCGCTGCCTGCGCCAGGCGCTCATCCGCAACCCGCGCATCCTGAATACCATCCCGAGCTCGAAAGGCACCCTATGATCGCCATGATCGACTATGACGCCGGAAACGTGGCCAGCGTAAGCAATGCGCTCGCACGGCTGGGCGTCGAACATGTGATCACGTCCGACCACGCCGTGCTCGACGAGGCACGGGGGGTGATCTTCCCGGGTGTTGGACACGCCGAGGCCGCCATGCGTTCGCTCATCGACAAGGGGGTGGACCAATGGCTCCTACAGGCGACCAAGCCCGTGCTTGGCATCTGTGTGGGCCTACAGCTCATGTTTGAGTCGTCGGAGGAGTCGACCATACCTACCCTGGGCATTTTCCCCGGACATCTGAACCGATTCGACAGCACTGAGATGAAAGTTCCTCACATGGGTTGGAACACCTTCAAGGAGGTGAAACGGCATCCTCTGCTCATCGGTCTCGACACGTCCGACTTCCATTACTTTGTGCACAGCTACTACCCTCCATTGGGCGACGTGACTCTTGCCTCCTGCGAGTATGGGGTCGAGTTTACGGCAGTGGCCGCCCGGGGGAATTTCATGGGGGTGCAATATCACCCCGAGAAATCGGGAGCTGCCGGCGCCACATTGCTTCGCAACTTCTGCGACATCGTCTACCAACCGATTGCCATCTGACATGCATGTAATTCCAGCTATTGACCTGCTCGACGGCAAGGTCGTGCGCCTCAAGAAGGGCGCCTACGAGGAAGTGACGGTATATCCACTGTCGCCCGTCGACCAAGCCAACGTATATCGCGACGCCGGCTTCGGGAGGCTGCATATTGTGGACCTGAACGGTGCCAAGGAGGGGCGTTTCGTGAATCTTCCCATCATCACCGAAATCGTGCGGCAGACGGGTATGGAGGTTCAGACCGGCGGGGGCATTCGGTCCCGCGAAGACATCGATGACTTGCTGGATGCAGGGCTCCATCGTGTGGTAGTCAGCTCCATGGCAGTCAAAAAGCCGGACGCCTGGCTCGATGCGTTGCGCACCCACGGGGGCGACAGGTGCATCCTGGGGATGGACCTCAAGGCCGGAAAAGTGGCCTATGCCGGTTGGTTGGAGACCTCTGATGTCACCTTAGAAGATTTTCTCAAACCGATGATGGAAGCCGGACTCACGGAGGTCTTGTGCACGGACGTCGGCCGCGACGGTATGCTGAGCGGACCAAATGTGGATCTGTACATCGATCTGATGCACCGATTCCCTGAAATGAGATTCATTGCAAGCGGTGGCGTGAGCAATGCCGGCGATTTGGAGGCACTGGCCTCCAAGGGATTGCATTCGTGCGTGGTAGGCCGTGCCTACTATGAGGGACATGTGAGCCTTGAGGAGATGGCGCGGCACAGGTGAGCGAGACACGAGACACGAGACGCAAGAAGCGAGAAGCGAGAAGCGAGAAGCGAGAAGCGAGAAGCGAGAAGCGAGAAGCGAGAAAATTGATTTTTTTGAAATAAAGTCAATATTTCATTGTTCACTGTTCACTGTTCACTGTGCATTTTTAAATCTGCAATTTTCAATTCTCAATTTTTATTCCTATCTTAAGAATCTGTGCATGTAATAATTGGGCTTCTGAAGTTTTGTCGGGGTTGTTCACATTGTTAACTGCATCGCCCGGCAACCCATTTGCATATTGCTTTTTGCCGGGTGTTTCAAACCCCCCATTTGCCCGTTCAGTCCGCACTTCGCTGCCCAGGCTTCATATTTTACATTTTACATGACTTTTGACCAATTGGGTCTCACACCCACCATTTTGTCCAATGTTGCCCGCGAAGGGTACACCCAGCCAACTCCAATTCAAGAACAAGCCATCCCCGAGATGCTCAAAGGCCGCGATATTTTGGCCAGCGCACAGACGGGAACCGGTAAAACTGCAGCTTTCTGCCTTCCGATACTCCAACTGTTAGCCCCACAGGCTCGCTTGGAGCAACGTCAGCGTGGCATCAAGGCGCTCATCCTTAGCCCAACACGTGAACTAGCCGGACAGATTGCCGACAGCCTTACGGCTTACGGTCGCAATCTGAACCTGCGTCATACTGTAATTTACGGTGGCGTTAGCCAGCGTCCACAGACCGACGCACTTCGCCGTCGCGTCGACATCGTCGTTGCTACTCCAGGTCGTCTAATGGACCTGATGGAGCAAGGACACGTACGTCTTAACGAAGTGTCGATGCTCGTGCTCGACGAAGCCGACCGCATGCTCGACATGGGCTTCATCCACGACATCAACGCCATCATCGACGCCATGCCCAAGCAGCGTCAGACGTTGTTCTTCTCGGCCACCATGCCTCCGGAGATCGTCAAGCTTGCCAACCGCATGCTCGTCGACCCTGTGCGCGTCGAAGTGACACCAGGTCCGTCGGCCGTCGAAATCATCGAGCAGCGCCTGTACCACGTAGAGCGTGACGACAAGCGCGAACTTCTTCTTCACCTGCTTCACAACGAAGTGCAGACAGCCCTTGTCTTCACCAAGACCAAGCACGGCGCCGAGAAAGTAGCCAAAATGATCAGCAAGTCGGGCATCGCCGCCGACTCGATCCACGGCGACAAGAGCCAGGCAGCACGCCAGGCAGCCCTTCGTGGATTCAAGATGGGTCGCACGCGCGTGCTCGTCGCAACCGACGTTGCTGCCCGTGGCATCGACATCGACGCCCTGTCGCACGTCATCAATTTTGAGGTTCCACACGAGGCCGAAACCTACGTTCACCGCATTGGCCGTACCGGCCGTGCAGGTAACACCGGCATCGCGCTCACTTTGTGCGACCGCGAAGAGCGCAAGTCGCTTAAGTTGATCCACAAGCTCATCGCCAAGCAGCTCCCTGTGGTAGAAGACCACCCATTCGCCATTGCGGCCCCTATACACGACGAGCGTAAGGCACAAGAGCCCCGTTCATTCCGTCGTGGCGGCAAATTTGGCCGTCCAGGTGGATTCATGCGCAAGAGCGGCTCCGGCGCTGGTCGTCGCAGCGTAGGCAGCAGGTGATCGGTGATCGGTGATCGGTGATCGGTGATCGGTGATCGGTGATCGGTGAT
>CAYWCV010000074.1:0-9321 GCA_964456845.1 uncultured Chitinophagales bacterium | reverse complement strand
AGATGTTTCTGATATTTTCTACTAGACTCATGCTTCTGTTTGTGTAAGCCGGTTAAGAACCATTAGCTGGGTGAGTACTTAGGCGATGACGGTTACGCTTCCTCCGGCGTTCGTCACCTTTGTTTCGGCTGATTTGCTGAACGCGTGAACTGTGATGGTGATGGCCTTCGAAATTTCACCACGTCCCAACAGTTTCACTTTGTCGTTGGAGTCGACAAGACCGACGTTTACAAGGTCTTCAACCGTTATGGTTGATCCGAGGCGACCAGCATCAACATACTTGTTAATGGTATCGAGGTTCACACCCTGATACGCAACGCGGAATGGGTTCTTAAATCCAAACTTGGGAAGACGACGCTGCAAAGGCATCTGACCGCCTTCAAATCCAGGCCTGTGGTTGTATCCACTGACGGCCTTCTGACCTTTGTGACCCTTGCCAGATTGTTGACCCAGACCGGAACCTTCGCCACGGCCAAGACGCTTGCGAGTCTTCTTATTTGGGGCCGGTGCCTTTAAATTCTCGAGTTTCATGCTTTTGTAATGCTACGATTGAGGTTTACGTGATCTGAGGATCAACCTTCAAAAACTTTGTGCAGAGACACGCCGCGTCGTGCTGCCACATCCTCTGGGCTTTCCAGACGACGGAGGGCGTCGATGGTTGCCTTCACAAGGTTGTGCGGATTCGACGATCCGAGCGACTTGCTCAAGATATTGTGGATACCGGCATTCTCAAGCACGGCCTTTACGGCACCACCTGCGATTACACCTGTACCTTCAGATGCCGGCAGCAGGAGCACACGCCCTGCACCGCATTTGCCCACAACAGGGTGGGCGATGGAACCTGTCTTGGTGACATGCACCCGAATGAGGTTCTTGCGTGCGTCGTCAAAGCCTTTTTGGATGGCATCCGATACTTCGTTGGCCTTTCCAAGTCCGGAACCGACGACACCGTCTTTGTTACCAACAACCACAACCGTATTGAAGCTGAATCGGCGTCCACCTTTTACTACTTTTGCTACACGGTTGATGTTTACCATGCGCTCCTCGAGAGTGAGGTCGCTGGCTTTTATGTTGTAATTCTTGCGAGTTTGCTTAGGCATAGTCTGTTCCGTTTTAGAATACGAGTCCACCTTCACGTGCGCCGTCAGCCATTGATTTGACGATGCCGTGGTAACGATAACCGTTGCGGTCGAAAACAACCGTGCTGAATCCGGCTTCCTTGGCAATGCGTGCCACTTCCTTGCCAACTTCAGCAGCGCGCTCGATCTGTGTCTTACCTTCGAGAGCGTCCTTCAAGGAAGCTGTGCGTGTGGAGGCAGCTGCAAGCGTAACACCGTTATCGTCGTCGATAAGCTGAGCGTAGACATGCTTGTTGCTTTTGAATACGCTGAGACGTGGACGCACAGCGGTGCCGGTAACACGGGAACGAACCCGCATCTGTATTTTCTTCCGGCGATTTTTTTGGAGTATAAACATGATCTTTTACCCTTGATATTACTTGCCTGCCGATTTACCAGCCTTACGACGGACCTTCTCGTTCAGGTAACGCACACCTTTGCCTTTGTAAGGCTCTGGCTTGCGCAATGAACGGATCTTGGCGGCTACTTGGCCAACCAGCTCCTTGTCGATACCGGTAATGATAATGCGAGGATTTTTGGATGTTTTTGTGTCCACCTCGATGGAAATCTCCGATGGAGGCACAAAAAAGAACGGGTGTGAGTACCCGAGGGCCAACTCCAAGATGTTACCGTTCATGTTTGCACGGTAGCCGACGCCGATAAGCTCGAGTTCCTTCTTGAAGCCAGTCGACACGCCAACGACCATGTTGTTGATCAGGGAGCGGTACAGACCGTGCATGGCACGGTCGCGCTTGTCCTCAGTCTTGCGAACCACGGTAACTTCGGCGCCATTCTTCTCGATGTCGAGATCGGCCAATACTTTCAGGGAAAGCATGCCTTTTTCGCCTTTTACTGTTACCTGATTCTGAGCATCGACATTAATGTCGACTCCCTTAGGAAGGCTGATCGGTAGTTTGCCTATACGGGACATAATATCTTCAGCTATGGGATTAGTAAATGTAGCAGAGTACTTCGCCGCCAATATTCAGCTTGCGAGCTTCTTTGTCGGTCATCACACCCTGTGATGTAGTGAGGATAGCAACCCCTAGTCCGTTGCGTACGCGCGGGAGATTGCCATGGCCGGCATACTTACGAAGTCCTGGTTTCGATACGCGATTGATCTCGCGGATAACAGGATGGCCGTAGCTGTCGTATTTAAGGAAAAGACGCAAAATACCCTGCTTGTTGTCGGCGATATCTATGAAATTCGAGATATAACCCTTGTCGTGCAGAATACGCGCCATCGAACGCTTAATTTTTGAGGCTGGAATATCGACGCTGCGATGTCCTGCCTGTTGGGCGTTGCGTATGCGTGTCAAAAAATCGGCTATTGGATCAGTCATGGTCTTCGTCCTCTGATGGTTACCAGCTGGCTTTTCTCATTCCGGGTATCTTGCCTTCGAGTGATAACTCGCGGAACTTAATCCGTGAGATACCATACTGGCGAATATAGCCGCGTGACCGTCCGGTTAGTGCGCAGCGGTTGCGCACACGTGTCGGACTTGCGTCGCGGGGAAGTTTTTGGAGTGCGACGGAATCGCCGGCGGCTTTGAGGGCCTTACGACGTTCGGCGTACTTAACTACCGTCTCCGCGCGCTTCTTGTTACGGGCTATCCAGGATTTCTTTGCCATGGCTCTGTTTATTTATTGCGTTTCTTGAATGGCATGCCGAGGTGCTTCAGCAGGGCGTATGCCTGTTCGTCGTTGGGGGCGGTAGTCACGAAGGTGATGTCCATGCCGTGCATCTTGTCGATCTTGTCAGTGTCGATCTCTGGGAAGATGGCATGCTCCTTCAAACCGATGGTATAATTACCGCGACCGTCGAAGCTCTTGTCGGGAACACCCTGGAAATCTCGTGTACGTGGCAGTGCCAGTGTAACGAAACGGTCGAGGAATTCCCACATCATGGTTTTACGAAGGGTGACTTTGGCACCAATCGGCATACCTTGACGTAATTTGAAGTTGGAGATGGATGTGCGTGCCTTGGTGAGCACCGGGCGTTGGCCGGTGATCTGCCCAATGCTTGCAGCTATGTCGTCAAGACGTTTGCGGTCGGCTACAGCATCGCCCACGCCGACGTTGATCGTGATCTTTTCAAGTTTCGGCACTGCCATCACGTTCTCGATTCCAAACTCTTCCATGAGCTTGGATGCAACCTCGTTTTTGTACAGTGAATAAAGTCTAGCGTCTGCCATTTTTTATATACCTCGGAAGGAATTATTTGTCAAGTTGTTCACCGCTGAGCTTGGCAACGCGAACCCAACGAAGCTTGCCGTTCGATTCAACCTGCTTGCGTCCAATACGGGTCGGCTTGTCTTGCACTGGGTCGATCGGAAGGACGTTTGATGCATGGATAGGCATTTCCTTCTCGATTCTTCCACCCTTTGGATAGTTCTGGTTTGGCTTCTGGTGTTTAATGCGGATGTTAACACCTTCTACCAATACACGCTCTTTGGCAGGGTAAACCGTTAGAATGCGGCCGCGCTTTCCTTTGTCGTTACCGGAGAGCACTTGCACCTCATCGCCTTTTTTGACGTGTAGCTTTTTTTGTTGATTAAACTTACGTGGCATGGTTATTCTCCAGTTTATAGTACCTCAGGAGCCAGCGAAACAATTCGCATGAAGCTCTTCTCGCGTAACTCGCGGGCAACCGGTCCAAAAATACGGGTACCTACGGGTTCCATGTCTTTGTTGATGATGACGGCCGCGTTCTCATCGAAGCGGATGTAGCTTCCGTCGCGGCGGCGGTACTCCTTTTTGGTGCGTACGACCACTGCCTTTACAACGTCGCCCTTTTTGACGTTTCCGCCCGGCGACGCAACTTTGACAGAAGCGGCAATAAGATCGCCAATGCGTGCATATCGTTTCTTGGAATCGCCCAATACCTTGATACACATCACTTTTTTGGCACCGCTGTTGTCGGCCACTGTCAATACAGATTGCTGCTGAATCATGACTTTATCCTGTTAAGCGGTTACTTGGCTACTTCTACGATTTCGACCAGGCGCCAACGCTTGTTTTTAGACAAGGGGCGTGTCTCCATGATGCGGACAAGATCACCTTGGTTGGCCTTGTTCTCTTCGTCATGAGCCATATATTTGGTCGTTTTAGTGATGAACTTCCCGTAAATCGGGTGCTTCACCTGACGGTCGACAGCAACCGTGATGGACTTGTCCATCTTGTTGCTGACCACGCGGCCGACGCGGGTCTTACGCATGTTGCGTGCGTTTGATTCAGACATAGCGCTTTTGGGTCCTCTTAGTTAGCGAGCTTTTCTTTCAATATGGTCTTCAAACGGGCTACGTCACGCTTAAGCTGACGTTTACGGGCAGGGTTATCAACTTGCCCCTTAATTGCACGGTCGAAGTTGTACTTCTGTATCTCAGCAGTGGTTTCTTTGAGACGTGTCTCAATGTCGGCCACTGTCATTTCGCGTATTTCTTTCGCTTTCATCTAGTGGACTCCTTACTTGCCTTGATAGTCGCGACGGACTACAATTTTCGTTTTAATTGGCAGTTTGAACTGGGCGAGGCGAAGCGCCTCCTTGGCCAGGTCAACGTTCACTCCGCCGATCTCAAAAAGTATCCGGCCTGGGTGTACTACTGCCACCCAATGGTCGAGAGATCCCTTTCCGCTACCCATACGGGTCTCGGCAGGCTTCTTGGTGATCGGCTTGTCTGGAAACACACGGATCCATACTTGGCCTTCGCGCTGGAGGCGACGGTTGATGGCTACACGGCAGGCCTCGATTTGACGCGCCGTTATAAACTTGCCTTCCATGGCCTTGATGGCAAAGTCACCAAAGGCGATCTGATGGCCCCTGGATGTATTACCCTTGATTGGACCGCGAAATACGCGACGGCGTTTAACTCGTTTCGGTTCTAACATGGTTCAATCTCCTTATTGATCGGCGTTGTTACGACGGCGGCCACCACGGTTACCTCCACGATCTCCGCCACGATCTCCACGATCGCCACGTGAGCGCGCTGGTCGGTCACCACGACGGGTCTGGGGAGCGGTCTTCTCAAGGCGGGCAGTAACAGCCGCTGGTGTAAGGTCGGCTTCGCCGATGATCTCACCCTTGAAAATCCATACGTTCACACCAATCGATCCATAGATCGTCTGGGAAGTCGCATGCGAAAAGTCGATGTCCGCACGGAGCGTGTGAAGAGGAACACGTCCCTCTTTGTACTGCTCGGTACGCGCCATTTCAGCACCGCCCAAACGTCCTGAACACTTGATCTTTATGCCCTTGGCACCCATCCTCATTGCAGATGCAATGGCCATCTTCATGGCACGACGGAATGAAATACGAGCAGCAAGCTGCTGAGCGATGTTCTGTGCCACTAGGCTTGCGTCCACTTCTGGACGCTTGATCTCACTGATCTTGATCTGAACCTCTTTGTTCGTGATGCTCTTGAGCTCTTCACGCAGTTTGTCGACTTCTTCTCCGCCACGACCGATAATTACACCTGGTCGGCTGGTGAGAAGCGTCAACAATACACGGCGTGGAGTGCGCTCGATGAGAACATTCGACAAGCCGGCGTTGCGAAGGCGCGTTTGCAGATAATTACGAAGTTTGTGGTCTTCGAGCAGGTTAGCTGCGGCATTATCTTCCGAGTACCAGTTGGAATCCCAACCACGGACGATGCCCAGACGCAGACCAATTGGATGTGTTTTCTGTCCCAAGGTTACCTCAGTCTATTTATTCTTGCGTTTCTTTCTTGGACACAACCACAGTGATGTGGCAGCTGCGCTTGCGAATCGGGTGCGCACGTCCCTGCGGGGCCGGCTGGATTCGCTTGAGCGTTGGTCCTTCGTCTACGAAAATCGCCTTGATGAACATGTTGTCATCGTCAAGACGCTCTTCCTCAAATTTGTCGCGTGCATTGGCTGCTGCCGATTTGATGACTTTCGACACCTCAATGGCGGCACCCTTGTTCAGGAACCTGAGCTTGTCAAGCGCCTTGCGCACAGTATCACCTCTTACCAGGTCAGCAATGAGGCGCGTCTTACGTGGTGAGCGACGCAGATAGCGCTGAACTGCGCGGGCTTCGATAGTTGTGTTGGTCAGTTCCATTACTTCTTACCTTTACCATCTTTTTTCTGCGGGTGTCCACGGAAGGAACGAGTCGGCGAAAATTCGCCGAGTTTGTGACCAACCATGTTTTCAGTGACGTAGACCGGTATAAACTGCTTGCCGTTGTGCACGGCAAATGTCATGCCGACGAAGTCAGGCGAAATCATCGACGATCTCGACCAGGTCTTGATGACCTTCTTCGAGCCCGTGGAAGTGGCTTCGTCTACCTTCTTCTGCAGTTTATGATGAATGAATGGTCCTTTTTTAAGCGAACGTGGCATAATTAGTCAATTTATTCTTATGCGTTCCTTCTGCGAACGATGTATTTGCTCGATAACTTGCGACGATTGCGCGTCTTCTTGCCTTTGGCAATCTGACCCCATGGCGAACGTGGGTGTCCACCGGAAGCCTTGCCTTCACCACCACCCATCGGGTGATCGACCGGGTTCATGGCAACACCACGTGTGTGAGGTCTGCGACCCAACCAACGGCTGCGGCCTGCTTTGCCCAATGTGATGTTCATGTTGTCCGGATTGCTTACAGTTCCAACCGTAGCACGGCAGTTGCCGAGAACCATGCGGATTTCGCCTGATGGCAATTTAATGGTAACATAGCGGTCCGTTTTGGCCACCAACTGGGCGCTAGTGCCAGCACTGCGAGCCATTTGGCCACCTTTGCCAGGTGTGAGCTCAATGTTGTGCACAACAGTACCCAATGGCATGTTACGCAGCTCAAGCGTATTGCCCGTGTCAGGAGCCGCCGTCACGTCAGATATCACACGATCGCCAACCTTAAGCTTGTCGGGAGCAACGATGTAACGCTTCTCGCCGTCGGCGTAATTCAAAAGAGCAATACGGGCAGTACGGTTTGGATCGTATTCGATCGTCGCAACGGTTGCAGGTATGCCATTTTTGTCGCGTTTGAAGTCGATCAGACGATAGCGACGCTTGTGGCCACCACCTTTGTGACGACTCGTCATCCGGCCGTACACATTCCGTCCGCCAGACTTCTTCAGGCTGGTGACCAGGCGACGCTCAGGTGTCGAGGTCGTAATGTCGTCGAAAACAGGGGCAATGCGATGGCGCGTGCCTGGTGTATTCGGTTTGAGTTTCTTGGTTGCCATGGTTTTTGTCAGCTCTTCTTAGATTTCGCCGTAGAAGTCAATGGTGTCACCTTCTTTGAGAGTCACAATGGCTTTCTTGCGGACGCTCGTGCGACCGTCAATGTAACCGCCTTTTGAGAATCTGCCCTTGGGCTTAGATGGTGTCACGATTGTGTTCACTGCCACCACTGTAACTTCTGGGTAAAGTTCTTTGATGGCTTCTTTAACTTGCATCTTTGTGGCCTTAAGGTCGACCTCAAAGGTATACTTGTTCAATTTTTCCTGAAAACGGGTGTTTTTCTCCGTGATCACTGGACGCTTGATAATCATGCTTCAACCTCCTGGGCCGTCTTGAAGTTTTTTTCGATTGCAGATACTGCACCCTCTTGGATCAGAAGAACATCAGCATGCAGGATTTCGTACGTCGATGGCTTATTCGCTTCTAGAATTGCAACCTTAGGAAGGTTACGGCCAGACTTATAGACATTTACCTGAGTGCCGTTCGTAAGCAGCAGCACCTTCTTACCGTCAACGTTCAGAGCAGAAAGCAAGGCATTAAAGCTCTTCGTTTTTGGAGTTTCGAAGTTGAAGTCCTCTACTACGATGATGGCGTTGTCCTTGGCCTTATACGCGAGTGCCGATTTGCGAGCAAGTTGCTTTTGCTTCTTGTTCATATACACGTTGTAGTCGCGCGGCTGTGGACCATGAACCGTACCACCGCCTTTGAGCAGTGGTGAACGGAGTGTTCCACGACGTGCACCACCAGTTCCCTTTTGACGGAAGGCCTTCTTGCCACCGCCACGAACTTCGCTGCGACCCTTCACCTTTGCCGTGCCCTGACGTTGATTTGCCATGTATGAACGAACGGCCTCATAGATAACCGTGTCGTTTGGTTCGATACCGTAGATCGTCTCGTCGAGCTTGATGTTGCGGCCAGTGGCCGTTCCGTCAATTTTTAATACACTGAGTTCCATGGTTCGTACCACCCTTATGCTTTATGGATTTCAACCACACGTCCGTTTGGTCCCGGGATGGATCCTCTCAAAAGAATGAGATTGGATTCAGGGACAATCTTCACAACGGTGAGATTTTGAATTTTTACCCGGCTGTTGCCAGTTTGGCCGCCCATCTTGATGCCTTTGAAGACACGGCTAGGATCAGATGCCTGACCGATAGATCCAGGTGCACGCTGGCGGTTGTGCTGACCGTGCGTACGGCCACCAACACCGGCAAACCCGTGGCGCTTCACAACGCCTTGGAAGCCTTTACCCTTGGAAGTACCGACAACATCCACTTTGACACCCTCCGAAAAGAGGTCTTCAATTTTGATGGAGTCACCAAGGGTGTAACCCTCAGGAAGTGACTCGCGAAACTCGCTCACATAACGCTTTGGACCGACACCAGCCTTATTGAAGTGGCCAATCATGGCCTTGCTGGTGTTCTTTTCCTTTTTGTCGACTGCGGCGAGCTGTATTGCCTCGTAACCGTCGGTTTCTGCCGTCCTGATCTGTGTGATCACGTTCGGCTCAACCTGAATGACGGTAACCGGCACGAAGTTGCCGGCAGCATCATAGACGCTGGTCATTCCGACTTTTTTTCCGATTAATCCACTCATGATTTGATACGGTTAGAAGGTCAAACTTTGATTTCAACATCCACGCCGCTAGGAAGCTCAAGCTTCATGAGGGCGTCGATGGTTTGTGAACCTGTGCTCAGGATGTCGATGAGCCTCTTGTGTGAGCGTGTTTCGAACTGCTCACGCGACTTCTTGTCGACAAATACTGAACGGTTGACGGTATAGATCGTCTTGTCGGTAGGGAGCGGAATCGGACCCGAAACCACTGCTCCGGTAGACTTGACGGTCTTGATGATCTTCTCTGCAGACTTGTCGATCAGATTGTGATCGAAAGACTTGAGTTTGATGCGAATTTTTTGCTGTGTAGCCACTTTGGTAGGTATCCTTTAATTATTCGAGGATTTTGGCCACGACGCCGGCGCCCACGGTGCGTCCGCCCTCGCGG
>CAYWCV010000073.1:0-9405 GCA_964456845.1 uncultured Chitinophagales bacterium | reverse complement strand
CAATGCTCAATGCTCAATGCTCAATGCTCAATGCTCAATGCTCAATGCTCAATGTTAAAGTCCGAACCTGAAGCCAAACGCATAACGGATTCTCACCGGTTTGTCCGTGCCGAGCTCAATGGCTGTCGGATAACCCATCTCAGACAAAGGATTAGAATCTATCGAGGCCCGGTGGCCAAGGTGAAAATACGAGCAGCATTCCTCGATACCAAGCACACCGGTGTGCCTGCCATTCCAAGGGGCGTAATTTCTGCCGCCGTTGCTCATCCAAAGGGTGGTGCCAGGCAGGGTTGCGACGTCCTTTTCTGCGAAGAACATCCAATCCTCTTCTCTGCAGACCGCCGTGACCCATCCTTTCTCCAAATCTCTCCTGGAGCGCAGCATCACGATGTCTTCGTGACGTTCGAGTGTCGGATACACGCTAAGATCGGCAATGCTTCCGTCAGACAGGGGCGTTTGCTCGAGCTTTTCGAATGTTTTGCCGTACGCGAGGAGTGATCGACCCATTACATCGTCTGTCTCGACGGGATCCGGAGGTGTGCCAATCCACTCATAAGGCGAGAATTTCAATTCGATGGGGGATTTCACCTTAAGCATGAGGTGGTGGGCGACAGGGATGCTGCCGCTTCCCCCTTCAAAGACATGTTCTTGATAGACCATGGGCTCGTCAGGTTCAAGCCAGACATGTTTGTGAACGGTTGCCCCATTAACGGTGCCATCCAAGACCCAATGTCCGGCGTCATCCCGTATATCGAGGGTGATCCATCGGCGGTTGGCGGTAGCCCCGTGCGGACGGTCTTCAGAAGGATCGACGTCTGCAGCGCCGAAAGGGGCGCAAAAGAAGTCGCCACGAAGCATGGCAAGCATCGGAGGGATGTCGCCGGGCAGCGTTTCACCGATCCAAGGAGCGATGTGGAGAGGGGCTTTGTTGCCGTCGATCACAAGATCGGATATGAATCCGCCGTGAAGGTAAATTCGAACGCTCACCCTGTCGGACTGTAACTCCCTGTAGTCTTCGTTGATGGTCATGTTGCTGCCCACCATTTCCCGTCTTGATGGCGCACGTACCCGGCTGTCTCCATTTCGTGCAATTGAACTTGCAGCATGGCATATCCGCGGAATTCAAGTTGGCGATCCATTCGGTTGCAGACATCCTTCCACAGTGTCGTAAAATCCACGCCTTTAGCTGCCTCGAGGGTGTTTTTTGCGATTTCTTCGATGAAATTACGCGTATCGTGTACCGCTTTGATGGCCTGATCGGCGTTCATGGCGTCGTGGTGTGCGGCGTAGACCATCTCTACAGATCCGTCGTTGAGCAGGCGCTCGATTTTGTCGAGACTTGCATGGAATCCACGTGCCGTCTGAAAGCCATGGAAAAACGGCGTTTTCAGAGCCAGGAGCAAATCGCCCATAAAGAGGCTCTTTGAACTGGTTTCATGAAAGGCGACTTCCTCCAGCTTGTGCCCGGGCACGGCGATGGTGTGAAGCTCGATGCCGTTGCCTAGGCGAAAAACGTCACCGTCGCGGATCAGCATGTCCACATGAACTTCTTGGTCTATCACGCCATTTACGTCGTCGCGTTGATCGGGGGTGTATTCAAGCGTCTTGTCGGGCAGACAGAACTCCTGGTAATGCGCCTCATAATCTTCGATCCACCGAAGAGCCCCAGAAGCTGCAAAAAGAGCCCCGGTCTTTTGTTTGACGGCATAGTTACAACCGATATGGTCGGCATGTGCGTGGGTAATGAGGACAAGCCTCGGGTTGCCGGCTCTGTCGCAGAGGTCCAACACGGCATCCTTCATCTGCACAATGCCCGTGTCGATAAGGACGCTGTACTCGGGTCCTTGCACCGCATAAATGTGAAGCGGTACCCCCGGCATCAAGACCTGTCCGGTAGTGTGAATCTTTACCTTAGAGTTTCCCATATCTCGCCATCCTTAATCTATAAACCTGGTTTGCGCATCAGAATCATTGAACTTCACTGAAAGATAATGACTGGTAATGCTTGATAATAATTGGTACTGACTGGTAACGATTATTACTGCTTCTCTGCCGCCCAATTCTTTTCCGGCATCACGGCGTACCAGTCGGGGCGCAGCGGGTCGCGGTCGTACGGATAGCCACCCACCTCCTTGAAGTATTCGGCATACTTTGCCACTTGATCCATGTCCGGTTCCACACCCAGACCAGGGCCATCGGGCAGTCTGATGCATCCATCTTTATAGGGAAGTTTTCCGCCTTTGATGATGTCGTCGGTGAGCTGGTGGTAATGTGCGTCGGCCGCAAAGCTCAGGTTGGGGATGGCAGCGCCCAAATGCAGCATGGTTGCCAACTGGATGCCGAGTTCGCCCGAGCTGTGCACCGCTGTGCCCCACTGGAAGGTCTCCAGCACTTGTGCTGCTCGCCAAGCCTGGCGTAGCCCGCCCCAGAAGGTGGTGTCGAGAAGCACGACGTCGACCGAGTCTGTACGAATATTGGCTGCCAGTTGTTCGAAATTGATCACTACCGTGTTTGTTGCCGTCGGAATCCGCACGAAATGTCGCACACGGCGCATGCCCTCCAATCCGAAGCAGGGATCCTCGTAATAGTCGTTGTTCAAGTGCTCGATGGCCCTGCCGACACGTATGGCCTCCTCGACGCTCCACACACTGTTGGGGTCGAGCCTCAAACGGGCATCCGGGAAGGCATCGGCCAAGGCCCGGTACACCTCGATGTCGTGATCGGGACGAAATACGCCGCCCTTTAGCTTGTGTGTCTTGAAGCCATATTTAGCCACAAGGTCTTTTGCATGGGCCACCATTTCGTCGGCGGTGGATTCGCCTCCAAGGCCCGTTTTGTGGTCGGTGCCTCGATAGAACAGGTAGCTCGCGAACGGGATTTCCTTGCGCAGCGACCCGCCCAGTAGATCGCATGCCCTCACACCGAGCAGCTTGCCGGTGAGGTCCATGCATGCGAATTCGATGGCCGCATGCAATTGATATCGGTAGTTATACAACGATCCGACTGGGTTCATGATTTTCAAGCGCAATTGCTCGAGCTGCGACGGGTCGTGCCCGACCAGATAGGGTTTCAAGGCGTTCACCGCGTCTTGTGCCGATGCGCCTCCGCCGCCCATTTCGCCCCAACCGACAAGGCCCTGGTCTGTGTGAATTTCGACCAGCGTGCGTACAAAGCGCCCCCAGTGGGAGCCGTTTGCATGACGCAGGGGCGCCTCTAAAGGCACGGCCACAGTCGTCGCCTTCAGGTCGGTAATGAATTGTCGGCGCATCAGTCCTCCTTAGGCGAACCGGCGATGGGCAGCAGCAATCCGCCGTCGGCGATGAGCATGGAACCCGTCACAAAGGATGCTGCAGGCGAGGCTAGGAAGGCGACAACCTCGGCGATCTCGCGAGGGGTGCCAATGCGGCCGAGGGGATGCATGTTGTCGAGCACCTTCCAAAGCTTGTCGGGGTCTGCATCCATGCTCACCGTTTTTTCGAGCATGGGAGTGCGCACCGAGCCAGGAGCCACACCGTTCACCCTCACTCCGAATTCGGCCAGGTCGAGCGCCATGGCACGAACGAAGCCGACCAGCGCATGTTTCGACGTGGTGTAGGCCAATACGTTCTTCTGGGTGGCGTAGCCCTGAACCGACGACATGATCACAATGCTGCCCTTGGTTTCTTTGAGATGGGGGACGGCCGCCTTCGAGCAAAGGAACATACTTTTCAGGTTCACATCGAGCACCTCATCCCAACCTTCCTCCGTCGTAGTGTCGATGGTGCCGTAACGTTGGATGCCGGCATTGCAACTGAGGGCATCGATGCGGCCGAAATCGTCTACAATTCGCCTGAATACGTCATTAACCTGACCTGAATTTGACACATCTGCCTGATAAAAGGCAGATTTGATGCCACTGGCAGCGATTTTGTTGGCGACGTTTATTCCGACGTGCGCATCGCGGTCGATAATGGCAACATGGTAGCCCCTTTCGGCCAACAATCTGGCTACCCCCTCGCCAATACCGCGTCCACCACCTGTTACCACTACTACCGGATTTACATCAAGATGTTGTGAAGTTGTCATCTTTATTTGAGAATGTATAGGTACATAAAAACAGTATGTTCAATCGGTTCGAGAAGCATGTCCACACTCAAGAAATCGCTTTTCTGATTTATATGGACGGATGTTGATAAAATAAGCATCAGTGCTTGACATGAACAATGTCCTGAATTACTTTCACCAAAGCAATATATGTCTGAACATATGGACAAACCTTACCGAACCGGAAAAATCCTCATTAATCAACGTTAAGCACCATGATACGTGCGCTAAATCACGATAGCTACATTCCGTTGTATCTGCAAGCCGAAATGATGATTCGTGAGCTCATACAGCTTCAGGATTATCAGGAAGGCAAGCTTCTTCCCGACGAAGTAACCATGGCGGAATTGATGGGTGTGTCGCGCAACACGGTACGGCAGGCGATGGATCGTCTGGTCTATGAGGGTGTGATCACCCGGAAGAAGGGGGTGGGCACGAAGGTGGCATTCAAGTCGGTAACCACCCATTTGGACAACTGGCACAGCTTCACCCACGAGATGTCGGATCAGGGCATCCCATTTGAGAACCTGGAGATCAAGGTCAGATGGGAGACGCCACCGAAGGATGTTGCGGCCTTTTTTGCAATCGATGGGCGACGCACGGTGTTGCGGCTCGACCGTCTGCGCAGGCTTGACAAGGGTGGACTCGTCTTTTTTACTTCTTGGCTGCATCCGAGGCTGAGCCTTGACGGCACGGAGGACTATGTGAACACGCCCTTGTACGACCTGATTGAGACGTTCACTGGCCATATACCGTCGATGAGTGAAGAGGAAATCGGTGCACGAGGGGCGGATGCTCTCGAGGCTAAAAAGATCAATGTACGACAGGGAGCCCACGTGTTGGTGCGGAAGCGCAAGGTATTTGACGATCTTGACCGGCCCATTGAGTTCAATGTCGGCATTTACGATGCCGGGCTGTTTACCTACTCCATCAAAATTAAGCGGCAGGAGGCTAGTTTGGTATCTTTTCGACAATCAATATCACCAAATAGATCAACCTATTGATGATTTGCCATCAGCCAACTACAATTTTCATTACGTTCCGATGATTCCCCGTTTAGAAGAACTTGGAAGTGACGTACTCAGGCACAAGCATGGTGATTTATTCAATCAACCAGGGCTCACGAATTTTATCGGCACTGTACAAGTTGATATTGACCCTATTGGTCTCCGAAGCATAAATTTTCCACCATTTGGCAATGGCGACGGAATTACAGCTTCACTTTTTCTGAACGGACGTTATTGGCCTTCATATGGTCGTCCGATCGACATTCAGTGGTTTCCCGACAAAATTGTTCGTACTGCTGAATACGACGGAATACGCATTGAGTCAACAACGGTGGTTCCGTTCGACGTAAATGCGGCTTTGATCCGTATCGACGTCACCAACAAGCAATCTGAATCGCGAGCAATCGACTTCAAGCTTGGTATCACAAGTTGTATTACATATGCAAAACGTCCTTGGAACGCTCCCGTCGCCCCTTCAGAATCTGAACTTAAGGTCGAGCTTGAGATTAGCGGTGATGTTATCAATGAAACATCACACCAAATTGACCTTGATTATAGCCGTAACGCCATTATTCATACATCGAAAAAAACTGCCGCTGTACAAATACAGGGTCTGATTTCACCAACGGCCAGGCTGTCGAGAATCCCATCGTACATAGCTACAATGCTCGACTGTGCCGGTCACGAGACCAAGACGATTTGGTATCTCACGGTTACGGGAGATGACATCAAGAAGTTGACGACATTATTCGACAGTATTGCGATCAATCCTGAGAGTGTGATGAACAAGGTTCGCTCACGCTGGGAGCACGAGATAGAAGCGATTTTTACACCAGACAATGGTATTTATTCGGGGAATCTGCCAACTCTGGACACGAATGATGACGAAATTCGCCGCGTTTATCACATGGGCATTCTGGGCGTAACCTATTTTAGGCGGGATAATCCTTATTCTGTGTATGGACGCGCATATGACACGCTTATGCCGAAGCACTGGCAGACAGTGACTTTTATATGGGACTACCACCTAAGTGGTGTTGTTCATGCCTTGCTTGATCCAACGGTTATGACCAAGTACATGGATAATTGGCTCAGCATGGACATACATTCCCATTTTGGATCTGAGTATTTGACCGGATCGCCAGTGGGATATTGGTATGGTGTAAACGACTTCGCCATCGTTGCCCTCATACGAGATTATCTGAGGTGGACCGGAGATACCGCATGGCTTAAGAAATCGATAACACTTAAGAATGGTACCGTTGAGCCGGCTGTTGATATGCTAAGGCGTATTGCTCATAACTATCAACAATTTCAGACACTGAGTGGTCTAGCAGATTATGGTGGGTATAATAACCTGCTTGAGTGTGTGAGTTCATACAGCCATGAGGTGGTCAGCTTAAATGCTGCTAATGTATTCAATCTCCGATTTACCTCACAGATTGAGAGCACGACAGGTAACATTATGAATGCAAAATTGCTTCAAGAAGAGGCCTTTCAACTCGCAGAACGTGTGCAGAAGCTATATGTGGACGGGAAAGGGTTCTGGAGAGCGCGCTATCCAGACAATGAAACTGTTGAGATTAGGCATGTGTTCGATTTTATGATGGTCCTTAACACCATATCTGATTCACTCTCTGCAAAGCAGAAAAAAGAGATTGTGCAGTTCTTTGTGAGCGAACTACAAACACCAACTTGGATGCGGGCACTTTCTCCATTAGACGACAATGCGATGTTTAGTGTACGCACCGACCATCAATGGAATGGTAGCTATCCTGCATGGCCGCCAATGAGTGCTTTGGGTCTCTACAACATCGGTGAGCATGATTTGGCCTTCAATTGGTTGAAGGGGCTTGCAAAATCTGCGAACCAAGGCCCCTTTGGGCAGGCTCATTTTGACGAAAATGTGATGCCCCTTGAAAGTGGGGGCTCTCTTAAGGTCTCTGCAGATAAGCCATATTATAATGATTGGACTTGCTCTTGCAATGGTAGCTGGGCAAAACTAATAATTGAGGGCATATTTGGTGTGAAGGCTGATCTCACGTCTATAGAGGCAGATCCCAAGTTTAGCACTTTTGACCCCGGAGCTACATTGAGGGGCCTTCGCTGGCAAGGGAAAACCTATGATGTAAACCGCAGTGGTCTCGTTAAGAAGTATTAGCAACATTGGATTCAATAACAGTGAATAAATTAATTTCAAGATGATTACCTCCAAATGGCAACGAGGACGGTTCGATACGCACCCTAAACACCGACTTCATTCAGATACCCTTCATGCCGGTTTTAAGCCGTTGGCTGCCAATATATCCGATGCCGTTAAAAGGGGAGTTCGCGTGTTGGCCATCGACGGATACCATGGGGTCAACTGGGAACGCTTTCGAGATCATCTCATTGGGGAGCTCGATCAAAAGGCGATCCCAACAACTTGGGTGTCGATGGATGTTGCGCTCAAGGGTCCAGAGCAACTGCGCGCTGAACTGGATCCCTTTCTCGGAGGCGACGATCCGATCTTCGGGTTCATGTGGCCGCTGGGAATTGATCCCATGTTCAATCCAGCCCAAATCGCATCGATTCGCACGCAGGCCTTGGTTGCACGCGGACGTCCAGCAGGCCAGCTCCTGATCGTGGCCGGTGTCGGTGCGGCACTTATCGACAACGCCGACTCCGTATGGTATGTAGACACCTCGAAGGAAAAAATTCAACAGCTGCACAAAGAGGGTAAGCTCCAAAATTGGGGTGATGACCAAGACCTTGCATTCGGAGCCTTCTATAAAAGGGCCTACTACGTTGAATGGCCGTCGATGAACCGCCACAAGCAGGCGCTCTTGCCCAAAATTGACTGCATGATCGACGGTCAAGATGACGCGAATCCCGTTTCGATGGAAGGATTTGACTTCAGGGCCGCACTTGATCAAATGACCCGCACACCGTTTCGTCCGCGGCCATGGTTCGCACCCGGACCTTGGGGTGGCCAATTTATGAAGCACCACATGGGATTGGATCCCAACCAGACCAATTATGCTTGGTCGTTCGAGCTCATCGCACCCGAAAACGGTATCTTATTCGGTGACGGACATCAAACACTTGAGGTAACGTTCGACTGGCTGTTGTTCAACGATAGTGCCGGTGTGATGGGAACTGACGCCGCCAAGCAGTTTGGCACCGAGTGGCCAGTTCGATTCGACTATTTGGATACCATGGAGGGCGGAAATCTGTCTGTTCAGGTCCACCCAAGGCCCGATTACATCCGTGAAAAGTTCGGGGAGTCCTTCACACAGGATGAAACCTATTACATCGCCCTTGCCGATAATGATGCCAAGGTGTATCTGGGCTTCAAGGACGAAACCCAACCCGACGAGTTTCGGAAACTGCTCGTTGACTCGGCAAAAAATGGGACCGAGCTCGATGTGGATCGTTATGTTCACAACATGCCGTCGAAGATCCACGACCTGTTTATCATCCCCAACGGAACCATTCACTGCAGCGGTGCCGGTAACCTCGTTCTTGAAATCAGTGCGACGCCCTACACGTACACCTTTAAGCTCTACGACTATTTGCGGCGCGACCTGAACGGCAATTTGCGTCCGATCAACATCGATAGAGGATTCGACAACCTGTACTGGGATCGCAGATCCGACTGGGTCGATGCGAACCTTGTTGCGAAACCCACCGTCAAGGAAGAGGGCAGTGGATGGATTGAGTACACGCTTATGGATGTACCGTATACCTTCTATATCATCAACCGTGTCGACTTCGAGGAGTCGTGCGAGTGGACAACTGGCGAAATCGGATACATGGTGAACCTGGTCGAAGGAGATCATGTTGAGGTGCACGCCGAAAATGGAAAGGTAGTTCCTTTAGCCTACTTGGAAAGCATGGTGGTACCCGCTAGGACGGGAAAGGTGCGCTTCGTGAACCGCGGCGATGTGCCGTGCAAATTGATGAAGGTGTATGTGCGTCCAGGCACAGGCGTATCTCAGCCGCTCAACGATCCAATCGGGTGACCAAGATCTATTGTTTGAGGTACATCTAACCGGATATGAGCAATCTTTAACTCGAAAATGGAATCTATCTGTTGCCGCTGATGCACAGCAAAGGAGGATTTCGTCAATTCGTTATACAGTGTGGCCGCAACTAAAGCTACGATCGAAATCAGTGGATTGTTGCGGGAGGATAATCTAAAATGCCGACCAAGATGCAGCGTAGGAATTATTTTGCACCATAAGTATTGAGCAATGCGGCAAATATTCATACATTCTGAGTACATGTAGTTCATGTTTCCAACATTTCGTTCTGTCTAGAACACATCTCATTT
>CAYWCV010000072.1:0-9547 GCA_964456845.1 uncultured Chitinophagales bacterium | reverse complement strand
CTTCAACAGGAACTGGAGGACGTGGTGGGGGAGGCGGCTTCGTGACTTGCTCAGTTTGCACGATCTCTTCCATCTCGATGGTTTCTTGTTCTTGTACAACAAACTCGACGTTGCCATCCAGGTTCAAATTGGCCCTGAACATTACGATCATGATAAAAAGTGTGAGTATAAGGCCCAACTGCAGATACAGGTTATAGTAGTTCCGCAGGTCGACGTTATCTTTTTTTCTTTGGAGAATTGGCATGTGGTATCGGGTTCGGGATTTCGATTACAGAGGGGAATGATGCTGATACTATGTGAAACGATCCGGGAGGCAATATATTATATAGATCGTAAGATGCAAAGCGGCCGCAAAAAAAAATCAATCTTTTTACAAAAAAAGTTGTGGGGGATATGTTTCGGTAACTTTTCGGCGAATCCGTTACATTGATCCTTTCTATTGATTTCATGTGCACGAGATGAAGATCCTAAGAACCTATTTTGAGTTCGACCGCCACAAAACATCGTTTAGAACCGAGATTATCGCGGGTCTGACCACTTTTGTGACGGTGGCCTACATCATTGTGGTGAACCCGAAAATATTGGAGGTTGCCGGAATTCCGTTCGGTGCATCGTTGGTGGCTACGGTTCTGAGCGCCTTCTTTGGCACTCTTCTTATGGGTGTGTATGCGAAAAGGCCATTCGCGGTGGCCCCGTACATGGGTGAGAATGCCTTCATTGCCTATACGGTTGTAGGTGTGCTTGGCTACAGCTGGGAGACGGCACTTGGGGCAATTTTTGTGAGCGGGGTGCTTTTTACGTTGATCACTGTGCTCAAACTTCGAGCATGGTTGGCCAATTCGATACCTCGGCCTTTAAAAATTGCTTTTACGGTTGGTATCGGCTTGTTTCTGGCCTTCATTGGCCTCAATGAGACAGGACTGGTCGAGATCGGTGTGCCGGGAGCCCCCGTGCACATCGGCGATATTAGGGAACCGCAGGTGTTGATGGCGATTTTGGGTTTTGTTCTGATCGCATTCCTGATGATCCGAAAAGTGGTCGGTGCAATCCTGATCGGAATCGTATCTGTCTCGCTGCTTGGATTCATCTCGGGTTTGGCACCGGTGCCAGAACAGCTCGTTAGCATGCCGCCGTCATTAGATCCCACTTTTCTGAAACTCGACATCGCCGGATCGCTGACATGGGGCTTCTTTTCCGTGATCCTCACCGTGTTGGTGATGGACTTTGTGGACACATTGGGCACGCTGCTCGGCCTGGCTGTGAAAGCCGATCTCCTCGATGCGCAGGGCAATTTGCCCGAAGTTGAAAAGCCCATGCTCGTTGATGCACTTGCCACAGTGGTAGCTTCACTGCTTGGCACCACGACCACTGGTGCATACATCGAATCGGCGACAGGGATTCAGGCTGGCGGCAAAACGGGATTTACGGCTGTTGTCATCGCCATTCTGTTTCTCGCCTCGCTGTTTGTCTCGCCCTTCGTGACGGCCATTCCGGCTTTTGCCTATGGCCCATCGCTCATCATTGTTGGAATCATGATGATGTCGGTGGTTAACGAGCTCGATTTCAGCAAATTTGAACAGGCTGTGCCCGTATTTTGCACCATCGTGCTCATGAGCTTCACCTTCAATATTGGAATCGGAATGACGGCCGGTTTTGTGCTATACCCGTTTTTTCAGCTCATTTCGGGCAACGCGAAGGACATCAACGCCGGGATGATCATCCTGGGGGCGATGTCTCTTGCATTTTATGCCTTCTTTCCGTACTGATTTATGGGTCATCGCCAGCGGAGCACGACCATCTTGGCGTTGCCATTTCCCGAAAATTCGGGGAACGTATCATTGTACTGATTAGAGTATATGACCCTCGTATTTCCGATGGAATTGAAGGTGTCACAAACGACCGAGCCTCTAACTCGGCCGGAGCCGGCCAAATTAACCGCTGCATTCGGGGCGTACACGACACGGGAGGTTGCCTCTGCATTACCGCTGATGTCCACGGTGTCTCCACCGGTGATGATATTGCCCTGAATGCCTCCAGATCCGGTGAGGGTGATGTTTGCAGTCTCTGCATACAGTCCGCCCTTGAATCCGGTACTGCCGGCAAAGAACAATGCGTCGGTTCCCTTGTAGTAAATGAACATCGTTTCAGGCAACCTGTAACGATTGGCCGAACTGCTACCGCCAAGGGTGATTTGATTCTCAACATAAATGGTCAATTTTCCAGTACCAAGGATGTCGAGGTGCCCTTGCGATATATCAAGATGCCCTACATGAAGCACTCTGTCGACGTTGCCCGTGGCAAGTTGTAGAACCTTGTTACTCTGAATTCTCAACGTGGGAATATACTTCCCGTCGTAATCATTGGTATTTAACGTTACCGCTCCACCGCCTCCAGAGATGGTGATGTTTGACACAATGTCATTCTGTGGTGGGAAATCAGGAAATTCGGGCAACGGAAAGTTCTTGATCGTTGGCAGGTTGACAATATCACCACCGATCCTTCCTCGACCCACGACAACCGTCGACGGGGTACCACCTGGGCCAATCGAAAGGCTGCTGTCAATCCGTGTTGCCGACGACATGTTGATCGCTCCGTAGGCTATCGAATTCGTACCTGCGTCTCCGAGAATTCTGGAACTACCGGTCATAGTGAGGCTTGTTCTTGCAAAGACGGCATGTGAGAGATCAGGGTCCCAATCACTGGATCCTTTTTCTAAGACGACCTCAACTTCGTATTCGGAGTCTCTGAATTTGCTGCGTGCTGCAACCGTAATCAGGCTGTCTCCCCAGTTTCGTATGCGATATCTGTACTCGCCGCGCATGGCTGCCCAGGTTTTGAACGAATCGACAGAGGCTGGAATTAAGATGGTTTGATCCTCTTCGGGCTTGAAGTTCTCGTCTTCGTCCACGATAATCTTTTGAATTGCCGCCATCGCCGAACTCTGAGCAATATTTCGGGCCTGAGAGTTGTTGTAAATCTCAACCGCTGAAATGTCGGCGGCTAACCAGGTTCTCTGAAGCCCGTAACCATATATGCTCAATGTCACAAGAACGGTCAGGACTAAAATGATGGCGTATTTACCCATGGTCGTAGAATTGGGGCATTATTCGATATTTCGCAGATAAAAGTCGCGCTGGGCAAATGCCCGTTGCCGCGATGGGTTGACTGACACCTGTTCGGCAGCTATCGATTCACTCTCCACTCGTACCCGAAGCAGTGTCGGACCCGAAGGTCCAAGTGAAATGGTGTTGAACCTCAGATCAGTCAATCGCGCAGGGTAGACGGTGGTGTCTGCACTCCCTCCGGCAGAGCTCCTGAAGCGCAGGAGCATGTCTCGGTCTTGGCGGAAAAATCTCAATGTGTCCCTGTTGGCGTTCAAAAAGCTAAACGTTGTATCCGTGATAGACACTACCGTCTCTACTTCTCGTAACTCTTCCTGTATCGCCGAAAGGGCGGCATTGGCGTATTGCTGCATTTCATTCGTGAGGCGAGAGTCTATTTGAGACTCCATCATTCTGTTGTTCAGCGTGAGAATTGTAAGGATCAAGATTCCTACAATGATAGGTGGGATAAGTAGATCTAAGTAGGCGCTCATAGCTACTCCATGTTTATCAAAGTGGCGGTTGACTCAACCATTTGCTGGAATTGCCCATTCTCCCGGCCGAAGACCCGAATTGTGGCTATCCTTCCGTTGACGCCCTCGGCCACTGCTTGCTCAGCAGCAAATACGATAGTAGCAAAAAGGCTGTCGCCCATGGAGGTCTGCATGGATACACGTGACGATGGGCTGTTCACATTATTGAGGGCGCCGAAGATGGAATCAATACCCGCGTAGTTCATCGACTGCGCATATACCACGTCTGACAATGATTGCGCGTAATTGATGGCGTCAAGATTTTGCTGATAACGAAGGGTCTCGGATACTGAAGCCACATAAATACGGTTCACGTTCAGTGCCATAAATGACAACAAAACCACGGCGCCAAGAGCCAGTAAGGATTGTCCCGTCGACATAATCAACCAAATATTATAGTTCGAATTTGCTCACATTCGGTGCCCCTAATCGCAATGGCACCGTTAACTCACAAATAATACTGGTTCACCCTGCAATTCTTCAGTTATAAAAACATAAATCCGTCCGGCCATTTCCCGAAATATTATAGGAACTACAATGATTATTTAATCAAAACCACTTTTTGAGACATTCTTTGATTACGGGTCTCTAATAAAACGATATAAACGCCCGATGTAAGCTTATCCGCATCTAATGTTACTTGGTGAAGTCCGGCACTAAATGTGGTATTGGCCAAATTCTTAATATGGCGACCGTTAATATCATAGAGATCTAGTTTCACATATCCATGCTGGCTGAGCTGCCATCTGATCGTAGTAGTAGGGTTGAAAGGATTTGGGTAGTTTGGCAACAGTTGAGTCGCAGACGGGACGTCAGCACGGTCTGTAATGTCTGAAGTAGTCATCGCATATACGGGCCTAATACGAATATCCCTGTCATTGCGGATTACGATGCTGTCGGCTGCCTGATCAATATCCCCGCTCCAACCAACAAAATGGTAACCATCGGCTGGAATTGCCTTCAGCGTAAGGTTTTGAAATTTGAAGTAGGTGCCTGTCCACTCGTTGCCCTGTTGCGACACCCAATGCATCTCGGGAGAAAGGACTATCGTGTTAACCTGTACATGGCCCTGATTGGTGGAAGGCTCCTCGATGGTAAGGTTATACATTCCGCCCAAAAAGAAACGTGCATTAAGGTGGGTGCGAACAACCTGCGCCCTTACCTCCCCAAAATGCCGCATCAAGTCTAGGTTTGATTCCCATTCCGTCTCCGTTTGTGGAGTTGCCCAGCGGTCTTCATTATAGCCCCAACGGTCTAGATGTTCTTGAATGTGTGGCTTGATCACGCCGCTGATGGTGTTCAGCTCGTGCAGCACGCGGTCGGGATGGAAGTTGGTGTTCAGAAGGTCGGCAAACCGAGTCAGGAACCAATTTCTGTAGCGGTTATTCTCCATCAACTTTCTAAGGATCAACGTAGACCATTCGAAACCGTTACCAGTTGGGGAGAGCGCAAAAGATACCATGTCAAATTTCCATGCATCGGCACCCAAGTTCCAACCGAAGCCGAAGTCGGTGTCTTTCATCATCCACCTCCACCTGCCGTCGTGCCCGAAAGGTGCGTCAGGCTGATAACCGTCCGTCTGCTTTCGCCAATAGACGATGTTGTTATGAGGCCAGTCGCGATTGTTGATGTAGATGTTCGACATATTGTATTCGCCGAAATTGTAGACATCCATCATGGTCTGGAGCTGCTCGAATTTGGCATTGTCCGATAAATTATTCGCCCTTATGAAGGCTATCATATCTTTGTAGTGCTGACCGCTCCCTTCCTCTACGGTGCCATTTTGTTCAAGCATGTCTAATTGATTGCGAGGCACCCCATAGAGCTGCTCCAAATAGTGGTCGTCGTAACGGTCGCGAATGTTATGAATACCCCAAAATTCACCGTTCAGGAACACAATGGCCGGCCTGTAATGCTGCGTGTCGAACGACAGGTCCTGAACCAGACGCTGCATGAATCCGTCGCGAAGCATCGTTTTTGTCCAGTCCTGGCCCGAGTTGCGCATAATGAACCGACGATAGTCGTCGCTTTCGCGATCGGGGAAAAGCTGGTATTTGAAACGGTTCGTGCTATAGTCGTTCCTTGCATACAGGCGCAGTGTCTTTTGCCGAAACGCCCTACCCCAGGAGCCATGAATTCGGATGCCGGCATCCATCGACAGGGCTGTCGTTCCGTCGCTCTCGAAGATCTCCATGTGGACAGGCCTCTCCCATTCTTCGCCCCTTTGGTGATAATTGGCCGGTGTGCCACCATTTTCGGGCGTGTTGGGATTTGCCTTCTTCCAGTCGTCATAAATTTTCCCGTTCACATAGATGCCCGTCTCGTAGTCGAAGAAATGAAGCGAGTCGGTGGCAAGGGATATGACAGGAAGTGAATAGCGGTCGGCTCCCAATGGATGGATGACGAACGTGTGTGTGTGAGTTGGTCCCACCTTCACGTTGCCGGAATAAGTGGCAACCCGCAGAACGGTGACCTTGAACACATTCCCTTTCGGGGGTGCCCAAATAGCATACGAGGTGGTTGTGGATGATATCATCGATATGCCGTTGGGCACATCATGGCGTGAGGCGATCCTCAACGGTCCGTCAACAACGGGATCGGTTTGTGTCGGGTCAGAGCCATCCAGCGTGTAGTGCGCCACCAAACCTGGGAAAACGGTGAGTTTCAAGTCGAAATCGGAGGTGTAAAATCCTCTCGTATGGGAGAATTCCACCGTTTGGGCCAGAGCATTGGTAGCTAGCAGCAGTGCCGTGATGGTGAGTACGAACGCCATTGCGGGTTTTAGGCTACCGAATCTGATTAATATAAAAGGCTGCATACATCCAATATCGGAAATTTGCCCTCCTTATTGAGTACTATTTAAGGCGAGGCACCAAAATCAGCTCCGCTCTTCGCCCGTCGACATACCTGACCTGAACCCCGTCGAACCAAGCGTTCTCTTCCAGCATGATCCTGACGTCCTTGTTACCCCATTCCGGTATCGATTCCGTCACATTTAGTTCGATGGCATAAACCGTATTGGGGAACAGTGGGTAATCGCCCGACCCCGGAACGCCGCCTTGTTTGTCCCACATACCAATGGTTGGGCCAGCAGCATGACCATGGAATCCAATGGGGTGTGTGTAGATGCTAGGTCTCAAACCCTCCGCCTTGGCTTTCTCGAGGCTCATGCTCAAAATCTGGTTCCCGGTTCTTCCGGTCACAAAATGTTCAGTCAAAATGTCCTGCAACCGATTTCCGCGCTTGAATGCCGCCTGCAGACCCTTTGGTGGCTCCGTTTCGCCAGGTTTCAGGATGTATGCGTTTCTCTGGGTGTCGGTGTTGAGTCCAAGATAGGTGATGCCAAGATCCATGTGCACCAGATCGCCGGGCATAATGACATCTTCGCCAGGTCGGGAAGCAAATGATTGCCCCACTTGATCCTCGCGAGTGGCTCGTTGCACGTCAACCGACGGGTGGAACCAAGCTGCCAGGCCCAGCGATTGGATGCGTTCACGGTACCACCATTCCAAGTCTTTTGTAGTTGTATGACCTGGTACAATTACTTTTTCAGACAATCCCTCTTCGATGATATGATGCGCGATCCTGTTCACGATCTGGTAGGCGGCCAATTCATCTTGGGTGCGCGTCTCGAGCCAGCCGACTGCCAGCCTTTCGGCCGAAACCAACCTGCTGCGGAAGGCGCCAACCAGAGAGTTGGTCAACTCCAGATATTCGTTGTGTGTCAGCCCGTTGGCATGCGAGTAGTGATCGGATGTGTTGATGCCGATACGGCGGGGGTTGTACGATTCGATGATGGCAGCAAGCCGCTTGAATTGGTCGGGTTCTTCGTCCGGGTTCCAGGCGCTTTTAAAAAATCGGCCAATGTCGTACCGGGCCACTGCATGGCGCTCAACTTCTCCGGTTTCTGTGTTTGTCGCAAACACGAGTATGGTGGTTCTTCTAGCCGCCATCCAAGTTGCCGGCAACATGGTGCGGATGACAGGGTCTTCGTTGTATTCGCTGGCTATGATCAACCACATGTCGATGTTTTCGCGCTGCATCAGGCTCGGAACGAGCTGGTTCAATCTATCATAGAGCCATTTATCGCGCAGATCAGCCTGCTCTCGTAAGGGAAGCACTTCAGGTAACATGGTCTGAGCCCTTGCAACAAAAGAAAGACAAGCAATAAGAATCAACGACAGTATTAAAGATTTCTTCATACACGTAAAAATTAAATATGGGGTCGATTATTAAGTCATTTTACACCAAATATCCAAAAATGTACCTAATAAGCAGACCTCAAACCAGAATTGGCGCTTTTTTTATTTCCCTGAAACAATTAACGTATCAGAATATCTAACCTGCTGATGGGCAAATCACTACTGAAGTAATGCGCACGTTTTTCATCTTTCTCATGTGTGTCAGCATTCCCTTGATCGTGGGGGAATTCATGGAGTTTTTTGTCATAGATGGAGTGTATGGCTGGTACAATAATTTGCCCAAACCCCCATTTTCGCCTCTTCCAGATATCATTAGACCCATATGGACACTCATTTATGTGCTAATGGGGGTATCATTCTTCTTTATCTACATGTCGGCCGACAGTCCTGAACGTCGCAAGGCCATTCATCTATTCTTCATACAGATGATGCTGTTCGTGGCGGGCAATATCATGTTTTTCCGTTATGAAATGATCGGATGGTCGATGATTGAGATGTACCTGACCTGGATTTACATTGCCAGAATGCTGTTTGCATTTCGCTTGGTGCACTATTTGGCAACCATACTGCAGCTGCCCTACATGGTGGTCATCAGCTTCATTCAGGTAATTTCAGCTACGATTTGGTATCAAAACAATTGGATACAGTAAATGTTACTCTCGATATGCCTCCTCAATTTCTTCGAGGCGGCGGTCAATTTCCGATTTTGGTACCCAACGGCCCTTGACCATGACACCATCCAACGCCCTTAGGTGACCGAGGTCCTCGAGAGGGTTGCCGGACAACAAGAGCAGATCGGCCCTGTGGCCTGGTGCAACCACGCCGAACGTATCTTGTGCCTTAAAGTAGCTGCCTACATTGAATGTGCCCGACTGGAGTATTTCGAAGTTGCTTAGCCCGGCATTCGACATGGCTTTCAGCTCCCTGTGGATCGAGAATCCAGGTACGCTGTATACCTGAGGCGCGTCGGTACCCATCAGAATCTTCACACCTGCATCCTGCAAGCCCTTAAGTAGCTTATCGCGATTGCTTGCATGAAGACGGGCAAACGGCCCGCTGTGCAGATAGCTGTTCGAAATGTTGCTTAGATAATTATTCCAGCCGCTGACGACGGCCTTTGGCATGTATTTCACTTCCTCGAAAGCCTTCAATTCCTCTTGGTCGGCAGCCCCGATAAGTGTTTCCCACAATGCCTGTGTTGGAACCACCCAAATATCGTACTCCTTGCTCATTGCAATGGCCTCATTGAGCTTGGCCTCGTTAACGGGCGCATTCAAGCCACTGGCAAAGGACATGTAGCCGTCGAGGTGGTCGATGGTCTGTTGGCCAAGTTTAATGGCATTCTCAAGGCCGACCTCCTCGGGTATGTGTCCTGCGAAGGGTATGCCCAGCTCGTTGGCCGTCTTGGCCATTGCCGTGAATTCTTCGAGCGTGAGCCCCGGGTGCACCTTCAGCAAATCCCAACCCTCCGCAACTTGTTGTTTCACGCGCGCCGTCGCTTCCTCGGGCGAATTCACCGTATTGCCGCTGAAGCTCGGTCCGGCGAGATAAAGGTTGGGACCAAGAAGCTCTCCGCCGTTGATGCGGTGCTTCAAGTCGAGCTGGTTCGTGTACCCGAGCATGCCCCGCACGGTGGTAATGCCACCGGCCAAATACAGGAAGAGCACATCCTCGACGTATCGGGCCGGTAGATTTCCACCCTGTGTTGGGG
>CAYWCV010000071.1:8349-10051 GCA_964456845.1 uncultured Chitinophagales bacterium | reverse complement strand
GGCTTGAACTTGTTGAGCGACTCCATGTAGTCGTAGATGTCCTTGATGTTCACGTCGCCCAGCTTCACGATGATGTCGCCGGCCTGAAGACCCGCCTTGGCACCAGCCTTGCCCTCGGTGGTGCCGGTGATCTTGAAGCCAGGACCGTCATAACTGTAGTCGGGCAGCACGCCGAGGGTCACATTGCCCAGGGTCATGTTGCGGGTCTGTGTGACCGGTGCGGTCGTGAAGGCCAGTTGTCCCTCGCCCATGGCGTCGATCGCCTCGACTACGCGGCGCACGTGGTTCAGCACGAGCACTTGTCCGTCGAAGTTGATGTACTCGGTGTCGTCGCTTGGACGGTGATAGTCGCTGTGGGTGTCGGTGAAGTAATGCAGCACCGGAATCCCCTTGTTGTAGAAGCTGGTGTGATCGCTGGCACCGGTACCATCGGGCACGAGCTTCAGGTCGAGGCTGTCGAGGTTGGCGGCGGTGATGGTGCTTTCCCAGTCGGGTGAGCTGCCGGTGCCGAAGATCAGAAGTTTGCCGTCGACCATGCGTCCGATCATGTCCATGTTGATCATCGCGCGCTTGTCGTCAAGGCTGACGGTCGGGTTGTTCACATAGTAATCGCTGCCGAGCAGGCCCATTTCCTCAGAACCGTATCCCATGAACAGGATGCTGCTCTTGGTCGGGTTCTTAACGAAATACTCGGCCAGCTCGAGCATGCCTGCCGTGCCGGATGCGTTGTCGTCGGCGCCATTGTGGATGCGCGGTTCGGGTCCACGGAACAGCGAGCCGGTCTCGCCCATGCCGAGGTGGTCGTAGTGGGCGCCGATCACGATGGTGCCGGCGGCCGGATCGGTGCCTTCGAGGAGGGCGATCACGTTGTGAGAGTCGCGCACGTCGAGCTCTAGGGCGGTCTGCACGGTCACAGACAGGTCAGTCGCGAGCGACTGCCCCTTCTTATTAGATGCAATCTGCGCGGTGATCGCTGCAAGATCGTGTCCGGCAGCAGACATCAGTGCCGACGCCACCTCAGGGGTGACCTGCATCACCGGGATGTCGGATTCGGCCATCATGCGCTCGCGCTCAAGCGGGAGGAGGATGTCCTCGACGGATTCGCCGGGTGCCAGCGAGAGGATGACCGCTGCGGCGCCCTTGTCGACGGCTGTGCGGATTTTGTCTCTCAACGGCCAGAAGGCTCCGAAATCGGAATGCGGATTGGAGGCTCCGTCGGGTCCGTAGCGAAGAATAAGTACCACGGCCCCTGCGGGATCGATGCTGGTCCAGTCGTCGTAGTTTTGGTCAGGGGCGGTGATTCCGTACCCGGCGAAGACAAGGTTCCCCGTCACGGCGGCGCTCTTCGAATTTGCCCATGGGGCGATGGAGCTGTCGGCGGCCGTGAAGCTGAGGTCACCTGCGGATACGGAGTTGCCATCGGCGAGGCGGACCCCGAGGGTGACGGGGAACGGCTGCAGAAAGCCCTGAGTGCCGGCGGGCTTAAGGCCGAAGCGCTCGAAATGCGAGACCAAGTACTCGGCGGCCATCTTTTCATACTCGGATCCACCACGGCGACCCATGAGGCTGTCGGAAGCCAGGAAGGAAATGTGCGCCTTCAGGTCGTCGGACGTGATGTCGGGATTCAGTGTCTGCTGCGGTGCGCAGGAAGCGGCGAACACGGCCGCCAGAATGAGGGGGAGGGATAGATTTTTCATAACAT
>CAYWCV010000071.1:0-8249 GCA_964456845.1 uncultured Chitinophagales bacterium | reverse complement strand
GAAGCGGCGAACACGGCCGCCAGAATGAGGGGGAGGGATAGATTTTTCATAACATCAAAGATACGGAAACGTTTAGCTAATGCCACCTCCCCCGGCCCCTCCACCGCTTCGCAGTGGAGGGGCCGGGGGTGGTGGCATAGAAATGTCGAGCGGACGGGGGGGTGGTGGCAATAGCCCACAAAAACCCCTTTTCCTAACCATATACATTGATTTTGGCAAAAGGTCCGTATATTTGCTGATACCCCCATTATATCAACTTCGAACATGACTAAAGACTTATCCTCGCCCTATTACAAGGAGCCAGGACCGAAACTCGACGAAGAGAGCCCATTTGAGTCCATGATGGAGCGTTTCCGCTTCGCAGCCGACATCCTTAATCTCGACGAGGGCACATTCCAATACTTATCGACACCGGTCAAACAAGTGGTGGTGTCGGTGCCCATTGTGATGGACAATGGCGAAATCCGCGTATTTGAGGGTTTCCGAGTGATCCATGACGACGTTTTAGGCCCGTCGAAGGGGGGCATCCGCTACGCTCCCGACGTGAACATCGAAGAGGTGAAGGCACTCGCCGCGTGGATGACCTGGAAGTGCGCGGTCGTGAACGTGCCGTTCGGTGGCGCCAAGGGTGGCATCCGCTGCAACCCCAAGGAGATGTCGCAGCGTGAGCTTGAGCACCTGACCCGCCGCTACACGGCCAACATGCTCGAAGTGTTCGGCCCAGACCGCGACATACCGGCCCCCGACATGAACACCAACGAGCAGACCATGGCCTGGATCGTCGACACCTACAGCATGCACGCCCGCAAGAACCAGTGGGCCGTGGTGACCGGCAAGCCGATCATCCTTGGCGGGTCGCGCGGACGCAAGGAGGCCACCGGACGCGGTGTGGTGACCTGTGTGATGTCTGCCTTGAACAAATTGGGCATGATGGCCAACCAGTGCACGGTTGCCGTGCAGGGATTCGGCAATGTGGGTTCCGTGTCCGCCCTCCTCATGCACGAGCAGGGCTCGAAGATTGTCGCCATCAGCGACATCAGCGGTGCCTATTACAACGCCGACGGCATCGACATCCCCAAGGCGATGGCGTACTCCGACGCCAACAAGAAATCGCTTGAAGGATTCGCCGACGCCACGCCGATAACGAACGAGGAGCTTCTGGAGCTGGATGTCGACATTTTGATCCCTGCCGCCAAAGAAGACCAGATCAGCGTCAAAAACGCCCACAAGATCAAGGCGAAGATCATCGCCGAGGGAGCCAACGGACCCATCACGGCCAATGCCGACAGCATCCTCGAGGAAAAGGGCATCATGGTGATACCCGACATCCTTGCCAACGCCGGCGGTGTGACCGTTTCGTACTTCGAATGGGTGCAGGACCGCCAGGGCTACTTCTGGACCGAGGAGCGCGTGAACCGTCGCCTCACCCGAATGATGCGCGATGCCTTCAACAACCTGTTCAAGGTAGCCGAGCAATACAATGTGACCCTGCGTCAGGCGGCCTATATCTATGCCATCGATAAGGTTGCGAAGACCATGAAGTTGCGCGGCATCTACGCCTGACAATCTTAACGTTGGTCTTTTTTTTAAATTTCGTATTATCTACTGCAATATGGCCGGACTCAACGTTCGGCCGTTTTGTTTCCGGAACCTGAAAACCAGACCGTGCCCATGCAGCACTTTACTCTTCCGACCGATCTCGACAGTCTTGTAGAGGTCGAATCCCTTATTGAACAGATCAGAGCTGAACGGGATTTTGGCGACGAGGTGGCCGGAAATCTGATGATGGCCTTCCACGAGGCCGTCACCAATGCCATCATCCACGGCAACAAGCTCGACCCTTCGAAAGTGGTCGAAATCAAGGCCTGGTTCGAGGATCATCAGCTTGTGCTGCAAGTGACCGACCAAGGCGAGGGTTTCAACCCCGATTCCCTTCCCGATCCTCTCGACGAAAACAATCTGCTGAAATCGGGAGGCAGGGGCGTATTTCTGATACGCCAGTTCTCCGACGACGTCAGCTTCAACGAAAGCGGAAATGTGGTCACGATCCGCTACAATTTGACCTAGATACCACCGTGATGGTAATGCCACGCACAAAGCGGATCGCACTGGTGGCTCACGACAACTGCAAGTCGGAACTCGTGGAGTGGGCCCGGCATAACAAGGAGCTGCTCTCGAGGCACCATCTGTTCGGAACCGGCACCACCGGCAAGCTCATCATGGACGAGCTCGACCTGCCGGTGTACCGCTTTCTGAGCGGACCCTTGGGTGGCGACCAGCAGCTGGGTGCGGCCATTGCCGAAAGCAAGCTCGACGCCCTCATCTTCTTCTGGGATCCGCTCAACGCCCACCCCCACGACGTCGACGTGAAGGCGCTCATCCGCATTTCGGCGCTGTACAATATCCCGCTGGCCTGCAACCGCAGTACGGCCGATTTCATCATCACCTCGCCCCTCATGCACGGAGAGTACGACCGCAAACTCAATGCCGGACTTGGCCAGTAAAAGGATGCATCCTCAAATGAGGTAGAGCGTGCCGTAGGTGATGACCTCACTACCACGTCTGACAGGGAAGGAGCGGACCTCAAAATCAGAAATGGACCCGTCGCCCAACCTTAGCCTCGCCCTGTAGATGAGCGGCCTGATCTCTTCAGTGGCCTTCTTGGACACTTCCAAAAACTCGGGTAAATCTTCGTCAAGAATCAACTCACCCAAAGCCCACTCGGTCGGCGGCTTCTGATAGGGCAAACGGAGAACTTTGGAGACATTATCACTCACAAATGTGAACATCGACGAGCCGTTCTCCCGATAATGATACCTGAATGAAATCGACGGGAGGTTGTTCAACACGTCCGACTGCTCATTGAGCTGGTCGATCACGTCGTCGAAGTAGTTGTACTGCTCGGTCACGTCGAACATCATGCTCAAATTCACATCCTCGGCAACCCTCAATGCACGGTAAAGGCATATTTTCAGCTTGTCCGATTTATCGAAAAAGTGAAACACCCCAGACGAGGCACCCGTGTTGACAAAGTTCCTGTACAGTTTGATCGGATTACCACCGTCAGTCATACGGATGTCCCTGATGTTCATCAGCATGAATTCCTTCTCCGAATATCCAAATATCTTTGAGGCAGCTGGATTCACATACAGATAGTTGCCGTCGTCGTCGGCAACCAAAACAGCGACGGAGTCATGAGCCAAAAAGGCGGATTTCACGGCCTCCAAATCCAGATCATGCCCAGGTAATATGGAGATCAGCTTCTCAAGTTCTTTCTTGTTATCGCCCGACACACGTTCTTCCATTGTTCACTCTCGACTTGAATACGTTTACTTATTGATGAAGCTTATCAAACCTAACAAATTGTTGGTTATTCAGACATTGTTCTGCAGCGGCACGTTAGGGTTCGCAACTACCGCTAGTGGTCAATTTACTTTAATATCGACTAATTTAAAAGATGTCGACTAGCAAAAAGTGCATTCTGTTCGTATTCTTAAGTATTTGCACTTAACATAAATTTAATTCTGCCTCGTGCCCGTGGACGAGCCGCGCTTGCTCCCTACTTAACCGCCACGACAATGAGCCCGGTGCCGGTGGCGTTTGGTGCCATCAAATCCATCCAGTTCAGAAAAAGACCGGGAAGAAGGAAAACGGCATAATAAAATGGAAGTAGCGCTACAAGCAGGAAGCTTCTGTTGAGCATCAGCATGGGCCATTTGATCAGAAACCTCCAGGCAAGAGACCCCAGCGGACCATACGTGTAAATCGACCGCACGGGGGTAAGACCTGCATCTCGGAGCTTGCCTTCGAGTTCCGCGACGTTATACCCGTCGCGCACATGCTCGCCAATGAAGCTTTCGTCGCTGTCGTGCCCGACATCAGATCCACCCAGGTCGGAAGGCGTGTTCACAAGCACATAACCGCCGTCGCGCAGCGAGCTGTGGAAATTGCGGAAAACGGCGCGGTCGTCTTCAATGTGCTCCATCACGTCGACACTCAGTATGAGGTCGTATGCCGGCTGGAAGGATCGTTGCGTAAGGTCGGCCACCTCAAGGTTGACCTGCCTGTCCAAGCCCTGGTTCTTGAGGAGCGCGCCCAACGCCTGCAGATAGTCGTCCTTCACATCGACCGCCAAAACCCTCGAGGATGGCCATTTTTTGGCGAACCACCACGTGTATTGGCCGAATCCTGTGCCTGCGTCGAGCATTCGGGGCGCAGGGCCAAGATCCTTCATGAGGCGCCTTACTTCACGCTTGACATACCACGTGCGCAGAAAAAAGACGCCGAGCAGCCAATAAAAGAGCCTTTGGAGCAGTGGGCGACGATTGAATATCGCCCCCAGGCGGTCTTTTATGGGGTCGTAGTTCATCGAATCAGGTTGAACATCCGGCCAAGTCGGGGCAGATTGCGCTCACCGTCCCACGAAAAGTAGAGCATCACCGCCTTGCCGACCACGTGGTCGTCGGGCACAAAGCCCCAGAAGCGGCTGTCCTCGCTGTTGTCGCGGTTGTCGCCCATGGCAAAGTAGTAATTCTGCTTGATGGTGTAGGTGTTGGTCGTCTCGCCGTTGATAACGAACGTGTCGCCGTTCTGCTGCACCGTGTTGCCCTCATACCGTGTCAAGATGTCCCGGTAGATGTGGTAATTGCCGGCCGTGAGGGTCACAACTTGGCCCTCAAACGGAATTACTATGGCGCCGAACTGGTCTACGTTGCCGTCCATCGGCTTGCTGAAGAAGAAGCTGCTGTACTGCTTGAAGAAATGTTCGTCGGCGGGTCTGGCGAATGTCTCAATGCGCTCCACTTCGGGCCATGTGAGCATATTGGCCGCTTCGGCGTCGGTCATGTTCACGATGAACGACCCGCGTTGACTGGTGTCGATCATCTGTCCGCCGGCTTCGCGCACCTTGGCAGGACTCAGGCGCGCCTGACCCGTGGTATAAACCTCATGGAAATACTGGATGCCCGGGGCGGCGTCTGTCTCCACGCCGTTCACGAGCAATGTCTTGTCGACGATTTGCAGTGTGTCGCCGGGCATGCCGACGGCCCTCTTGATGTAGTGGGTCCGCGCGGATATCACCTTGTCTTCGATCGGGTAGTTGAACACAAAGACGTCATTGCGCTTGATGCTTGTGAATCCCGGAAAGCGGAACCACGGCAGGGTCACGTTCGGCACGTGAATCTCGGTGAACGGCAGCGATATGCTCATCGGCGTGCGCGTGCCGTAGTGCACTTTCGAGACGATGAGGAAGTCTCCGGTTAGGAGACTGTCTTCCATCGAGGGTGTCGGGATGCGAAACGCGTCAAAAAACAACGTTTTCAGGATCAGGGCGGCAACACCTGCATAGAGCAGTGCCTCGAACCATTCGCGGATGGCCGACTTTCCTCCAGTTGTGGTAGAGCGGCCCTTTTCCCGCTCTTGGCGACGCGACGACGTCCTAGTCTTTGCTTTCATAGATGGATGATGATGATCGGGGCCTTATTCCGTCTGTTTTCAATTTCTGGCGCGCCCCGGTGCGGTTGTACGATCGTAGCCAAAGGTACCGTTTTTGTACTGTACCAAGTACCATCCCTCGGGGATGGCCTCGCCTTTGGCCTTGTCCCTCTCGTCAAGGGCATAATAATAGTCGGAGTATTCGCCCAGAACCTGAACATCCATGAGCAGCTTGTTGAACTCGCGCTTGATTTCGGGCATCAGGTCGACAAACCGAGGAAGCCCGCCATAGGTGAGCCCGGTTGAAAAGGGTCCGTTCGGGTCGAGGATCACCATGGGGATGGAGTCATTCACCTCGAACCAATACTCAAACTGTATATATTTTGCCGGACGAAAGTCGGCTTCCGCCAACATGTCGATCACCGTCTTGGTGGGTGCGCCAAATGCGGCCTGCATGCGTGCGCGCACTTCCATGGTGGGGATGTTGTCGATGGTCACGTTGTTCTGAAGGCCACGACCGGTCAGGTTCGTCGTGTTGTATTTCCGGAAGAAGGCCGGCAGATCCTGTTTGTCGATCCTTTTGAATTTCGGGGCGGCAAAGAAGGCGTTCTGTTGCGCACGAAGATCGATTCCGGTGATCAGGATAAGGGCGAAAGCGGTAAAGAGGAGTTTGTACATCATCACGATTGATCCATTGAAAGGACGGCCAGGAACGCTTCCTGTGGGATTTCAACGCTTCCCACCTGCTTCATACGCTTCTTACCTTCCTTCTGTTTCTCAAGAAGTTTACGTTTACGGCTGATGTCGCCGCCGTAGCACTTGGCCAGAACGTCTTTACGCATGGCTTTGACGGTGTCGCGGGCGATGACCTTGTTACCGATGGCCGCCTGGATGGCAACCTCGAACATCTGCCTCGGAATCAGTTCGCGCAACTTAGCACAAAGCTTCTTTCCCCATTCGTACGCTTTGTCGCGGTGCACTATGCTCGATAGGGCGTCGACGGGCTCTCCGTTAAGCAGGATGTCGAGACGCACGAGCTCCCCGTTGCGGTTCCCGATAAACTCATAATCCAACGAAGCGTAGCCGCGCGTATTGCTCTTGAGCTTGTCGTAAAAGTCGAACACGACCTCAGCCAAAGGAAGCTCGTAGGTGATGTCGACACGGCGCGTGTCGAGGTAGGTGGTGTTCACATACACACCGCGCCGGTCTTGGCAGAGCTTCATGATGGAACCGATGTACTCGGAGGGGGCGATGATCTGGGCACGGATGTACGGCTCGAAAATCTCCTCGATTTCACCCCGGTCGGGCATCTTGCTCGGATTCTCGACATCGATCAGGTTGTTGTCTTTACGCCGGATGGTGAATTGCACGTTCGGCACCGTGGTGATGATGTCCATGTCGAACTCGCGCGCAAGGCGTTCCTGCACGATCTCCATGTGGAGCATGCCGAGGAATCCGGCACGGAATCCGAATCCGAGGGCGGCCGATGTCTCAGGGGTGTACTGAAGTGCCGCATCGTTGAGCTGCAGCTTCTCGAGCGCGTTGCGAAGACTCTCGAAATCGTCGGAGGATGTCGGGTAAAGACCCGAAAAAACCATCGGTTTGACGACCTGGAAGCCAGGGATCGGTTCCTTGGAGCCGTTCTTGAGCGTCGTGACGGTGTCGCCGACCTTAGTGTCCTGAATGGACTTGACGCTTCCGATGATGTAGCCAACCTCACCGGCGGTAATCATGTCGGTCGGCTCGTTCTTAAGACGCAGGTATCCTACTTCCTCGGCGTCGTACACTTTGTCGGTGGCCATGAAGCGTATGGTCTCCCCTTTGCGGAGGGTTCCGTTCATGATGCGCACATAGACGACCGAGCCCCGGTAGGTGTTGAACACGGAGTCGAAGATCAGCGCGGTGAGCGGTGCGTCGGGGTCGCCCGTAGGCGGCGGCACACGCTCCACGATGGCCTCCAGGAGGTCTTCGACGCCAAGGCCGGTCTTGCCCGAAACCTCGAGGATTTCCTCCCGCTTACAGCCGATCAGGTCGATCACCTGCTGGGCCACGATCTCTTTTTCGGCACCCGGAAGGTCAATTTTGTTCAGCACGGGTATGATTTCGAGACCTTGGTCGATCGCCTGATACAAATTGGAGATGGTCTGCGCCTCGACACCCTGCGATGCGTCCACAACCAAGATGGCGCCCTCGCAGGCCTTGAGCGCACGCGACACCTCGTAGGCGAAGTCGACGTGGCCCGGCGTGTCGATCAGGTTGAAATAGAACTTCTCGCCCGAACGCGAGGTGTAGTCCATCTTGATGGCGTGGCTCTTGATGGTGATGCCACGCTCGCGCTCCAGGTCCATGTCGTCGAGCACCTGATTTTGCATGTCCCGTTCGGAAATCGTGCCCGTGCGTTCCAAAAGGCGGTCGGCTAGGGTCGATTTACCGTGGTCAATGTGGGCAATAATGCAAAAATTCCGGATGTGCTTCATTGGCGCTGATATGTAGCCTGTAAAATGATAAATGCGTAACCGCGGTAGTTAGGCAAAATACGGAAAAATTGCGAGAAGCGAGAAGCGAGAAGCGAGAAGCGAGAAGCGAGAAGCGAGAAGCGAGAAGCGAAGGTTAGCCACTCTTCATTCTTTATCCAAAATTCCTAGCCCTTCCATCTTCCTTCTTCTTTCATCTTTCTTCTTTCGTCTTTCTGCTTGCTCTCAACAGCACTCCCAATGCAGCCGACCTAACAAACAACCTGGCCACTGCTCCGTCAATCTGGAGCAGGCACTCGCAGTCTGTTGCGTAGTAGACCCAAATGTCCGTGACCGAAACAA
>CAYWCV010000070.1:1595-10753 GCA_964456845.1 uncultured Chitinophagales bacterium | reverse complement strand
TGAACAATGAACAATGAACAATGAACAATGAACAATGAACAATGAACAATGAACAATGAACAGTGATCGGTGATCGGGAAAAATTGTTTGATGACCAATGTCCAATTAACAAGAATGGTTAACTTGTCGGCTCGATGCTCGATGCTCGATGCTCGATGCTCGATGCTCGATGCTCGATGCTCGATGCTCAATGCTCAATGCCCAATGTCCGATGTCCAATGCCCAATGTCCAATGCCCAATGTCAATTGTCTACCTCCAATCGTACCCCATCTACCACGACCTGATATCGGCCGACGGGTGGATTGCGTTGGAGAACCGCGACAAGTGGATGCCGGCCATCACGGCCGAATCTGGCCATGTGGTGGAGATCTGGGGGGTGTCGGATCACGACCGTGTCGTGACATACCCGTGGAAGGAGGGCGTGTCGGTGACCATCCGGCTCTTCAGGGCCGATCATACGCCCGCAAAATCGAAGCATCACTGGAGCAGCAGCTTACTGGCGTATGCGAAGCAGCATCCGGCCGACTATTACGTGATCAAGGGTGTGGACGGTGGAGCAGGCGTGCACCTGATCGACACGCACATCAAGCCGGAGGGCAGGCCCTTCGCATTCGTGATCGGCGGCAAGTGCACATCGCCCTACTTCCATCTGGCACACACCATCTTCTATGAGTCGGAGGTGCAAATCTCTGAGATCGTGGCTCCCTATTGGACTATCACCGGCAGAAAGCGCAGTAAGGCGCACCTGATAAGGCTTCCGAAGTCGGTAGATACCGAGCGTTTTCGTCCAATGCCCGACATCGAAAAAGTGAACGACCTCATTTCGGCCGGACGTCTGATATCGTACTACAAAAACTACGACGACATGTTCTCATTATCCCATGAGCTTCGGATCGCGTTTATCGGTGGAGGCCCGCTGCTGGACGAGAATCGTTCGAAATGGCCTCAGGTGAATTGGTACGGATCGGTGCCCAATACAGAAGTGGCATCGTATCTCAACACATCGAGGGCGTTCTTCTACCCGAGCAAGCGCGACTATTTCCCGCGAGTTATTGTCGAGGCCGCCGCATGTGGGTTACCGGTGCTCTGCTTCGATGACCATGTGGGGGCCGACGTCGTTCCCGACCACGTCGGTCTGCGCCTTAGGCGCAGCGACTTCAGGGAAAGCATACTGTCGCTGTTCAGAGATTCCGCACGACTGAGTGAGATGGGTGTCAACGCCCGTACGCACGCTCTCGAAAACTACGGCAAGGAGTCGTCGAGGGCTGCCGTGGAGGCCTTGCTCAAGCGACTGGTATGAACCGCACTTCGGGGTCGGACGTTGCCAGCACCAGGCTGCGGTTTTCTGCCAGATCGATTTCGTACACAAATTCGTAGTTCTCGGCGAACTGGGCCTTGATGGCCCCGGCATCACAAAGATCGTAATGCAACTCGCCGACGATGGTCTTGATGCGACCGAAATTGACGCCCTTCGAGAATACGAGGCTTTCCGATCCTTCGATATCGAACTTGAGCAGGTCGACATGCTCGCCCTGTAAGCCATCAAGCAGCGTGTCTAAACGGACGGAGGGGATGTGATGGGATTGCTGCCGTCGATTACGTCGCAGAACCGACGACGAAACGCTGCTGGTGGGATCGATGAAGAACTCCTTGGTCTCGTCGCAGTCGGCCACCACTTTCTGATGGATGCACACATTTTGGATGACGTCGGACAGCCTGCCAATTTGTGCCGCACAGATGGCGTTGGGCTCCACACAGTGGATGGCGGCATTTGGGAACCTGGACCTGAAATACAGCGCCGACATCCCGTTGTTGGTACCGATGTCGACGATATGCCTCAACTGGTCAGGTCTGGGGTGTTCGATGGCATACGATGGATTCACCCAAAGCTCGAAGGCGAGTCCGTAATCGAGAATGCTCTTGAACGGCCAGTGGTATCGTTTGCCGTTCAGCACGATCGGGACCCGGTATGACAAGCGGAGTCCAACGGGATCGGTGACTAGGTTCGCAACGCCGTTGAGCATCAAGAACTGGCGCGAGAAGGCGCCAGCTTGAATGCAGTTGGCTACCGATCGCACCCATCCGTATTTCGTGCGGATACGGCTCAGATTTGGCATGGCGTTAGAGACGGCAATTGGACAAAAAAAAGCACCGGATCGAAATTTGATCCGGTGCTGATATTCATGATTGGACTGGATTACATTCCGCCACGGCCGCGGAGGCGATAAATCATGGTGCCTCCACCGCCCGACTGGATCACGTAAGGGGTGCCGTCGCCCGATACGGTGATGCGGCTAGCCTTACCTGCACGGTTGATCCAAGCGAAGGCGTTCTCGTCCCACTGGAATACGGCCTCACTGTCGCCGATGCACCATACGGTTCCGCCGCCTGCCGCGATGTCGAGTGCTTTACCGGGCATGGCCTGCCATGTGCGACCACGTAGGCGATACACTTTTTCGTCGTTTACAACCCAAGGAATACCCTCTGAGTCGACGGCGATGGCAGTAGCTTTACCACCGTAGTTTTCCCAAGCGAAGGCGCGCTCGTCCCAGCGGAACACAGCGTTGCTGGTTCCAATGGCCCAAACTTCACCGCCGCCGGCGCCAATCGTGATGGCCTTGCCCGGCATGGCCTGCCATGTGCGGCCTCTCAAGCGGTAAATCGCCTGGTCGTTGATGACCCAAGGGGTGCCATCGGATGTGACGGCGATACGGTCGGCTTTGCCACCATAGTTTTCCCATGAAAAAGCCTGCTCGTTCCACTTGAACACGGCCTTCGACTCACCGATCGTCCACACCGAAAAAATGGAATCACCAGCAGCTGCAATCTCGACGGCTTTGCCGGGGAGGTTCTCCCACTGTGCAAACGCGCCTTGGGTAGCGAAAGCCGCCACTAAGATTACCGCAGGGACAATTTTCTTGCACATGTTGGCTACCGAATTCATAACGACACCACCAACCTTCTTGAGGTTGTTATTAGACATGTCTGACATGGGTTTACACATTAAGTTAAATATGAAGTTCTGACCGACTACGTTCATAACACAACTAGCAACATAGCCTAAAAACGCAATAAAAACAATGACTCACATTTAAAGTGTATATGCGAGCATGCCACATTATATGTGAAAAGATGCAAAATACCGAAGAATTACAGGCGGTCGTAATCTTCCAGGATCTGCTTTAAGGCCGGAAGCAACAAGAATGCCGTGTACAGCAGCGTGATCATGCCGATGAGTGCCAGCTCGCCGATGGACCTGAGCCCGGGGTGGAAGCTGAACAGCAAGCCGAGGAAACCGATCATCGTGGTGAGCGACGTGATGAAGCACTGCTCGCCCGTGGTGCGCATCACTTCCACAATGGAGCCCTTGCCGAGCTCCTCATAGCGGTGGGTGAGGTGGATGCCGTCGTCGTTGCCGATGCCCACCATTGACGGAAGCACAACCAGATTGAAGAAGTTCAGCTTGTGGCCCATCAGTGTCATGATGGTGATCATGAGCGTGATGCCTGCAATGAGCGGAGTGAGCGCGAGCAAGGTCCATTTCCAATTACGGAAGTAGTAGAACATGATGCCGATGACGAACAGGAACACAAGGGTGACCATAAGGGGGGACTCCTCGATCATCAGTCGAAGCATGTCGGCGGCCACAAGCGAGGTGGATCCTGCATGCTGTACGCTGCCGTCGGACAGCTGGATGTCGGCGATGTCGCGGGCGAACTGCATCGAATAGCGGCCATCCGAAAGGCTGCCTTGGGGGTAGATGATCACAAAGGTGCCCACCTGTCCCGTGCGGTCGGTAAAGAGATTGCGCAGGTAGTCGGGCACGTCGTCCAACTGGATGGGCTGGGTTGTCTGTGCTGCAGCTCGCAGCTTGAGCATATTGTCGGAGCTGTCGGCGCTGAGGAAGGCGTTACCCAACAGATCCCGAATCTGGGCGATCCGCTTCAAGCGGTCGTTGACCGTGGAATCGGTAAGGGGGAAGCGGTCCTGAAGGGTGATGATGTCCTTCACCGTCACTATCGTAGTGTCCGATTCGACCCGCTTGCGCAGTACTTCTGCGATCTCGACGGCCTCTTCCTGTGAGTCGGCGACCACATAGGCAGGGTTGCTGCCGAGGCGGCTGCTCGAAGCCCCGTCCACAATGGCCTTTTTCGCGGCATATTCAGGGTACTTCGGATCGAGGTTGTTGAAATTGTACTCGAACTCCGTGTAAGGCAGCGTGACCAAGCTGACCACGAACAAAACGGCACTTACCGCCACGATGGTTCGGGCAAAAGGAAACCGCTTGCCGGTCTCGACGGATTCATCCTTGATTTTGTGGACTGATTGCAAATTGAGCAGCCCCACACGCTCAAGGATTACCAAGATGGCCGGCTGCACCATGATCATGGCGATCACCGCGTACACAATACCCGTGCCTGCTATGAATCCGAATTCGCTGAACCCGCGGAAATCGGCGATCGTGAGCATGAAAAAGGACGTTGCCGTAGTGGCGGCACCGATCATAGCGGCCTTGCCCGTGCTCATGAAGGTGACGGTCAAGGCGTCGGTGTAATTGTCGTGCTTGCTGCGCTCCTCGGCATAACGGCCGTAGAAGTGAACCCCGAAGTCAATTCCCAAACCAAACAGCAGCAAGGCCAGGGTGGATGTCATAAGGTTGAGGTTGCCGACCCACAGATACGCCGTGCCGAAGGTCCACCCCAGGAACATCACCAAGGGCAGGCCGATGATGATGGCCAGTACCGGCAGGCGCGCGATTTCGATCAGCAGCTGCCTTGCATTGAAGCGCCTTCCCACCTGTGCGGTGTACGATTTGTACATGAAATAGAGCAGCACCAGAGTCAGAACGGCTCCGGCACCCAGTCCGAAGGTCTTGGCGACGTCGTTGCGGATGGCCTCCACTTGCACCACCCGGTGCAGCAGTCTGCCTGCCAGCACGATTTCCATGTCTGGGTGGAAGCTCTTGGGATCGACTTCGGCGATGAGGGCCTCCATGTCGCCATACAGGTCGCGGATATACCGGATGTTGGTCTGCGATCCCGACGGGAAGAAGCGCAACGTCATCGACGTGCCGTCGGGATGGGTGGGGTACTCCTTGCCCACAAGCCAGTCGTAGAGTTCGGTGAACTCCTCGATGTCGGCATCGTGGAGGCTGTCGGCTACTTCCTCCTCATCATCAAGGCCCAAGTCGAAGAAGAACGGATTCGCCTCGAGCGACTGATTCTCGATCTCATCTTCGAGATAGCGCGATAGGGTGGTCAGTTCGTCGTTTGTGGCAAAAAAGAGGGCGTTATTTTTGAGAAACTCGGTCTCGCGTACGTACTCCACACTGCCCAAGTAGGGGTTTGTCTCACCTCTGCGGGTCATTTCCATTGCCCGGGGGATAAGTGCGTCGGCAAACGCCTTGGATGCCTCGAACGAGGGACTTATGATCCCTACTGCCACGTCGCTGCCTTCGCCGCCGACCCGTTCGCGTACCCGCTCGAGGGCCTGGACACTGTCGTAGTGTTCAGGGATCAGTTTCGAGTAGTCGGAGTCGATCTCGAGTTTGGATGCCAAGTATAATCCAGCCGCCGTAGTGGCCAGGGCCACGATTAGGACAAGAACAGGATACTTGGCGACAAATCGGATGATGGGAAGTATCGGGCTGGAGATTTTCTTCATTCGTAGGTAGCTCTCCCCTTAAGTCAGGTTACGTTTTGGTCGACGTGAACATGACTCAAGTACCAGTCCACCATGCGATCAAGCCCGTCTTCGATGGTCGTTTGCGGCACATATCCCGTAAGTGCCACAAGCTGGCTGATGTCGGCCCTCGTCTCGGTGATTTCGCCAATTTGGGGCGGCAAGAGTTCGACGTTGGCGGTCTTGTTCAACTTTTTCTCGAGCAGGTGCGTAAACGAAAGCATGTCGATGGAGTCGTCGTGGCCTAGATTGAACAGCTGGTACGGTGTTGCCGAATGTGCGTAATGCCCATTCCCATTACCGTTGAGTTTGTGCGGATGGGCAATCTTTGGTGCCTTGTCAATGAGTCGGAGTACCCATTCGACGATGTCGTCGATGTAGGTGAAGCTGCGCTTGTACTTGCCGTTATTGAACAGCTTGATGGGCGTGTCTTCCAGTATGGCCTTCGTAAAGCTGTACGGGGTCATGTCAGGACGTCCCCAAGGTCCATACACCGTAAAAAATCGCAGCGCCGTTGTTGGGATGTCGTACATGTGGGCGTAGCTGTAGGCCATTGCCTCATCGGCTTTCTTGGTGGCGGCGTACAGGTTGAGCGGCTCGTCGGTGTTGTCGTTCTCCGAATATGGCAGGTTCATGTTGTTGCCATAAACCGAACTGCTCGAAGCGAAAAGAAAATGGTTCGTGCCATGGCGTCGCACAGCCTCGAGCATGTTGAAAAAACCGATGATGTTGCTGTTGATGTACGACTGAGGATTCTCGGCTGCATACCTAACCCCGGGTTGTGCCGCCATGTGGATCACCACATCTGGCTTGACTTCCTCGTAGATGGCCATCACATGGTCCAAGATGGACAGTTCCGCCGTGAAATGCTGATAGGTGGAGAAATCCTCCAACCGTGTCAGGCGCGCCTTTTTCAATCCGATATCGTAGTATTCATTCAAATTGTCGATTCCGACAACCCGCGCACCCTGTTGCAGCAGGGCATACGCAACATGCGAACCTATGAATCCGGCAGATCCTGTGACGAGTATATTGACCGCTCCGCTTGCTAACATATTGGGTTTCATATCAGTGGTATTGTCTGCCGATCACCGCCTCTTTGCGAAAGTTACGAGGAAATCCCTTCACAAAGCCAACAAGATACTAAAAAGTGATCATCATGTATAAAACAAAGAACCCCAGGGGCTGCCTGGGGTTCTTTAATAGGGCTACGGCGATGAACTCGATCAGTCTTCGTCGCGCTCTGCGATCATGCCCCATTTTGCGGGGGAACGCCACAGGGCGGAGAGCAAAAGCTCCTTCATGAAGAGGAATTCTTTCGGGATCTTGTCGTAGAGCTTCTCGAAGAGCTCTTCGTGGCCGAGCATTTCCTGCTTCCAGAGTTCACGGTCAATGACCATAATTTCATTGAACTTCTCGGGCGTGAAATCGTCCATGCCTGACCAATCCATATCCTTGTGGCGTGGGCGCCAGCCAATCGGGCATTCGACGGCGGAGGTGCGGCCTTTGCAGCGACCGATGATCCACTTGAGCACGCGCATGTTCTCGCCGAAGCCAGGCCAAGCGAAGTTGCCGTTCTCGTCTTTGCGGAACCAGTTCACACCGAAGATGCGTGGTGGGTTCGGAAGATCACGGCCAAACTGGAGCCAGTGGTTGAAGTAGTCGCCCACGTGGTAGCCTGTGAATGGGAGCATCGCGAATGGATCGCGGCGGACCTTTCCGAGTTCGCCGAATGCGGCGGCGGTCATCTCAGAGCCCATGGTTGCGGCCATGTAAACGCCGAAGTTCCAATTGAAGGCTTGATAAACGAGCGGAACGGTGTTGCTGCGGCGGCCGCCGAAGATGAAAGCCGTAATCGGCACGCCTGCGGGATTATCCCACTCGGAGTCGATCACGGGGTTCTGCTCGGCCGGAGCCGTGAAACGGGCGTTGGGGTGGGCAACCGGCTTGCCGGAGCTCTTGTCGTAGACATTGCCGTGCCAATCGATGATTCCATCGGGCACTTCCTTGGTCATGCCTTCCCACCACACGTCGCCGTCGGGGGTTACGCCCACGTTGGTGAAGATGGTGTTGGCCCTGATGCTCTCCATGGCATTCGGGTTGGTCTTCACGTTCGTGCCGGGAGCCACGCCGAAGTAGCCCGACTCTGGGTTGATGGCGTACAGCCTGCCGTCGTCGCCTTTATGGATCCAGGCGATGTCGTCGCCTACCGTGGTGACTTTCCATCCGCCCATGGCCTCAGGTGGGATCATCATGGCGAAGTTCGTCTTGCCGCAAGCGCTCGGGAAAGCGGCGGCAACATAGCTTTTTTCGCCTTCAGGATTCTCGACGCCGAGGATGAGCATGTGCTCTGCCAGCCAGCCTTCTTCCTTGGCCATGGCGCTCGCGATGCGCAGGGCGAAGCATTTTTTGCCGAGTAGGGCGTTGCCACCGTATCCGCTGCCGTATGATATGATCAGGCGCTCTTCAGGGAAGTGGGTGATGTATTTAGTGGAAGGGTTGCACGGCCACTTGGCGTCTTCCTGTCCGGGCTCAAGCGGCGCTCCAAGCGTGTGGAGGCAGTACACGACGTCCTCGTTCATGTAAGGCATGGCCTGTTCGCCGATGCGGGTCATGATGCGCATGTTCACCACCACATACTCGCTGTCGGTGAGCTGGATGCCATAACGGGATAGGGGAGAGCCTACCGGACCCATGCAGAACGGGATCACGTACATCGTGCGTCCCTTCATGGCCCCTTTGGTGAGACCGTTGAGGATGACTTTCATCTCCTCGGGATCCATCCAGTTGTTCGTCGGACCTGCATCGCTCTTGTTGCGGCTGCAGATGTACGTGCGGTCTTCGACGCGGGCTACGTCGCTGGGGTCGCTGAAGCATGCGAAGCTGTTTGGGCGCTTCTCTTCGTTCAGCTTGATAAAGGTGCCTTTGTCGACTAATTTTTGGCAAAGGGTATCATATTCTTGTTGTGTTCCGTCGCACCAATGCACGTTCTCTGGTTGTAAGTGCTCCTCCATCTGTTTGACCCATTCTTGGATCGCGGGTTTTGTCCTGGTAATCATACGGGTAATAGTTTGTCGTGATAAAGTTGGGAAGACTTCCATGACTACAATTTCCCAATCCGACGGCATGAAAGCAACACTTCCCGTTAGCTCTCCATATGACTCGTAAGTTACGGAACTTTGGGCAGAGAAGGTAGATAAATCGGATGAATCACTCCACTTATGGGAGCGCTTTCTTAGTGCAATTATGCCACCACCCCCGTCCCCGGAATTTATCCCGACCATCGTGAGGGACCTATCGCAGTGGAGGGGAGACAACTTGACATGTGGATGCATAGTGCGAAGCAGGTTCTTCGTCGACACCTCGAGCTTCGCTCGTCGGTGTGTCAACTCAGAATGACATATCTTCATCATGAAGCAAGGAGGGCGGACACCTTGACATATGTAGGCACAGTGTATAGATTCCTCTTCTTCTT
>CAYWCV010000070.1:0-1495 GCA_964456845.1 uncultured Chitinophagales bacterium | reverse complement strand
TTCTTCTTTCTTCTTTCGTCTTCCCCAATGGATCACTACTGGAAAAAAAACCTCACCTACCTTGCCGCGCTGCTCGTGGTCTGGTTCCTTGTCTCGTTCGGGGCAGGGATCCTCTTCGTCGACTGGCTCGACCAGTTCCAGTTCTTCGGGTTCAAGCTGGGGTTCTGGTTTGCACAGCAGGGATCCATCTACATGTTCGTGATCCTGATCTTCGTCTATGTGGTGCTCATGAATCGCCTCGACCGTAAATATGGCCTGAGGGAGGACTAGTGGATATCCAAGCATGGACCTTCACCATCGTTTTGGCAAGTTTTGCCATCTACATTGGCATCGCGATCTGGTCGCGGGCCGGCAGCACCCATGAGTTTTACGTGGCCGGCGGCGGTGTGTCGCCCATCGCCAACGGCATGGCCACAGCGGCCGACTGGATGTCGGCGGCGTCCTTCATCTCGATGGCGGGCATCATATCGTTCACCGGACGCGACGGCGCCGTCTACCTGATGGGGTGGACCGGCGGCTACGTGCTGTTGGCGCTCCTTTTGGCACCCTATCTGCGCAAATTCGGTAAGTTCACCGTGCCGGCCTTCGTCGGAGACCGCTACTACTCGGGTAATGCGCGTTTTGTGGCCGTGCTCTGCGCCCTGTTCGTGTCATTTATATACGTAGCCGGACAGATGCGCGGTGTGGGCATCGTCTTCTCCCGATTCCTGAATGTCGACATCGAAATGGGCGTGGTGATCGGCATGGTCATCGTGTTCATGTATGCCGTGATGGGCGGCATGAAGGGCATCACCTACACACAAGTAGCCCAATACTGCGTGCTCATCTTCGCCTACACCGTGCCGGCCATCTTCATATCGTTCATGATCACGGGGCATTTCGTGCCGCAGATCGGATTCGGATCGGATGGGTTCCTCGACAAGCTCGACGGACTCTCGGCCGAACTCGGTTTTGCCGCCTACACGAGTGGTCAGAAATACTGGCTCGACGTGTTCTGCATCACGGCTGCCCTCATGCTGGGCACTGCGGGGCTGCCCCACGTGATCGTGCGCTTTTTTACGGTTCCGCGCGTGCGCGACGCTCGCATCTCGGCCGGATACGCGTTGTTGTTCATCGCCATCCTGTACACCACGGCGCCGGCGGTGGCATCGTTTGCCAGATACAATTTAATGGAGACCGTCCGGGATCTGCCCTACGAGCAGGTGCCCGACTGGTTCAAGAACTGGGAGAAGACCGGCCTGATCGCCTTCAACGACAAAGATGGCGACGGGGTTATCCGATACACCGGTGATGCGGCCGCCAATGAGCTGAGCATCGACCGCGACATCATGGTGCTGGCCAATCCGGAAATCGCGAGTCTGCCGGCTTGGGTGATCGGACTCGTCGCCGCAGGCGCCTTGGCGGCGGCGCTGTCGACCGCTGCCGGTCTGCTGCTGGTGATATCGACCTCGGTGTCGCACGACTTGATCAAAGGGGCGCTACGTCCCGACATCAG
>CAYWCV010000069.1:0-10869 GCA_964456845.1 uncultured Chitinophagales bacterium | reverse complement strand
ATGATGAGGAGGTTTTCTTCGGTTCAGGCATCGACTGGACGAATCAGCGTCCGCGCACGGCGGTGGGCTATACACAGGATGGCAAGCTATTAATGCTTGTCGCCGAAGGGGGAAGGGTTCAGTCGTCGGGTGCCACGCTGCAACAGCTGGCACAGCTCATGCTGTCGATTGGGGCTGTGGAAGCCATGAACCTTGACGGCGGCGGATCGACCACCATGGCGGTGAACGGGACGTTGTTCAACCGTCCGAACGGAGGCATCACCCAACGGTCGGTTCCCTCGATTTTAGCCATCGTCCCCGCCGACTCGCTGAAACTGCCCGATTCGGACGTGCAGGGGTACATCCTTGACACGGAAATGGATGAGGTCGTGTTGTCCAACAATGGCGATGGATGGGGCACTACGGCGAATGCGGGTTTCTATGGCAGCTCGGCGGCACGGATATCGCTGATTGGGGATGGATCGAACTTTGTCGATTATCGTCCGAAGCTCGACGCCGCAGAATATGAGGTATATGGCTGGTGGGTATCTTCGTTTAACCGTGCGCCGAACACGCCGTACACAGTAACCCATGTGGGTGGACAGACCACGGTGCGCGTGAATCAGCAGCAGAATAACGCCAGCTGGGTGTCGCTGGGGAAGTTTACATTCACTGGCACGTCTGCCGATAAGGTGCGAATATCGAACGATGCGGCCGCATCATCGGCTGGCAGCCAGACCTATGTGGTGGCCGACGCGGTGCGGTTCGTGAAACGCGGCGCGGCCACCAGTGATGACGATGAGCGCATATTGCCGCAGGCGATGCACTTGGAGCAGAACTATCCGAATCCGTTCAATCCCTTTACGATGATCGAGTTCACACTTGCCGAGACACAGCATGTGAGGCTGCAGGTGTATGATGCCATTGGCCGACGTGTGGGTGAGGTGATTTCAGGCGTGATGCCTGCAGGCAGCCACCGTGTGGCCTTCGATGCATCCTCGCTGTCGAGCGGCCGGTACATGTACCGACTCAGCACACCGTCGGGTGTGCAGTCGCGCGTGATGACGGTGGTGAAGTGATATGCAACCTACCCTGGCCCCGGAATTTATCCCGAAGTAGTCGGGACCATAAGTATTGAAGAGGTGACTATGTTGAATAATCCGATCCCCGATCCCTGATCCCCGATGCCCGAAAACATGCTACTCATTGACCTCCATCTCAACACGCCTCGTCAGGGTCCAGGCAGCGAGGCACATACACTACTTGCGATGCAGCTTGCCGGACTCGACCGCAACCGTCACCTGAACATTGCCGACATCGGCTGCGGATCGGGTGCTTCCGCCCGTCTGCTGGCACGTGAGCTGGATGCCCATGTCACGGCCGTGGATTTCTCCGCCGAGCTCATCGACGAAATAATGGCACTTGCACGGCAGGAGGGTATCGGCGACCGCATCACGCCCTTGGTGGCATCGATGGACGATCTGCTGTTCGCCGAGGGTTCATTCGATGTAATATGGTCGGAGGGGGCCGTGTACATCATGGGATTCGAGGAGGGCGTGACCTATTGGAAGAAGTTCCTCAAGCCGGGAGGTATCCTTGTCGTGTCCGAGCTCATCTGGCTACGAGAGGGGCGTCCCGCGGAGCTGCAGGCTTACTGGGATGTGGGTTATCCTGGCATCGGGATGGCATCAAGTAAGATGCGGGCACTTGAAGGGGCTGGATACGTGGTGAAGGCGTTCTTCACGCTGCCGGCGGAGTGCTGGTCCCGCGAGTACTACACGCCAGTGAAGGAGCGGATTTCGGCCTTCCTCGACCGCAACAGTCATAGCGCTGATGCGCAGGCGGTCGTCGACGAGACCCTCGAGGAAATCGACATTTTCGACCGCTATAGCGATTGGTTCAGCTATGGGGTGTTTGTGGCGGAGCGCTGATCTGAGCGAAGATATGATTGTGCATATGACCGCAGGTATGACCGCAGATCAACTAGATCTGTTGGATCATTAGATCGGAGGGGGGGATAGAAGGATTATCGCTGTCACTGTAAACTCACACTCCGAAAGCAGTAAGCTGTCGGCGAAAAACCTGCCCATCGGGAATCACTAACAATCATTAACAATTACTATCAAGCACTTGCAGCTAATTTACTTAATGCTCAATGCTCAATGCTCGATGCTCGATGCTCGATGCTCGATGCTCAATGTCCAATGCTCACTGCTCACTCGCTCGTTGCCTTCTCAGCCCAATCTTCTCCACCGGTATGGCCTTAAATCCCATCTCGAAGGCCTTTGAGTCGCTGCGCAGGCGGAAGTCGAGCTTCTCGAGGTCCATGAACCCTGGATTGCCTTGCATGATGACGTTGCCGTCAAGCTCGCGGGCAATGAGGGTGTCGCCGTTGGCGTAGACTTCCTGCGGTGCACCGACGGCTCTTTCCCAGGTGGCGATGATCGGATCGGCGATGAGGTTGTCGCGGTACTCGACCATCTTGAAGTCGACGCCCTCGATCAGGTTGGTCCAGGTGCCGCCGTACGACACGTTGCGCAGCACCTTGTTGCCTTTGGGCAGGTCGGGCTCATCGTCATAGTAGGTGAGTAGCTCTGGGTATCGCTCACTGTAGGGTGGCTGGCTGTAGTTCATGGCATCCATGCGGTCGAAGAGGGTATTCAGGTACAATGGATTCTCCTTGTCGAAATAGTAGGATGCCCAGCTGCGTCCCCTCACATCGAAATGCATGGACGGCTCGCACTCGATGAACACATTGTTTTCGATGATGTTGTCGCGTCCACTTCCCACGAACACCGAGCGTCCCGAACGGTAAAAAATATTGCCGTAGATGATGGTTCCACTGGCCCAGTCATCCAAATAGACGGCCATCACGCCGTGCAGACCTGGACCCTCCAGATCATGGAAGTAATTGTGGCGGATCACATTGCCGCGCTGGGTCCAGTCGCGTCCGATGTAGAAGGCTCCTACGTCGCCTGTCTGCTGCGCTAGGCTGTGAAGCTCGTTGAACTCGATGATGTTCTCGTTGCCGTTAAGCAGGATGCCCGTATGCGGAGCATCGTGAATCAGGTTATTCGCCACGTAGTTGCCCACGCCGTTGAGGTTGACGGCGCCGAGATAGGTGCGCACCCATCCACTATAATGATGGATGTGGTTATCGATAATCTGATGATTGCCCGGAGTGAGGGTCTTGCGGTCGCCGCCGGCAACTTCCATTCCGGCTCCACCGATGTGGTGGATGTCGCATCCGGTAACATGGTGGTTGAATCCACCGCGGATGATCACACCGGTGCCGCCGATGTTGCGGATGGTGCATCCGTCGATGTTGGCCAATTGCCCGCCGTTGATTTCGATGGCGCTGCTGCGCGAGTGCTCAAAGGTGATGCTATGTACCCAAACGTTGACCGTACTGTCCATCACCAGCATCGGTTCGTCGAGCAATGACACATAGGCGCGTCCATCCTCAATAGGGGATGGTGGCCAGAAGTAGAGCAGCCCATCCTCGCGGTCGAGGTACCATTCGCCGGGTTGGTCGAGTTCCTCGAGGATGTTCATGGCATAGAACCGCTGATTCTTGGTGTAGCCGTAGCGCGAGCCGGACTCAGACGGCCAAATCTCCTTTTTGGCGGGATCGATGCGGTCAATCTTGACGAATTCGTCGAACCAGTCCCATGACCAGTAGCCGTGCAGAATAACTTGGTCGGTCTTGGTCCAGCGTGATGGGGCATCTTCCGAGTAGACGAAGCGGCCGTATTGGCGTCCAACGATCACACCCTCGCGCACGTGGGGTGGATCGCCAGCGTAGACGAGCGTGCCGGTCTGGGGCACGTCGGCGATTTGGACGAATCCCTCGTTGGGCCAGCGGCTGAGCTGCATGCGCTCCTCGTTGAAGAAGAGTTCGAGTCCGGGGCCACCGCGCGGCGTGATCTCGCCGAAGTCGGTGATGCCTTGTGCCCGCAGGTCGGTCACCTGCACGTTAGCGGCTGCGTCGGGGTGGAGGCGTGCCTGTGTGGAAGAATCAGATACGGCTGCGAAGCCGGTGATTTCGAGTCCACCGCTCAGGCGCACTTCCTCGTTGAGATAGGCTGCCCACACGATCGGGGCGATTTCGGTGCCGGAATCGAGGCTGTCGAGGTGGAAGGAGGCGCTGCGGGGATAGACGCCTTCGCGGATGAGGACGTAGAGGCCTCTCTCGGGGATGCCGCTTGTGCTCTTGTAGGTCCTAACAGCCTCCTGCGCGCGCTCGAGGGTGGCGAATGGACCGTCGGTGCCTGCGGAGTTGGGTTCTTCCAGCGTACCCGACCAGGCGTCGTTGCCAGCAGTGGATACATAGAAGTTGGTATCGGAGCTGGATCGAGAACAAGACGAGAGCGAGAACAAGAGCAAGAACAAGAGCAAGGGCAAGGGCAACAGCAAGAGCAAGCGCAAGGGCTGTGGTAGGGCTGTGAACCTGCTATAAATCGAATTGATGTGTAAGCGTTCGGCGTGAGACTGGGTACTTGACATGAACTTGAATGAAACCTCCGATATGTGATGGGCTACATCTCATTATAGCGAAAAGCGATAAAAAAATGAGTCGTGACGTAAGGAATTGCGTTGGCGCGGCTCATATAAGTAATGGTCTTACCACAGGAAACGTATTTCTCATCATTACGACTAAAAACGAATAAACTTTATTGAAATATGTTTCCATATATAGAAACAATAATTATATTATCACAGCCTGGGGTATCATTTGAAATACTTCGAAACTCGCTTCATGAACCATGCAGACAACTTTTTGGCCTCGCTAGAACGATCAGCGATCCAGAAAGTACTGATGAACGTAGAATTGGCTGAGCATGTAAAAGATGTGAGGCTGTTTAAAAAGCTGCGGGATGATATTTGGGAATTCCGAACTCGATTCAGGGGGAACCAAATTCGGTTGCTCGCTTTTTGGGATAAAACTGATCCAGATGAGACGCGTGTGGTAGTTACCCACGGGTTCATTAAGAAAAGTAGGCAAGTCTCAGTAACTGAGATACACAAGGCTAAACGCCTTCAAGATGAGTACTTTCTCAACAAACCAACAAATAAATCATAAAATGACAAATTACAAAAGGCCGAAAACTCAGTCCTTGTCGGATTTGAAGGATAAATACATCGGTCAGCGGAGCACCACAGAGAGGGAAACATATGAGTACGAACTTAATGCTGAGCTGATAGGTAGGATGATCAAATCAACAAGGCAGAAAAAAAAGCTCACCCAATCACAATTGGGTTCGCTCGTTGGAGTTCAGAAGTCTCACATTTCGAAACTTGAAAACGGTGCCAACAATGTTACTTTAGAGACAATTTGCAAGGTGTTTAATGCAATGGACACCGAAATCACCTTTAGTGTCAAAGTTTGACAAAGCTAAAGTTGGGGAATCTCAGAAGGTCCTTCACTTATACATCGAGTCTATGACCCTGATCGCAGCGAAGGGTCAATTTTCATATATTCCCACAAGTTCAACGTTCCACAACCCTATTGTCATGAAAAAGCTAGTATTAGGGCTCATCATTGCTCTCACTTTGTCCGTATCGTTTGCCTTCGCCCAGATTTCCGATTATACGGAGCTAAACAAGTATCCTCGCACCGAGCTTCTCTATATGGAGGCAGCCACGGAGGCCGAACGCGATGCTATCGGCGTCCTCGGCATCGAAATCATCAGCTGGGTACGCAACAACCTGTACATCATCGCATCCAAGACCGAGCGTGACCTGTTGCGTGAGCGTGGATTCAAATTCACTGAGGTGATGAGCGACACCGACGAGCTCACCCTCTACAAACGGGCCATGTACGGCGAGTCGATGAAGCTTACAGAACAGTATCACACGTATGAGGAAATCCTCGATGTGGTCGACGCACTGATCGCCCGCTTCCCGAACCGCATTTCGAAGGAGGTTATCGGACAGACCCAGCAGGGAAAACGTGACATCTATGCCATTAAGGTATCGAACGATGTTCGCGGCAACCACGACCGTCCCGTTTTCCTATTCACGGGCGCCATCCATTCGCGTGAACTGGCCACGCCCGAAATCAACATCGAGTTGATCAAGCGTCTTGTGAATGGTTACGATTCCGATGCTCGCATCAAGGGATGGCTCGACGCCTACGAAATCTATTTCATTCCAGTGATCAACGTGGATGGGCATTTCATTGTGACGCATAATGTTGACCCACGTTGGCGGAAAAATGCCCGTGATGCCACCGACGACTGGAAGACGGTGAAATACCCACTCGGCATCGACCTGAACCGCAATTACGACTTCAATTTTGGGATCGGCGGATCCGACGATCCCATGAGTGTGCGCTACCGCGGCGAGGCACCCTTCTCGGAATCGGAAGTGCTGGCCGTTGCCGGTTTGGTTGAGCGCATCCGTCCCGTTTTCTCCATCAATTACCACAGTCAGGGCGAAGTCATCTTCTACCCATGGGACTGGCGTGGCTTGAAGGCTCCCGATGACAAGCTGCTCACCGAAATGGCCCGTGGCATCGCCGATCAGATCATCAAAATGGATGGTTCGGGTCCATATGATATTGCGTATGGCGCTGCCCTCGTCGGGCAGAGCTATCCTTGGCTTTACGGACGATACGGCACCTTCGATTTCATCGTAGAGACTGGCCGAGGTGCGCACATCTTCCCAGAGGAGGAGGTGCGTGGCGTGGTCGAGGCGAACATCCCTGGCGCATTTTGGCTCCTGGATCGGGGGATGGGTCCGGGTCTGTCTGTAAAGGTGACCAACGCGGCCGGTAATCCCATTGAGGCCCAGGTTTGGATTCCGCAAATGGAGACCGAAGAGCTCGACCGGCGCACCACAAAGGCAAGCACGGGAAGGTATTATCGTCCCCTAAAGCCCGGCAAGTACAATGTGGTCATCTCAGCCCCAGGCTACCAGACCCAGACCTTCCGTCAGTTTGAAGTGAAGGACGGGGCGTGGACGGAGCTTGAAGTCCAAATTAAGGAGTAAGAAGGTTGTTCGCCGACAATTCAGCGTGGCCCTTCGCTTCGCTCAGGGTCTTCGACTTCAATGTGTCAGCTCACAATGACATGCTTGCGCTTTTATACAGGTGAGAGGGCGGCGCAAAGCGCCGCCCTCTTATTTTAAATCTGTTGAAACGATGTCATCCTGAGTTGACACACCGAGTGAAACGAGGTGTCGACGAAGGACCTTCTCACCTCCTGCTCCACTCGGCCCAGCCGCCTGGGTAGTGCAGCACATTCTCGAAGCCCTGCTTCTTCATGGCGTTGAAGGCTTTGGGGCTGCGTCCAGCGCTGTGGCAATACACTACGTAGGTTTTGCTGGTGTCGAGTTTGGCGATCTGGTTCTCGAAATTTCCGGCCATGTAGTCGATGTGCACGGCGTTGCCGATCTTGCCGGAACGAAGCTCCATGGGTGTGCGCACATCAAGGAACACCACATTGGTGTCGGCGATGAGAGCTGCCACTTGATCGCCGGTCAAATCGGTGGCGGTCTTTGGGGCTTTTGGCATGAGGGCATAGTATCCGGCAGCGATGAGTACTACCAGGGCTAAGAGAACTGCGTAAATGGACATTTTTTTCGTCTTTGTCATCGTGAAGTGTGATTTCTGGGTGGCAGGATGAACACGCCGTTATACCGCAATGATCTCGAATGTGTCAAAACGGGATATCTTCGTATTTTACGGTTTAGTTTATCATCGATCAATACCAACGAAACAAACCATGCCCACACCCCGTTCGCTTGGGTATTTCATGCCGGCAGAGTGGCATCCGCATTCGGCTACCCTCATGAGTTGGCCTTCGAACCGTGACACCTGGCCGGGAGAGCGTCTCGAGCGCGTCGAGAAGGTGTACATCCAGATGTTGGAGGCCCTCACCCGCCACGAGTTGGTTATTTTGATTGTTGGCACGCTGGCCGTGCGACGACGTGTAGAAGATCTTATGGTCGGAACTTCCGTCACAAAGTCAAACCTCCGCCTCTGGGATATCCCCTCGAACGATGTCTGGGCTCGTGATTTTGGTCCGACCATGGTCGGCAAGCCTCATGGCGACGGCACGTGGACCTATGCCATCAACAATTTTCATTACAATGCATGGGGAGGCAAATATCCGCCCTACGATGCCGACGATGCCGTGCCCCGGCGTATGGCGACGCGCTGGAAGCTGCACCGTTTCGAGCCGAGAATGGTGCTTGAGGGTGGATCGATTGACACCAACGGAGCCGGCAAAGTGCTCACCACCCGCTCAGTGTTGCTCAACCCCAACCGAAATCCCGACATGGACAAAGAGTCCATCGACATCCGCCTGCGTGAATATCTGGGTCACGAGGAGATCATCTGGCTCAATAAGGGACTAGAGGGCGACGACACCGATGGTCACATCGACGACATCACCCGATTTGTGAATGAGGATACCGTGATGACCATGGTTTGCGACGATAAGGAGGACGTGAACCATGATGCTTTGGCCGAGAACCTCGAGATACTACGATCATCTACTGACCTGAAGATTCATACCATTCCGCTGCCGCACACCAAGATCGAAGGCACCACCGTCGACGGTTCGGAGTATGTGCCTGCCAGCTATGCGAATTTTTACATCGCCAATGGCTGTTTGCTGGTGCCCATCTACGACCCGCGCTACGACGAGCAGGTTCTGGCGTTTTTCCGAGACGCATTCCCAGACCGCAAGGTGTACGGCATTCCATGTGGTGACCTCGTGTGGGGGCAGGGTAGCATCCATTGTGTGACCCAGCAGTTGTACGGGATGGATTGATTCAGATTATCAGAAAAATCAGGGGGCATCATCGGCAACATGTTATCATTGGGTTAATTCAACTTGAATGATTTCGCAATTGTTGCCGGCTGGGATATTTTACGCAGATAACGAATACCCCATGCCATGACTACCAGACGCGATTTTCTAGCCCTTGGCCTTACCTCTTTGGGAGTGTCACCCTTCATCGGGGCTCTCCCATCGTTCACCTCCAGGCCTGGGAAGGAACCACTATTTCGGTTCGTCCAGATAAACGACATCCACATTCAGACACCCGGCGACCAGCTCTATCCGACCTACGAGAACGCTAACCTGCGGTTTGAGTGGCTCATGGAGAACATTGCGAACGACCGGTACTTTCCAAGGCCAGATTTCATTGTGGGAGTGGGCGATTTGATCCATCAGCACGGAATCGACAACATCCCTGATAATCTTGCCAAGTTCAAACGAGTTGTTGACCGCCTTCCGGTTCCCTTTTATCCGGTCATGGGCAACCACGAGACAAAACAGGGCGAGGGTATCGCGGAGCGTGAGAAGCCGTTTCTAGATCTATTTGGAAAAGACAGGAACAATTACGTTTTCGAGTACATGGGGATGTCGTTCGTTGTGGTCCACAACTCAGGAACGGGACAGTGTACGGACGAAACTGTGAGATTTCGGGAGGCTGAATTCAAAAAGAACCTTCAGTTGACCAAAGGGAAACCCAAGATTGTGCTGGTTCATATACCGTTGATACCCGTGAGAGATGAGGATGTACTTGCGAAAAGCTTTGGGTTCATATCATACAAATGCCTTGAGCCGGGTGTATTAGATCTTGTTAGGGAGCACAGCTCGGAGATCGTCGCGGTTTTGTCAGGGCATCTTCACATTACGGGTTCGGTTGTTGATCAGGGAGTCAGGCATATTGTGGTTTCGGGCACGGCAAGTATTCCGCACGATATTGGTTATTACACCGTGTATGACGACTACGTGCACTTTCAGGCCTTATCGCTGCCGTCCGACAAAGTGATGCCTTCAACCAACATCCATGGCATGCAACGGCATGGTCAGGATTTTACCGACAGTCTTCATCCCAATTGGTGGAGTTACATTGCGGGTAGGGAAGACGAAAGGGACATCATGATTTCATATCGGTGATGTAGACGAAGGCCAGATCACTTTGATGCCCTGGTTTCTGATGTTTTCCGTATTTTACTCTATTGTACATCCCCGATAACATCAATACCTCCTGTGATCGAGTTTGAATCCGTGATGGGCCTTGAGGTCCACGCCCAGTTGCTTACCCAAAGCAAGGCTTTCGCGCCGGTATCCACCGAGTTCGGACGCGAGCCAAACACCAATGTAACCCCGCTGTGCTTGGGCCATCCAGGCACACTGCCAGTCCTTAATGAGAACTTGGTGCGATTCACCATCAAGATGGGACTGGCAACGAACTGTCAGATCGCGCCACGGTCCATCTTTGCACGTAAGAACTATTTCTATCCGGACCTCCCGAAAGGATACCAGATCTCGCAGTACGACACGCCCATATGCTACGGCGGTCACGTCGACATCGAACTCGAGGACGGCTCCACCAAGCGCATCCGCATCAACCGGATCCACATGGAGGAGGATGCCGGCAAAAGCATCCACGACCAGGATCCGTACAGCACGCTGGTCGACCTGAACCGTGCCGGAACGCCCTTGATCGAGATCGTGACCGAGCCCGACTTCCGGACCCCGGCCGAAACGTATGCCTATTTGACCAAAATCAAGCAGATCGTACAATACCTTGAAATCTGCGACGGCAACATGGAGGAGGGCAGCCTGCGCTGCGATGCCAACGTTTCTATTCGTCCGAAGGGGCAAGAGAAGCTGGGCACCCGTACCGAGCTCAAGAACATGAACTCCTTCCGCAATGTTGAACGGGCCGTGATCTACGAAATCGAGCGCCAGAAGCAGGTGATCACCGCTGGCGGAAAGATCGTGCAGCAGACCTTGCTGTGGGACTCCAACAAGATGGTAACCCGCATGATGCGCTCGAAGGAAGAGGCACATGATTACCGCTACTTCCCGGAGCCCGACATCCCTGCCGTGATCGTGACCGAGCAGATGCTCGCCGAAATCAAGG
>CAYWCV010000068.1:0-10888 GCA_964456845.1 uncultured Chitinophagales bacterium | reverse complement strand
TTGGGCGGGCAAATTCGTAAATTGGGAATCTGTTCGGGGTGTAGCGCAGCCCGGTAGCGCACTTGCATGGGGTGCAAGGGGTCGCAAGTTCAAATCTTGTCACCCCGACGAACACAAAAACGGCTCTCAGGTAAACTGGGAGCCGTTTTTTTGCTACCATAGCACTACCGACCAGTAAATGGGCATGCCGATGGTGATGTTGAAGGGAAATGTGACGGCAAGCGCCATGGGTAGGTATAGCGATGGATTCGCCTGCGGTACGGCTATCTTCATAGCGGCAGGCACGGCGATATAGGAAGCACTCGACGCCAATATCGCAAGCATGAACCGGTTGCCGGGATCGTCGGTAACAAACTGGCTCAATATGGCCACCAACACGCCGTTGAACAATGGCATGAGAATCGCAAACATGGTGGCAAACTTGCCCTGTGCAAGGAAATCGCCCAATTTGCGCCCGCTCACGATACCCATGTCGAGCAGGAAGATGGCCAGGAACCCGTTGAAGATGTCGGTCGTGAAGGCCTTGATCCCATTGCTCTGCTGCTCACTCGCCAGCATGCCGACGACCAGGCTGCCCAGGATGAGCAGCACGCTTCCGTTCGTGAAGGAATGGTGCACGGCTTGGCGCAGCGCACCCTGTTGACCTTGGTTCTTTCTGTGGATCAGCATCACCGCAACGATGATGGCCGGCGCCTCCATGAGCGCCATCACTGCGACCATGTGTCCACCGAACGTGACATCCTGCATCTCGAGGAACGACGCGGCAGTTACGAAGGTCACCGCGCTGATCGATCCGTATGCGGCGGCAACGGCGGCAGCGTCATACACATTAAACCGCAACTTCAATATGAAATACGAATACAACGGAATGATACTGGCCATGACCAGCCCGAACGTGACGGTCCACACAATTTCCATGGACCATGCACTCGCAGCAAGACCTTGGCCACCTTTGAAGCCGATAGCAAACAGCAGGTACAGGGAGATGAACTTGGACGAATTTGGCGGAATCTCAAGGTCGCTCTTGAGGTAGGTGGCGACGATCCCGAGGATAAAAAAAAGTAGTGCAGGGTTTGTAAGGTTTTCTAGCAGTAATTCTGTGGACATGTATCCTCTTCTAAGTTTTTTTGGGCCGGCAAAGTATAGGAGGATTTTTTTATATAATTTTATTTATATATTTAATACTATTGATAATATAAATTTATGAATTATACCTTTCACCAGCTCCGCATCTTCCAGACCGTCGCTGAAACGGGAAGTGTGACCGAGGCGGGCAAGAAGCTCAACCTCACCCAACCTGCCGTATCCATACAGTTGAGGAACCTTCAGGACCAGTTTGAGCTGCCATTGACGGAGACGATCGGCAAAAGGCTCCATGTGACGGAATTTGGAGAGGAGGTCCTCAAATCTGTTGCCGTCATACTTGCGGAGGTCGAGTCGCTGCAGCACAAGGCGAACGCTCGGCGTGGCCTACTCTCCGGCCGGCTCAAGATCGCCATTGCATCGACGGGCAAGTACATCATGCCCCAATTCTTGGCCGATTTTTTGACGATGCATCCAGGTATCGACTTGCAAATGGATGTCACCAACCGCGACCGGGTCATTGAAAGCCTGAGCGCCAACAACACGGACTGTGCCCTCGTTTCGGTATTGCCGGACAACCTCGACTTGAACAGGATGCCGCTTATGGAGAACGAACTCCACTTGGTGGCACGGTCAGACCACCCGCTGGCAGGATGTCCGCCACTTCCGAGTCAGTTATCTAACTACCCGCTGATCTACCGGGAGCAGGGCAGTGCGACCCGAATGGCCATGGAGCGCTATGTGTCCAACCTGGGGATCGTGGTCGACCACAAGATCGAACTGACTTCGAACGAGGCGGTGAAGCAGGCCGTGCTTGCCGGCCTGGGCATATCCATCATGCCCATGATCGGCATACACCAAGAGTTGGATTCAGGTAAACTGAGCATCATACCGGTCGAAGGATTGCCCATACGCACCGAATGGCAACTCGTGTGGCTTCGAAGGAAGGAGCTTTCGCCGGTGATGAAGGCGTACCTTGACTTTCTGGCGAACGAGAAAGACCGTTTACACCAAAATATCCTCACTGATCATGGCAGGAGGAAATTACGTCGCTAAGGTGCCATCTTTAACTGCCCCTTGCTGTCCCATATACCCCAGTAGGCACCCACTTCACCCTCCGATCCCACTTTCCAGGCCTCGTCGAACGAGGAGAAGTAAAACACTTCGATGTCTTGCTCTGCCGACCAGATCTGGGTGTTGATAAAATACTTGATGGCATTCACCTGAGATGGCAGTGCCTCACCCTTGCCTTCGCCCTTGCTTGGCCAGCCTGTTTCGGTGATGATCACCTTCTTTCCATTTGCGGCGCCAAGAGCCAATCGGTGCATATGCTGCATGTGTCCAAAAGCGTTTTCGAAGCTGGTGCCTTCCCAGTAGGGGTAGCAATTACACAGGATCACGTCGCAGATGTCGGACAGCTGCGGACGCTCGACAAACTCGTAGTAGGCATCCACATAGCCGACCGGGACATGCGGAATGGCAGCTTTGACCCGCTCGATATAGCTTAACAGGTCATGCTCCGAGAGTTCACCGCGATATAGCACTTCGTTTCCCACGGCGGCGATGTCAACATACCCCTCGTTGGCCAGTTTGATGAGGGCCTCGATCTCGATCTCATTCTTTTCGTGGTCGCTGCCCAGCCATGCACCGACCAAGGTCCCAAGGCCATATTCTTTGGCCACTTTCGGGATCAGATCGTTGCCGTCGACACACGAAAAAGAACGGATCCAGCTTGTGTAGGGTCTGAGAACATCCATCCGTCTACGAATCTGGTCTTCGCCTATCACATCGCCCGGTTTCTGACCTTCTTCATATAGGCTAAAACAGAATCCGTGTGTGCCTTGGTTCAAAATGTCTTTGAGAAGTGTGTTGAGGTCTTCAGTTGTAGCGTGATCAAGCAGCGGAGAACCGTCTAGATGGCTATATGCTTTGTATGATGAAATTATTCCTGATCTGAAGGACATATACTTCGTTTTAAATGGATAATTATTCTGTGTTTCTCCTTTTGGAGACAGTATAAACTACAATTCGCCTCGCCTGCTTACAAGCTCATCTTTAATTTCCATGGCCTTGGCTTCGGTGAGGTCGTACCCCCACATCACCCAGATGGCAAGCGCAGCTGTCGCAGCCGGAATCATGATATCGGCCAAGCGCAAGTTAGTGAGTGTATCGACCGTCTGGATCGCTGCATTTTGGTCGAAACCAACCAATTTGAGTACAAGTCCGCCAAGCACCAACGCGATGCCTTGCCCAAGCTTGACCATCCACCAATAGATGGCGCCAAAGGTCCCCTCCTTGCGAGGCATGCCGTTGTTCAACTCGTCGAGGTCGCATACATCGGCCGTCATGCTCATCATGAGGGTGAAGAGTCCGCCGATGCCAAATACCATGAACGGGATGGGCATGAAGATCATCCACGGATTCTCGGGGTTGAATCCCCACCATTTCAGGATGTAGCCTACTATGGAAATCAGGGTCGATACAATGAAGGCGTTGCGTTTGCCCCAGCGGTTCGACATCCACGTGATGACGGGGATGATCAGGAAGGCAGTAGCGACGGCGCTGATAGTCGAAAACCAAGCCGGCCAATGCCCTGCTGCGCCGTAATCGCCCCTGAACATGTAGAACACGATGATGAAATAGCTGAACGAGGCCACCATCTGAAAGCCGTTGAAAACCAAGAAGGTGGCTCCGCAGAGACGTGCAAAGGGCTTGTTCTTGGCGATGAGACCCATATTGTGAAGCAGCTCTTTCAAATTCTTAAAGATGGACTTGAACGACAGGTCGGCACGGTTCGACAGGTGGGTTTGATCCACCTCCTTACAGAATATGGCAGGCATGATTCCCAAAACCATACAAAAGCCACCTACTACGATGGCAAGCTGATGTACACCTTGTGCCTGTGTCTCAAAAAGATCGGGGTTGGCGATGATCACCCAGAACCAGGGCACGATCATCCAGGCGATTTGGCCGATGGTCTGAGAAAAACCCATCAGGCGCGTGCGCTCGTTGTAGTCGAAGGTCATTTCGTAGCCGAGACCGATCAGAGGCGTAGCAAAAATGGTGTTACCTATCAGATAAACCATCGAAAAAATGAGAAAATACCAGAAGTTGTACATCTGGGTTGCTTCTGGATCGAGCTGCCATAGCCACATGAACAAGAGTCCGCTCAAAATTGCTCCGATAAAGATGTATGGCCGACGACGGCCAAATCTTGATTTCGTGTTATCGGAGATGTAACCCATGATCGGGTCGGTAATGGCGTCGAACAAGCGTGGCAATCCACCCAGCAATCCGGCTAAAAATGGGTCCATCCCAAAAGCCGTTAACAAGAAGAACGAGAACACACCCAACGCGCCCGGCATGAGGTTGTTCACTAAGTGTCCAGAGCCAAATGCCGCCTTCTGTAGTAGGGGCACCCTGTCTTTGGGTGGGGTTTCTCGTGTCGTCATCGGTGTGTTGACCTAGGGATTAAGCAATTTGATTCTAGACTGGATTTCCGCATCGGTTGGCGGAACCAAGACGTACTTCATAAGCGAATCTAGATTGCCGTTGTATGTTTTGGTGATGGGCTTTCCATCTCGTGTCAATCCGTCGAAAACTCCGGCGTCCACAAGGTCCCAAATGGCATATTTGGCTTGCGACTGCAGGTTGATCAACCCGAAGTGGTTTTCCGATCCTCCCGGGTTGTTGGCATCTTTCCATTGTTCATCGAACGCCTCGAAGTAGAACAGGGAGATTCCAGCTTCGTCAGTCCATTTCCGCATTTCTCTGTGGTAATACCCAGATTTGTACTCGTCGATTGCCCTTGCCCCATCTGGACCATAGTGCTCGTTCGACTGCGTGGCCCATCCAGATTCGCCGATGTGAACCGGTTTGTCAACACCTAGTCCCTTCATGTAGGCAACTACATTGTTATACTGGTTTTTGGCATATGCGACCGATCGATCCATGGCGGCATGGACTTTCGCGAGGTCCGTGAGGCCGTATTCCGCCTCGCGCACTCCCCAAAACTGCGGATTGTAGTGCGTGTCGTGCATTGGGTAGGTGTGCATCGAAATGAAGTCGACCGCACGGATCAGCGCGTTGAGATCTTCGTTATGATACTCAGCCCCCCCGCCACCCCACGAGGCAAAATTGTCGGAGCTGGTGATCCACAGCGATGCCGGCAGCTCGCCCTTTTTCTTGAGATCCTGCAGATGGTTCACCCACCGCAAAATGATGGATGGCTCCACGTAGTATTCCTGTGCCCAATGAACCATTGCCTCGTTTCCGACCGCAATGATCTTCACGATGTCGGGATACTGCTGAGCCAGCTCGACGGCACGCCCGATTTCGCCGGCGCTACGCTCGCTCTCTTCGTTTCGTATGCGCTCGGGTTCGTCGGTCCATGAGTTCTTGGCTTCGATCCAAGCACCCAGCATCAGGTACATCTCAAAGTCTGGGTCCTCCTGCTTTAACTCTCGGATGGCCTTGAGCAAGTTTGACGCTTCGGCGAGATAGACATTGTACGTACGCAGCAGTTTGATTCCCATCGCTGAGAGAAGCTTCAGGTCTTCTTTCAGCTGCGGTATGGTCGGCTGGATGTCGCGAGTCGTGTCACGATAGGCACCGAACGATATGGCGCGATATTCCGGATCGCCCAAGATATCGGCCGCCGTAATATTGATGGATGAAAAATCGTGCTTCTTATTCGATTCGCAGGCGGACATGATCGTCATTGACAGCATAAATATGAGTATTACCTTCGCTTTCAACATGGCGCAAATTCCAAATGTTGCTAATTGAGGTGTTCTTCTTTCAGGGAGACCACAATTTGGGTCACCATTCCGGTTCGGCCAAACACATGACGGCTATGCTCACCGCCGAGTGTCAAGCCATCCAGTCGAGTTGTGGATCCATCTTGGGTGGTGATTTCGATGGCGTCGTTGTCTGAAGTTCGATACACCATGGGTACTTGGCAGTAGGTGAACCCTAAGCTGCCATCAGGCAATTCGACTGTTCGAGTCTGCTGATGAACATTGACAAACTCGACTGATTTTGGCTGGGTGTTGAAGTCGGCCTTGCGTAGCAGCAGCGGTTCAAAACGTATGCTTCCGTCTTCCACAACGATGCCAAGTTCCCCGATGCTTACAAGGATATCCTCCTTCACCTGGCCGGTCATTCCGGGCTGCTGTGCACCTCTGTGCTCCGGCGTGTGCGAATAAGGGTCGGTTGAGAATGCCCCATATTGGGTTGGCGACTTATGCACGCCGATACCTTCTCCGATTTCGTAGTAGTGGGAGACGATGCGTCGCACGACATCGTGAGGAGCGCCTGCCCTGATGGCATCGAGGCATACTTCCTGTACAGCTAGATGGAGTTTCGATACCATGTGCCAGTAAATGGACCCAAGGCCCTCGTAGGCAAAAAATGTACCTGACCTCCCCGTAAAGGCCTTGTGATTGAACACGTCCTCATATATCTGGAGCACGTTGCCGTCGTCTTGTGATATCAGGTCTTTGTAAGGAGAGTTCAACATCTCGTCGAGCGCTTTTCTCAAGGCAGCCGCATTCCGGAAGTTCCCGTTGAAGTGGAAATCGCCTTTGATGTCGCGGCTGATGATGCGCTGGTCGCCGTCGTCGACAAGCTTGTTGAGCAGATGCGACGTTCTTACCAGATGCTCGGGAATGTTGTTCTTCTCCAAAAAGCGCGGAAGTGCCTTGTTTGGATATAACATGTAGCTGTTCTGGTCCGCTCGATACAGGCTGCTGTTTCGTAGGGAATCGAGCAGATCTGCCGCATCTGACGGACGAAGATAGCCTGAGCTGAGCACGGCTACCTGGCCCTCGAGTATTTCGCTGAGGTGGTCGATCGAAATGCCGTCACCGTCGATGCTCATCAGATTGTACGAATGGTACAGGCGGTCACCCCTGCGGTTGGCATCGATGGAGTGTTCCAGGTACTTCAAGGTTATACGCACAAAGTCCGCAATCTGCGACATGTCGAGGTGGACCGCTTCTCCGGAAAAACCATTGCTGTAAATCGTGTCGCGGTAATCACTGCCTGCCTGGCCTAAGGCATCAGTGACTGTTTTTCTCGCCTTGTCGCAAATCTTTCCATCCAAGATGGACTGATGCGATTCTAATGCGGTATGAATCCCATTGAAGAAATCGCGCAACTCACGGGATATGTGAATGTCGGCAGCGGATGTCTCTCCGATGATCCCTTCGAAGAATTTCAGAAAACGACGCAGGTAATACAGCGTCACCATCGAAACCCCGTTACCCACCAGGGCATTATTGGCATCATTCCATTCAGGACGCTGGGTATTCATCCATATTCCACCCTCGGGTATGAAATTGGATACCTTCGCAAGGACCGTAGCCAAAATCTTCTCCATGAAATTGACGCGGTGTATATCGTCAGTTCTGCTGCGAAGAAGCGACCCATCGGAGCCTACCTTCTCCATGGCTTCACGAATCGTCAGGTCGAGTGCCACGTCAAAATCGATGGTGTTCTTCGGATCCTTAGATATCTCCGAATAGGATTTAATTTTGTACGGAACGTTGGCGTACACAAAGCAATCCTTCGTGAACAGCTCGGCTATTGCCAGCGGCTGATGTACGTGGTAGAACTCCAGAAACTTTAGAAGGTAGATGATCTGATGGTCGCCCCAATATCCTATGTAGGACCAGGGGTTGTCTTCCTCGATCACTTCCCAGTCGAATCCATCTTTGGTGACACGGTAGGGATTGTAACCGTCGAACGTGGATGCATTCAAAAACTTAAAGATCATTCCTTCCGTGAAACCTGGATAGGAATGTGACAATGCTTCCCAATTTTGGAAGATATCGCGCCAGTTACCCTCGTAGTCGAGGATTTTCGAGCCGTCGAGCTCGTTGTGTGTGTTGATGGAAAACTGATTCCATGGCCGGCTGGGGTCGCCGTGCCTGCGGCTGAATTTCAGCGGGAGATACTCTTTGCACAACCTGTACAGATCGGGATCGTCTACCGCTGATAGATGGTTTCCCAGGCTGGCCACATCCAAGCTGTCGGGAAGGGAGTCCAAAAAGTCCTGATGTCTCAAATGAACTGCCTTATTGGCCTTGTAGAGATAGGTTACCAAGTCGGATGTGTCGATATGGTAGTTCTCATCGAATGTGCCACCCCGCATGATATTGAACAGAACGTTCGAATAGTGACGGGAGTCTTTCAGAAAGTCAGACGAATATCGAAGACCGTCGGCTCCCGCAACAAGTTGTACAAGGGCATCCGTACCGGCTTGAACATCTCGTTCGATTTCCGCTTGGAGGCCTTCGTGCGTTAGGATCTCATTGTTCAGGGCAATGACCTGAGAGTGGTTCAGATTCACATTCGCAACAATCGTCCAAGCTTGTGCCGTATTTGCTCCAAGCTGGAGGTCTTTTACGACGAAATAGGCACCTTTTTCGCCCTTGACGTCGTTTTCGACATGCATGACCCTGTTTTTGCGGAAATCGTCAAGTTGCAGCGACGACAGCAGGTGCCCGGGACGATCCAGACCGATTGACCAGGCAACATTTGCCTTAAGAGCTTCGCTGGGTTCAGTCTTATCGACAATAATGGCACTCAATGCAAAAATACCCAGTCCAGATTCGGCGACTAACTCCGTTCGCTTGTACGCGTCGACCAAATTACTCGTCGTACTCTGCGTGTCGGGTTCCACGCCATACGGAAGCACGTTCTGCAACCCGTCGAGAAACGTAATGTGGTACTCATTTCCGGACGAGTTGACAAGCTCCGATTTCCGGACAAATCCGTACTTCGTGCTGCTGTTCCACTGGTATCGGAATGTGAGACCCAGATCTTGGTTGATTTCCTCGAACATCACCTTGTTGCCGTACATGCTCTTGTACAGGTTCTTCCGAGTCGTAAACGAGCCTTTGCAATGCTCCGAGAACGGCTCCCACAGTTTGTAACCGCCATCAACCATGATTTTGATGATGGTCTTGCTGCCGGTTATCTCTGCCAAGTCGGCAAGTTTATCGTCGGTGTAGTACGGAAATAGCGAATAGCGGTTGTTCTTTCGTCCAGCGGTGAGCCCACCGTTGCTCGATATGAACATCCAATGATTGGAGTCGCTGACGATGTTCATCAAGAATGGGCGCATCGAGTCGTGATGCTCAATTTTGAACCACTTCTCGTTGCCCATCTCAATCATTTTGATCGGTTTGTTCATCTGTAAACCCGTACGTAATCGATGACCATGCTTTGTGGGAACGGGGTATTCGGGTTAGGAAAGCCTACATAGGATCCGCCGACAGCCACATTGAGAACCAGGAAGAACGAATGGTCGAACACCCATTCTCCGTCGATGTCTTTGGCACGTACCCGGTTATAGAGGTAATCGTTTACGAAGAAGTCGATTCGGTCGGGAAACCACTCTACGGCATACACATAGAAATCGGCGTCGAAACGTGCGTTTTTAAGTGCATAGGATCCTGATATCGGATTCCCGCCGGAGTAGCCTGGCCCGTGGAGCGATCCGTGGATCACCGTCGGATCTTGGCCGCGCATCTCCATGATGTCGATTTCGCCGGTTTGAGGCCATCCTACAGTGTCGATATTGCCGCCAAGCATCCAAAACGCAGGCCACAGACCTGGTCCGTACGGGTTTTTAATTCTTGCCTCGAACCGGCCGTAGGTCTGTTCGAACAAGCCTTGGGTCTTGATTCTCGCCGATGTGAACGGCCGGCCTCCGAAGGACTCTGACCGAGCTGTGATCACGAGGTTGCCATTTCCGTCCAACGCAACGTTTTCGGGGCGGTTTGTATAATATTGCAGCTCCTGATTGCCCCAACCATCTTGGCCGGTCCCGATTTCGAAAGTCCAGTTCGCCGGATTTGGTGAGGTACCCGATGCACCGTCGAATTCGTCACTCCATACCAGTTCCCAGCTGCGTTCATCCAGTTTCTGGAAGTCGTCGGGTACACAGGACACAAGCATGAGCGGCAACAGGAGCAGGCTGAAAGCCTTACAAGTGGAGGTGAAAAGAGTGTTCGTCTTCATATTCATCGTTACTGTTGGTAGAAGTACACATTGTCGACATAAAAGCTTGGGATGTTCCCGCTGTCGTTCACAAAAACGAGCTGGAAGAGCGAAGCTCTATTTCTGAGCCCTGCAAAGCTGGACAGCGGTATGTCGAGGCTGATCCATTTTTGCGCATCGGATGCGGCGATGGTCCGTGTAAACGCACCTGCTCCACCCGTACCGTTATCGTTCATCTCAAACTTCATGCGCGCATTGCTGCTCAATGGGTTTGGCAGGAAGATGTCGATATGCAAGTGCGTCATCGATGTGGCATTGATGGTTGGCGACGAGAACTGGATGCCCACGAAGTTGAAGTTTGTGTATTGAAGCACGTTGTCGTTCCCCACTGTGAAATCGGCAGAGAGCGTGGTCTGGAACGGTGCCCAGTACCCGTTGTAATAATCGACGGGCACATTCTGATAGGCATCGCTGAACAGCGAGATGACCCTGTTTGCAGGACGGGTCGGAGTCGGCGCATTGACATACTGCCCCCTCGACTGGATGGTGAGCGAACCTTTGGCTTCTTGGTTGCCCAGTTTGGCTGTGATAACGGCATTTGCCGGCCCTCCGACGATGTTCACGCGCCCTTGGTCATCGACCGTTGCGACCGACGAATTTGATGTCGTGAACTGGAAGTAAGCCGGGGTCACATCGACGGCCAAGTTGGTGCCGTCCGGCAGATTGTGTATGGACTGCAACCCACTTACGTTCGTTGAAACACCGGCAAACGACGTGATGACTTCGTTCACACCGC
>CAYWCV010000067.1:9410-11555 GCA_964456845.1 uncultured Chitinophagales bacterium | reverse complement strand
CGTGTCTCGGTTCTTGCTCTTGCTCTTGCTCTTGCCTATGCTTCCCACTCTCGCTACGGCGCAGGTGCATCGGATTGTGGTGATTTCGGATCTGAATAATGCCTACGGGGCACTCGATTACGAGCCGGAGGTTCTGGCGACCATCGACAAGATCATCCATGAATGGAAGCCACAGCTTGTGATCTGCGGCGGCGACATGGTAGCCGGCCAGCGTCCATCGCTAAACGATTCACGTGTCGACAGCATGTGGATGGCATTCGACGTATTTGTTGCAAAACCGTTGCGCGATGCAGAGATCCCGTTTGCATTCACCATCGGCAATCACGACGGTTCTGGTTACCCGAACCATGCACGCGATCGCGCAATTGCGTCGAACTATTGGAACGACCCTTCACATACTCCCAAGCTAGAGTTTACGGACAAGGGCAATTTCCCATTTTGGTATAGTTTTCGGTCGGGACCCATTTATTTTGCCTCATGGGATGCATCGACGGAGGCTGTCCCTGAAGAAAACATGCAATGGCTGAATACACAGTTGAAATCAGATATCGCAAAGGATGCCCAGCATCGAATCGTAATGGGGCACCTTCCGCTGTACGGCGTGGCGATCGGGCGCGACACCCGCGGCAATGTACTAGCCAGTGCCGACTCCATGCGCACTTGGCTGGAGGAGAGGGGGGTGGACATGTACGTGAGCGGACACCATCACGCGTGGTATCCTGGAAGGCATACCTATTTGAGCTTGTTGAATGCTGGCGCCATCGGGAGCGGTGCACGATCGCTTCTAGATGGAAGTGCTCCCAGGAAGACCGTGACCGTCATCGACATTTCGGTTGATGGCTCAAAATGGATCGAAACGACCTACGACGTCGCTACTTGGGAGATCATCGATCCCTCGACGTTGCCTGCCAAACTCGAGACCCTGAACGGGACAATCATCCGAAGACTTGATTGAGCACAAAGATGGTAGTTCGCCAACACCTCGAAGACACGGGTGGTGATAAGCGATGGATCGTTCTATTTGATCAGGATTAAAGCGTTTGTGACGCGTCGCTCACCTGTGGGGTCGCTCGGTGAATTCAGTACCTTTCCTTCGGCAATGATGGCCGATGAGCCCCCGCCGTCGAGGTTCAATGCATCGCTGGCGCCGATTTTCAGAAAGAATTGGCTTAGTTCCTGCAGGCTCATGCCAACACTGTGCTCTTGGCGTCCATCGACCACCACCATCCAGACGATCGACTGGTCCGAGTTCCAACCGATGGCGGTACGTGGATGCCGAGTCGTCAGAAATGAGACGGCAATGCCTTCGGCTACGGCCATGCTGTCGACCACCATGCGTCCATCGCGCACTAACAGCGGACCACCACCGATCAGCTGTTTTGGAAGTGTGAGGGGGCCGTTGATGATGGTTTCGATGCTGAGGGTGTCGCGAGCTGTGAAATCATCCCAGAAGTCGCCGTTGAAAACGACCCACTGCTTTCCGTTTGTGAGACGTGGGGTTGTAGATAGCTCTGTTTTTGGTGCACTGACAAGGACGTCCTGCGATCGCTCGACGGCGAGCTCGAACTCGACCGTTCCGTGCGTTGCGTACATGAGGTCGGTTTCATACGTGGCCCGCACATCGAACACGCGTTGGATATGATCGGATGATAAGGTATCTGAGAACCATTGGTTCAGTATGGATGCACTTCCCGGCTGAGGGGGTCGATTCCACTGGAGTGGGACACACGGAGGATAGATACGGGGCGTGGTTCTGCACAGGTTCGTGCTCACCGACAGTTGTCCTGCCCAAAGTTGGTTTTTGCCATCGACGGTGAGGACGGATCTCCGGGCATTGTCGGAGTGGGAGAGCACCCATGAGTCGTCGATCATCATCCGGTTGACGGGTTCGCCCCGGCGGTTGAAGAAGTCGGCATTCATGGCTGCAACCACAGGCATCGTCAGATTCACGCGTTCGGCCATCGAGCCGGTCGTTTCGAGGGCGGCGACGCGCTCAGTCGATTCGATGGCGCCTTTCGCTGGAATTAGGCGCAGATCGGGGGAGATGTTTCGGTTCCATTCAACCACACGAAGGGACCACGGACCGGAAGGGTTTTCGACTTCGATGACAGTGACTCCGGCTGTCGATGTGGGAATGCGTGTTTC
>CAYWCV010000067.1:0-9310 GCA_964456845.1 uncultured Chitinophagales bacterium | reverse complement strand
CAAAAAAAAGGCACCTGGGTTGCCCCAGATGCCTTTTGAATGCTACGAGAGTTGATGCGTATTACTTGATCAACGTCATCTTGTTAGACATCTTGACACCTGAAGCGGTTGACACTTCGTACAGGTAAACGCCCGAGCTAAGCTTGGATGCGTCGAACGAATACGTGTAGGAGCCCGACGTGAGGTTGCCGTCGACAAGCGTTGCAACGACGCGGCCCAGCATGTCATAGACTCTGAGGGTCACGTTTGTTGCGACTGGGATCTCAAAGCTGATCATGGTGGAAGGGTTAAACGGATTCGGATAGTTTTGCTTCAGCAAATATCCGTCTGGAATACCCACATAGTCGTCTCTTTCAAGACCAGTTCCCATCTTCTTGAACACCTGCGGTGACACACCAGCAACCGCAAAGGTTACCGTGTAAGCGGTGTTGCCATCAGGCGAGAATGCCAAACCACGTGGACGTGGGTCAGGGTTGTTGTTCATAGCCTCAAGATTCAATTCGATCACTTCGCCTGAAATTGGTGTGTTCAAATTATTAGGTGCGAAGGCATAATGTGTTCTTGGGAGATAGTCGGTAGTCACCCCTGGGAAACGGTTTGGGAGGTCATTCTGGGATCCTGCAGATGCCCAAATATAGCCGGTTCCAGGCTGGCGTACCATCGACTCGGAATCAAAACCTTTCATCACAGTGTCTGGAACCGCATTATAAGGGCTGAATTCGTCTGGGCGTGAATACTTAAAGATAGCGTGGTTCGTATAACCTGCCCAAAGAATGGTTCCGTCTTCTAAGACTTCCATTGTACGCGAGAAACCTCTGGATGTATCGACAGCGTTCTCTAAGAAATTAAAGTCTTTATCATACATTTTAATTGGCTGTGCACCACCAACTACGGGTCCTACATAAATGTTGCCGGCAGCATCGGAGGCAGCGGCACCGAGAGTGCCAATTCCGGGAAGTACTTTGGCAAGTGGTGTACCAGTCTTGTAATCGAGTTTGTAGAGAGTATTAAACTGGCTGACGATGATGTTTCCATCTGCGTCAGACTTCATGCCACGACCAGATTTTGTGTCCCAGTTGCCTGCGGCAGTACAGCAGTATCCACCAAGGGTATCTGCAATGCCATTTCCATTAAGAAACTTAATAGGCGAAAAGTCTGCTGGTGTTCCATCTGGGTTCAGCACGATAAGTACCTGAACAGCACGGTTGGCTTGGAATTTTTGAACAAAAACGGAGTCGCTGATACCAAATGGTTGGAGCCAAATTTTCCCGTCTGGGTCCACTGCAATTCCGTGTAACTGGTTAATACGCAGTGCTGCAGCCTGTTCGGCCGTTAGGAGATTCTTTTCGAATACCCATTGTGCATGTACGGTGCCTATGGTAATGGTGGCTATCACCAAAACCATGAGCGAACGAGCTAGCATTCTGTATACGTTTTTCATGATCTGATCCTTATTGTTTGTTGTTATCCACCTTGTGGTTTATTGAATTCCGTAATATGGGGCTGATTTTTGTCCCATGTTAATTTTTAGGATTGCTCCTTTAATGTCGGTAGTCAAATCTAGAGTCGCAGCCCGAACGGCGTACATGAAGACATCAGACCTCCAAGCCATTTGTAATATCGGACCAGTCAATACTCCAGGATATAGAATTTCTGCCGTTTTGTCTGTCTTTACAGTATAAATCGGATTGTTGATGGAATCAAGACCCAAATAGATGGTTCCATTTTCACCTATAGCCATACTCAAAATGGATCTGCCTGCAGTTGCCGGAAAGTTTTGTGTCAAATTATAATACACCTCTTCAGTTCCCAATGTTCCTGTTGAGGACACACTATATCGGAGTATTACCTGATCTCCACCCTTTGCACCTGCCAGATAAAGATGGCCATTATAATACCTCACGGCATTGATGGTGGCGTCGAACGGGGTAATTTGACTGATAGCATTGTTAGCCATGTTGATTCTTGCCAACCTGGTGCCGGCAGCCCATGCGAATCCATGGTTGTCGAAATCAAAGTCGACAAGGGTGCCATTTGGCAACTGTGCCCACACTACGTCCCTGCCACCGGGTTCAGACCGAAAGAGTGCACGGATGCGACGGGCAAGGTAAACATTGCCGTTCGGACCAACCTTGAATCCGCTCCAATTGAAGAAGTTGACAGCTGTTGAGTGTACCGACTTCGACCCGTCGTTACCATAAATGTTAATGCCACGGTTCGCATTATTCGAAGTAAAGGTGTAGTAGAGGTTGTCGTTTTTATCAACCGACACCGAATATGGGACCTCAAAATTTTCAAATTGAGGTTCCAAAAAGAACAAAGGCTGCAAATTATAGGTTACGGGAGCACTGTAACTGACGGAATTTCGGCTGGAAACCCGCAATGCTGCCCCTTCCTTCGGATAGTTAGGAGATGCCACCGTGATGGAAGTCGCGCTTTCGGAAATTATTGTCGCACGAACACCATCGAAATAAACAGCGTTTTCACCCTGTACAGAGCTGAAGTTGCTACCATTGATGGTGATGGTTCCAAACCCGGCAAAAGCCGCATTCGCCGGCGACACTGATGTAATCACCGGGGCTGCCGCGCCTGTATCCTCAGGGTCATAGATCGTGATTTCGTTCACGTCTTCGCACCCGGCGAGCCCGATCATTGCCAGCATGAGAATCATCAGGCCGGCCTTAAAAAAGATAGTTGTCGTTTTCATATGCAAATAGTCCGGATACGTTCCCATTAGAAAGAGATGGAGGCCGACAGGCGGTGAACGGAACTGAAGATCCCGAAATCCGTGAAGGAATAGTCGATTCCCAAATTGCGTCCGCCGCGCATGGTCTGCTGAAGGCCGAAGCCGGCCGATATTCCTTGCTCATCGCTCGGGAACGCATATCCTGCACGCAGGGCGAACCGCTTCATGAACAGGTACTCGGCCCCGACCTTGATCATTTCATCATAGTCGCGTGGGCGCTCGGCTTCGACGGCCAACAGAAGGTTGTGCTTTGTTTGGTCAACGTTCGAAAGATCGAGCATGTCCATCGCCAGGCCCACTTTGAAGGTGAGGGGCAATTCGAAAGCCTCTTCGACAAAGGTCACTTCAGGCGAGAAGTTGCGTGCCGTCATGGCGAACACCAGGCTTTCGAATCCAGTCTTGTACATGATGCCGAAATCGTAGGCGATCACGTCGGTCTGGTACTTCTCGGAGGGGTAGGCTCCGTTGTCGACTCGTAGTACAGCTGATCCTAGCGATTGGCCAACATACTTGATGTTTCCGCCGAAGCTGAACTGCTCACTGACCTCCTTGGCATAACCGACGCCGAACGACATGCCCCAAGGGCGAATGGTTCCAACATCGCGGTAGCCTTGGTCGGTGCTTCCGTCGAATATCGTTGCTTGGATGTCACCATAGTCGACGTACAACATGGAGAAACCGATGACCCCAAATCTGCCGTTAGCAGGCTTGATCGCCAATGTGCCATAATTATACTTGATGTCGGCAATGTAGTTCACCTGGCCAAAGGTCAGGTTGCTGAACGTTTCCATCCGGGCCATGCCGGCTGGGTTATGGAACATCGATATCCCGCCGAGTTGCTCGATGGCCGTCATGGCGTCACCCATGGCGGCGCTTCTGGCATCGGTAGCTACCGACAAGAATTTCATGCCCGTCTGTGCACGTTTCTTGCGCACAGTCTGGGCTTCGGTGTCGACACTGATTCCGGTAAGGAGCAGCGCGAGGACAAATACAGCGTAGCGTAATTTCATGGCTTGTCTCCCTTAGCGGATGATCACAATTTTTTTGGTAGTGCTTTCGCCGGTTTCGGTGTCTTGAATCACTGCAAGATAAATACCGCTGACCACGAGCTGGCGCGACTCAGTAAGCAAATTCCATGGTACAGAGCCAGTGCCGTCCGTATGGTTAATCGTGCGTATGTGCTGCCCAATTTCGGTGAAGATCTGGATACGTGCACGCCCTGGCATGTTGATGAACTGAATCTGGTTGCCTCTGAATCGAACTTGATTTTGGTCGAAACCGGCGCGGTCGTCAGAGTTGGCCTCAATATTGTATGGATTTGGTACAATCACAACCGATTCGAGGTTGCCAGGTGGGCGCTTCAAGTTTGCCGGGTCGTAGGTCTGCGTGTAGTACCGGTTGCTGCGCAGCTTGACCGATGGCGTCGATCCATCGTTAGCAGGCGAGGACGATACGGCCACGATATAATAGTAGTAGTCCAACCCACGAATCGGAGTGGTGTCCTCATACTCGCGAGCCGATGCTGTTGCCGTATGAATCAAGGTGTGTGGCTCGTAATAATCGCCCTGCGCACGGTAGATTTCGAATCCCTCGATGGCATCGCTGGCTGTGTAATCCCATATCAAGCGGATACTCGTACCACCCGACGCTACCTCAAAGAAGCTAGGAGGCTCGGGTGCTCGCGCAATTCCATAGTTGGAATTGAAATTGTCGGTGGCTCTCTGGAAGGTTTGGAACAAGGAGTCTTTGCCTTGAAAAACGGCTTCGTTCTTTTGTCTGGCCGTGATCACACCGCTTTTGTAGCGGCGGCCAATTTCAGTGGCGAGTTCTCGACTGATACCTGCAACTGCCTCGGCGAGCACAATACGGACACTCTCGCCTGGGGCCAAGGTATATGGTCCATAACCGCTAGCGGACGAGAATCCGCCCGAAGTTCCAAGCGAAGGGTCGCCTGTAGGCTCGATGAAATTACCTGATGGCTCAACGACATCGGCGTGCCGTGGGCTTTGATGGCCGCTCGACATCAATGTGTACTCCTGCGTCATTTTCGCCGGGTTAAACGGATCGTTCTGTGAGTTGATCGACTCGTCGCTGCCCACATACCGTGTGGTACGAGGCTGGCTTACGTCGTCAGCTTTGTTCGAAGGCGATGTGTCGGCATGCAGTGTCACGTTCCCTACAAAATGGATGGCTCCGAGGCGGCCGACCGTATCCGTTGCCAGAACGTTAAGCGCAGGTGCCCAGATGGGTCCACCGATATTGTCATAGGCCGTAAATGCCGGGAATTTTCCGTGCCAGGAGATGTTAGCCCGAAACTGCTCTCCCGGGGGGTCTGGTTTGACGCCGTCGCCACGAACATCGTTCATGGTGTTGATGCCCCATCCGGTGGCATTGCCAATGACGTAGCGGGTTTCTGCAACCACCGAATAACGCCATTGCATGAATGCCCAAAAGTCGGTCACGGTTGTATTTGGCAACTCGATTTCAGCGTCTCCGTCGGTGTTACCTGTATTCGTGAAGATGTACTCGGTGATGTGGTAGTTGTCGTGGTAGGAGTTGCTGAATTGCATGATCTTGCGCTCCATGGTGATGCCCAGCTGGGTGTTCACCTTGTTGTAGATCATGAGGTCGGCTTCCATGTCTGGGTCGACTTCGTCCACCTCGACGGGTTTTTCGAAGGTGTCGATGCCGTCCACACTCACAACGGGCCACTCGAAACGGCTCACCAACTTGAACTCGACAGGAAAGAACGCATTCAATCCAGTCGCACGTGGACCCTTGTGCACTACCTTGAAGGGGAAGTTATTGCCCCTCTCGTCTGTGAAGTTACGAGCGCCTAACCATAGGCCTTTAGCTGCCTGAGTGTCCTGAAAACGGTAGATGGCCGGCCACTGCAGGCCATACTGTTGGCGTTTGACAAAGGCTTCCTCTGCTTCGAAACCCAAGTTGGAGTACCAGCTGTGCAGCGATCCTGCATTCAGCCATTTAAATTGTTCTTGCGCCTGTGTTGCGGTGGTGAGTGTCAACAAACCCAATAGGCCCAGACTTAAATGCCTCATCCATCCGTTCAGACGTATATGTACGTAGTTTTTCATTGAATATCCGTGTAGCGTACGTTACAAAGTGATTAAAAGGTGAGGCGGACGCCCCAGAAAATATTTCTTGGGTTCAGGAAATTGAGGAATTCCTGGTTAGGCATGTCGATGTACGACCTGTTCTTGCGCCATTCTGCCTTTTGCTCCTCCGAAGCATTTTCATCCCAAGGGATGTAGGGGCCTTTACGGGTCACGCCAGGGCGGTCATTGCCCGGAATGTTGCCATAGCCAAGCGGATCACCGATCTCTTTGGGCAGATGAAGCGACTTCATGTACGCCTCGTAGTCTCGCCCGTCGATGAATCCGTTATTGAATTGGCTCATGTAGCGCGTGTTCAGCACATTGTTGATGTCCACGAAGAACAAGGCTGTGCCTAGCTCGGTGCTAAAGCTCTTGCTAAGACGCATGTCGATGTTGTGGTTGTCGACCCACTGGACGTTGTTGTTGATTCCTGGGATCGAACCGCCGCCGGCCCATGTGAAATACTGGCCTGACTGCCACGATGCCCTTGTAGACACCGACCAGTCGCCGAGCAGGTGCTGGCTGCCAAATTTCGGCCCAAAGGTGCGCGGCGTGTACAGCTCGAGGATAATGTTGGCAAACGGCTGCGGTACAGGCTTCGACTGTAGGTTCAGAGCCGTCTCAAACTCTTCCTGACGCTGTAAGGCACGGTTTTCGTAGTATCTGCGAAGACCGAAGAATCCGCTTGAGCGAATGCTGTAGGTGTAGTTGATCTCGCCGCTGAAGAACCGTGTCGGCGATTTCCGGAGCGAAAGCTCAACGCCGCGCGTGTCGTCGTAGGACGTCGGCTCCGTCTTCGAATAGGTTACCAGGCCGTTGGTGTTGTTGTAGGTCACTAGCGCCGGTTGGTTTGCCGCATCGCGGTAATAGCCGGAGACGCGTGCCACAAAACTGTTTCTGATGCTTTGTTCGTAGCCCAATTCGTAGGCAACCGTCTTCGGAAGCGGGGAGTTTGGGTCAGCTATACGGGTAAGCTGTCCGTTATCGGAGAATCTGCGGATCATGTACAAACTCTCAGGTGATGGCAACTGACGGAAGTGTCCGTAGTTGAAGAACAGCTTGCTGGTGACGGTAACCGGGAAGGACACGCCCAGACGTGGGCTCAGATAGAGGAACCGTTTGGTGGGCGAGGTGCTCAAGGAGTCGAGCGCATCAGAGCCGCCGGGAGCGAATGCCCGGGTGAAGGGTGCGTATTCGATCCAGTCGCCCCCCGCATGGCTGTAGTCCATACGAAGGCCGACATTCGCGATCATGCCCTTAAACTCGAGCTTGTTCTGCACATAGGCTGCGCCACGGGTGGGGTAGGTGGTCCATTTCGAAACCGAACGTCCGCTCGGCAGGTATTCGTCGACGGATCCGTAATTGACTTTATTTACGGTGTACACGAATTCAAGACCGGCCTTCACCTGGTTCCAGCGGTTCACCTGGCTGGTGATGTCGGCCTTTGCCGACCAAGTGGCCGTGAAGCTGGAGTCGCGGGAGTTGCTCATGCCGACACCCATGCGCAGGCCGCTTCCGACACCGCTTGATGGCTGGGTATAGTACCCAAATGGTCCCTCGTCGGCGCAGAAGCTTCCGAAGCAGACTACCGGGGTCAGATCGCGTGGGCGACCTGGGTTCGTGTCGTACTGCGAGCTGAAGTTGTCGATTTTAATCTCATAGAAGGTGTTGTTGCTCACCGTGTGCGTAAATTTCGCACCGAAGCCATATCTCTGAATGCTGGTCGGTGCCCAGTAGTCGGTGGAATAGATGCGTGAATCGATGAAACTTACGCGGTTCAGCTGGGAGGCAATCGACGATCCCGACGTGAACACGCCCGGATTGCCTGCGTTGTTGCTGTTGGTGCCTTTCGTGAACCCGTAGATGCCGTCAAAGCTCAGTTTCATGCCGGGCTTGACGTCGGATGTGATCCGGAAGTTGGCGAATGAGTTGTTATAGCCGCTCGTGGCCAGCGGGATCATGTACTGGGTCTCAGTTGCCCGCATCGACACGAAGAATCGAAGGTTGCCCAATTTTTCGGCACCGATGATGGGTCCGCCGATTCCGGCGTCGATCTCATAGTCCGGGTTCGTGATGGTGAGGTTTTTTCGGTGCTGCCATCTGAACAGCTGTTGGGCGCCAAGCGGGGTGAGGTCGTTGGATGGGTCGTCGTCTTGCAGCGTTTGGAGCGCAACGGCATTCCATCCTTCAAATTCGGGGTATTGACGTTGAGTGTAGTTGTCCCATTTGCCGTTCTTCGTGCCTGTGAAGGCAACGTCTGGATCCAGATACGGACGTAGCCAGTACGAATTTGGGTCGTTCGGGGCCTGACCTTGATTTTTAGGGGCCGGGGCACGGTAGCGGGCTATCACATCGACGGTGTATTTGTCGCGGCGGCCTTCTTTGGTGGTCACGTTCACGATGCCGGAGCGCACATTGCCGTATTCGGCGTTGAAACCGCCCGTCTGCACCTGGATGTTGTCGACAGCGGTAAGCGAGATCCCCGTAAATGGGCTATTGTCGCGTGCATCGCGCAGGGTGGCCCCGTTCACCACGAAGGAGAGCTGGTCGCTGCCCGCGCCACGGATGCTCAGACCACGCGTTCCCGCCTGTAGGCCGACAACCTCCGACACGCTCGTAATAGGGAGCTTCTTGATCTCCTCGGCATTGACGTTTACCTGGCTGCTTGAAACGTCCTGCTGGATGATCGGCCTCTCAGCGATGACCACGAGCTCCTCGCCCAGGAACGCCTCTTCGCGCAGTTCGAAATCCTGCAACGTGGTGAGGTTGATGTTCACACGGACATTCTCAATCACCACAGGTGTGTAGCCGATGAGCGACGCCCTCAACGCGTAGGTCCCTGCCGAGACGTTCAGGATGTTGAAGTACCCGTCGACATCGGTCGCATTTCCGATGGTGGTACCCTGTATGACGACGTTGGCGCCTACCAACGGCTCTTTGGTGACCGCATCAATCACACGCCCGCTGATCTTGCCGCTTTGGGCAAACACATCGGGTGCAACGATAAGGGTCAGTAAAAAAAGAGCAACGGTAACTTTTCTGATCATAGAAGCTCCAGGGAAGCGGTTTCAGTAAACGATGCGGCTGTACGGGAGATCGTATTTGTATTTAGGCAGACTGATCATAAAGCATGTCGCAGATAATCGAGAGCCAGAATGGTACACCTAGTCAAATCCATACAGTCCAATTCTTTATAGTCGCAACGATAGCAACCAATAGTGGTAATTTATAAAAAGCTTTTCACTATGCAAATCAGAATGACACAAAGAAAGCGAATAAGACGCTTATTTTGTCCGAATTCGTCTATGGTTCTACAAAGTATCTGCCAGGTGCCAAACCGTAGGGCCCATAAACGACAAAAGCCGCGATGGCGGCTTTTGTGATCAAAATCGGCAGTAGCGAATTAGGCTTTCTTCGACTCCTGAATTTGGATACGAATCTCTTGTGC
>CAYWCV010000066.1:0-12117 GCA_964456845.1 uncultured Chitinophagales bacterium | reverse complement strand
CCATTCTTGCGCGTCGGTATGACAATTTCAAGGCCATCGAGCTCGACTCTAGGGCTGTGGAGCTACTCAGGCAGAAACACCCGGGCATCGACATCCTGCAGATGGACGTTCTCAACAAGGCGTGGCTCGACGAGCTTCCGGGCAATGAGAAGATAGCAGTGATCGGTAATCTTCCCTATTACATCACAAGCCCCATCCTTTTCTTACTTATTGACAACCGAGAACGATTTTCGGAGGCCGTCATCATGGTGCAGAAGGAGGTGGCCGACCGCCTCGTGGCAACACCTGGAAACAAGACGTACGGAATTCTAAGCGTGCAAGTACAACTGGCCGCAACAGTTGAATATCTGTTCACCGTGCCGCGCACGGCCTTCCACCCTCAACCAAATGTCGACAGCGCCATCGTTCGGCTCACGTTTAACAAGTCCGTCCCGGATGTGGAAGGCGAGCACCTGCGCAAGGTGATCCGTCAGGCTTTCAGCCAGAAGAGGAAGATGCTACGCAATACCCTCTCCCCTCTTATGACGGGCAAAAATCTGAATGGGTGGGATTTAACCAGGCGCGCTGAGACCCTCACGCTCGACGAATTCGTTCAGCTGGCAAAAGAGCTGCTTTGATGTCCGTAGCAAAAACCTGCCGCATACGATGAGCCACCGTCGGCGATATTATCTCTTCAGTCGGGGATAGTATAAAAACGGCTGATCGGCGGCGGACGATTTTTCTGACACGGTCACATAACCGGCTTGTGGCTTTCGGCTAAATGCAATTGATTCACCCTGAGTTTCCGGAATGTAGGGTTGCGGCCTTCCATCCTGCGATAACAGGTTTGGAAGAGACAGGGAGGTGTCGTCACGCCTCCAATAAAATACTTGGATATAGCTCTTGATCAGAACCTCTGCACCGTCGGACGAAATGTCGCCGGCAACTGCACCAGTGAACGGAAGCGTGAGATGAAACCTCAACGTGTCGACCGGTATGGTTCCTATCGCGCCTGATGGTTGGTCGCCCAGCAAGTAAGCCTGATCCATTCGATCGACATAATCAGGGTTGAACTGGTATAATCGCACCTCTTCCTCGCGTTTCGAGACGATATACCATGAGTGATCGACTGGATCAACCATCAAGGTTTCGGCATCACGATCACCGTCGGGGTAGACATAGGAATAAATTCGTACTGGTATAGGGGTTGGAGCTGTACCCAAATTGAACGGTACCTCACTGGGCTCATCAACGGCATATATATGCTTCACGCCGTAGACGGCCCTGTTATCGCCGATCTCAGCGATGAGCACTTCCGCCCTACCCGTTTTGGGGTGGATCCGCATGGATAAGTCCTCCCAGTCCCGATTTACAACTCCATCAATGCGAAAGTGAGCTGCTGCATTTCCTGTCGAGTCAACCAGGAAGAGGGTGGGGGCATGCCCGCTGTCGTTGATGACCCACCACATTCCGGGGTGCTGGACGGCTGCCGCGATCCCCGAGGCTTCCGTCATGTCAGCTCCGGCCAATGTGCCGATACGAACCGGCGAGGAGAAAATAGAATCTGCGACCGCCGGATACGTATCAGAACTTGCTGCACAACCACCCAGGTTGAGTAATACGATGAATAGTAAAACGGCTGGCATTTATTCCAACGACTTCAATCGGGCAGCCTCAAACTCATCGCCGGCTCTCCACATGCGCTTGGCATCGGCATTGGCAAGATTCTTACCCAAGAGGAAATAGAGACGCACATCGTCTACGGCTCCGCTCATATCCCAGTCGGATGTCACTTCGTCGGTTACGGTATGGTAATTCAGTCGGTTGTAGGTTTCGACCACCTCATTGAAATACCCCTCGGGTTTGCCGATGAAGTCGCTGCCCATGCCGCCGTAAAAAGCCGGAACACCGATTCGCGCAAACGCGAAATGGTCGGAGCGGTAAAAGAATCCTTGCTCGGGTTGCAGATCGGGATTCACCGTCTTGCCAAGTGATTCAGCCAAGGGCAAAAGGATGTCGTCGATATCGGACCGGCCCAAACCGACGTACGTGATGTCAGTTGTGCGTCCAAAGACGTTCAGACCATCGATGTTGACATTGGCGGCAATCATGCCGGGTGCCACGGTAGGGTTGGCTGCGTAGTATTTTGCACCTAGCAATCCTTTTTCTTCAGCCCCCACGGCAAGGAACAACAGGCTACGGCGAGGCTTCATGTTCATTTCGGAATAGGCTTTTGCCATATTCAAAAAAGCACTTGTCCCGCTGGCGTTGTCGCGTGCACCATTGTAGATGGAATCTCCATTCACGGCTGGGCCCACACCCAAGTGGTCGTGGTGCGCGGTAAAGACAATGTACTCGTCGCGAAGATCTGTACCTTCAATGATACCGCCCACATTCTTCACGGTAAGGTCTCTGAATTCGCTCGTCAGGGCAAGATCCATTGTGACGCCATTGAGAGGAACCGGCTGAAAGTCTTGGCTTTCGGCGGCGTCCATCAGGGCAGGCAGATCGAGGCCGGCTGCGGTGAACAGCTTGACGGCGAGATCGGATGTGATCCATCCCTGAACGACGGAGGTTGATTCAACATTGCCGTCGGCAAGCTTGAACTGGCCTGCGCCCCAGCTGTTGGCTACTACGGACCATGGATAGCCGGCCGTGCCAAGCGTGTGAATGATGAGGACACCCTTTGCACCTACGGTTCTTGCCATCTCAAATTTGTAATCCCATCTGCCGTAGTAAAGCCGTGCCTTTCCACCAAATTTTGTGCTGTCCTGTCCAGGATCGGAATTCTTGATCACGATGATTTTGTCCGTCATGTCCATGCCCTTATAATCATCCCAATCCTCTTCTGGCGCCTGTATGCCGTAACCGACAAATACCAGCTCAGCTCCATCCAATGTGTTGAGCACCTCGCTGTTGGCAGGTGTCACCACAAAATCCTTTGCGAACGTCAGGTCTCCCGTGTTTGCCCCGTTAAACTTTAGGGAAGTCTCTTCAGGCACGGTACGATAACTTACTACGGGCACATCTTGCACGAAACTGGTGCCAAAGGCTGGTTTCAGTCCATAGGACCGATATTCTTCAAGAAGATAGTTGACCGTTTTTTCCTCACCGATGGTTGCGGGGCCACGACCCAAAAAATCGTCGGACGACAGAACCTGGATGTGCTCCATCAGGCTCTCTTCGGTAATCGTTTCAAGGACGGCATCCGTGTTGTCGGTGGCAGAACATCCTCCAAGCACAAGCGCAACAACTAGGGTAAGACGCGAATATTTCATGATTAGCGAAAATGTGTATTTAGTGTCAAACCTCAAATCTACGAAAAATATGGGACTAGTGATCAGTAACTAGTGAAAGATGGTTGCTTTCGGAAATACTGCTAGTCACTAGTTACTAGTCACTTATCACTAAAAAAAAGCCGACCCCGTATAAACGGAGCCGGCCTTTGTCGTAATTGGCAAAAACCTTCTTACTTGCGGATCTTCAGCGTAATACGGTGCGTATTGTCGAGAAGGTCCATTTGTGTGAAGGCATAGTCGATGGCGATGTTGTAACCGCTCAGTGAGTGCTGGATACCACCACCGAAGGAGATACCTTCGATAGAAGTGTTGACAGCATCGCGGAGACTGTTTCCACCGTCGTCGTTGCCGCTATAGTTGAACTTGTAACCGCCGCGCAGGAAGAGCAAATCGTAGAACGAAAGTTCCGCTCCACCGTACACAAGCTGCTGGCTATCCATAGGCTTGACGGCATCGACAGCAATCATCAGACGTGTGGTCTCATTGCTGACTGGGTAGATGCTGGTGCCCACGGCAAATGTCAATGGAAGCGGGTTCTTCTGGTTGTAGAACGACAGCTTCGATCCTAGGTTGTTCAGACGTGCACCAATGGTCCAGTCTTTTACACCAATGTGATAGATCGAGCCAAAGTCGAACGCAAAAGCTGTTCCGCTAACGTCGTCAATGCGCTGGCTTACGAACTTGGCGGTCGCACCGAGCGACAGATTCTCAGTGATGTACTTCGAGTACGCCCCACTGAAAGCCACGTCCATATAGTCGTAAGTTGGCGATGTGTTCGGATCGGTTACCAAATCGTTGAGGAACGGATCAGTGTATCCGTTCTGACGATTGGCACTGATGTCGGACAGGCCAAACACCTGAACGCCGAACGATACGGTTCCGGTGTTGCCCGTGTTGTAAGACACGGCGGCAGCACTGTAATTGATGTCAGCGATCCACTTGTTATAAGAGAAGGATGCGCTGAGTGTCTGATCCTGTGCCAGTGCGGTACCGGCAGGATTCCAGAACAACATGTTGGCATCGTAGGCCATTGTGGTGACCGCCGATCCAAGTGCCACTTCACGGGCACCTACCCCGACCTCGAGGAATGCGGCGCCGCTACGGCCTGCTTTGCGTTGTGCAAGTGCGTCGGATGCTATCAAGCCAACACCGATGCACAAGAGAAGGATGATTTTTTTCATTGTGAACTCCTGGTTTGGGTTGGATGATTAGCGCAGAATGGAGAAGTGTCCTACGAACTTCCCACCATCGTGCTCAACCACGTAGATGTACAAGCCGGATGCAACCTCAATACCATCCTTGGAGAACATGTCCCAAGTAAATTTACCGTTCACTGCATTGACTGTCTTCTGTTGGAAGATGATCTGACCCGATACGTCGATGATCGTCAGCGTGTAGTTTGCCGGCATATTGAGGAAGTCGATGTTGTGGCTAGCAGCATCGTTACGAACGTCGTTCAGACCTGTGATCTTATATGGGTTCGGAGAAACCGTAATAAGGTCGTTAGCCTGAGCTGGGTTCGAAGCAGGTGGTGTCACTGTGAATGGAACGCCCAGATTTTTCAGTTTGGCTTGGTCAGTGCGAGGGTAATTCGCATTGTTGATAGCCCATGGATACGTTCCGCCCCACGGTGAGGCAAGTCCAATTTGACCTGGTGTTGCGCCTGGACTATTACGTCCGTTACGATTCAAATTAGACGACTCGATGTGACCAACGGGTACTGGGCCCTGTGGACCTGTGAATTGGCCTTCGCGGTAAGCAGACACATAATACCAGTAGGTAAATCCTGTGATGGCCTCTGTATCTTCATAGGCGTAATTGTAGCCTTGTCCAGCACCAGCCGTGTATTGGCCCAATTGACCACTTGGAATTTTTGCGATCAACTCATAGTGACCCCATTCCGTCGGCTGATAAGAGCCTTGGATGTCGGTAACAAAGATGTCCCAGAAATCGAAGTTAGGGTTAACGGGGCGTTTCAATGCATCGGTGGATGCGCCAACTTCATGTTGACGGTGGTAATTGTCTACAATTCGTAGACCAACGTCTTCGTAGCGGGTACGCTTGTATTGAGCGGCCTTCCAGACTTTATATCCACTTACGGTGGAGCCAGGAATGTTGGAGACATCCGTCCACTCGATGAGGGCTGTACCGTTGGTAGTGCTCGACACGCGTGTGTCAGGTGTAGCTGGCACAGGCAATGCATTGGCTGCATTTGCCATGCCTTGGGCATAGCTCCACTCGGCTGCCTTCATACTGCGCAGCAGACCATCGAGGCGGAAACCGGCTGCCGATACCCATACGATTGTCATCGACTCACCCGGCTCCAAGCTAAATGGGCCGTTGCCATGGCTCAGGAATTGACCGAAGGTGTATTCCTTAGAAAAGCCTTGCGCGCCGTAGAAATCACTTCCATTGGCAGCGCCTGGGTTCCAAAGTGGTTCCCAAACAGGTACTTCGATGGCGGAGCGTCCAACGTCCTGCGAGCCGTACTTGAAGTCACCGTTTGGACGGGCATTTGGATTGCCTACAGTCCATGTGGTGATATCATCAGGTGTACCGCCAGAGAAGAACGCTGGGTTCGGAGCCAAGTTAGCGGGCACCGAAGATCCGTTGGTTGTTCTACCGTAGTCGGCATACCACGTGGCCGTGCTGTTACGGAAGGCAATGGCTGAGTTCGTACGGCTACCAAGTGGAGACTGCCACTGGGCGGATGTGTACCAACCTTTGCGGTTGCCTTCACCGATTGGGTGCGTGCCAAATGTGGTTTGCTTGTTGGGCGAACTACCGCTGATCGCATTCAGGTTCGAGTCGGAGATGGAGCCCTGCTTCACAGCAATCACATTCCATGTGTTCCAGATGTCGGTGTAACCCATCAACTGGTTGAGGTTGTCGATACCGAAATAACGGCGGCCTGCTGGAGGAACGGTTTGGTTGAGTGTAAGCGTGGTAGACGTATTTGCCCACCATAGCCATAAGTTCATCGGATTCCCGTTGTCGTATGGGTTTGGCGCAAAGCTGTAACCAAAGCTACGACCTGCAGCAATACAGTTACATCCACGATCGCCGGCCAATGATATTTCAATGGTTGGCGACACGTCGGCTGCACGTCCAATGGAGATACCGTCGATGCGGTTACCAGTGGCTTCGAACGTACCGTCGGCATTACTGTCCACATTACCCGTGTTTGTCAAGGTCATCTCGATCAAAACAAAATCGTTCATGTTTTGCTCGTTTGCAGTGAACTGGTGTGCACGGATCTTGAAGTCGATACCGGCCGTGGTCGGCCAGCCTGCCTCGTAGATCATGTGGCGACGTGTAGCGTCCGTAAAACGGGCGTCACGGCGGTAGTTTCGGTTAGGATCGCTGGCTGCTGCCAAGCCTTGGCTGAAAGTGGCGAACATAAAGCGGCTTGTGCCACCTTGACCGCCAGTATCGGTGCTTTGGTCGGCTGCTCGGAATGGGTTGCCCGGACCGAAGCCTGGCCAGCCGCTCGCCTTGAACAACGGGAAGAATATACGTGGAGAGTTACGGAAGTTGTTCACGTAACGGAATCCACTCGGCCAGTTGCCTACAGGATCCTGCCAGTTGCCGGCACCACCCAACAATATGTAGTTGTTGGATCCGCCTGCAACGTTGACAAATGGGTTCGCCAAGCGACCGTCGAACGGAGTGTTCATGGTTTTGACCGTGACCCAGTAGTCGCCGGCGGTCATGTAGCCATCACCCTGATTCAGCGCATTCACCTGATCTCCGCCCACATTCTTAAAGATGCCGGACGGCGTCTGATGCAGCTGAGCCTGTGCTGTCGAGATCCCAAGACCCGCAAGCAGCAACAGGGAAAGAGCAGATTTAAGTGTTCTTTTCATGATTTCATTCATTTTTCAAATTCCATGTTGATTAGAAGCGGGCACGGGTACCGAAGTAAATGTTACGTGCCGGACCATACACGGTTGAACCATCAGGCAATGTGAGACGATTACCCGGGTTGTTGGTCTCCTGGAAGACTCCAGGGCCACTTGGGGTGTAGCTCTCATATGCCACGATGTTGAAACGGTTCGTCAAGTTGACAACATCCATGTACACGTCGAGACCAAAGCGGTCACCGAAGTTGAAGCGCTTCTCGAGACGCAGGTCAACCTGGGCGTTGGCGGGAGCGGTGAGAAGCTCACGGTCGCGTGGGTCGACGCCGATGGCGCGTGGATACAGGAAGCCTGATTCAGCCGAAGCGGCCAAACCTGCCGAAATGTTGTATGGCAACGCAGCCGTTGCACGAAGCACGCCACGGTGTGTACGGTCGAAACCAGAAGTCAGCGTCGACGATCCACCCGGTACGTTCTGTGCGAAGTTGCGGAAGTCGCGTACGTTGTCGAACGGCAGCTTTGGATCGCTTCCGTCGGTTGGAGCGACATACTGAGTCTGGTTTGCACCAGCACCAAAGGCCTGCTCAACGGCACCGAAGGTGTAGGAAGCGGTCATACCGAGGGCCACTTGGTCGGACAGACGCAATGGACGGCGGCGAAGCACCATTTCGATACCACGGATGTCGGCGTAGCCGAAAGCTGTACGGAACGAGTGGATCGGGATGGTGATACGGTTTGGATCCGTTGCCAGTTCGGCAGGGATGCGGTTCGTTGCAGACAGGCCTGCAGAGCCATAGTTGTCGACGGCGCGCATGAATGCGTTCACGTCAACACCCCAACCGTCAGAAACTTCCCACTGGATACCCAATTCGTAGTTGTTCGACGTGATTGGACCTTGCTTCGGATTCTGGAACGTGAAGAACTGGCTGGTAGAGTGATTGCCGTCGTACTTCTCATACAAAATTGAATAAGGCGCCAACTGTTGGCTGCGGCTGTACGAGAAGTACATGGCAGCGGTGGTACCGATAGGGTGCGAAACACCGATGCTTGGGTTGAAGAAGACATCGACTGGCACCTTTTCGTCACGGTTGAAGTAGTTACGCTTGAGCGTGCGTCCATCGTCCGTTGTGATTTCCTCGCGCATGTATGGATAGAAATAGTCGGAGATCTCATACATGTGGCGGTCGATCACATCGACGCGAAGACCGGCGTTCACAACCAAACCGGCATATTCCATGCGGTCTGAAATGTAGAATGCCAATTCGGTAGGCTTACGGGTCCACTCACTTGGGATGAATGGCTCGTTCTCCGCGTTGAGCGTAAATCCGATACCGTCAACACCATAGCGCTCCATGTAGTCGAAGTTTCTGAGTTTGAGCTCAGAACCCAACTGCAGGAAGTGGTTTGTTGCGATCTGGTTGGAGTAGTCAACTTTGAAGCCAGTGGTAGAATTCTCAACACTCTCATAGTAAGGAACAGGGCTGCTCAACTTGTAGCGGTTGCCGGCTGGCAAGAACACGCCCGAGTCGGAGCCTGGGTCAGAGATGTTAGGGTTGAAGAAACGGCTGTTTGGATTGGTCGTCGGGCTGACATAGGCATCGATTTGAGCTTTGCTCGAGAAATCGATGAATTTGCTGCCGCCGATGTTCTGTGTGTTCAGATATCCATAGCGGGTGATCGCATAGGTGCTGTAGGCCTGCACGTCGATGTAGGACTTCGGATTGAACACGTGCGTCAACTTGACAGAACCGACATAGCTTCCACCATCGCTTTGGGCAACGCCCTCGAGGTAGAAACGCCAGAATTCCTGGTAGCCACGGTTGGTCCAGTCGCCCCAGTAACCACGGTCCTCATAGATACCAAGAACGTTCAGTTTGGTCTTGGTGCTGAGGCTGTAGTTCAGCTTAAGCTGGCCATTGAGGCGCTTGCTGTACTGGTTTGGCATGAAACCGCTGGTCTCAAAGAACTGGCCGGTTGCATAGAAGCCAAGTTTGTCGGTGATGGAACCCTGGAGTGTGAAGCGGAAGTCCATCTCTGGGTCGTCGCTAGCGTTGTACTTGTCGGGGCTCCATGTGTAGAGGGCAGCTTTTGAGTTGCCCTGCGACTGTAGGTTGGCCTTTTCGGCCAAATAGGCATCACCATCATAGTAAAAATCGAGCGAGTCGGGACCCGGACGATTGATGCTCGGTGCAACACGGAAGGATGCGTTTCCACGAAGTGGGCCGCGTCCTTCTGCAAGAGTCACCGATATCACACCGCCAGATGCCGATGCATAGCGGGCTTCGTTGGCGCCCGTGTTGACGGTGACCTCTTCGACCGCGTCTGGGTTGATGCTCAGCAACGAGTTGTTGGTGAGATCGGCGCGGTTGGTGCTGGAGTAAACGAGACCGCGGTAACGGTTCAAGTCATTCCCGGAGGAGTTTGACAGGTTGTTGATCTGTGAGTAACTGTCGGAGATGTCAATACCCTCGAGGATCGTCTTGGTCTCGAAACGGCGTGAACCGCGTACGAAACCGTTGTACGAGTTGGAGGTTCTTGCAATGACATCCTGCAAGTTTCCGACAGGCAGCCTGGAGATCTCCTCCCCCGTCACGAGTGCGCGGGAAGTGGTCTGATTGGCATCCACCACAGGTCGAATTGCCTCGACAAGCACCTCAGCGCCTGCCACGACCTGTTCGGAAAGGGTTTGATCCAATGTCTGGGTACGCTCAGAAACAACACGGAAGCCCTCTACGATCTTCGTGGTATATCCAACAGAGGAGAACCTGACGTTGTAGGATCCAGGTGGGATACCAATGATCAGATAGCGCCCCTCGGCGTCGGTGGCCTGACCGATGGTCGTACCTTCTAGCAGAACAGTTGCCCCCGGAATCGGTGTCCCGGTGGCTGCATCCGTCACCTTACCAGTCAGACGACCGGTTTGGGCGAATGCCAGGATTGGGAGCGCTTCCATTATCAGGAATAACAAAAGCGTCACAAATATCCTTTTAGTATCTATGTATTTCATGTTTGGGAACTCCAAGTTATGGTTTTGACAGCACGAAGGCTCGCAAGCCTGTTTCTCGTGATTCGTTGCCACCCATGCCCCTTTCAGATCTCAAGTCAGATCCAGGGTGATCCATCTCACAGCTGCGGTCTGCACCTTGGCTGATACTGATGGCTTGTTTGATATCACTCCAGTACTTCATTGGAATCCGGCGGGTACATGAACTTTCGACACACGCTTCAGCATCAGGGAGTTGGCGGGGCAACATGAACTTGTACCGTTTGTCCCTTCAACCGAAGCACCTACGTTATTGTGTGCAAAAGCGTTGATATGCAAAGCACACATTCTTGAATGTATCAATTGCTTTTTTGATCTGCAAACAAGCTTGGATAAAAAATAACGAGGTTTTTTTTTCAATGTATCTCATTCTTGCCCTATGTATTGGTTACTTAATGAATCGCCCACGCACTTTAGCGACAAAACGGGGGTGCCTGCGGTTGCTTTCCGTCGCAAATCCATCTATACTTGAGCTACCAGCAGTCTATATTGCATGTGAAAGCATGGTCATGGCCATTTAAAAAGGGCTTTCACTTCGTTCATGTCATATGCTTTAAAATATTTATTAACACGTATCACAGGAGTTACGTTTTGAAATCGCTTACCCCGATCCGCAAGGTGCTATACCCTGCCGGAAGCTCTAATGCCGTTCAGTATGCGGCATCGGCCATATGCGCCGCTTCAGGCGCCATCGCATCCACCTCATCAGCCCCCGAAGCCGACGCTCTCAACATCGGCCTGGCCGAAGGCAGTTGGAACCTTAAACCTGCCGAGGCAAAGCCAAAATCCGACAAGTGGATATGGCTCCTGATCAACTCGGACGGCACCGGGGCGATCGTCGCATCGCACCCTCACCTTCTTATACAGGGCGTGACGCTGGTGCGCGACGGGCTCCTCACCGATGTGCAGGAATCTTCGCTGGCAAACGGCATCCTCATCGAGCCGGCCTTCGACGTGAACCGGGCACACTTCGACTTCACGCTAACCCAGACCTACCGCCATATACGCGACCTGGATCCCGAGCAGCACATCCGCACGATGGCCGAGAACGGCTTCACCCACATTGAGGTAAACGGACTTGCCACGTTCATTCCATTCGAGCCCGGTGTGCCAAACGAGTACTACAACCAGTTCTATTCCTACTGCGCCGCTCTCTCGCAATTCGTGAACAGCGACATCAGCAACGACTTCTATCCGCCCGAGTACCTGTCGGCCAACCTGAACCGCCTGAAGAAGCTCTCAGCGATCGGCCGCGACTACGGCCTCAAGCCGGGAATCCTCTGCTTCGAGCCACGTTCCATGCCGAGCATCTTCTTCGACAAGTACCCAACGCTCCGCGGTGCGCGCATCGACCACCCCTTGCGTTCGCACCTGCCGCGCTATACCATGGCTCAGGACCATCCGATGACTCGCGAGCACTACCGTCAGATGATGGAGAAGCTTATGAACCAGGTTCCGGACCTCGACTACATGAGCGTCTGGACCAATGACTCCGGCTCAGGCTTCGAGTATACCGCATCGCTCTACGTTGGCCGGAACGGCGGACCCTACATGATCCGCGAATGGCGCAGCCACGACAAGATCGCAGAGGCCGCCGCCAACAGCGCCGTGCGCTGGCTCAAGCTGCTGCAGGAGACGGCCGCCGCCGTGAACCCCGACTTCAACGTGATCCTGCGCCTTGAACCATTCAAGGTCGAGCACGAGCACATCATGAACGGCATCGGCGGAAACGTGACCATCGAGGCGCCGTCGCTGCTGGTGAAAGGCTACCATCTGCCGTACAACCATCCGAAGTACCCGGAGCAGGCAAGCGCTGCCGGAACCATCATGCACACCACGATGGATCCCGAAGAAAAGGAGAAGCTCGCTTGGTTCCGCTCGAAAGGTTGTGAGCCGTACTTGAACTATTCGACTTCAGCCGGCTACAACATGGAAC
>CAYWCV010000065.1:0-12458 GCA_964456845.1 uncultured Chitinophagales bacterium | reverse complement strand
ATATAATGGCCAGCGATTACGGCTTTGCGCGTGTGCATATGGCAATAGACAGAAGCATCCCGACGTTCTACAAACGTCGATTCTTACCAAACACACTGTATGTGCGTTTATTGGCCGGCGCATCCACTGGAGACCTGCCCCTGCAGCGATTCGGTATCATTGATGCATCTCCCGGCTACTACGCGCCCTACGGTGCCTTAAAGACACTCAAGGAACATCCATACGAAGGTGAACATTACATGGCCCTGCATTGGGAACACAATTTCAGGACAATTCCATTTGAGGCTCTGGGAATGATGTGGTTTGCCCGAAAAGGATGGGGATTGATGATGTTCGGCAGCCACGGACGGACATTCATTTCTGATGATAGACTAAACTTGTTGCAGAGCCGTCCAGATTACGTTTTATCCTATAATGATGGTATTCATCATGAGCTTGGTGTCTCGCTAAATGGTATCTTTGGTTTGGGCAGAGTCAACCTTACTAAACGGCTTGACAGACCTGGTCTCAACATCGGGTTTGGAGTTGCCAGATACTTTTAGCAAATCCTTTTCTGCATGCGATCTACCCTTGCACTTGCCATCCTCTTTAGCTTGCTATTCGTCGATGTAACCCGTGCCCAAGAACTGGGCACATGGGAGTCGTACTCATCGTTGCGGCCGGTTCGATTTATCGACGAAGATGCCGATGGCACCAAGTGGATTGCGACCGAAGGCGGGCTTTACTCGGTCGTCAACGGCCAGACCGAGGCGATTTTCACACGTACGGAAGGCTTATACCGGCTGAATCCCAGTGCTATGGCCTACCATGCCGGCACGGGTAAGCTGTGGATCGGCTATGATGACGGCATGATCGAAAGTTTTGATCCCAAGACAGAGCTGTTTCAAAGAGATGACGCCATTTTTCGGGCCACCCAATTTACCAGGCGGGCCATCAACAGCATCCGCGTGGGAACTGACCGCATCTACATAGCTACCAGTTTTGGAATCGTAGTTTATGACCCTGCACGCCGCATCGCCTTGGACACCTATGCGAATCTCGGCAACTTTCCTTCGGGCACAAACGTCAATGACCTTGCGCTGTCTGGCTCGACCATCTACGCAGCCACAGACGAAGGTGTTGCTATTGGTAACCCGTCGCAGGGCGATTTGGTCAATCCCGCGAGTTGGAGCAACACCGTGCACCAAGATTTTCTTCAATCGAAGGTGGTCCGTTCGGTGGCCTGGTTTCGTGATCGTCTGTATGCGTCCATTGGTCAGAGTAATTTCATCTATCAAAACGGCACATGGCAAAACATCAACGATTACCCGTCGGGTCCTGTAACCCGCTTTAGGCTGAGCAAAACCCAGACCAGGCTTGTTGCTATCGCCGAAGGCTACGCTCGCATTGTGGGTTCGGATGGGGCTGCGTTGGCTGTTGCTTTGCCGGCCGATATCCGATTACGGGATGTGTATCTCAATGACAGCCAAGGTGAGGAATTGTTCTTGGGAACAGCAACATCTGGCCTATTGCGCCTGAACAACAGAAACGATGCTCAGCCGACCACGCTGACACCGTCAGGTCCCTATTTGAATCTGTTCAATGGCCTCAATGTAGTTGATGGCGTTCTCATTTCGGGAACATCAGCCAGCCCGGGGCGATTCGCCACCAATTTCATAAACACCGGCTATGTGATACGGAAGGAAGGCGAGTGGATCAATCGGAATAGGGACACCAATGCGGATATGCTCGCTTACAACGCCAATAGCTACTTCGTATCGGCAGGTACGCCTGACTACTATTTCTTTGGCTCTTGGGGCGATGCCATCACCATGCATGTTGTATCGACCAACGAGACGGTGGTATTGAACAACGATGCCGGCGCCAATATTAATCCGAGTGCACCACCGAGCTTCACCGTCGTTCCCGGAATGGATACCGACAGTAACGGACGTCTATGGTTCCCGGTGTTTTTGGGCAATCCGAATACCTTGTATCAGTTTGACCCGGTCTCCCGTCAGTTCAGGGGTTTTCCACGGTATCAGCTCATATCGGTGAGCGAGCACTACTTTGGCCTGATGGTCGACAGCTTCGACCAAAAGTGGATCCCCATTGTCGACGCTTCCCAAAACGGGCGTGGCTTGCTTGTGCTTGACCAAGGCGGGCTCGACAATACATCGGATGATGCGGGAGTTTTATTGACACAATCGTCCAATAATCTGCCCAACAACAAAATTCAGGCAGTATTGCAAGATCGTCGTGGCGAGGTATGGGTCGGTACAGCCGAGGGGATCGCTCGGTTTTTGTTTCCTGACAGAGTCATCAGGGGTAATGCAGCCGATCGTCAGGCAGAGCGACTGCGCATTCGCAACCAGTTGACGGGCGACATTACGTTCTTTCTCAATCGAACATCCATAACGTCACTAGCGGTCAATTCGGCCAATGAGAAATGGATCGGAACGCAGGGAGACGGTGTGTACCACATACGTGAAGACGGCGGCTTGGTGACGATCATCAAGCACTTCACGAGCAGTAATAGTCCGCTGCCTTCGAACAATGTCGCATCTGTGGCCATCGACTATATATCTGGCATCGTGTACATTGCAACAGACGTAGGCTTGCTGAGCTATACAGATACGGTTACATCGGGTGTGAGGGAAATGGATCAACTCAAGGTATTCCCAAACCCCTATGTATATGACCGGTCGCTCGGCACCATTACCATCGAGGGGCTAAGCGACGAAACCAGGATACATATCCTATCTGTTGACGGTAAACTGATGCAACGTCTTGATGTTCGCGGTGGCAGGACCACTTGGGACGGCCTCGACCAGTTTGGAAACAGGTTGTCGACAGGGGTTTACACCATTATCGCCGTCCAATCCGACGGGTCGCAAAAGGGAGTTGGCAAAGTTGCCATCATCCGGTAATCAGTAATCGGTGGGGGAGGTAGATTTTTCTGCCTAGATGAATCAAATCATCGTTATTTTAGATCGCAGAGTAGACCACGGATTTTAGATCAACATGATCATTTGATCCTATCATGCAAACCGCTTTCTCATAACCGATCCCCGATCCCCGATCACTGATCCCCGATCATTGGTCTCTGATCATCGATCCCCACACAATGTCCGACCCCCGATCTCCGATACCCGACATGCCATCTCGCAGGATATGCGCCGTCGATTTGGGAACAAACTCGTTTCATGCGGTCATTGTGGACATCTATCCTGATCGAAGCTACAGGACCATCGACTCATTGAAGGAAATGGTGACGCTCGGGTCGGATGTCGCAAACCACCGACTGTCGCCCGAGAGCATACAGCGCGGTATTGATGCCCTCAGGAAGATCCGAACCCTCAGCGACAGCAACGAGGTTGACGAAATCATCGCCTATGCGACATCTGCCATTCGCGAATCGGAGAATGGCGGCGATTTTATACAGCGGGCCATCGACGAGACGGCAATCAAAGTGCAGGCCATTCCAGGTATCCGCGAGGCAGAGCTCATCGGGTTTGCGGTGCAACACGGCATGTACCTGAGCAACGAACCCGTGCTTGTGATGGACATCGGTGGAGGCAGCGTTGAATACATCATCACAAATCGAGACCATTTCTACTATCTCGACAGCCGTAAGATCGGGGTCTCCAGAATGTCGAGCCGATTCGTGCGCGGCGATGTGGTGACACGGGCCGAAGTGACCGCTTTAAAGGACCACTTCGCCGACCACCTCAAGGACCTCAACCTCGCCATGAAGCGGTATCCGGTGCAGACGCTCATCGGATCGTCGGGCACCATGCAAAACCTCGCGCAGATGATCGCTGCCCGAAAAAAAAAGGACGTTTCCCTAACCCTTAACGAGTTCGAGTATACCGCCGAAGAGTTCAAGGAATTTTACAACCATTTCATAAAACTCAGCCGTAAAGATCGTCTCACGGTTTCGGGGTTGGACGAAAAGCGCGTCGATTTCATAGTTCCAGGCTTGGTATTGGTCGATTTAGTCATCGACATGTTCGACATCAAGTCGATACGTACCAGCACGGACGCACTCCGCGAGGGGATCATCATCAGCTACATCCGGAAGGAAATGAAGCTGTTGAAGATGTCGGGCGAATTTCCCGATCCTCGCCGCAGATCGGTGTATGAGCTGCTCCGTAAATGCAGCTGGCATGAGAAGCACTCGACGCACGTTTCAAAGCTCGCCCTGCAAATTTTTGACGCCCTTCGCAACTGGCACGATCTTACCGACCGCGAGAGGGAACTGCTCGATTATGCCTGCCTGATGCATGACATTGGCTATCATATATCGCATCATCGCCATCACAAACATGCATTATATCTCATCCTGAACGCGGACTTGAAAGGGTTTACTCAGGAGGAGATCGAAATCATGGCACATGTCGCACGATACCATCGCCGCAGCACGCCTAAAAAGCGTCATCAGTTGTATGCTGCCTTAAGCGACTATCAAAAAGACCGCATCAAGAAGCTAGCAGGAATACTCAGAGTAGCCGACGGCCTTGATCGAAGCCATTTCCAGAATGTAAAAAAAATCGACATCGAAATGGGCGACAAGCTGATCTTGCAGATTAAGACGAGCGATAACCCCGAATTGGAGATTTGGGGAGCCATGCGCAAACGCGAACTGCTCGAATGGATGTTCAACAGGCCTGTCGAAATTTTGGCCTAGAAGCTGGTGGCCTAATCAGACCTCACGTGATTGTTCTTGGGCTTTGAGCGATTGAATCAGGGTCTTCCAACCGGCATTCATCCCATACCACGATCCGATGGCTGCTCCGACACCACAGCTGGCCACATAGATCCAATACATGGTGCCGTACAGGATATCGTTCTCGATCACGAAGTTCAAGACAAACGGCGGGAGCACCAACAGGACGGCGGTCACCAAGGGGATTGTAGGCGGCCGCATGGGCCTTCTGGCGAACCTGCGCGACAAACCGTACGCAACACTCATGTAGATGCTCGCCAATATGAAGAGCACGAGCCAAGCCCTGGGGTCGCCGGGTTGAATGAACACAAATAAACCTTGGGTAGTGACCAAAACCAACAGGGCTACGACCAGTATCATGGTGACGTAGGCAAAAATGCGGTAACCTTGCATCAATTAACGATCTTTTAAAAGCCTAAAGATACGTAAAAAACACCCTACCGTTGTATCAGCCACAATTCGGGGTCGATATTTCGGGGTCCATTCAAGTCGCGGACCATAAAGAATACCACGGCACCCTTGAGCGAGTCGGATCTGCCCGAAAGCCCGATGATGTCGCCCTCATTAACAACCGTTCCAGATTGCACCATGATCCGACTCAAGTTTCCATAGGCCGTCATGTGAGAGCCATGATTCACCATCACCACCTCGCCAAAGCCAACGAGGGTTAAAATGCTGGTCACCATCCCTTTGTGGACGGCTCTTACCATGGAACCCGGCTCTGCTGCGATCTCTACTCCGGGATTGTCGGTCATTGTGCCATAAAGCTCGTTTCGCACCGGGCCAAACTTGGTGATCACCTCGCCACGCTCGACGGGCCATGCAAGCCGGCCCCTTGAGTTTCGGAAGCTCTCGCCAATGTTGAGCATTTCGGCTTCACTGAGCATTTCGCCGGTATAAATGGGCACGCTGTATCGTGCTACCTCTTCCTCCCGCTCGGCAACGTTCGGGTTCTCGCGTGCGCGTGCGAGACGCTCGAGCCTCTCGGCCTCCTCACGCTGAAGGCGGGCGATGCGGTCAATTTCGGCCTGCGCGGCGCGGAGCGCGTTTTCAAGCTCCGTAGCCTGCTTCCTCGATTCGTCGAGTCGGCGCTGCAAGAAACGGCGATTCGTGCGGAGCTCGTTCAAGGTCACTTCCTGCTTACGCTTCGACTCGTTCAATATCTCCGTTTCAACGCGCTGTTCGTCGGCGTTCAATCGGTTGCGCTCTCTCGATTCGGCCAGTTCGACTTCTTTCTGCTTGAGCATCTGTTGACCATCGGCAATTTGTTGCGACTGTTTCTCCCTCTGTTCGTCGAACTTGCGCAAATAGTAGGCTCTCACCAACATCTGGTTCAGTGAACCCGATGTCATGATGAGCGCCATTTCGTTGGTTCTGCCGTATTTATACAGGTGCGTGAGGCTTTTTTGGTAGGACTCCACCAAGCGCGCCTGGTCTTCTTCCAGCTGCTTGTAAGATGCCTGTGTAACCCGTATTTCATTTTCGATTTGGCGACCTTGGTTCTGAAGCTGGCGTAGAAGTCTGTTTTGAATGGCTATTTCGCGTTCCAGCTTCTGGTATTCGCGGTATAGCGTCTCCTCGCGGCTGTTGGTGGACGTGATCTGCGACTGCAAGTCATTTATCTGCGAACGCAACGCGTCGATACTGCTCCTGGTCTGGGCGGATTGATTGCGAATTTGGCGTATTTGCTCCTCATAATTGGTCTGCCCGTATGCACTCGGCACAATGAGCGCAGTCAGAACCAGTAGCAGCAGCACGCATCGGTATGGTTTCATATCAACGGAAGATAGGCACGCCATTGGGGATGTTCAATGAGAACTGCAGATTTGGGGGATTGACCTGAAGTTCGATCACGTCGAATCGAATGCGGTTTGCACGGTCGTTTGTTATTGCCTGAATGCGCCGCGGCAATGCAATACCATCCAGACGCGAGTAAGACTCGTAACTGAACTCTGAAAAGCGGTCGGGGATATCCGTTTTGTATCTGACCAAGCTCGGGAGGCGCGATTCTCGGTCGATGATGAGTTCCGAACCGTCCTGTAACGTGAGCAGAAAGCTGCTGGCATTCTCTTGTACCGATGTGATGTCGCCTTCGCGCACGATCGGTTTCAGCACCGACAACAAATTCAACGGCAACTTCAGACTGATGTCCGACATCGATTCATAGTCATCGATCGAAAACTTCCACGCTATCTTGTCCAATCCATAATATAGCAGTACCGAATCGGAGTCAACCAATACATTTCCACCCTCAATGCCCAAGTTGTTTCGGATGCTGACAAGCATGTTGGTCTTGTCGGCCCTGAATTCGGCAATGCCCCGCTCAGAGTTTCCAGGTGAGGAAAACTGAACTCTCGCCCTTCCTTGTACACCTATAAGGCTGCTATCGCCCAAGTGAAGCAGCAGGTCGGCAGCGGGAATGCTGCTTGGCCTAAAGTTATCGGTAAGTGGAATTCCAGGGTCGGTTGTCAACTTTTTGGAACCGGCACAAGATGACAACAGCACGGCAACTACCATTGCAGCCACAGGCACACGCATGTAGTTCGGATGCCTCATTCGATTTTTCCACTCAGATAGGACCGGTTGGAGTCGAGTTCCAAAGCCCGCTTCCAGTATGAAACCGCAGCTTTCCTGTCGCCTAATTTGTCCATGATGTCGCCCATGTGCTCAAGCACCTCGGCACTTTCCGGGCTGAGCTCTAACGACTTGCCCACCAGCTCGCGTGCCTTACGGTAATCGCCAAGTCGATAGTAAATCCAGCCTGCCGTGTCGAGGTAGCTTGCGTTGTCGGGCGATGCGACCAAGGCCCGTTCTGCCATGTCTCTGGCTTTGGGCAGCAGCTCCTGATCGCCGCGATTCGAAAGGCTGTATGCGTAATTGTTCAGCGCGATGTCGTTTGCGGGATTGAGTTCGAGCGACTTTTCGAATGCGGCATCAGCCTTTGCAAAGTCACGCAACGCATTGTGGCCGTCGCCCAAGGACGTATAGATCACCGACTTGAACTCGCTCCGGGCTGGAAGTTCGACGGCCCGTTGCAGCCAAGCCACAGCTTGAGTCGATTGGTTGTCGAGATAGTATGCGTTACCCAGCAGATAGAGGATGAACGGATTATCGGGCATCATTTCGTCGGCTTCGAGTCCAGCTTGTATGGCCCGATCGTACCGCTCCGCCTCGAGGTGCAGACGTATGCGTTCCTGCCAGGCCCGTTCATTGGCAGGCATCAACGCCACCGTCTTGTCGAGTGCTTCAATGGCCCTGTCGTTTTCCTTCAGCTCGATGTAGAGCTCGGCTGCATAGGCATGTGCTGGGCCAAAAAGGGGATGGGCACCGGCATAGGTGTCAACGATGTCGACAAGGACATCCCCCAACACCTCGTTCGACGGGTCCGATCGGTAGACCTTGAGCAGGTGGTCGACGAACGGGAGCTTGTCGAGCGGTCCGACGAGGGTGTCGCCCACGAAGGCGACCACGAGGGCTCCCGCGCTGTCCCATTTTGCCTCCGATATGTATACGTCGGCCAGCATGAGCATCGTCTCTGGATCCCGTTTGTTGACCTCGAGGGCGTTGAGTAAAACCGTCTTGGCGTTCTCGGTGTCGTCAGACTCTGCGTAGAACTGGCTGAGGATCTGAAGCGTCACCAAATTCTCGGGCTCCATCTCTTGCATTTTCCGCAACATGGAGATACTCGAGTCGCGCATTTCGAGCGCATTGAAATTTTGAAACTTCTCGTAATAAATCATCCAATTCTCGCCGCCCAAACGGAGAATTCTGTCTAAGGTCTTGTTGGCGTCGACGAACCTCTTCTGCTTCGACTGCGCCGAAGCAAGGGCCGTAAGAGCGTTGAGGTCGTTGGGATTCGTCTCGATCAGTTCCCTAAGGACCCTCAACGTGGCGTCACTTTGGCCAGTTTGTCCATAAATGTCGGCCAATTTTAGGCGATACCACTTGTTTTTGGGTTCAAGTTCGACGGCCTCCTTTGCATACATCGACGCCTTTACCAGATCGTTCATTTTCTGGTAGGTATCGGCCAGGGCAAAACTCAGTGCCGCTTCGGCCGGTATCTTCACATAGGCCTTGTTCAGCAACTGCAGGGCCAGCTCGTAGTCGCCCAATTCGAACGCCGCCAAGCCCTTGATGTAATCTTCCCTAGCTGCGATTTCGTCGTAGTATCGCTGCTGGGCTGAGCCTTGGGCTAGTGTTAACTGCGGCATGCTGATGGATGCCGCGACACAAATCGCCAGGGTAATGAGGAGTCGGTGCTTGGTCAAGGGCCTGCGTATCAATTTCTATGCTGAATGTACGAAAATACAACGGCTATACCATCCAAATGGTGTGTCGCACGTGCGTTAAACCAAGTTTTCCCGCCATTTTTTAATGGATTTGAACGCGGGCAACATCCTGCTGCCGTACCAGCTGAACCATTCGCCGTCGACCAGCTCTGCCTTGCTGCCGGGAATGGCTTCCGAGATTTCGGCTACATGCTTGGGCTTGAACGGGTATGGCTCGGAGCTGAGCAGAACCATTTTCGGACGTCTTTCCACAAGTTCGTGAAGCTGGATTTCCGGGTATCGGTCTTCGTCGGCGAACACGTTTCGAAAACCGAACCGCAGAAGCACGTCGTTGATGTAGGTATTGCCGCCCGCCACCATCCAGGGATCCCTCCATATGAAATAGGCGACATCCACTTTATCGCTGTGGCTCTCCATACTGAACTCGTCCTCAACTAAATTGCACAACGCATTGGCCCTTGCCGCACATCCGACCGCCTCGCCGATGCGCCGCATTTCGAGCAGGGCATCATCGACCGTGAGGATGTTGGTCATGAGCACCCTAGTACGCTCCGCCAGCGCCTCGTAGTCCTCACGGCGGTTCTCCTCGCGGTTCATGATTACCAGGTCGGCACCTGCGTCAACGATGGCATCCACCTTGGGGTTCTTGGTGCCGCCAAAGGTCGGGATGCGCGCGACGGCGTCCTCCGGATGGATGCAGAACTTGGTGCGACCAACCAGCCGTTCGCCCACGCCGATGTCGACCAAGAACTCTGTGAGGCTGGGCACGAGGCTGACGATGCGTTGCGGTGTACGTTCAGTTGACATGTCGGTCGACGATGGATTGGCACTGCGAAATATAATGGCCGCCAAACAGATTGGCATGCACCATCAACCAGTACAACTGCAGCAACGGGATTCGCTGTTCCCAGCCATCGATCAGCGGCTTTGCAGTTTTGTATGCGTCGTAAAACGCCGAGGGAAATCCCCCGAACAGCTTGCTCATGGCTACATCGGCCTCCCCTTGCGTATATGCCACGGCCGGGTCGATGAGCGCAGGACCACTCGCCGTGAACAGGATGTTGCCGGACCACAAGTCGCCGTGCGTCATTTCAGGCGCAGCATCAGGCAGGAGATCGGGCAACATGGCAACGAGTCGATCAAGGCGCTTGGCGAAGGCGGCGCCGAACACCCCTTTTTGCAAACCCAAAGCCAACTGTTTGCGAAGCCGTTGCTGGCCGAAAAATTCGGGCCATGAAGCGCTTGGCGTGTTTTCTTGGGGCAATGTGCCGATGTAGTTGCTTGTCGGCCAACCGAACGTTTCGGATGTATTCGCATGCAGCAGAGCAAGCCCCTCGCCGGCTTTCATCCAGTCGGATGGTGATGGACTGACTGGTGCCAAGTACTCCAATGCTAGCAATTGCGTACCCGAGTCAAATACGTTTACAGCGATGACCTCAGGCACGATCAGCGGATGCATGGCTTTTCTGAGCGCCTGCAATCCTTCGGCTTCCTTGGCCAGAAAATCGACGGGTGCCTTGCGTATCCACTTGACGAACAACGACTGGCCATCCTCAAGGCGAACCATCATGGCCTCATTGATGTCGCCGCCTTGAACGCGCTGCAGCCCAACGATATCAGCGAAGTGATCTTCGATATATTCCGATATTTCGATGGGGAATCTCACGAAATATCGTTGAATTCAGCGCTGGATGTGCTTCTCGAGGCGGTCGAGCAGGGCGAAGCTGCTGCGCAAGAGGATCTGGAACACATGCTCGAAGCCTTCGAGGGCGTCGTAGTAGGGATCGGGAACGTCGCCGGCGCCTTCCGGGTCGAAATCCCGCATCATCACCACCTTGGAGCGCTGTGAATCGTCGTGCGCAAGCGAGAGGATGTCGCGCTGGTTCTGGCGGTCCATGGGTATGATCAGGTCGAAGTACGACATATCGGAAGGCTTAAGCGCCCTTGATCGTGTCAGTAATTTAACGCCGTGTTTTTCGGCAGTGGCTCGGCTCTTGCTGTTGGCCGGCTCGCCCTCGTGCCAGCCCGAAGTGCCAGCCGAATCGATCTCGAAGTAGGCCTGAAGGCCACGCGCGATCACCTGATGCTGAAAGATGCCCTCGGCCGTCGGACTCCGACAAATGTTACCGAGACATACGAACAGCACCCGAAACGGGCGCTCTTGAGTGATGGGAAAATCGGGCTTAAAGTCGGATAATATGCTCATAGGGCCTAATATAGCCCTATTTGTCGTCAGTCATTGCGTAACAAAGGACATTTTCATTCGATTTGAAGCACAGAGTATCATTGTACGCCGAGATCGATTGCACACCATCAGGGTAAAAAAGGTCATGTAAATCGCCGTACGAATACTGGTAGTTTAAATCCAAGTCGTAAACATCGAGATATGTCTGATAGCGTTGATTGGGATGGAATCCGAACAAATGCACCAACTGGTAGATGACATTACCCGACCTTGTAACACCAGAACGGGAGTATCGCGACTTGGGTGCCTGTACCATGGCCTGATTTTCACTTGACATGTCAAGACTCGGCTTGAAAGAAAATGTATCGATTTGTGAATCAAATATCCGACCCCGAGTAAGTGATATAGTATCGTAATTGACTTCAAAAACACGTCGATCCCAAATCGGGAAGTATAAGAAACGATCTCGAAAGACGATATATCTACCTGGCATCGATAACCCATACTCCTTCGACGTGTCTAAGTTGAGTATACTTGAGGAGCTAATGATTGAGTCTGTTTTGGAATCAGAGAGGTAAAACAGAGAGTCAGACATAATTGTGCTCGAAATGTGCACATTACCCAAATTGACCATCCATGTCGGTGTCCTTTTCAATGGCGCGGTGTGTACAACACCACCAGATGACTTATCGAATACAGTAACGCGCATCAACGTATGGTCGATCGTGCTGACATTGCGCTCCGACACATCAAACTCCATTAAATTTTCATGTTCTCCTGGACCGCGCCCCTTACCAACTCCATACTCTCGAATAGTTTCACCAGTTTTTATGTCGATAAGCCGAATCAACTGTGCATTCTTACTGGCAATGTACAACCCTTCAGGTGTCAATAGAATTCTGCGAGGATCAATGATATCCGGGTCATGCTGGCTGTAGTCGAAATGTAGTTTACCGATGAATGGACGAAGTTCTCGCTGTTCTAATTCATCCGATTTTGTGCAGGCTACGAGTGTCAACACTGTAAATATGAACAGCAAAGTGCGCATGATCTTACCAAAATGCACGATTCAGATACCCAATAAAACTATTAAATCAATACTAATTACCCAAAAACAAACTATCCAGCTGGTCCATCGACTTGCCCAGCGTGCGGATTTCGAACTCGACGGAGGGCACGAGCTCGCTGTTGGGGTGATTTTTCAGGAAATCTTCGTAGGCAGCCTTGGCCCGCGTGGTGTCTCCCACATGGTTTGCCAGTGTATAGCCTTTCAGGA
>CAYWCV010000064.1:8304-12590 GCA_964456845.1 uncultured Chitinophagales bacterium | reverse complement strand
TACGTCTTACGTCCTTCCGCCACCTTCCCCACACACTCCCCAAATCCGATCCGGTACCCGTGCCCCTCGCACCAGCCACGCAAGGTCACCTCGTCGCCGTCGAGCAAGAACGTGCGCTCCTCACCGTTGGGCAGCTTGATGGGATCGGTGCCGCGCCACGTTATTTCGAGCAGGCTGCCGCAGCTGTTGCGGGTCGGTCCACTGATGGTGCCCGACGCGAGCAGGTCGCCCGGACGCATATTGCATCCCGTTACCGTGTGATGCGCGATCTGCTGGGCCATGCTCCAGTACAGGCGCTTGAAGTTGGTGCGCGATATGGCCACCGGTTCCGACATGTTCGGGGTCTTGAGCAGCACCTCGAGGCGGATGTCGTAGGTGGATGCACCGCCACTCTTCAGGTAGGGCAGCGGTTCGGGATCCTGTGCTGGACCCTCGCACCGAAACGGCTCGAGGGCCTCGGGTGTGATGATCCATGGAGACACGGTCGTCGCGAAATTTTTGGCGAGGAAGGGTCCGAGGGGCACGTACTCCCATTTCTGGATGTCGCGGGCGCTCCAGTCGTTCACCAGGCTCAGACCGAAGATGTGGTCGGCCGCATCACCTACGGCTATAGGTGTGCCCAAGGCGTTGCCGGTTCCGATGTAGAGTCCCATTTCAAGCTCGATGTCGAGCAACCTCGAAGGACCGAACGAAGGCACCTCGGCATCGTCGGCCTTGGTCTGGCCATGGGGACGGATGATCGGCGTCCCACTGACAACCACGGAGCTGGCGCGGCCATGGTATCCTACGGGTAGGTGGAGCCAGTTGGGCATGAGGGCGTTGTCCTTGCCGCGGAACATCACGCCCACGTTGGTGGCGTGCTCGCGGCTGCTGTAAAAGTCGGTATAATCCCCTATTTGGGCGGGGAGTTGCATTTCGACGTCATCCGCTTTGAACAGGCACCGTTCGAGAAGATCCACGTTGGCCTTGAGGGTGGCCGTATCTGACCGAAACCCTTCGATGAGCCTGTCGCGCACACGTCGACGGACTTCCAGCCCCAATGCCATGAATGCGTTGAGGGTTGGCTGGTCGAATACGGGTGCATCGTCGTCGTGGAGGATGCCGTCAAAGAAGCCGTCGAGCTCAAGGGCCGCCAACGACACGATGGTGTCGCCGATACGTGTGACGGCTTCCGGGTGGTCTTCGCCGGGGAGCTTGGCAACGCCAAACGGCAGGTTTTCGATGGGGAAATCGGTCAATGCCGGCTCATCGAGCCAGGATGGGATACGGGACATGGCTATCTTGAAAAGTCAAGTTGGATACCGCGGCTGCGCAGGTCGTCGCGCGGCTCGTCGAAACTGCAGCTGCCGAAGGAGAGAAAACCGTCGGCACGCACTTTCTTGAGACGGTCGAGGCTGAACATGTGGTCGCGCCAATGCAGGCCGAGCTCGCCGACCAGGAATGCATTCGGATCATCATCGTTGAGGATGTCGACCACAGGCTGACGGTCGGACGGATACCGGATGGCGCAGGCCATGGCGGCCAACATGTTCACGAACCCGTGCATGCGCGCGCCTGTGACGGGATCGATGATGGGGAACGGATGGTGAAGCCCGGCTGTCGCCTTCAAGGGCACGCCGTGCCTAGCTGCGGCAATAATGAATCGGGAGAGCGTCTCCGAAGTTGGAAAGGCCTCCTTGCTGAGCCCGCCGCAGCGCAGTTTCCACCCGAGTCGTGGTTCATAGCCGGCATGGTTGTGCGCATCGAGCACGGTGGTGAGGCTGTCGGCCAGCGAGAGGGTGTCCCCATTGAGGGCTGGCTCCAGAAAGACGGGCAAGGTGAGGTCGGCTTCGTCCATGATGGCCTGGACCTGATGGATATACCCGCCCAGCTCAAGCTCGCTGATGCCTTCGGTCACTTCTTCGGGTAAGGCCATTTCGATGACCTGTGGATCAATGATGGCCTTCGGATCGTCGCGAAGGGCAGCGATGATGCCCGTAGCCTCGCCCAGACGCGTGCGCGACTCGGCGATCGACACCGACTTGGCAATGAGGCAACTCACGGGCACCGAATGGGGCAGGCGCATTTCGCGCAGCAGAACCTCGGCGGCCTGGAGTTGGGTTACCGGCAAGACCAGCCTACCCAGCATAGGGCTGTCGTTGCCGCCGATGTAGGTCACATAGTTCTGGAGAGTCTCACGCAAAGGCAGTGTGGACGGCGGGAAAAGACCCGCATAGTCGATGAGCGACCGAAATAATATGGATGTGCACTTCTTCATGAATAGACCCAACGAATAAAATAGCAAAAAAGAAATAGCATTTCACAGCGCTTCATGTCGGGTAAGAAGGTCGACGGTGATGCGGTCGGCCAAGTTGAACCCCTCGGAGCTGAGGATCCATGGGTCACCCGGCATTGCAAGCCCGGAAAATCGCAGCTGGTCCCAGTAAGCATGCTGATCGGGGCTCATCGCGTAATCGTACTCGTCCGCCAAAAACGCGATGTCCAGCCCCTCGCGGTTCCGCAGCCTGAGCAGCACATACTCTTCGGCCCTCTGAAGGCGGTCGAGCTGCTCGGGCTCGGTTCGCGCGGCAACTGGGTCTGCCATCCATGCCTTCAAGTCGCGCGAATTGTTCCAGCGCCATGCATCGCTGTCCTCATGCCAAAAACTGTGGGCTCCTGGACCGATCCCTAAATACGAAATATGTCGCCAATAATTGGTATTGTGTACAGCTTCATTGCCTTTTGTGGCATAGTTGCTCACTTCGTAGCGGTTGAGTCCGGCAGCTTTCAGGCGTGATTCCAGCAGCAGCGCCTGCTGGGCAACATGCTCGTCGTCGGCCGGCTGCAGCCTGCCCAGTGCTTCGAGTTTCCCCAGTCGGGTCGACTCCTCGATGGTGAGGGCGTAAGCAGAAATATGGGGTGGCTCAAAGGCCAGCAGTTGGCGGATGTCCTCTTCGAGCATCTGGTCTGTCTGCCCTGGGTTGCCGTAGATCAGATCGGCGTTGAAGCGTTTGAATCCTGCGTTGCGGATGTTCTCGAGGCTTTGCAACGCCTGCTCACGACTGTGGCTGCGGTGCATGAAGGTGAGCAGCTCGGGATGGAAGCTCTGTACGCCCATGCTCAGGCGATCGACACCCAAGCTGCGGATGGCCTGGAGGTATTCGGGTCGGGCATCGTCGGGGTTCAGCTCGAACGTGAACTCGTCGAGGAGGCCGATGTCGAAGGTATCCTGCAGGGCTGTGAGGATGCGTTCGAGCTGTTGGGGATCCAACGTGGAGGGGGTGCCACCGCCGAAGTAGAGCGTCTTGATGGGGACGTCGGCCCAACGTGATCCGGCCCATGACGTGATGTCGCGGATGAGGGCGTCGACATAGTCGGGAATCAGGTTCAGGCGCGTGACGAAGTAGAAGTCGCAATAACTGCACGCCTGCCGGCAGAAGGGTACGTGGATGTAGATGCCTGCCATGTCAGCCTTTGAAGTACGCCTCGGCGATGGCGCCGAACTGGGCGGGCTGGTCGAGAAAGGCATAGTGCCCTGCCCGGTCGATCTTGACGAGGGCGGCGTTCCTGAGTCCCCGCTCGAGGCGTTCGCCCTGGTAGAGGGGGGTTGCGGGGTCGTCGGCGCCCCACAGCAAAAGGATGTCGTGCGGTATCGTGGGAAGCAGCGGCTCCTGGAAGTGGTTCACGGTCCTGACGAACGTCTCGCGCATCACGCCTTGAAGCTGCTGGTAGTCGGAGGACCCCAGCGACTTCCAGACAGACGTTGTGCGCAGACGGGCCAATCCTTTCTCGCGCATGGTGGCCGGTAACAGGGCAAACGGTGCCTTGAGGACGGTGGCGAGGGTGCGCCGGTAATAGTAGCGCCAAGTTCGACGGGGTTTCATGCCGGCGCCGCCGGTGATCAGCACCTTTCCGAAGGTTGTTCGGTCGGGATCGTTGGCCAGGAGCGACAGGGTTACACGTCCGCCGAACGAGTGGGCGAGGATGTCGCAATGGTCGATGCCGATTCCCACCATGAACGCACGCACCATGGCGGCGTAGTCGTCCACGCCCCAGGCCTGTGGCGGTGCCGGCGACGCCCCGAATCCCGGGAAGTCGACGGCGATGCAGCGCCTGAAGCTCGAAAGCCGCTGCATGAGCGGGACCATGACGGACGAGTCGACGCCCCATCCGTGCAGGATGAGCAGGGGTGTGCCCTGGCCAAGCTCGCGCCAGGCTACCGTTCCGTGAGATAATTGGGTGGTGTTCATGGGGTGGGGTTCTTGCTGCTAAGATAGTCAAGGAATCTGAAAAAAAAGTTTGCCGCC
>CAYWCV010000064.1:5437-8204 GCA_964456845.1 uncultured Chitinophagales bacterium | reverse complement strand
TACTTCCTGCTCGACAGGCTGAACATCACAAAGGCGGAGCGGTTCGCCATGGTGACCATCACCACGCTGATCGTGCTCGTGTCGACGGGTGCGGCCATTCTTGAACCCGAAATCCCCTTTCCTGAAGAGCACTATGCGTATGCCGACAGCCTGTTTCGTGCGCTTACCGACCAAAAGGCAACGGAACACGCCAGCCTAATGGCACGATATGAGCCACCTGCCATGGGCAATACCGAACCCACGGGGGCGTTACAGACCGATACCCAAACATCGTCCGTTTCCTTGCCTCCAACGGCTAAAAAATCGAGGTCCACAACCGTGCTGGCACCCGAGAGCATTGCCATCAACACCGCGGATGCAACCGAACTTGACCGACTTCCGGGTGTTGGACCCAAAACCGCCGAAATGATCGTCGATTACCGTAATGAGCACGGCCCGTTTCAGGATTTGTCGCACGTCATGAGGGTGAAAGGCATCGGACCCAAAAAATGGGAACAGATACGTCCGTATCTTCGGCTATAACGAATCGTATTGAACCTTACATCATGAGCAACAAGATCCTCTGGGTTGACGACGAAATCGACCATCTACGTCCACACATCATCTTTCTGGAGAAGAAGGGTTTTGAAATGACCCCCTGCTCGAACGGCGAGGATGCGCTGTCCCTCATGGAGGAGAACGACTACGACCTGGTGTTTCTCGACGAGCAGATGCCGGGACTCGACGGTCTTGCCACCTTGGCTCGCATCAAGCAGTCGTGGCCGACCATCCCCGTGGTGATGATTACCAAAAGCGAGGAAGAGGCCATCATGGAGGACGCCATCGGCTCCAAGATCTCCGACTACCTGATCAAGCCGGTGAACCCGAACCAGATCTTGCTTACGATCAAGCGCATCCTCGACCGACATCGGTTACGGCATGAGAAGACGGCGCAAAGCTACCTGAGCAGTTTCCGCGAAATTTCGACACAGCTGATGGGCGACATGACCTGGGCCGACTGGCATGGCATCTACCATCAGCTCACTTTGTGGGATATGCAGCTCGAGAACAGCGACGAGGGTCTGCGCCAGGTGCTCGACGACCAGATCCAGCAGGCGAACACCGAGTTTGGCCGCTTCATTGAGCGCGAGTATATGTACTGGCTGCGCGAGCCGCTGCCCGACCGCCCTGTCCTCTCGCCCGACGTGATACCAGAATATGTGATCCCACACTTGAAGAAAGGTCGCAAAGTAGCCTTTTTCGTGATCGACTGCATGCGGTACGACCAATGGCTGGTCTTCGCCGAATTACTGTCGCCACATTTCACCATGGATACCGATTTTTACTGCTCCATCCTTCCGACGGCGACTCCGTACGCTCGGAATGCGATATTTTCGGGACTGTTTCCGCTCCAGATCGAACAGAGCTACCCTAAACTGTGGGAGATTGCCGACGACAACGAATCGTCGCTCAACAAGTACGAGGCTGATTTCCTCCAAGACCTGATGCGGCGCAACAAGCTCGACATCACCCCCAAGTATGAGAAGGTCATTCATGCCGAAGATGGCCGCAGGATCGCCGACCGCATCCTGAACTACGCACAGGTGCCCCTGAGCACCTTCGTGATCAACTTCGTCGACACGCTGGTTCATTCCCGCTCCGATTCGGATGTCCTCAAGGAGATTGCTCCCGACGAGAAGGGGTTTCGTTCGCTCACACGTGCCTGGTTCCAGCACTCCACCCTGTTTCAGATGCTCAAGACGCTTGCCAGCCAAGACGTGACCATCGTCATCACCACCGACCACGGGTCGGTGCGTGCGCTCAAGGACACAAAGGTTCTCGGCGATCGCGACACCTCTACGAGCCTGCGCTACAAGTACGGGCGCAACCTAAAGGTTGACAAGGACGCTGCCATCATCGCCCATAAACCGAGCGACTACATGCTGCCCCGAAGTGGTCACAGCACGAATTACATTTTTGCCAAAGAGAACTATTACTTCGTCTATCCTACCAACTACCACCGGTATCAGAACAAGTACAACGATACGTTCCAGCACGGCGGAGCGTCGATGCAGGAGATGATCTTGCCGGTCGTAACCCTGAAGTCAAAATAGACGCAGACATGGAGGAGCTGATTTTCCAAGTCGACACCCATTCACCCGAGCAAACCATGGAACAGGGGCTGCGTCTGGCCGAATTGCTGACACCGGGCGACGTCGTTTGTCTTCATGGCGACCTGGGAGCCGGGAAGACCCACTTCACGAAAGGGTTGGCAGGGTATTTTGGAGTGAGGTCGGAGCATGTGAGTTCGCCGACTTACGCATTGGTGCAGGAATATCAGGGTACGGACGTCACCATCTTCCACATCGATGCGTACCGGCTGAACTCCGTCGACGAGGCCCTCGGCATCGGCTTGGATGAGATCTTGAACGGCGACGGCATCTGCGTCGTGGAATGGCCGGAACGCATTTCGGGGTTATTACCCGAACTGCTGTGGAAGGTGGAAATCATCCACAAAGGTGATCATAAACGCCACATCGAGGCGTTCAAGGTATCCTAAGCAGTTGTTTCTGACAATATTGGTATCTTAAATGCCCATGGCGGAACCACGTCTATCATATCGCTTCGACAAATTGCCGGTGGTGCTACCCTTCCACCGCCGAGCTGACAACGAGCTGCAAACTGGCGACTTGGTGTACTACGGCCCGTGCCCCGAGTTCTACGGCATCGGCGAAATCGTGAGCATCGTCGAAAAATACTGCGTTGTCGACTTCCGCGGCACCGGCAT
>CAYWCV010000064.1:0-5337 GCA_964456845.1 uncultured Chitinophagales bacterium | reverse complement strand
TCCTCGAAGCCAATGTCTCTAATGCGCATTTGGAGTGTCGTCCTGTTCTGCCAGGTATTCTCTTCGATCATGTAGGCAAGGCTGAGCTTTCCTGGTTCGGCTTCGCGAATTTTGGGTAGATATTCGTGCATGTTGAAGCCAATGGCATCGAACTCTGCGGATCCATTTTGGGCCACGCGCATCTTGAGGTGCCCGTTGCCGACAACGGTGGCGTTGCCCACCACCCGAAGGTTGCGGCTCACAAATATGGGCTTGGCATTTTCGGGTCCGTAGGGCTCGAACTGGGTGAGCAGCTTCCAGAAACGGGCGTCGACTTGATGGAGGTCGAGGTCGGCATCGACATAGATCTCGGGTTCAAAGTCGGACTCCTTGAAGTACTTGTCTACGATTACATTGAATCGGGCTCGAAACTCATCCAAATTTTTGGCGTCGAGCGTCAACCCGGCGGCAAATTCGTGCCCGCCGAACTGCATGAGCATGTCTTCGCACTCTTTGAGTGCGTTGTACACGTTGAATCCGCGGATGCTCCGTGCCGATCCCTTCACCAAGCCGTCGACCGTGCTCAACATGATGGCCGGACGGTAGTATTTGTCGACCAGGCGAGATGCCACGATGCCGATCACTCCAAGGTGCCATTCGGGATGGTGTAGAACGAGCGAGGACAGGTTTTCGATCGAGTAGTCGCGGTCGATCATTTCGACGGCCTGCTCCATGGTCTCATTGTCGACGGCACGCCTCTTGATGTTGATGCGCTCGAGCTCTTGGGCCTTTTCCATGGCGTCGGCGTCGTTGTCGGCGATCAACAGCTCAACGGCGGTGTCGGCATGCAGCATGCGACCCGCTGCATTGATGCGTGGACCGATCGAGAAGACGATCTCCGACGTGGTGACCTTGGTTTTTCCGAGGCGAACCAACTCCATGAGGGCCTTAATGCCCGGCCGCGGGTTTGCGTTTAGCAGACTGAGACCTTCGCGCATGAGAATCCGGTTCTCGTCAACGATTGGCACGATGTCTGACGCGATCGAGATGGCGAGCAAGTCGAGGAAACGGTGGCATTTTTCGTCGGGAAGCCCAAGCACCTTCGTGGTGGCCTGGATCAGCTTGAATCCCACACCAGCACCCGACAATCCATCGAATGGATAATTGCAATCGGGTCGTTTCGGATCGAGCACAGCAACGGCCTCAGGGATTTCAGGTCCGGCGTTGTGGTGGTCGCAGATGATCATGTCGATGCCGAGATCACGTGCCCACTTGGCCTCTTCGACAGCTGTGATGCCACAATCGACCGTCACGATGAGCGTTGCTCCGATCGATGCCGCCTTGCTGATGCCCTCCTCGCTCAGACCGTACCCCTCCTTGAATCGATTCGGGATATGGTACTCCACGTGTAGGCCGAAGTCCTTGAGAAAGGTGTACATGATGGCTGTGGCGGTGGTGCCATCCACATCATAGTCGCCGTAAACGACTACCTTCTCGTTCTTCCTGATCGCAGAAGCAAGTCGGTCGGCCGCTTTATCCATGTCCCTCATGAGGAAGGGATCGTGGACCAAACTCAGGTCAGGTCGGAAAAATGTACGGGCGTCTTCAAAAGAAGTGATGCGCCGGAGGGCCAGCAGACGTGCGATTGTCTCGGGAACATTGAGCTCCCTCTGAAGCATAAGCACAGCGTCAGGGTCTTCCGGCTGGGTGTATATCCAGCGGAATGCCATACGTTTGTATGTCTTTTTTTATTAACCATGACGAGGCGTGCAGCTTTCACACTGTACCCCAACGGCCTCCGGGTAGGGACCCGAAAGGCATATCTCTCAATATAATGAAATGGGAGACAGTCTGCATAGTTAAATAGGTGAAGAACCCCTACAGGGTAGGTCCTTCACTTCGTTCAGGATGACAATCGGCTATATAAAAAGGGAAGACGCCCTTGGCAAAGACCCCTACGGGGTAGGTCCCTACTGGATGACAACCAGTTGTGTTAAATGGGAAGACGCCTCCGGCGTAGGTGCCCACTCGTGCTTGTTAGTCATTGATAGTCATTGCTCATGACGGTTAATGACTGCTCATGATTGCCTCACTCTCCTTGGCCAAGCGAAAACGCCCTTTCTCCGTCGATATAGTACAGGTTCTCGGTCTTGACGGTCTCGAGGCCAAAGGCTTCAAGACGCACCAGCAGATTCACGATATCGGAGTGGCGCAGGTGTTGGAATTTGGTTTCCTGAGGGTGCACCCCTTCCTGCCTCTTGACGATGCGGCAACGCCACTGGTCGCTGAGGAAGGTCTCGCGGTGGTTTTCTGGGTAAACGACCATACCACGATTCGTGATGATGCGCACCATGAGGTCGTCGCCCACGGCCTTCTCGAGAGTGGCGCCTAACTCTTCGGGCGAGCTCTTCTCATCGCAGATAAACACATCGATTCCCACGAGTTCGCGCTTGCGCTGTTGGCGCACATACGGAGGGATGCTAATCGGCTTACCCGGATTCACGTCGAAGTGAACAGGCTTCAGATTGGTCGGCTCCTGGCCCAAGCGCTCAATCACAGCGTCGGCAAACTCCTTGGTTCCCACTCGGCGAGTCGTGTGGCCCTCGCTGGCGATGTCGCCCGTGTGGATGCCGTCTTCGATCGTCTTGTATAGTGCGTTTTGTACCAGCTGGGCTGTTTCAGGCTGGCCAATGTGCACGAGCATCATGATGGCGCCATTGAGCAGCCCCGATGGATTGGCGATGCCCTTGCCCGCAATGTCGGGGGCCGATCCGTGGATGGCCTCGAACATGGCATGGGTCTCACCCACGTTGGCCGAACCCGCCATGCCGACCGATCCCGCAACCTGGGCCACCACATCGGAGATAATGTCGCCGTAAAGGTTCATGGTCACTACGACGTCGTATCTGTCGGGGCGCGTTGCAAGCAGCGCCGTGCCGATGTCGATGATCTGGTGCTCGGTGGCAATGTTCGGGTATTCCTTCGCTATGCGGTCGAAGGTCTTGTGAAAAAGGCCGTCGGTCTGCTTCATGATGTTGTCCTTGCTCATGCAAGTCACCTTTTGCCGACCGTAGGCACGGGCATATTCGAAGGCATAGCGCACGATCTTCTCGCAGCCAGGCACACTCACCAGTTTGAGGGTCTGCACCATGTCGGTGGTCTGCTGGTGCTCAATCCCGGCGTACAGATCCTCCTCGTTCTCACGGATGATGATCACGTCGATGTTCGGGTGGAAGGTCTCGATGTATGGAAAGAGCGACTGCGTTGGACGCACGTTCGAAAAAAGACCTAATGCCTTACGGATGGATACGTTCAGGCTCTTGTAGCCGCCACCCTGCGGTGTGGTGATGGGCGCCTTGAGGAATACCGGGTTGCGGTGGATCACCTCCCACGACTCGGGCGAGATGCCGGAGACGTGCCCCTGAAGGTATACTTTTTCGCCCGCCTCGATGAACTCGGGTTCGATGGCTGCGCCTGCAGCTTCCAATATCCGAAGGGTAGCGTCCATGATTTCGGGGCCGATACCGTCGCCACGGGCCACCGTAATACGGGTCTTTTGCATGATGATAGACTAAAGCAGTGATGAAATCGATTGGTTACGTTCAGATTCCGTCAGAAATCGAACCGGCTAAAAAATAGGATAAATTCCGCTTATTTCCACTGTGGAATCGCTTTCCTTATGTTTGGAAGCGTGTTCCCAGATCGATAGATTGCCAAAAATCCAAATTCTTCCTCCCATCATAGCCGCCAACGCAATGAAACAGCCTCCCGACACCTTCATCCCGTACCAACGCAAGACGTTCGACGCCGAGACCATGGCACAGCGGTCGAAGTCCTTTTATGAATTTATGGACAAACGACGCACCGTCCGTGAGTTTTCGGATCGACCTGTACCGCGCGAGGTGATCGAACACCTGCTGATGACGGCCAGCACAGCGCCCTCGGGAGCTCACAAGCAGCCATGGTCGTTCTGTGCGGTCTCCAACCCGGAACTGAAACGCACCATCCGCAAAGCCGCAGAGGCCGAAGAATATGAGAGCTACACGAGGAGGATGTCGCAGGAATGGCTCGACGACTTGAGCGCCTTTGCAACCGACTGGAACAAACCGTTCCTCGAAATCGCCCCATGGCTGATCATCGTATTCAAGCACGCCTACGACATCGTCGACGGGAAAACGAAGAAGAATTACTATGTGTCGGAGTCGGTCGGCATTGCCGCCGGCATGCTGCTGGCAGCCGTGCACCAAGCCGGTCTCGTGGCCCTCACACATACACCGAGTCCGATGGGATTCCTCTCCGAGCTGCTGGGCAGGCCGGAAAACGAGAAGCCCTTCTTGTTAATACCGGTGGGATACCCGTCCGAATCGGCGTCCGTGCCCGACCTGAGGCGAAAATCATCCGTTGATATTATCCGTTGGTACGAATAAAATTCGTATTATCATGTCTATATAATAATGTATTACCTACATATATGAGCATATTAGCTGCTGCAAACACTCAAATGGGCACTGCTGTCGAATTTGATGCCGAGAAACTCCAGCATCTGCTATTATGCGTAGGCGAATACAAAGGAGTACTGCGAACCGTGGGAAGGACAGACCGCCTGCTGCCGATGTTGGCGCTTGCCGAGGTGCATCGCGCGCTCGAAAGCGAGGTCGGTTTCGACGAGCTGCTATGGTACAGCGCCGCAGAGCCGGGCAAACAGAAGGATGCCGGGGTCGACGGCATCATTCGTTGGCGCGACGCCTATCTGGCACTATGGATGAGCTTGAGGATGCGCCCGATGTTAAACACATCCATTTTGCAAAAGTTCATGGCCACGGCATTGGGACGCAACAAACAGGTGAGGAAGTCGTCCGAGTCGAAGGTGAGCGTGAGCGACCGTATGAAGCAGGTCGACGTGTTTCTGAACTTGGACTCCACCTACCCTGTTGCCATCCGCAGCCTGATGGCTGCCGATGCGATACGTCGCATCAAACCCTTCCATGACGACGGCGATCCACTGGTGAAACTGCTGCCAGGGTTGCTCGTAGCCCTGGAGTACGAGTTGCCACTGCCGTTGCTCGGGTATTCCAGATCGCCGGTAACCCACAACAGCACGTTTGATGAGCACCTTATGGCGTTATGCGACGGTGTGGTAGCTGTACTGAACCTGATACTTGAACTTCGCGATGCGCGCGACGAAGGATTTGGACGGTCTGCAGATCTTCTTCCGGCCCGCATGCAGTCGGCCGAACTGTTCGACCTTATGTATAGCAGACCCGTGCTGAAGGTGCGCGACCTGGTCGACGCCGGAATCGTCAAGCGCCAAACTGCCGCCGAATACCTGAAGGCGCTCGAAGACGTGCGGATGCTGCA
>CAYWCV010000063.1:0-12732 GCA_964456845.1 uncultured Chitinophagales bacterium | reverse complement strand
TTGATTTTCACTAGTCACTAGTCAATAGTCACTAGTCACTAGTCACTAATTCGACGGTTCAAGCCTCAGAATTGGCGTCTTGGTTCCGGCACGGCTGTCGATGGCTAGGTAGATGTAACCTTCCGGACTCTGGCGCACATCGCGGATGCGACCGATTCCCGACAGAAGGGTCTCTTCGCTAAGCACACGAGTTCCATCCATGGTCAATCGAGCCAGCTGTTCGCCGGCTAACCCGCCCACAAAGATGTTGCCCTTCCACTGTGGGAAGGCATCGCCAGTGTATAGCATAAGGCCAGACGTGGCTATTGACGGCACCCAGTAATGCACCGGCTGCTCCATGCCGTCTTTGGTGGCCGTTTCGTGGATGGGCGTACCTACACCGTAGTTCACGCCGTAGCCGATCACTGGCCATCCATAATTCACGCCTTTTTTGGTCAAGTTCAGCTCGTCGCCGCCCTGTGGTCCATGCTCATGCTGCCAGATGTTGCCAGTTACAGGGTCGATGGCCAAGCCTTGTGCATTACGGTGACCATAGCTCCAGATCTCGGGTTGTGCGCCTTCGACGCCTACGAACGGATTATCCTGTGGAACTCTTCCGTCATCATGGATGCGTAACGTCGTTCCAAAATGGTCGCTGAGCTTTTGGGAATTATGCTCCTGAAGATCTCCACGGGGCGGAACTTGGCGGTCGCCAATCGTAATGAACAAATATCCATCTTTGTCAAATGCCAAACGGGAACCGTAATGCCCACGGCTTCGGTACCAAGCTTTGGCTTCCAAGATTTCTTCGACGTTGACCAGTGCATCATTCTCAAGACGTGCACGGATGATGGATGTGGTTCCTTCCGATTCATCGGCATTCGGCTTGGAGTAGCTGATGTACACCAAGCGGTTATTCGCGAAATCCGGATGGAGGATTAGATCTAGAAGTCCCCCCTGGTTACCCGTGCGAATGGCTGGCAATCCAGTGACTTCCTTGTCGAGTAGTGTGCCATTGCGGATGATTCGGATGCGACCTGGACGCTCAGTGACAAGTATGTCGCCATCGGGGAGGAAGGCAATCGCCCACGGATTTTCCAATCCATCTGCCACAGTAACGACTTTAAACGAAAGTTCGCCCGATTGCACGTTCCCTTCAGGTATGGACTGTGCACAGGAAGTGATGGGAAGTAATAGAAATGCCGACAACAAACCGACCAAAGCTCTATACGATTTCATATCCGGGGTGTTTTTTGGACGTTAATTGATTTAATTACATGATATGAACCTAGCGTGTGGCCTTCAAGTTCTATCACGAACTTTTACAAGTGGCTTTGACCGTTTCTTATTGATATGAAAACTTGTATAATGCATCTTATTATATGCACTAATGCATCATATTCTATGCGTACAACACTAGACATCCCCGAAATACTCATCCGCGAAGCGATGGATATCACAAACTCTAAGACCAAAAGCGATGCAGTTAAAATGGCGCTTGAATCCCTGATTCATTTGCACAGAGTGAAAACCCTCTTATCATTCAAGGGTCGTATCGACCTTGATGTCGACTTAGATACCCTTAGGGGACGCGATTGATGCAGTACCTTGGAGTACTTGTTGACACATCAGTGTGGATCAGTTACTTCAAAACTGGGAAACACAGCAGTCTTGATGGATTGATCGTGAATGGCCTCGTCCTGACTAACGACGTTATTCTAACAGAGCTTGTACCGGTTCTTCACCGATCCAATAGATACGACGTTATCGAAAGTCTTGAATCGTTGACGAAAGTACCCTTGAGAATTAATTGGGATGGGATTCGCTACTTGCAATCAGGCAATTTGGAGCGAGGGATAAACAAGGTCAGTTTACCAGATTTGATGATTGTTCAGCAAATAATCGAGCATAAATTCAGTTTATACACTGAAGACAAACATTTTGGACTAATGCAAAAGTGGTTGCATTACGATCTTTTTGAACAAACGTAGCGGTATATGCGTTAGGGCGCTTTCCGCGACACGGTGAGGTACAACACCGTACCGACAGCCAAAAGCCCAAGCGTGGCTAGTACCGATGAGATAGAAACCTGTGTAAGCAGCCCCAGACAGACCAAGATCGCCGAAGCAGGGATGAACCAGCCACCCGGTAAACGGTAGGCATTCTGATCGCCATGACGCCTTACCGCAGGCATCGAGATGATGCAAACAATATATAGCATAAGCCTAGTGAAGACACTCAATACGGCCAAATAAACAAAACTTCCGCTGGCTGAAAGGATGAAGCCAGCTATTCCAAAGAACAGAACCGAATAGATCGGGGTTGCAAAACTCACGTTTACTGCAGAAAACCATTTCGGCAGATATCCATCCAGACCCATCCTGTAGCTGATGCGTGCCGATGAAAAGGTTGAGCTGATCAGATTACCGCCTACCGAGGTGACGATGCCAAGTGCCACTAGGCTGGCACCGATTGGTCCAAGCCAGGCCGCTCCTGCCGCCAGGAGAGGTCCCTCACTGTTGGCAAGATCTGGAACGAGCTGCTGAGCCGCCAACTGGATCAACGCATACAAGGCCGTGGCCACCACAAGAGCCATCACTAATGCCCGATGCATGTCTCGCTGGGGATCTTTCGACTCACCGGCCGGAACGGTGGAAGATTCGAAACCGACATAAGCATAAATGACCAATAACAGAGCCGCACCAAAGCTGGCTGCATCGGGAACTTCGGTCACTGATGCCATCACAGAACCATCCCAACTGTATATGCCATAGAGCGCCAAAGCGATAAGTGGAGTCAACTTCACTAGTGTGATGATTCCCAACGATCCCATCGTGGCCTTCGCATTAACCACGTTGAGGACGATAATGACCACACTGGCTATACCGATCAGAACAATCCTGGTTATCGGTTCGGCCGCTGCTGGCCAGAAAAAGCCAACCGATAACACCATTAGGTTCATGTTGGCAGAGTATGCTGTGATGCGAGCCACGTAATAGGCCCAACCAGCCTGAAATCCAGCAAATGGGCCAAATGCCATCCCAACGAAAAGCATAGGTCCGCCGGTCGACCTAAAGGAACTGGCCAATTCGCCAAAGCTAAGCATGATAGGCGCGATCAAGACGGCACAGATAACGAAAATCCATGGGCTAAATTCGCCGGCAAGAGCAAACGTCTTGGCAGGCACCCCGAAAATGCCGGCGCCGATCATTCCGTTGATGGCAAGCAGCCACAGGCCGACTACCGTGAGTTGGCGCTTGAGGGACTCAGATTTTTGCAGTGGATTGCTCATTGGCGATCAAGATACTAAAATCTTGGTCATGACAATGTTCATTCGAACGAGCACCTGCCACCCATTGAAATAAAGTCAATTTGGAGAGCTATTCAGCAATAGCATCAGATGCCATTAAAAAAGTTTTGCCACCTTGAGAATCGTGTTCCAGTTCCGCGTAGTAATGTCCTTGCCAAAAAGCTTCTCGAGAGCATCCATACCCTTCACGGTCTTTGACTTTGACAGATCCAGTACACTGGCGATCATACGATCATTCTGGGAAATTATTTGAAATGCCCCATCATCGTAGACCATCGGCAATGTGATGGATGCTACAGCACCGGCGCGCACTATACTCATATAGAGCCTAATGTCATCCCTAATGTCGACATCGGTGAAGACATCCGATTTTATCAGACGATCGATGACCTGCTTCCCTACGACCATCGTTGGGATAGCAAATCCAAACTCATCAGATACTCCAGACTCGATGAGTGCCTCAACGTCACCCACATTGCGCATCTCGGATGTAAATACCACATTTCCAGAGTTTAGAAGCGTCTTGACATCGCCAAATCCAATGCGCTCAATGCATTTTTTAAGACGTTCCATCGGCACTTTATGGTGCCCACCTACATTGATGCCTCTCAGAAATGCAGCGTATTCAAACATGATTTTAGGTTTCACACATCAATGATCGACATCCAGATGTGACTCGATTTTGTGCAGCATGATGCCCGCAATCGTTCGTCCTCTGAACTTAGCGAGCTCGGCCTTTTCACCCTCGAACAGTTCGTCAACCGTATCATAAAACAGGCGAAGCCACTCCAAAAACTCGACTTTCGTCATACTTGTGAGTTTACTCAATGCAACGTGTATCGGCATCGGATGGCCCGTGTAACTGTGGTCGTTTAATAATATGCTCGACCAGAAATCGTACATCTTTGGCAGGTGGTGGTCCCAGTCGACGCTGGCGACGTCGTTGAAGATGGGACCCAGTATATTGTTAACTCTGACTTTGGCATAGAACGTGTCGACCAAAAGCCGTACATCGTCCCTACTTGCAATGTCTTTTTCCACGAATTCAACAACTGTTTACATTTCGAGTCATATTAAGACATATTAGTCTTTAATGCCAGTTTAAATAATACCCTAGTAATATCTCACTTGTAATGAGCGATTTTAAAATCATTCAGTGATGACTTATATCAATAATCTCCAGCTGCAGCCACGTCCAATCACCCTCTGTCAGACGCCATGTGGCCTTCATTTTAGAGGGTATTCGGATGCCGTCTAAGATGGCGTAATCATCGACTGTCAACACCCATTCGCGTCTTTCGGAGTCAGGTTCATTTCCTTGATATCTCATGGCGCTGAACCGTATGAAATCTCCCGATGTGTCAAAGTAGAATACCCCGGAACCAGTGGTGCCCAAGTATTCCATCGTCGCCTTTGCCGTTAGGCTGTCGATGGGTGTCCACGTCACATGCTCGCTTACAGCGACTGCCGGAAACCAGACCATTTCGCCGAGATAGCGCTGCAAGGTGCCTTCATCAAGTTTGGGTCCGGTGGCATTGACGACAGGAATCAACGCATTCGCCTTGATGAGCATGCTTCCTTTGCCGTCGACGAACTTGTCCCTGCCGACAAAATGAATCAGCCTGTTCATTTTTACATCAACGGACCAAACGAACCCAGGCCTATCCGTTCGGGTGTACTGTACCGCATCAGCTTTGTACCACCCTGCTTGCTCCGGCGTGAGCTTCATCTCTGCAATCTGCCTTACACTCCCTACAGTCGCTAGCCTTAATCCGACGGCACCTGATTTCTGGAGCCATGTTTTTACCGGAGGAGGTAAATCGGTGATATCATCCTCGGTAATGATCAGATTACGTTCGTTTGTCTGTTCAGTAAGGGCTGCAATCTCCCAATCGACCATCCCATTGAACGAAGCATGCCCGTACGCAACCAAGACCACCACCAAGATGATCAGATTTGGAATCGTGCCAAATTTTGCGTCGTTCCAGTACATCATGACAAGAGCCTGAGACAGAACGATGGACACAGCCCCCACAATCCAGCCGTAGCGAGCACCAAAAAGAAACATAGCCGCGTAAACCAATGTCGCCAAGGCTGCAAGCAGCCAAAGGGTGCCCATCGGACGCGATATGGGCGTTGTTAACTGGCTGACATCAGCCATGTTGAAGGCCTTCACAAACCCCAGAAGGTGTATGAGGCCATGAATCGCAATAAGAATTAGGTAAGCAACTTTCATACCGCCTTTCGATACATTGTTGCCGAAAAATAGATCGTACAGTTGTTCGGCACACCGCGGTAGTTGCGATATTTATCTAAGCTGATGCTCTGAACATCTAAGCGTACATCGTAAAAAAAAGGTGGCCCAGTTATCCAGGCCACCTTTTTGATGATCGTCAATATCAAATCATACTCGTTGCTTCATCAGCATGCGTTTATGCCAAATCGAAACGGTCGTTGTTCATGACTTTGGTCCATGCCGCCACGAAATCGTTGACGAATTTTTCGCCAGCATCGGAGCTGGCATAAACTTCGCACAACGACCGTAGCTCAGAGTTTGACCCGAAGATGAGGTCGGCACGCGTCGCGGTCCACTTGGCCTGGCCCGTTTTGCGGTCGCGTCCCTCAAAGACTTCTTTCGTCTCGTCAGTTGCCGTCCACACGGTGTCCATGCTGAGCAGGTTGACGAAGAAGTCGTTAGATAGAACTTCCTTGCTGTCGGTGAAAACACCGTGGCTCGAATGGTCATAATTGGCGTTCAATACACGCATACCACCGACGAGTACCGTCATTTCTGGAGCCGAGAGGCCAAGCAGCTGGGCTTTGTCGACCAAGAGTTCTTCGGTTGGGACGGTGTATTTCGTCTTCAGGTAGTTGCGGAAGCCGTCGGCGTTCGGCTCGAGAACGGCAAAACCGTCGATGTCGGTCTGCTCGGCACTTGCGTCCATGCGTCCGGGCGAGAATGGAACCTTGACGTCGTGACCAGCAGCTTTGGCAGCTTTCTCGATTCCGACAGATCCTGCTAACACGATGATGTCAGCCAGCGACACCTTCTTGCCACCTGTGGCCGTAGCATTGAATTCCTTCTGAATGGCTTCGAGCTTATCAAGCACACCCGAAAGCTGTGCCGGATTGTTCACAGCCCAGTAGCGCTGTGGTGCCAAACGCAGTCGGGCACCATTGGCGCCGCCACGTTTGTCAGAGCCACGGTAAGTGGATGCCGACGCCCATGCGGTGACGACAAGCTGACCCACACTCAATCCGGTTGCGGAGATCATGGACTTAAGTGTTTCGATGTCGTTTGAATCAACAACTGGATGATTGCAAACCGGAATCGGATCTTGCCAAATGAGCTCCTCTTTTGGAACTTCAGGACCAAGGTAGCGCATGATCGGACCCATGTCGCGGTGCGTCAGTTTATACCAGGCACGAGCGAAAGCATCGGCGAACTGGTCAGGATTTTGCCAGAAGCGGCGCGAGATCTTCTCGTAGGCTGGATCAAAGCGCAGCGATAGGTCGGTCGTCAGCATGGTTGGCGGATTCTTTCTGTCCGGATCGTGGGCATCAGGGAAGGTGCCGGCACCAGCACCGTTCTTGGCCACCCACTGGTAGGCTCCCGCCGGACTCTTGGTCAACTCCCACTCGAAGCCGAACAAGTTCTCGAAGAATAAGTTAGTCCACTCGGTCGGCTTTTGGGTCCACGTCACTTCGGGTCCGCCCGTGATGGTGTCGACACCTTTGCCGCTTCCGAAGCTGCTCTTCCATCCAAGTCCCTGCTCCTCGATAGGAGCGGCCTCTGGCTCAGGACCGACATGAGCCACATCGCCCGCACCGTGCGACTTACCGAAGGTGTGTCCGCCGGCAATAAGGGCAACAGTCTCCTCGTCGTTCATAGCCATGCGTTCGAACGTATCACGAATGTCTTTAGCGGCAGCAATTGGGTCGGGGTTGCCGTTGGGTCCCTCAGGATTCACATAGATCAAGCCCATCTGCACCGCTGCCAATGGATTCTCGAGGTTGCGGTCTCCCGAGTAGCGCTCGTCTCCGAGCCATTTCTTTTCGTTGCCCCAGTAGATGTGTTCTTGAGGCTCCCACACGTCGGCACGACCGCCGCCGAAGCCAAAGGTCTTGAAACCCATCGACTCCAGTGCCACGTTGCCGGTGAGGATCATCAGATCTGCCCAAGAAATTTTGTTTCCATACTTCTGCTTGATCGGCCAAAGCAGACGGCGCGCCTTGTCGAGGTTGGCGTTGTCGGGCCAGCTGTTGAGCGGCGCAAAACGCTGCAGGCCGTCGCCGGCGCCGCCGCGTCCGTCGCCGGTGCGGTACGTCCCAGCGGCATGCCACGCCATGCGGATGAAGAAGGGTCCGTAGTGACCAAAATCGGCCGGCCACCAATCCTGAGAGTCCGTCATGAGGGCACGGAGATCACCCTTCAGAGCAGCATAATCCAGGCTTTTGAACTCCGCTGCATAGTCGAAGCCATCTCCCATCGGATTTGACAGGTTTGAGTTTTGGCGCAGCGCATTCAGCTTGAGCGAATTTGGCCACCAGTCTGGGTTTTTTGTTCCGTTTGTCCCGACAGCCGCCTTTTGTGCTGCCAACCCTGAGAACGGGCATTTGCCGGTTGATGCGTTAGTTTCCACTATATATGATGTTCTTGTGAATGTTTTGTGTGCGAACTATTAGGCGCGCAATTTAATAATTCGATCACGAACAAGCACGGCAGGCGGGCCAATGATTAACATTTATTATCAATGATTATCAATTACTATCAATTACTAACCGTGATTATCAGTGATTATCATTGATTATCATTGCTAATGATTGCTAATCATTGCTAATGACTGTTAATGACTGCTAATGACTGCTAATGATTGCTCCTTGCTGTGCTGGTGGAACAGGATTGCGGAGATGCTCAGAGGAGTGATAAAGAACATGTGCACGCCGATTATTTCCATCACGGAGCTTTCTGGCATATGCTGCATGCCGCTCAAGAGGGCGTATGAGGCCACGGCGGCAAGGAGCAGGATCATGCCTCCAAGCACACGGGATAGTCCCCCCGACTGGAAACGGACGAAGAAGGCACCGATAAACCCCAACATGAGGATGATGAAATAGACCACATTGATCATGTTGTCTTCGTTGCCGATAATGCCGACAGCTAGATTCGACCAGACCATTAGCAGCCCGGTTACGACGGCCAGGGCCACGGCAGCACGGTAGGTGTTGTCGGATGAGAGGCGGCTGACGAACATATAGATGATTCCTGTCGTGAAAAGCATGACCCAAACGAGCACGTAGTCGCTGAGTGTCCACTGCATTTCGGAAGTTATGAACGACGCGGTCAACGGTATGATCAAAAGCAGCGCCGCGGCGACTGCTACACCCGCGATGATTTGGAAGGTTGAAAGGGTCTTCGTTGACATTGGTTCGTTGGTGGGGTTTGTTGTGGAAGTCATGGTTTCAGTTGTTGGTGGCGTGAAGGCAGAATGTGATAGTAAAGTACTTTGTATTTCAAAGTATGATGACAAAAAAAACTATAGCTGAGAACGGAGCTTGGCCCTGCTGTAGAAGTACCAAAATGTGCCGACGATAATCAGCAGCCAGGCTACCGCAGTGGGCTCATCTTCGACGACGACGCCGTAGATGAAAACGAGTATGCCAAGGGCAATGACAAGAAGTGCCATCATAGGATGCTTACTTTGGTTCATGTTGTTGAATCATTGAGTTATTTATGTGAGTTGATGAGCTTCTCGAGTGCTTTCAGGTGTTCCACGAACGCCTTCCTGCCCTCCTTGGTGATCGCGTAGCTGGTATTGGGTTTGCGTCCAATAAATGACTTCTGAACTGTGATGAATGATTCTTTTTCGAGCGATTTCAAGTGGCTGGCCAAGTTGCCGTCGGTCACGTCGAAATACTCCTTGAGGGAGTTGAAATCGAGCGTGTCATTTGCAGCCAAAGCCGACATCACCCCGAGTTTGACTCGGTTCTCAAATGCCTTGTTGATGCCTTCGATCGAAACTTTCACCGTTCGTACCTGAAATGCATGAAGATTCCGTAGATGATATGCACGGCGCCAAACCCGACCGCCCAGAAGAGAAGGCCGTACCCCAGCATGGCCATATTGAGGAGTCCAAGTATGATTTGTACAAAACCCAGCACCTTCACCTCTGTCACAGTGTACTTACTGGCGTTGTACAGCGCCAATCCGTAAAAGATGAGCATCAGCGGGGCCACCAGTCCGAGAAGTCCGAGCCGTACCAGCAGCACGATAACCACGCCGCCCGACAACAGCGGAACCGACATGCTCATGAGCAGGCGTTTCGACGTGGGATTCCATGCCTTTTCGCCCTGCTTTGATGCCTTTCTTGATGCAAAGAACAAGGCTGTTACTAAAGCCAAAACGAGCACAAACCCGGCTATTCCGACCACCATCATGGCGTCGCCACTACCCTGCATGGCCAGATAGTCGTAAAAAGGGCGATCTGGCTTGAAACCGTACACTGCATGTGCGAGGTATGCGCCGGCGAGGGCATACAGTCCAGCAAGAACGCCCTCCCAACCTGAAAGTGAAAGGAATTTCGAGGATCGCTCCATCATCGACCGGATTTCGGCCAGGTCGCGCGCGTAGTCGTTCACGTCTTCCTTCATGCTTGCCATCTTGTGTTTATAAAAGTACTTTGTTTTTCAAAGTTACATAATAACCCCTAATTCACAAAATTATTGTTCATCAAATTCTCTTGTTCTTGTTCTTGTTCTTGCTCCCGTGTCTCGCTACTCGCGTATCGCCCCAACCCACAGCGGCGTGCCATCTTCCCACTTGTTGTGGGTAAGGCGTATACGCTCCTTCGTCTCGATATGGTAGGCCACGATTTCACCGTACATCTGCGGACTGAATATCAACCCCTGAATGAGGGGCTGTTCGTCGTTGATACCGTAACCCTCGGTAGTGTAGATCACCCATTGGCCGTCGGGCGAAAAATGCGGGTGCGCGTTTTGCCCGGCACCTATCGATATCCGCTCAGGGGGCGACCATGTGTTGCGGGCCTGTTCCTCCATCATGAAGATGTCGAATGTCTTGTATGATTCACTTGAGTGCAGCCTGTCGGATGCAAACACGACCCTCATCCCATCCGGAGAAATGGCCGGAAAATTGTCGCGCTGCTCATCATCGGTCAGCTTCGACAAACGGCCGTTATCACTCAAATAGATGTCGAAATTCCCAGATCGGCCACTACGAAACACCATCCGTGAATTATCTGAGCTCAAATCGGCAAATCCGTCGTTCTTCTCGGTGGTCGATAGCAATTCGACCTCGCCCGAACTGAACGTGTACTTCCAGATATCCCCTTGCTTATCGGGATCGGCACGAAAACTACTCGTAGTGATAAGCATCGCTTGTCCGTCGTGGGTCACCTTACTGTCGAGCACAGTGAAATTGAAGAAGTTGGTATTCCAGGCCTTCTTCAACGTGAAGACCTTTTCTTTTTGACCCGTCTGATAATTGTAGCCATAGAAATGGATGTCGCCAACCAGCAAATAGTTGTACCCAAATGTGATGATCGACAATCCGACCACTAACATTGCCGTCGTAGCCACATACATCCATTGCAGTTTGTTATCGTATGGGTTTGCTCGGTTCATCTTACGGTAATGGCGCACCGAGTAATACAACTGAATGGCAATTAAGATGATGATGGGAGTCATGTAAGCCATGATCATACCCACACTATAGCTCTCAACTACGGCCACATAGTAGAATAGACCCATCGAAACGGCTCCTGCACCTATTGCCAATGCACTAAAAACGGCATGGCGACCAAAAGGGATATACTTACGTCTAAGAAGTCCAACCACGACACTATAAAGTGCAATCCCGATAACGAGCAGAGGAATTGCAAAAAAGACGTATCCCAGAGGACGAAACATCCCCCAAAACCCGGCTATGTCGAAGGAATCGAAATACAATACAGGAGCCGTCATACTAGGTGGCGCTACGAAAGCCCGCCTGACCCCGTAGACATTTACCTGATTCCCTGCAAACGTCATCGTGTCGGGAAGGTAGGCCAAAGGTTCGCCTGGGAATCCAAAATCGGCGACAGGAGTTTCTGGCAAGGGGATTTCATCACCGCCATGAAACACCATGGTTCCCTGGCCATTTAACTTGAGATCGTTGGCAACATGAGGCGCATCCGAAAGAAATGGATGGATAACGCCCGTGGAAGCAACCCAACGCATCGGTGCAATGTGGGTGTCGCTAAGCCACGTCATAAAAACGATATCACCGTTTTCGAGCAGGATGGGACTGACCGCAGGTCCATCGTAGGTAAAAACCCGCTGCTGGTCGGTTCCGTCATCATTCATCCGATAGATGTTTGCGTTGCCCTCTCTCTGGCTGTAGAAATAGATCTTACCGTCGACGGCCGACCAGTGGGCGGTTCCATCCCAGCGATCTGTTTCGGTAAGGCGACGCAGCTCGGACCCGTCAACTCCAACAGAGTAAATATCTCCACCCCGCTGCCGCGCGAACGGAAATTGGGGATGTGGCAAGATTTCGTGGTCTCGGTCGCTGGTGAATACTATTTGGCTACCATCGGGCGAGAAGGCCGGTCTGAAGTCACCACCTGAGTGATTGGTGACATTAACCAGCACGCTGTCGCTCTGCGTCACACCAGGCAGGAATGGTCCGGTGTAGATATCTGCATTACCCTCATGCGATGCAACGAACGCCAGGGTGCTTCCATCGGGTGAAAAGACGGCTTGGTCCTGAAATGATCCGGTGTCAAACAACGGGATTGGCTCGGCATCGGTGCTGTCGAGCGAAATCGCATACAGTTGGGCCATCCCGTTTCGTTCGGACGTGAACACCACCCAGCGATTGTCGGGGCTTACCACGGCGCCGTAGTCGAGCGACGGATGCTCGGTGAGTTTGCGCACCGTCACACCCTGATCGAGCGATACGAAGACATCCCAACCCTGTGGCGAGAATGTGGAATAGAAGATGCGATCCAGATTTTGCGCTTCCACATGATGTGATGAATGGAAGCATACGATGGCAAATAGCCAAAATGACACAATTTTATAACGACTCATACATTCTCCAGCTTGCATTGAAAACGACACTCATGCCAATGTCGTAAATATCTTCCGAGGGGTCAAGCGCCGATTTCCTGACCTGTCATTCACGTCTCATGTCTCGCGTCTCGCTCTCGCTCTCGCTTCTCGCTTCTCGTCTTGTACCTCACCGCCTGCTCCACCTCGTCAGCGGCTCTTTCGGGGTCCTTCACCACGTCGGTGTCCCACATCCGGATCACCGAATAGCCCATTTCGAGGAGGTCCTCCTCCACGCGGTCGTCGCGGTCGATGTTGCGCTGAATCTTACGCTCCCAGAATTCCTGGTTCGTCTTGGTGAACGGCTCGCCCTTATAGTCGCGTCCATGCCA
>CAYWCV010000062.1:0-13036 GCA_964456845.1 uncultured Chitinophagales bacterium | reverse complement strand
CAAGCGCACCTTTGGCGACAAACCGGCTTTCGGTGACCGTCCCAAGCGCACCTTCGGCGACAAGCCCGCTTTCGGTGACAGGCCCAAGCGCACCTTCAACCGCGACGAGGCCGGTGGCGGCGAGCGTCCCAAGCGCACCTTCGGCGACAAACCCGCTTTCGGTGACCGTCCCAAGCGCTCGTTTGGTGACAAACCGGCATTTGGTGACCGTCCCAAGCGCACCTTCAACCGCGACGACGCGCAACGTGGCCCATCCGATGAGCCGCGTCGTAAATTTGGCCGCGGCGGCGTTCCGACAGAAGGTGCCGACAGTCCGTTTCCGCCACGTAAGCGTCCCTTCAACAATGATGGCCCCACATCCGGCGACAGGCCGAAACGCCCGTTCAACAAAGACGGCCCTGCATCTAGCGACAGGCCGAAGCGTACAGGCTTTGGTGCCGCAAAACCGGGCACTCGCAAGCCTTTCGATAGGGCTGAGCGTAGCGGCGGCAATGACCGTCCTGTGCGCAAATCGGCACGCGACAGCTTTAAAGGTTACGGACCAAAGGGCATCCGCAGCCGCGACGATGAACCACCTCGAGGCGGCAAAGCCGATCCGAAGGCGAAGGTAGAGGAAGTGCGCCTGAATAAGTACATCGCTCACAGCGGAGTATGTGCACGCCGCGAAGCCGACTCGCTCATCGAGACGGGCAAAGTGAAGGTCAACGGAAAGGTAGTGACCGAACTGGGCACCAAGGTAAAAACTACCGACAAGGTGATGGTCAACGACATGACGATCCAGTTTGAGCCTTATAAATATGTGCTCATGCACAAGCCAAAGAATACCATCACCACAACAAGTGATGACAGAGGCCGTAAGACCGTCATGGACATCATCGAAAATGAGATCGGCGAGCGCTTGTACCCTGTCGGACGCCTCGACCGAAACACGACGGGAGTGCTGCTGCTCACCAACGACGGTGATTTGGCCAACCGTCTCATGCATCCATCCTACAACGTCGGAAAGGTGTATCAAGCCGAAATCAACCGCGTACTTAACGATGACGAGCTCGACCAGCTTCGCAAAGGAATCGAACTTGAAGATGGTCCTGCTAGGGCTTATAATGTAGTTCGTGGTTTGCTCGACCCCTACAGCATTGAGTTAGCCGTTCACGAGGGCAGAAATCACCTCGTTCGCAGAATGATAGAAGCTCTGGGTGCCGAAGTCATAAGACTCAAACGCAGCGAATTCGCAGGTCTCGACCTCGATGACCTGCGCCCCGGTCGTTGGCGTTTCCTAAAAACAAGGGAAGTAAACACCTTGCGCACAAGAGTGAAGCTTCCCGATTTAAGAAAGTAAGTTCATTGTCATGAGTTTTGCTGTCAGAAAAGAAGATGGCTCAATCCTATCAACCGAGGGGTTGCCCATTCGTTATAACTTGTACCTCCCACGTCCTGCACAGGATAACCTTCCAGTGGTGATTTTTGTGCACGGCTTTATGGGCTTTAAAGACTGGGGGCCGTTCCCTGATGTGTGTTATGAATTTGCCAGTCAAGGTCTTGCAGTAATCGGTATGGATTTCAGCCTCAACGGGGTTTCAGGCGGATCCGACCCGTTCGACCGACCCGATCTGCTCGAACGCGAGACCTTCACACAAGATCTCAACGACATCCGCTCCGTTATCGACGCCATCATCTCGGGCGAGATCAAGGGGCCTCAGGAAAACCTTGACCAGTATCGCATAGGCATCATCGGCCATTCGCGCGGCGGCCACTGCGCCATTGTAGCCGCAGCCGAGTTCACCGAAATCGTGAGCATCGTCACATGGGCCGCCATAGCCGACTATACCCAACGATGGGGCGAAAAACTCAAAAATGATTGGGACACCAAAGGCTACACCGAGGTAACCAACGAGCGCACCAAGCAGGTATTCAAAGTAGATCGAGTGGTTTACGATGACCTGCGTACCAACGCCGACCGCTTGCTGGCCATCAACCGTGTGCGTGAACTCTACATCCCCTGCCTGTTTATCCATGGCAAGGACGACGAGTCGGTGCCCTACACCGAAGTAAACAGCCTATACGAAAACTGCCCAAGCTCCGACAAGAAACGGATCTTGATCGACGGCGGCACGCACACCTTCGGTGGCGTCCACCCGTTCGTCGACGACGAGCTGCCACCGAAGTTCCAAGAAGTGCTCGAACACACAACGTCGTGGTTTCGCGATACGATGAGGTAGACATTAGACATTAGACATTAGACATTGGACATTGCGGTTTTAGCGTCTTGAAGCAATATAATTTTCACTACTCGTTATATATTAGATACTCTTAAAGATGCCTGCGGCATGGGTCCTTCCAGGATGACAGCCGCGGTGGAAAATAACTATGAGGCGGCGCAATGCGCCGCCTCATGACACAAGTTGAAGCGATGTCATCCCGGAGGGACCTACCCCGGAGGGGTTCAAATAGTCTTATGTTAAACACAAGGTATATCATACCCCTTCTTTTTCTCGTTGCGCCGTTCGAGCTCAGCGCCCAAGGCTACCTGTTTCGTGATGCGGCATTTTTAAAGGTGGCACCTGCTGCGGTCGATTCGATTTATAACCTAAAGTTCGAATCGGGCCGTAAACTGGTGGAACCGTGGGCACGGTCAAAGCCCGATCACCCCCTGTGGACTTTCTGGGACGGTCTCGAGCTCTGGTGGAAGATCGTGCCCGACCTCGAACAGACGACCTACGACCAACAGTTCTTCCACACCTTCGGCCGGGTGGACTATGCCTGTACGCGTCTGTTGGCACGCGACGCCAAAAACTTGGATGCCCTTCTGCTGAAGGCCCTCAGCAACGGCTTCATGGCACGACTTCATGCCAACCGAGACAACTGGATTCGAAGTCTGCAGTACGGAAAGGCAGCGTCAGACGCCCTCGCATTGGTCGAAGAGCACTACCCCGACATTGTCGACACCAAGTTCGGCCGGGGTCTGTACCTCTACTACGCCGAGGCTCTGCCAGAGACGTACAGTTTCCTCAAGACCTTCAGTTGGATGTTTCCAGAAGGGTCAAAAGAACGTGGATTGGCCATGTTGTCTGATGCTTCCCAAAACAGCACCTTCCTACGGGTGGAATCGACCTATTTTCTAGGCAACATCCTCCTCAATTATGAGAAGAGGCCCGATCAGGCACTGGCCTATTACGACCAGCTGCACAACACCTATCCCGACAATGCCTTCTTCACGCGACTGTACGCAAGGATCCATTTCAACCAGACAGAGAACAGTGAAGCGCTCGGCATCATGGATGGTTTGTTGCAGACACTGAAACCAAACACCCCCATTCCTTTGGCTGAGGAACTGCATCTTCTGAAAGGGCGCCTGCTGTTCCAGCAAGGGCGCTATAGTGAAGCCAAAAAGTCGATCGAGAGCACGCGCAGCTTGGCGAAAATGGCCGACGGTGGCAGCAGCCGCAGCCAACAGGTGGTTGCAACCTACTACCTGGCCGAAATCGAGCAGTACTCCGGCAACAGCGACACAGCCCGCAATCTCTACCTCGTGGTCAGCCGGGCAAAGAAACCTGAATGGGCCGTGAACAACGCCCGCGAACGTCTGCGAAATTTATAGTCAGCCACCGTGACGTTCGAAGGACTCCCTGTCACCCTGATGCGCCGCCGTGGCCAACGCAAGCTGCGGTTGGCCATCCGCAACGGTGTGATCACCGTTTCGGGACCATGGTGGGTGAGCACCAAAGAATTGGCATCCTTTTTGGAGCATCAACGCGAATGGGTGCAAAGGTCACTGGCGAAGAAGGCGGCGCGCACACGCGAACTGCTCGACAAAGCCGACGACGTCATCCCCGACCTGTTATACCTGGGTGTGGCCTACCCTGTGGTCATAACCGAAGATGTGTCCGTACGGGCAGGGCACACCCATATCGACATTGAAGGCGCGTCAGTGGTCGTTCGCTACCCCGAATGGACTCCCGACAACCTGCACATCGACGAAAATCGAGCCGAAATCAAACGTGTGATTAGCCACTGGCTGCTCGACAAAGCCAAAAACCATCTCTCGAAGCGCACCCACGAACTCGCCAGCGTACACGGATTCGAATTTGCTCGCCTGTTCATTCGCAGCCAGACCACGAAATGGGGAACCTGCTCCACGAAAAGGAACCTGTCGTTGAACCGCAAGCTGATCCAGTGCCCTGAAATGGTGATCGACTACTTGATCATACACGAACTGTGCCACCTTCGTGAGATGAACCACAGCGCCCGCTATTGGGCGCTGGTTGCGGAGCACTTCCCTAACTACCGTGAAGCCGAAGCCTGGCTGAAACGGTACGGTAACGTGGTATTTAGTAACTATTAGTCCCGAATCCGTTTCAGGTTCACTTCACGGATCACATTGCGGCCACGGTTGAGCTCTTCCTCCAGCGGACTAAGCTTCATGTCGAAGCGCTCGCGAAGCGTCGGAACCAAGGTGGCCTTGATCACAACAACGAGCTCCTTCTCGCGATAGTCCTTCGAGTTGTAGCCGAACAGGTAGCGGAGACCAAAGAACCAGGGTGGAAGATCCTTCAAGAACGGTATGCCACGACGGATAATGAGCTCCTCCGTTTCATATAGGCCAGCCACGACCGTAGACTCTCCGCTGTACAGCAACACTTGCGTCGAAGCCTGCTGCTTGTTGATGATGGTGCTCACTGGATCGGGCGCGCCGGTTGAACGCTCTGCCTTGATATTGAGAAGAATAAAGGTTGTGTCGGAGTAGGATATCACGTTGGGTGTGACGGTAAGAATGGTACCCGTCTTATAGAACTCGTCGGTTACGTTGCCGGCAAAATCTCGCTGCTTGATCGAGATATCCTGACCCACCTGCACGTCTCCGGCCTGGCCATCCATGACCTTGATGCGTGGTGAGGATAATATTTGACCCACATTGTTTGCCTCCAGTGCACTCAGCAGCGCGGTCACTTCCCAGTCGCTGGTGCCCATGTCGGGTGTAACCTCGACAATGAAGTTCTCTAGGGTCACCCCGCCGGCGCTCAGGTTCGTTACGGACACGATACCGTCATTGATGACCGACCAGTCGATTCCGATTTCGCGCAGGATGCGGCGGTTGCCTTCGAAAAAGATCGCAGATATTTCCACCTCACGTGTATCGAGGTCTGGAATGAATTCGGCCGTCATGTTTGTCTGGCGACGCACATCAACCGGCTCAACACGCGATGTAGGTATCGTGCGCGTCGTGTCGACATTGGGCGAGTCGACCGGCCTCAGCACCACTTCGATCGACTGCGGATACTCCATGATTGCCAAACCGTGGGCGTTGGCGATGTAATCTAGCGCCTGACGCCAGTGCATGTAAGGGATACTGAAGCCTATCGGACCTGTACGATTGGTGCGGTCGATGAGGGGTTTCTCGGAAAATCGGCGCGCGAAACCTCCCAAGATCTGCAATGCTTGAGGGAAGGTGGTCTCGGAGGCAAGTGTCACCATTTCATCAGGGTTGGTGTACTCCCGAACCGGCGGGTTCACCTGGCCGTACACAGGCGCCACTACTGCCAGCACTCCTGTCAGCATCAGAACGACACCAATTCCCGTTATTGTTTTAAGCATCCTGTTCATATGCATGTTCCTTTTAGTTTTCGCTGATCTGGAGTGTCACGAAGTCGGTTTGTCCGCCCCTGGTAATTCGAAACGTAGCTGTCTTGCGAGACAGGCTTATCTCGTCGAGCGTGCCCAGATAGACGCGCCCACCAATCGGAATGTAAACAATTTGCCGCTGCTGGTCCTCGAGGTATACGCCGCTGCGAACCAAGCCCACAAGGGTACTGCGGTTAATGTCTGGCAAACCTTCCGAATTCGGCGGCGGACCCGTGTTTGCACGAGATGTAGTTTCGTTATCCGTCAATATCGGTTCTGGCGACGAGCCTCTTGACGGTTCAAATCGAACCAGTGGATTAAACGGATTGTGGATGGCCCTCGGCGTGTCGAAATTGATCAACAGCGCCGGATTTTCAATGCTGGTAGCACGCGTGAAATAGAAATTTACGGTCGACTCATACAAAATGAACTCCGCGCCTGAATTGTCGGATTGCGCCGATATGCGCAGGTCCGTGATCTTGGTCATCGGCTTGCTTTGCTCCAAGATGCTCATGAAATTGTAGAATGCGTCGTAGGTTCCACCACCCGACAACTTGACGCGGATGATGCCGTACTGATCTTGCAGCACCGAATCGATAAGCGTGAAATTCAGCGATGTCTGCGCAGCTCCGGTATTGATGGTACGCAGATAGTCGAACATCACAGCCACATTGTTGTTGGAGAAGAACTGCTTGGTGTGGTTTTCGTATTGGAAACGAACCGTACGAAGCTGTTCCTCGACCGAGACATACTGGCCCGTTTTATCGGTGTAGACCGCTAAATCGGCTCTTTTTTGCTCGATTTCGACATTCTGCTGGATGATCGGATCCTCATAGAAGAACCGGATGAAGGCCCACCCACCAGCAAAGAGCACGATGATGGTGGCCAATAAAATGAGTGTGTTACGAACGGCGTACGACATGGTCACTCTCCCGGAATTTGGATGGCGGTTGAGTCGACGGGCACGCCCAGCGAATCGGCGGCTGCCGGATCTTGGTACACAGGTCGAGGCGGGTTGAAAATCGATTCGTCAAGAACGATCCTCGTAACCAGCAAGGTGAAATCATACACGGTCGGTCGCCCGTCACGCTCTTGTACCGACAGGATCACGGCATTCTCGAAACTTTCGCTGATCATCGGGATGCGGTCGCGCGAAAGGCTTGATCCTTGGATGAGGATCCCTCCTCCCGGCTGCGAGGCCAGCGAGCGTATCCAAATGCTGCGAATCTCCTGCGTCGACTCGTTAACGCCCGCCATGGTGGTCGACCACTTCCGGGTTTCGGAACTTAGTGTATCGAGAAGCCCCAGCCTCGCACTGTAGTCGTTGAAATCAGCCATGAACTGATCGACGGCATCGGCAATAGGCTTTGTTTCTTCAATCTGGGCATCCAAAAAACCGATGGTCTGTTGGTTGCTGTCGAACTCGCGGCTGATCTCCTGGAACCTGTAGTTGAAGATGAATGGGAACAGAGCAATGATGCCGAGCAGTACATAGCCATGCCACCCCAATTTGAACACCTGCTGACGCAGCAGCACACGTTCGGGCACAAAGCTCAGACCCGGAAAGTCGCTCTCGCTGCCTGCACCGGCAGCCCAGGCCACACCGATGGCCCTCAAGTGGTGCTGAAGCTCCCCAATCTCAATCGTTTCGTCGATTTCGAAAATGTCGGGGTTGAATTGAAAGGCCTCCACGTCGATGTCGATGAACTGCTCGCGCAGGTAGTTGCCCATCTGCTCATCGGGCGTGTCGGAGGTCACAATCACCTGGTCGAGCGTGGGTATCTTGCCACGGTCGATCTCAAAGAGGATCTTGCTGAATACCGTACGCACAAACTTGGGATTGTTACGGCCCTCGTTGATGACCGGCAATATGGTGTGGACCCTTTTACCCTGCAGAAATAGGACCGCCGTCCTGCTGTCCTCCGCGTGGATGATGCACGTGAACTGCTGATCCTGAAGCTTGTAGTTTGCGCGGGTCAACCCCACCAAAACGGCCTCGTCAGGAATAACCTCGCGCACATTCACCTTGCCCGTGTAAGCAGGAAGTGCCGAGTCGAGGATCTCGAGCGCCTCAATGTTATTGCCAATCGACGCAACGAAAAGCGAGCCGTCGTCGCGTACATAATATCGCACTTGGTCGTCCGACACGACCTGACCGTAATAGGCGTTGACACGCTCCTTGAGCTCTTTGAGTGTCTTCTTTTTGCCCAACTTCTTGTGGTTGATGTCGCTCACCACCTGATAGTACGTGTCGCCGATAGGGATGTTGAGGGCGACATTCACCGATTTCGGATGTTCGCCCCTCAGTATCTCTGTCATTTGGCTGGCGTTCGACTCGACATCTATACCCTCCAATCCGATGTCCTTGCCCATGTCGAAATCGCCCTCCAACGATGGGATTGCCGGCTTAGCCGGGCCAGAGCCCTTCTCATCGTCGAGGTCGAGCAAGAGCGACGACGGTTCGATCATTTCGTCGCTCACCAATGGTTGGGTGCTTGTGGTCCCTTTACGGACGGGCGTGACGAGATGTACCGAGTTCAGGCGCAAGACTCTCATCTTGCCCTTATTAAAGGTCACCGTCGCGACACGCAGCTTGTCGTCCTCAAGCGATATCCCAGTCGTAAGTTTGGATTTTCGGTCAAACATCTGTTCGCCTTTATGATACCAAATCCTTGAAACGTTTCTTGTTATTGGCGTAATTATACGCCTCCTCCATCGAAATTACACCTTCTTTGTATAATCTTTTCAGATCCTGCTCCAAAGTGTGCATTCCGAAGCCGCTGCCCTCCATGATCATCTGGTAGATCTCGCCGGTGTTGTTGTTCCGGATAGCAGCCTTCACCGATGTCGTGGTCAACAATACTTCCTTCGCAAGCGTCCGCTTCCCGTCGATGGTTGGAACCAGCTTCTGAGAGATCACACAGGTGAGCGTGTCGGCCAGACGGTTACGCACGCGCTCCTGCTCATGGGTCGACACCTCACCGATAATACGGTCGATGCTCTCGACCGCCGAGGCCGTGTGCAGCGTCGAAAAGGTCTTGTGGCCCGAGTCGGTGATCTCCAAGGCGGTCGTGATGGTCTCTGGGTCGCGAAGCTCGCCGATCATGATGATGTCGGGATCCTGGCGCAATGACTCGATGGCTCCCGACTTGAACGACATCGTGTCGCGACCCACTTCGCGGTGGCGCACAATGCACTTGATGGGCTTGTGCACCATTTCGATCGGGGAGGCGATGATCACGATATGAGCCTCGATCGATCGGTTGTTCGCGTCGATGATCGAGTCGAGCGTGGCCGACTTACCCGAACCGGTGATTCCCGTAACCAAGGTCATGCCGTACTTCAAATTCTTCAGGCTCAGGGCGGAAGCGATGACCGGGTGAAAATTTAGCCCCTTGAACGGACGGATCGAACTGTTGATGCGACGCATGTTGAGTGCGATGCCATCGAGGTCGAAATACATGTTTGCACGATAGCGCTTGCTCTCACCGTCTTCGGTGTCGATTACATACGATAAGTCCAAGTTCTTGCGCTCCATGAAGAAGTTGAACTGGGCAGGCATCAGCACCGATAGGAGCAGCACGTTCATGTCTTTGGGGTTGATCTCCGGACCCTCGAGCCACGGTGCCTTCGTGCCGTAGATACGGTACCAAATGCGGTTCGCCGTTCCGTTCGAACCCATGTCGATGTCGGAGGCGTCGATGTCGTCCATACGGAGCAACCAAGAGTCGAGCATCTCGCGCAGGTAGATCAAATGGTCGTCGGGCAACTGACGTATCTTTTCGTACATGGCACGAAAAAACTCCACACCCGTAAGATTGCGTGGAAGCGCATTGCGCACCGGATCAATGATGGTTCTGAAATCCTGCATAGAGTCTGACAACGACGTTAAGAGTCTCTTCGTTAGGTGTTTAGTCTAATATATACGTAATGTTCTGACGAACCAATCCTGCCAATGCATCGATGTTCCGCAAGTTGGCCATTACAGCGCTGCTGTATTGAATCATCACGTTACCATTGATGGTGATGTCGACCTCTTCGTCCACGATGAATTCAGGAAGCGGCGCCGACGGATCAGGCGATGGCGTGTAAATGATGCCGCCGTAGATCTGCGGTATACCCGAGGCTATGTTGACCGTACCCATCCCAATAATCAGCCCTTGGTAGTTCGGGTTGCCATTGAGTTCTAGAGTGCCACCGGGCTCTACAATGATGACACCTGCATGGGGACCCGAGCTCAAGTTGAAATGCCCCCCGGCTTTTATGACCATGATTTTAGGGTCTGCCGGAGTGCCGGGACTAAACTGATTCGCACATACCGATGTACCGGCATTCCGGGGCTGGGTGCAGTTAAAGTCGGCATTAGCCGAAGCGTAATTTATGAACTCGAGCAGTTCGGCGTCGTTCATGTTAGGGTCGTGCACCACGCTGGGCTCGGTCGTGCCAGCCCCGATAATATTGTCGAGCTGTTGGTTGTTCAGGGCCGAAACCACACTCGTCTCGCCCGACTCCGTACTCGTTGTGATGCCAGGAAGTGGATCCTTTGGTCCGTTGGTTCCGTCCGGATTCTTGTCATAGCCAGAAATCAGGAACGAATTTCCTCGGAAATCAACATCGATATTCTCGCCATAGATGCCCACGGCACCATTGGCCGGCGGGATGCCGTCGGTTTGGAAGACACGGGCCACAACCAACGCCGTCACACCGTCGCTGGTGCCGGTACTGCGGATCTCAACATAGTCTTCGGGAATATTCGCATCGTGTGTTTCGTCGAGCACAAGCACCGATGCCGAATTGTTGCCAAATGTGTAGGTGACTGGGCTGTTGGCCGCAACCCTCCACGCTCGGTTGGCGCCAAGTGCCAACAAGGCACGCTCCAAGCCGCCGTTGGCTGCATTGCGAGCCTGCGACAAGTGAACGTAGCTCACCGAGAGCTGGTCGATCTGTGTCTGACGGTTCATCACACCGATCTGGGTCAGGCTGAAGACCAAGAAAAGGGATGTGACGATAATTAACATGCTGCGTCCCATAATGCTACCTCAATTTTGCAAACCTCTAGGGGTAATGTCTGTTTCCCAATATGACCGGGCCCATTCGTCCATGTACGACACGTTGCTCTCAACGATGATCCGCACACGTATACGAATTACTTCCGACGGGGTGAGCGTCGAGTCGCCGTCGGCATCGAAATACCGATATCTGAAGCTCACAATCCCGCTGCCAAAGTCGGTGGTGTCGCTGCCCGCAATTCGGTAAAGCTTCCGATCGCGGGGATTCGGCGACTGGTTGTCAGGTGTCGACTGATCCCACACCCAACGCACCGTCTGAATGTTTCCGTCGATGTCGGCCCTGCGGAACATCAGGTTGTTCTCGGCGAGCTGCACAATCTGGTTACCAGGTGCCACTCCGGCCCCAACCTGCCTCAAGTCGGCCGTGATGTAGGCCGATACCGACTCCACTTTCGCCTTGGTGGCAAACTGCAGCGTCTTGATGCCGGCACTTTGCGTCACCCTTGTGTTCAGGCCGATCATAGCCAACATTAAAAGTCCGCCAATGATCGCGCTGATAATCAAACTCATGTTCATTCGAGACCTCCTGAGTGGTGCTCAAGAACCGACTTCTGGGCCCTGACAAAAGCGTTGGTCAAAACCCCGATGCGACGCTGTTGCAAATCCAGTATGTTTATGATAAATATAGTAAAAAGCCGCTCTGGTTTGGAGCGGAAATAGTCCATCACAATGGGCCGGCGGAATTTAATCACCGTGGTCGGCTCCAACGCAATCACGCTGGCCATGCGCGAACCTTTGCCGAACAGGAAGATCTCCTCGAGAAAGCTTCCCGGACCAAATGCCCCAAGGTTGATGCCGTCGCGGCTTTGGGCCACCTTGCCGTCGAGGATCAAGAACGCCGTCTCGCAGGTCGGGTCGATCTCGTCGATCACCCGTTGGCTGCGTTCGTACTTCTCCACTTCTCCGGCGTGCAGCAATTCATTCAGATCCTCCGGGGGGAAATTCCTGAAGATGGGGGGCGACTGCGCCAACACCTTGTTCAGGTGCACCATCACATGGTCGTCATGTAAGTTTAGATTCGTCATGGCTTCGTGATCAATAATATGTTTTAACATAGCTCAGGGTTACCGGGCCCCTCATGTCAGGATGGTTCACGGTTACCTGCAGCCTTTTATGCGAAGTTCTCGCGTTCGCATTGGTGGTCGGTGATCCGGCTTGAACATAGAATACGGTAGCTGTAAGGGTGTAGGTTCCATAACCCGTCGCCCTGGTGATGTTCAGGCCATTGTAGTCGTCAAAATCGTTGAATTCGGGATAGACCTCGCCTGCGTCCGGCCCCAGGCTGTCGGGTGGGGTGAAACCGGAGGGAATCTGAGCCGCAGGAATGCGCGGATCCCTAAGCCGGTCGAGCGTGTAGGTAATCCGCTTGTCGAACACACGCACCCTCGCCTCCTCAATGATGCTCTGGGCCATGCTGATGCCATTGTACTCCACCTCCGACTCGACGGTCATCTCCGTGGTGTTGACCATAGAACGGTTGATGGTGTTCGCGAAAAGCCCGAACACCAAAACCGCCGCAATCACATATAAAACGTCCGATATGTCATTCATGATCGTCTCCGATCGTTGTTTGGTTGATGCCGACCCGCGTCAGGCATCGATGGTGATGGCAATGACCTCCTCGATGGTGGTCTGGCCCTCCTTGATACGCTCGCGTCCGCTGGCACGCATGGTGAGCATGCCGTTGCTTACCGCGATGTCGCGGATTTGGTCTTCGTCGACGTTGTCGCCGGCGTTAAAAATCGCATGTTTGATATTCTTATCGAAGAATAAGGCTTCCATTACCGCAATACGGCCTTTGTAACCGTTGCGGCACTTGCTGCAGCCCACAGCCTTGTAGAACTTGGTGGTTGCGATCTCCTCTTCGGTGAATCCGATCGAGCGTGGAACGGCCGGATCCATGTCGGTGATCTCCGATTTACACACGTTGCAGAGCTTGCGAACCAGTCGCTGAGCCATGACCAAGTTGATGGCGCTGGCAATCAGGAAGGGCTCAACACCCATCTTGAACAGTCGGGATACAGCGCTCGGCGCGTCGTTGGTGTGCAAGGTAGAAAAGGTGAGGTGACCCGTATTCGCCAACTTGATGGCGATCTCAGCTGTTTTCAGATCCCGGATCTCGCCAACGAGCACGATGTCGGGGTCATGTCGCAAAATACCGCGCATGGCCTCGTCGAAACTCATCTTCTCGGAGATCTTAAGCTGGCGCGCACCTTTGATCAAATATTCGACCGGCTCTTCTACCGTGAGCACGTTCACCTGGGGGGTGATAACCGTGTAAAGGGCAGCGACAAGGGTCGTCGACTTACCCGAACCCGTCGGACCTGTAATAATGATCATCCCCTGCG
>CAYWCV010000061.1:4002-13482 GCA_964456845.1 uncultured Chitinophagales bacterium | reverse complement strand
GAAACTCCTACGCATATAGGAACATGAACTGTTAAAAGGGAGTGTGATAGCTCTCTTTTTCGTAATCGAGAAAGAATGCATGTTCCTGCAAACCATCTTAAAAAAGCCGACCTTCGTGTCGGCTTTTTTTTTTGCACCTTACCGCTGGCGCGGTTGTGTGTATCTTTGCAATTCTAAATCTACCAAATTTAACCCAACACTGCCTGATGCCTTCGCTCCCCGTCAATGTAATGGCTCCCCTGTATGTGCATGAATCAGATATGGGCCAATTCAAGGCTGACCTGGATCTGGCAAGGGCGGCAGGGGTGCAAGCTGTTACGGTCGACGTTTGGTGGTGCCTGGTAAAAGCTGCCGGGCAGGAGGATTACAATTGGGTATACTACGATGCCATCTTCGAAGCGATTATTCAGGCCAGGCTTCGGATCGTCCCTATCATGTCGTTCCACGAATTCGGGATCGACGAGTTCAACGAGGAAGACGTGCCTATCGGTCTCATACCCGAATGGGTCTGGAATCTGTACGATGGTCGACCCTATATGGGTCTGTATCTAACGAAAGACGACCTGCGCTACCGGAGCGAGAGCGGAAACACATCGACAGAAGCCATCTCGTTGTGGGTCGACAGGCTCTTTATGGGCGAATATGTGGCCTTCATGAAGGCTTTTGAGAAGAAATATGCCCACTTGTCGGCCAGCATCGACGAAATCAACATCAGTTGCGGTCCAACGGGCGAGCTACGCTACCCCTCCTATAACTACCACGACCGTTGGCGATATCCGCACCGTGGCTTTCTACAGTGCTATTCGCGCCCGGCCGTCATCGATTTCAGGGAGACCATGATCCGTAAGTATGGTTCGGTGTCGAACGTCGGCCATGCTTGGGACTTATACCTCGCCAGTGAACAATCGATCAACCTCCCCGAAAGCACCGACGACTTTCTTTGGTACTCCGCCTATCGGACCACCTACGGAATGGATTTTTTCGAATGGTATAACCTGGCACTCATCAACCATGGCAGAAGAATGGTGCGGGCGGGAATCCAAGGCTTCGGAAGGCAATTCAGGCATATCCCCCTCGGAATTAAGATTCCCGGGGTGCACTGGAATATTGCTCACCCGCACATACCCCGCATATCAGAGATCCTTGCGGGTGTGATCAACACCCATATCGACGAGGGATCGATGGCAGCCGGCCACGGATACGCGCCCATCATGAAGATCCTCTCGGAGGTGGCGTCCGAACGCGAGGTCATCTTACATTTCACCTGCCTGGAACAGGACAACCGTGATTTGGACAAGGGGCTTTTCGCCTACTCACGGGCCAAAAGCCTCGTTACGTGGGTCGCAGAGGAAGCTCAACGGCAAGGTGTTACCATTAAGGGCGAAAATGCCATGGGGTTGACATCCGACGAAGTGAATGAATGGGACCGCATTGTTGCCGCGCTCAACAACCCTTTAGCCCCATACCACGGATTCACGTTGCTCCGCATTCAGCAACTGCGCCATTCGCCCTACAGCCTTAGGCGGATCTCTGAGCTCGCCGGCAGGAAATGAAAGAACCACAGATGGCACTGATTTCACAGATGGTCATAATGTGACCACATCTGTGTAATCGGAGCTATCCGTGGTTCAAAAAATAGGGCGTCTTTTAATCAAAAAACCGTTATCCGAGTTACAGCGACATGAAGGTCTGGAACATGGTCCAAGGCGACTTGATGTCGGCATATTGGATGTTCTTGACCGTGTTGCGTGTGACATAGAAAATCTTCGGATAGGCGTTGGTCAGACGCAGAATGTCGGCCTGCGGAATCTGCTTGATCTCGAAGTTGGGCTGGAAGCGCTCGACATACATTGGCGTGCCTTGCGCACCCTGCACAACAACGCCGTAGATTTCGTCCACAAGCCCGACTTCCTTGTAGGCCTTCACGTTTTCGGTGGCATCCCAGCAGTGCGGGCACGTTGGGCTGAACACAAATACCAGGTAACGCTTGTTTTCCTCAAAGGTGCCGACGCTGCTCAGTGCGGTCTGGCTCACATTCTTGTTCAGAAGCGGGTCGTTGAGCGCCTCAAGCGAGCTCGATGCGTTGGTGGCATTGGCACCGGCTGTATTGACGACGGGATCCACGCTGGTCTGGCCGCTCCAGACACCGCTGATGAGCAGGGCGACAATCATCGACGCCCACTGCCACTGTTGCACTACACCCGAATGTTTGATAGGATTCTTCATAAGTAGAAAAGCCATGGCGATTAAAACGAAGTTGCGAAGAAACGATACCCATGGTGGCGTGGCAAGAGCTTCGAACGCTCCGAAGCAACCACAGTCCTCAACCCCTTCCACCAAGTGTCCATATGCAAAGCCCAAGGTGAATATGACCATCGTCACCAACGAAATGGTGGCCATGTCCTTGCTGCGAATGAAGAACAGCAGCATGAGTCCAAGGATGATTTCGAAGGTTGGAATCAGGATTGCCAAGTCGGCCAATTTTTCCGGGATGCCATACGACACGACGTCGGACACAAAGACATGGGTCTCAAGCATCTTCCCGATTCCGGAAACAATAAAGAACAGACCCAGGATGAAGCTGATTGCCTTAGCGTAGGTTGGTTTGATGGTCATAATGAGGTATTGGTTGGAATATCGACGTAATATCTGCCTTATAGATCAATTCTGCAATAAATCAAGGGAACACTTCACGAATTATCGCTGTGATTTGGTCCAAATCGGCATCGGTAATCTGATAGTGAAACGTGGCACGAATGATGTCGGGACCAAACTGCGTCATCCCCACACCCCTGCTGTTAAACGCATCAAGAACTGCCATGAGGTCGCCATCCAGCACCCTGAACAGCACGATGTTCGATGCAACGGTGTCGACATCAACGGCAAAGGATGCCGATGAGTTGATGGCACTGGCAAACTCCTTTGCTCGCCGATGGTCGTGCACCATCAATGGCCAGACATTATCCAGGGCGTAATCAGCTGCAGCTGCGAGTAAGCCAACCTGCCGCATCCCGCCGCCCCACATCTTGCGTGCACGCCGGGCCTTTTTGATGCGTTCCCTGCTAGAGAGCAACATGCTGCCTATGGGAGCTCCAAGACCCTTGCTGAAGCAGACCGATATGGTGTCGGAGATGCCACCGAAGAATGCCGGATCAATGCCCGATGCCGTAATGGCATTCCAGATGCGGGCCCCGTCCATGTGGACGCTCAAGGCGTTCTCACGAGCCACAGCGTGCAAGGCCTCGAGCTCGACACGGCTGTAAAAAGCCCCCCCGCCCTTGTTGGTGGTATTCTCCAAAGATAGCACCGCAGATATCGGGTCCCAATCATTTCGGGGCCGCACAGCCGCCTTCACCTGCCCGGGCTCAAGCTTGCCGCGAACTCCCTTTAGCGGACGCAGCTGCACCGACGACAAAAGGCTGGCTGCCGCCGTCTCATAGTTGAAAACATGCCCGAGCTCGTCGATGATGACCTCCTGCCCGGGCTCGGTGAGCACGTGGATGGCCAACTGGTTGCTCATGGTCCCGCTGGGCACGAACAGGCCGGCCTCCATGCCAAACATCGACGAAACCCGCTCCTCAAGCCTGTTCACCGTTGGGTCTTCGCCGAAGACATCGTCACCGACCGGCGCAGCCATCATAACCTCAAGCATGGCAGCCGACGGCTTAGTCACCGTGTCGCTGCGTAAATCGATGCGCGGCTCACTTGCCATAGGTATAGAATCCTTGTCCAGTTTTGTCGCCCAGTTTACCGGCATCCACCATCTTAACCAGCAGTGGACATGGACGGTACTTCGGATCACGGAACCCGTCGTATAGCACGTGCAAAATGTCGAGGCAAACATCCAACCCAATGAAATCGGCCAGACGCAACGGCCCCATCGGATGCGCCATACCGAGCTTCATCACCTCGTCGACGTTCTCGGGCGTGGCCACGCCCTCGTAAACGGCAAAGATCGCCTCGTTGATCATCGGCATGAGCACGCGGTTGGATACGAAGCCCGGAGCGTCGTTCACGGGTACTGGCACCTTTCCGAGCTTGACAGATGCCTCGCGTACGGCTTCATATACGTCGTCGGAGGTCTCGAGTCCACGAACCACCTCGACAAGCTTCATCACCGGAACCGGGTTGAAAAAGTGCATTCCGATGACCTGCGATGGACGCTTGGTCACAGCGGCGATTTTCGTAATCGATATCGACGACGTGTTCGAAGCCAGAATGCAGCCCGCAGGCGCCGCTGCGTCGATGGTCGAGAAGATCTTCTTCTTGAGGTCATAATTCTCGTTGACGGCCTCTACAACCAAGTCGGCATCAGCCACAGCGGCTGCCAGATCGGTGTGCGGATGGATGTTCGCAAGCGTGGACGCCTTCTGCTCTTCGGTGATCTTCTCCTTTGACACCATCCTGGCCAGGTTCTTCTCGATCGTGGCGATGGCCTTCTCGATACGCGGCAGGTCGACCTCCACCAAGTTGACGACAAACCCGTTCTGCGCAAATACGTGGGTGATGCCATTTCCCATGGTGCCACCGCCGATGACGGTCACTTTTTTTATGTTCATGGTTCTCTCTGAATTAGTTGAGCTGGGTAATTACAATTTTTCAGGTGCCGTTTGAGCACATCGTGGATGCCTTCGCGGGTGCGGATCAACTTCGTGGTGCCATCTTTGCACACCAAGACCTCGGCAGGCATACGGCGACGGTTGTATTCCGACGCCATCACCATCCCGTAGGCGCCGGCATCAGCCAGGGCGAGCACATCACCCTCGTAGGTTGCCGGAAGTTCCCGGTTTTCGGCAAGCAGGTCGCCACTTTCGCAAATGTTGCCGGCAAGCGTGTAAAGCTGATCGGCCTGATTGTCACTGCGGCTGAGGTTCAACACCTCGTGCCAAGCGTCGTAGAGCACCGGTCTGACGAGATGGTTGAATCCAGTGTCGCATCCCAGATACGTTCGTGGTCCCTGATCCTTGACCGACGTGACGGTGGTGAGCAACAGTCCACTCTGTGCCATGACGTAGCGTCCCGGTTCGAACAGGAACGTCAATCCAGCGTGGCGATGAGCCATCTCGTCGCGAAGAAGCGGCTCAGCCAGTGCTTTGAACGTGTCGAGGTCGAAATCAGATTCCCCCTTCCGGTATGGAATGGGAAACCCGCCGCCGAAGTTGACCGTCTGCAAATCGGGAAACTGCCGCGATATCGCCAGCAGTTTGCGCATGGCCGACAGTAGGTTCTCGGGCTCCTTGATGCCGCTGCCGATATGTACATGGATGCCCGTGATCTTCACACCTGTTGCACCAGATATGGCCAAAACCTCGTCGATGGCATCGATGCGGATGCCGAATTTGCTGTCCTCGTTGCCGGTAACGACCTTACTGTGGTGGCCATCGCCGATGTCGGGCTTGATGCGGATCGACACCGAAGTGCCAGGATATCGCGACGCGTACTTCCGCAGCCTCGACAGGGACCCAATGTTCAGTACAACCCCCATCTGAGCGGCATCGTCCATCTCGGCGTCGCTCATGTTGTTCTCGGTGTAGAAGATGCTCTTGGGGTTGTTCTGGAACATGAGTCCCAGATGCATCTCCTCGCTGCTCACCGTGTCGAAACCGAACCCCGCCTTGGCTATGAGGTTTAAAATATGGGGGTTGTCGTTTGCCTTCATGGCATACAGCCAGGAGACGGGTACGTCGTCGGCGAACAAGCCCGTGAGCATCGAGCAGCGGCGCAGGATTTCAGCCTCGCTGTACACGTATGTCGGGGTGCCATGGTCTGAGGCCACCCTCAGCAGCGCCTGTTCGTCGAACGGTATGGAATATGCCACTATAGATCGAACTCTTTGTATGATTTATGCCGACGATGCCGTAGTTTTGATCTCAAAATAAGGCATTCCCGAGAAAAACCCTTTCGCAATCTTACCCAGACCATCGTATGCAGACCCTTATCAAAGCGGTCTTACTGGTATTATTCGTCGTGCTGTGTCTGGCGGCTATGGGCATCTATGTCACGTTCTACCGTGCCATGCCTGTGTACACGGGGGACGTGCCGGTTACAGGCCTCAATTCGCAAGTCGTGGTTAAATGGGACGACTATCAAGTACCTCACATTTTTGCTGACTCGAACGAGGATTTATACTTCGCCGTCGGATACGTGCACGCCCAGGAACGCCTATGGCAGATGACGCTCTCACAGCTGTCGTCCGAGGGCCGCTTTGCCGAATTCTTCGGCCGAGATTGGGTTCCGTACGACCGGCACATCCGTACGATCGGCCTTCCCGAAATCTCACGAAACATCCTGAACGCTCTCCCTGCCGACGAGAAAAGGAGGCTCGAATCGTATGCGGCCGGCGTAAACTCTTGGGTCACCTCGAATCGCGAAAAATTGCCGCTCGAATTTGTGTTGCTCGACGTCGACCCCATCGAATGGGAACCCTACCATAGCGTGGGGGCTTGGAGGATGTTTGGCTGGGAGATGAACGTGAGCTGGTGGGCAGAGATCACCTACGGAAATCTGCGCAAGAAGCTTGGCGAGCCAGTCTGGAGCGAGTTGCTGCCCGATTACAGTGGCACGTACACACCCAGCTACATGATGATGGGCGACTCACTGTCTGCCGATTCGATACCGACCTTTAATCCCATACCCGACTCGCTGGTCAACTCGACAAGTGCCAATGGCAACAGTTCCATTCTAAGCGGCGCCGAGCAGTTCATGCGCACGGATCAGGATCTTCGACTCAAATTGGGAAACCCATCCACCCTCATGGGAAGCAACGCTTGGGCAGTATCCGGTGCCAAATCGACGAGCGGTTTCCCCCTGCTCGCCGGCGACCCGCACCAGGGGCTGAGCCTGCCGGCGCGGTGGTTCGAAATCCACATGAACCGCAACGGGCAAAATGTGGCGGGCATCACGATACCTGGCATCCCGTACATCGTGATGGGCTCGAACGACGGCATGGCCTGGAGCTTCACCAATATGATGGCCGACCAAACCGACTTCTACGAAGAACGACTGCTGCCGGGCAACCCGGGGTATTATCAATCGGACACGGCCGAAGGCGTGGCATACGCACCCATTCGCATCAAGCGCGAAATCATCCGCATCAAGGGCAGCGCCGACGAGGTGATCACCATACGTTACACCGACCACGGACCTTTGATCAACGACGTGCACGAAGATCGCAATATCGCCGCTGAGGGTGCACTGAGCATGAGGTGGCTGGGGGCAGAGACGACCAACGAGCTCACTGTGCTTTACAACCTTAATTGGATTGATCGGTTCGAGGCTCTGCAGCCAGCCGTACAGCGTTTTGGCGTCCCCGGCTTGAATTTGATCTACGCCGATGTTTCTGGCAACATCGCAAAATTTTTACTGGCAAGCATTCCAGTAAGGAATTATGACCATGTCGGATTTGCGAGGGGTTGGGATCAGACCCACCGGTGGGCCGGCTTCGTGCCTTTCGACGATTTCCCGCATGTGGTAAATCCAGAATCCGGCTTTGTTTTGGATGCAAACCAAAAAATTGATGCACCATTTCATATCGGCAGCTTCAATGAGTCCGACTCCCGTTTCCGCGTGATCGAACAAGCCCTGTCACGTTCAGACAAGATGTCGGCCGAGCAGATGATGGCGCTTCAGCTCGAGACCTTGTCGGAACATGCAAGGGAGATGACCAATGCCGTCATCCCGGTGATGCAACGCTCCCGGATGAGCCCCGAGATGTCGGAAGTACTCAACTACCTGCTCAACTGGGATTACCGCTACGAGAATTCGGCCACTGCAGCCAGTATCATGGAAGTATTTTTTACAAAGCTTGCCGAAAAGACGCTTCGTGACGATCTGGGTGCCGATCACTGGGACAGCTTCATTCGAAACGACCAACTGCCCTTGCGTGTGCTCAGCAACATGGTGCGAAACAACAGCCGCTTCTTTGACGACAGAAATACGCCGAGCATCGAAACACGCGACACGATCATCGTCCGGGCCATGACTGACGCTGTGAAATACCTTACCGACTCGCTGGGTACGGAACAGATCAACTGGCGCTGGGAGAATCTGAATCAGGTGAAATTCGAGTCGCCCTATTTCGCGGCTTCAGCCGACACGCACAACCATGGATATCTGAACCTGATCGTGACATACATGCTCAACAGGGGGCCATATGGAACACGGGGGCATACCACAAGCCCCATGAGCGGTCAATATGATTGGAGAGATCCCTATCGGCTGAAAGGTGGGGCTACCTGGCGCAGGGTGGTCGACCTGTCGAACACCAGCCAAAGCTGGTCGGTCATTCCCGGCGGACAGTCGGGAAATGCGCTCTCGCCGGCATACGACAATCAACTTGACCTTTGGTTGGAGGGCAAATACCGTATCTTCGACCACAACAGCGAAGTACGTTTTCGAGAAGATATGCTTCAAATGACGCTTAAACCAGGAAGTTGACAGGCAATGAAACGATCATGGATCGGACTCGACGCCGGTGGCACAGGATCGACCTTGGTGGTGACCGACGACGACCTCAACGAACTCGTCAAAATCAAGGGCGGCGCCATCCAGGCTCGCAAAATGAAGCTGCACGACCAAATAGCCGTCATCAGCAGTTATCTCTCCGAAATTGACTCCAGATTGGGTTTGTCGTCCATTGCGGGCATGGGGCTTGGAATCGCCGGAACCGGCCGACCAGACGAGCGCCAGGCCATCGAGACGGCATTGGCGAGGCAGTATCCTGGTCTTTCCTGCAAAGTGGTGCCAGATTCCGAGGCGGCACATATCGGTGCCTTCGCCAACGGCGACGGGATCCTGGTCATAACAGGCACTGGCAGCATCGTATGGGGCCGATATGGGGAGCAATGGCACCGTGCAGGCGGATTCGGCTATTTGATTGGTGACGAAGGGAGCGGCATGAAGCTGGGCATGGAGGGTTTGTCGGCAGCAGGTTTGGCCTGGGACGGCGGCAGAAAGACGCTGCTGTGCAGGCTTCTTGAGGAACATCACGCAATCTCGGACGGTTCGGCGATGGTGAAGGCCGTATACGATGCGGGGTTCCAGCCGAGCCGCGTGGCAATCCAAGTGATTGAGGCAGCCGCGGTGGGCGATGAGGTATGCGTGGAAATCTGTGAGCGGCAATCCCGCTTGCTTGCTGCCCAAGTAAACATTGTGGCACAAAAGCTGCCTGCCTACTCAAGAAGAATCGTATTGTGGGGTGGGCTGCAGAAAAATGCGTATTACAGATCGTTGATTCAGACCGCCATTGAGAACACCGTCGAGAGCACCATCTTTATGGACCCGATCCATGAGCCTTGGATTGGAGCGGCCCTGATGGCAAAAAATAGGCCATAACATTTTGGTTCGTGAGTTACGTTGTAATATTTTGAGTCGGGGATCAGGGATCGGTCAGGTATGTTCTCTTTTGATCTGATGATCTGATTGATCCGCGCTCAGTTCCTCCTGCTCTTGCTCTTGCTCTTAACTCCCCCTTCATTCTTC
>CAYWCV010000061.1:0-3902 GCA_964456845.1 uncultured Chitinophagales bacterium | reverse complement strand
CTTCATTCTTCTTTCTTTCTTCTTTCTTCTTTCTTCTTTCTTCTTTCATTTTCCCGCCCTGACTCGCTACATCGCCATATTAATCGCATCACTCCTGGTCCTAGCTACGGCCTCATGGTCGCAGTTTGTCCCGAATTTTGCGAGGACGTCGCCACCCGCCGAGCCTTTGAACGACATCCCAGAGCGTGTGGAGCTGTTGATACAATCGTTGAACCTTCATCAAAAGGTATCGCAATTGTTCTTTGTGAGGGCTTTTGGGGAGCCCTGGTCCGAAAATCAGGCGTCCTACAAGAAACTGCGCAAGCTGGTCGAATCGGACCAGGTCGGCGGCGTCATCTTCTTTCGTGGCAAGGCATCCGATCAGGTGAACCTTGCGAATCACCTGCAGGAGCTGGCCACTATTCCTCTTCTTATGGCCCAAGACATGGAATATGGTGCCGCAATGCGCGTGGAGGAGGCAACGAGGCTTATTCCCGCCATGGGTGTTGCCGCAACGGGGAATCCCGAAAACGCCTGGTTGATGGGCTGGATTACAGCTGTGGAGGCCAAGGCTTTGGGCGTTCATCAGGTGTATGCTCCGGTGGTCGATGTGAACAACAATCCGCTGAATCCGGTCATCAATGTGCGATCGTTTTCGGAGGACCCCGCAAAAGTGTCGCTCTTTGCAAATGAATTCATCAAAGGCGTGCAGTCGACCGGCCTGCTGGCTACTGCCAAGCACTTTCCGGGACATGGCGACACCGAGAATGATTCGCACTTCACGCTGCCCGTCATCCGCCACGACTATGCCCGTCTCGACACCGTCGAGCTGCCCCCTTTCCGGGGCGCCATCGATGCCGGCATTGCAAGCATCATGAGCGCGCACATATCGTTTCCGAATTTAAGCGACCAGCCGCGTGTACCCGGCACCCTCGACCCGAATGTGCTTGGCAGACTGTTGGTTGACAGTCTGCGATACGAAGGACTCATTGTCAGCGATGCCCTCGAAATGCGCGGTGTGACCAGCGTTTTCAAACCGGGCGAGGCAGCGGTGGCTGCCATACATGCCGGCGTTGACCTTCTGATACTCTCTCCCAACGAAGACGTGGCAATCAGTGCCGTAGTAAAGGCTGTTCAGGACAGCCTGATTAGCGAGTCGCGCATTGACGCCAGCCTGCGCAAGCTGATGTACTGGAAGTTCCAACTCGGCCTCTTCGAAAACAGTGCCAGCAGCTCAGCCTACGCGGCCGAAATTGTCGGCAATAAAAAGCACCGGCTCATATCAGACCGGATCGCCCGCGAAAGCGTCACTCTTCTGAAGAATGAAAAGGACATACTCCCGTTGTCCGAACTCAAGCAGAAGCGGATCCTTCTCCTCGGCGTCGCCAACGACCGCAGCGGCAACACGGGGCGGACATTGGCCGAAGAGATGTCGAAATACCACCCTTCGGTCGAGTTTATGAGCCTGAATCCGCGCACTACGGCCTCGCAGCAGCAGGCCATCCTCCGTGCGGCAAGGGCAGCTGACGTAACCGTTGTGGCAACGTACTACACCGTGGTGGCCGGCGAACTCACCACCACGCCCGGACCCCGCGAGCGGTTTCTCAAGCAGATCCAGGATCTCAGAAAACCTTCGGTGGTGCTCGCCTTGGGAAATCCATACACCATGTCGACCATGCCCAAGGCGGAATCGCATATCGTTGCCTGGAGCGGACACGAGCAGCACGTTCCTAGCGTTGCTGCAGCCTTGTTCGGGGCATCTGACGTGACGGGAAGGATGCCGGTTACCATCCCTGATCTGTATCCGCGTGGATCGGGAATCGATATGACAAAAAGCAGGCTGCGCGTCGATGCGCCCGAATCCGTCGGTATGATTCCCGACTCGATCGCAACAATCGACGCCATCATGCAGCAGGCAATCAACGAAAAAGTGTTTCCAGGCGGGGTAGTTGCGGTCGTCAAAGACGGTGTGCTCATCCACCACAAGGCCTACGGGCGCCACACCTATGAACCGGACGCCAGGCCGTACCAGTCAGACGACCTATTTGATCTCGCGTCTCTGACCAAGGTGATCGCCACCACAACGTCGGTGATGCGGCTGGTCGACCAGGGAAAGCTGTCGGTGAATGATCGCGTCTCGAAATACATTCCCGAATTTGACACCGAAGAGAAGCGCCTCATCACCATCAGGCAGCTGCTCACGCATGAATCAGGATTGCCTGCATTCAGAGTGTATGTCGACAGGTTCAAGACACGTCCCGAAATACTTGAGGCCGTGCTCAACGAGCCCCTCATCAACCGTCCAAGCACCGAGTATGTGTACAGCGACCTCGGTTTCATCACACTTGCACAGATTGTCGAAATCGTGTCGGGAATGTCCTTCGATGCATATACCAAAAAGGAACTTTTTGAACCGATGGGCATGCATTCTACCGGTTTCAACCCGCTGAAGTCGGATAGCGCACTCTTAGAGCGCATCCCCCCCACCGAAATCGACACCATCTACCGTAAGCTTACGGTCAAGGGCGAAGTGCACGACGAGCGGGCATGGTATATGGACGGCCTTGCCGGTCACGCCGGATTATTCTCGACGGCGGCCGACATTGCCGCCTGGGCAACCATGCTGCAACAGGGGGGCAACTACGGCGGGCACACCGTTTCGGGCAGCAGCACGGTCGATCTGTTCACGGCCCGGCAGTCGGTGCTTGCAAAGCGAGGGTTCGGATTCGACATGAAATCTGACACTGGTTTTAGTAGTGCTGGCACAATGATGAGCCCAACCACATTCGGACACACGGGCTTCACGGGCACAAGCGTATGGATGGACCCGGAACGCGATTTGACAGTGATTGTGTTGACCAATCGAACATGGCCATACCGAGGCACTGCCGGGCCGATCGGCAGGGTCAGGGCATCGATTGCCGATGCGGCCGTACAATCCATAAGTAAATAGATTTGCTTCCATTTCATTACATCGCGGTGATCGACCGCTCGCAAACGGGTCAAACCCTGTTCCTAAAATCCCTCGCCAAGGGCGCGGCCAACCATCGGGGAATCAGGGGCATCTTCATCCATACCGACAATGAGCGCACCGACGACATGATACAGGACGGCGTGATGCGCGGCGATGCCCGCAAGAGGGTCATCAAGGAGACCAACCACCGTCTGGTCGATCTCTTTGCCGAGGCTGGCGTCGGCACTGTCGGCCTTCACTGGCATCAGGTAGGGTCGTTGAATGATATGGGGACCATAACCTTCCACAACGACCCAAGAACCAGAATTCCGCGTTCCACCCACCTCATGCTGTCGAACCTGAGTGCCGACGACGGCACCATCGAAGAGTTGCAAAGACTGGCCGAAGCCCTGTCGATGGCCATGTCGCTGCCGTTGCTGCACGTGACCACCGCCCGACTGGATGGTGTTTTCGTCCAAAAGAACCCAGAGGGCGACGATCGAAATGCAGGCGCAAGTTCCGACATGTTCGGGAAGGCCCAAAAAATCGGGATAGACGCATGGAATGCACTCAACGACTTCATACGAGGCAATTAATACCTCCAAGTTTGCTATTTTGGGTCGTATTGTTTGTAAAATGAACAGAAATCTGCCTCATATCGCTTTTTTTTGACGATTTAGGAGCAAGTATGCTTGACTCACTTAAATGCTGTGATTAGATTCACGCTGCATTACACGCAGACATATAACGAGATTTACTCAAAAACACCAAAAACTGGAGACTCAGATGAACCGTTTCAACGAAATTAAAGCAATCGTGGATCAGCTCGAAGGAGACATGGACAAGTTTTTCGACAAAGGAAACAAGACTGCCGGCACCCGCGCCCGCAAGAGCCTGCAAGACCTCAAGACGCTTGCACAAGAGATTCGTATCCAAATTCAGGAGTCGAAGAAAGCCTAATTCGCTACTG
>CAYWCV010000060.1:7252-13702 GCA_964456845.1 uncultured Chitinophagales bacterium | reverse complement strand
GGATCGTGATCGACTCCTTCGCAGGATCAGGGTTCTCGTCGAAGTACGCCTTGAAAAAGGGTCCGATGGGCTGTTCCACCCCTTCCAGATAGCCCTTGTCGATGGCGATGCCCACCAGCAGCGAGAGGATGCTCTTCGACGCCGACTTGATGTTGGTGTCGCGGTCGCGTCGGGCGCGCCCCCAGTAATCCTCGGCGATGATCGCATCGTTCTGATGCACAAGTAAGCTGTTCACCGTGCCCACCGATCGGGCCTCCCTCACCAGCGAAGAAACGTCGCCTGTGCTTGCTTGTGCGTCTACCCTAGCAGGCTGTATCACTAAGAAGAGCATACAGAGTACCACCGTCCAAATCGAAACGAGACATGACCTTAGCATTAGCGGAGCATCGTTAGGATCAGTTGCATAGTTAGGCATCTCATATAAAATTCATTTCTGATTACCATCGTTCAGAATCGGTGCCGATGCTTCAGGGTTTCTGCCATAATTCGTAGAAATTGTCAATAATGTTGCTACATTACACATATAAGGGTACAATATTGGTGTGAGTAATACTAGTAACACATATCAACGGATCATCGAGAGCGCGCTTTTTGCTTACGCAAAGCGGAGGCTTGTGTACGACAGTGAAGGTGTGGCGGTCGATTATGAGTTTCTTGAGGCCAACCAGGCTTACGCCGACATTGTGAACTGCACAATCAATAACCTGATTGGCAAAAAGGTTACAGAGGTATTTCCCGATTCGTGGAAAGACCATTCCTACCTTCTTAATGAATTTCGGCGTGTCGCCAATGACGGAACCAAGTACGAGATCGAGGAGTATTCGACCTATTTGGGGCGCTGGTTCAAAATCCAAGCTTTTTCAACCGAACCTGACATAATCGTTACCATATCCTTCGATATAACCGACCAAAAGAACGATCAGGTTGAATTGGCCAGAAGGGTGAGCCGACAGCGATTGATATCGGAAATATCCCAAGAACTTGTAACGGTGAATGCCAGTACCATCGACAGCAATCTGACGTCGATATTGGGCAAATTGGGAAACTTTTACAACGCTGACCGTTGCTATATATTTAGTTACAGCCACGATGGCCATACATATAGAAATAGCCACGAATGGTGTTCGGTTGGAACGGAACCCTTCATTGATCATTTGCAGAGTGAGGTTATCGACGATTACCCCTACTGGCATGGGATGATTCAAAAGGGTGAGCCAATACATCTTGTGGATATTGCAAGCATACCGGACGAGGGGCACTTGGAAAGAAGTGTTTTTACCAGTCAAGGCATTAAGTCGCTGACGGTTTTCCCCATTTCGAAGTATGACGAGCGAATCGGTTTTTGGGGATTTGACTTCACCAAAGATTACACTCATTTCAATGATGAAGAAATGAGCTTTCTGACGGTCATCTCAAACTTACTCGCGGATGTCTTCATTCGGATCCAATCGGACAACGAGCTCGACTATCTGTCGCGCTTGCAAGAATTGCTGATGGAAATCATAGCACGTTTTGTAAACATTTCCTCGAATGATATCGATATCCTCATTAACAGGTCGTTACAAGAGATAGGGGAATTTGTGGAAACCGACAGGTCTTATCTGTATGTGGTGGATCATGCCGCTAAAACGGCATCGAATACGCATGAATGGTGTGGGGAGGGCATTGAGAGTGTGATCGAATCGCAGCAAAACATACCGATGGAATATTTCCCAGAATGGATTGCAGCGCATAAAGAGGGCCTGCCCTACCAAATTGACGACGTGCTCGAAGATTCGATTCCTGATGAGATTCGCGATCATCTCGTCTCGCAGGGAATTCAGAGCATTATATCCATCCCCATGCACTCCGAGGGGGAATTTTACGGATTTGTTGGCTTCGACTCCGTCAAGAAAAAGCGACATTTCAGTATGGAGGAAATCAAGCTTCTCGACGTCTTTGCCAAAGTGCTGATCAACTCCAAGTTTCGTATCAGCCTGTTGAACGAACTGGTTGAGGCAAAGGAAACCGCTATCCAAGCCAGCTTCTCCAAGAGCACTTTCTTGGCCAACATGAGCCACGAAATTCGCACGCCCCTCAACGGGGTGATCGGGTTTACGGAGCTATTGGCAACAACGCCCCTCAGCGAGGAGCAGCGACGCTATGTGGACAGTTCCATCGCGTCGGCGCACGCCCTCCTTGGAATCGTGAACGACGTGCTCGATTTCACCAAGATAGAGGTGGGAAAGATGGATCTCGAGGAAATCGAGACGGATTTGCCTGAATTGATCCATCAAACCGTCGAGATCATTAAATACAGCGCCACTCAAAAGGGACTGAAGTTTTCCACCGTGTTCGATGCAGAAGTACCAAGGCTTGTGAAGATCGACCCCATTCGTCTCAAACAAGTGTTGGTCAACCTGTTGAGCAATGCCATCAAGTTCACCGATAACGGCAGTGTGATACTCAGCATCGACTATCACCAGTCCGATAGCGCCGACGTTGAGGGTTTATTGACCTTCAAAGTACAGGATACGGGAATTGGGATTTCGACGGAGCAACAAACCAGGCTTTTTAAGACGTTCTCCCAGGCCGACGCATCAACCACCAGAAAGTACGGTGGAACTGGATTAGGGTTGGTCATAGCACAGTCGCTTGTGAACAAGATGGGATCTACCATCCAGTTCAGCAGCGAGCTGGGCAAAGGGAGTGTTTTTTATTTCACCTTGAACAGGTCGGCCATCTCAAAAGAACTTGTAAGCATTGGACCAAACCAAGAGAGGAATGGCTTCGATCTGTCAGAGCATGAACGCGAATTACTGAAGTCGTTGTGTCCGTGCATACTGATTGCTGAGGATGTGCCGCTAAATCTGATACTTGTAAAGGCGCTCATCAACAAAATCATACCGAATGCGAAGTACCTCGAAGCTGAAGACGGCATTAAAGCGGTAGACTTTTTCACCCAAAATGAACCAGATATTGTTTTGATGGACATACAGATGCCCGGATTGGACGGTTACCAGGCAACGTCGGCGATCCGAGATCATGAGATGGCCAAAGGGATGGATCGCACCCCAATTATTGCTCTTACAGCAGGTGCCATCGTGGGTGAACGGGAGAAATGCATCCATGCCGGCATGGACGACTACATCACCAAGCCCATCGACAGGAAGGAACTTGTTGCCAAGTTGATGGGACACCTGCAAAAATTCAACATTGAAAATTGAACAATCAACGGGTTTTATTTTACCAGCGTCATTTTCAGTGACTTGCGGTAGCCCGACGTTTCGAGCGTGTACAGGTAGATACCGCTGGCGAGATCGAAGGCATCAAACGTAACCTCATAGGTCCCAGCATATTGGTCGGAATCGACCAAAGTACGAACTAGGCGCCCACCAACGTCAAACACGCGCAGCAACACGCGCTCTGAGCGTGGAAGGGTGTACGATATCACCGTGCTAGGGTTGAAAGGGTTAGGGAAGTTCTGGCGAAGCGTGAAGGTTCCTGGCAATGTCGGGTCGTCGCCCAAACGGGTAGATACGGGCGTTTGAACGAGATCCAACGTTTCAAATGGGGCTCCGAACACTTCATGTGCAACCTCTGCAGGGATTCCGAACCAATCGCGCATCATGGTGGCGTACACCTGTCGGTAATCGGTCTCGAAGCGAAGATTGCTGCCGTTGTCGAGGTTGGAAAGATCGGGAGCCGAGCCAGTGAATCCACCCTTGACGCCTTCCCCAAACAGGAACATTGGTGCCGAGGTGCCGTGGTCGGTTCCACTGCTGCCGTTTTCGCTCACGCGGCGGCCGAACTCGGAGAACGTCATTGCCGTCACCTTGTCTTTTAAGCCTTGGAAGGCTAGATCATCATAGAAGGACTTAACTGCCCCAGCCAGATTCCGAAGCAGGTTCTCATGGTTAACCAGCTGGTTGGCGTGCGTGTCGAAGCCGCCGAGCGAAACCATGTATACGCGCGCACCAAGACCGCCTTTGATCATTTTTGCCACGATGGCCAAGTTGGTCGCCAAGTTGTTGTTCGCCGGATAGTCGGCTTGGTTGGTCGCATTGTTGCTGGCCTGCTGAATGGCCCCGGCGTAGGTGTACGATTGGTTGGCCAAGTTTCGAACCCACGCTATTTCTTGACCCCACGTGGTGTCAGGAAGCCCACTGGTGTCGTATGCCTTGCCCTCGGCCGCCAGGCGCTCGAACAGGGCCGTGCTGCTGATGTTCATGGCCATACCATTGGCCGGGCCTTGGAACAGGAGGGACTGATTTGTGCCAATCTGGACCGCCACGGGTGCATCAGGAGGTTCTGCTCCGTAGTCGGGGTACTCCATGTCGAGGAATCTGCCCATCCAGCCGGTGGTCTCGATCACGTTGCTGTCAGATCCGCTTACCCAAATATCAGTTGCGCGGAAATGAGATAGATTCGGATCCGGGTAACCGACGTTGCGCAGAATATTCATGTGTCCGTCTCCCCACATCGATTCGAGGGCGGCCAAGCCTGGATTCAAACCGACATCTGGCGTCAATTGCAGCGCATTCGATTTGGCGATCGCGATGGTGGGACGGCGCTGGTAGTAAATGTCGTTGGTGATGGGGACGATCGTGTTTAGTCCGTCATTACCTCCATTGAGCTGAATGAGCACGAGAACGCGGTCCGTTTCGATCGTTCGAAGCATTGACAAGATAGGATGCGATCCGAACGCCTTGACCGGTGTGTTTCCGAGCAAAAACTGGAACCCGGCAGCCATGGCTCCCGTCATCAGGAAATCTTTTCGTGACCAGCGGGCATGATCTTGCGTATGCTGTTCGCCATGCTCTAGCGCTTCTCCAAGTCGTTGCACCGGTTTCGTGGTATGGTCGTGTTGGCACATGATGAGTTCCTTTCGGGGTCTCAGTTCAGTTGAAATTCAGGAAGAAGCGCTATGTATGCCACGAGCGCCTGCACACGCGATGCGGCGCCGTCGCTGTCAATGTTCCACTCGTAGGATGGTGATCCGCCCAGCAACACATTCCCGAGATTGAGATACTCGTCATCGGTGAGAGGAACGGCAATCATATATTCCGCAATGTCGCGGGCAAGGTCGTATGGCTTATTCGGCTCTGGCATCGCCTTGGCAAAGTTTAGCAGATGGGTGCGATAGCGTGTGATGTTCTGTTGCATCAAATTCCATCGGGTCGGGAGGGTACTTGTGTCGAGCCAGTTACGGTGACCTCTCCAACCTGACACGTCGGGGGGCTGAAGGAGAAACTGCCCCGTCTGGGAAGAATAATTGAACAAGTTTCGAAGATCCTGATTTGCCCTGGGCACATCCAGCATACTCATGAAATTACCGAAGTGCTCGACCGGCGACGAAACCATCGAACCAATCAGCTCATCATCGAAGAAATGGCTGCTCTTAAACAGAACCCTTAACACAGGCTCAGCCTGCATGCCGGAGTTCAGGAATAATTGGGCCAATTCATCAACGACCACTTCGGGTGCATTTGGGTAGACAAAATAATGGTACAATTCCCGACAAATGTGCCTTGCGATGAGTTCGCTGTGCTCGTTGAAGAGCAAGTCGTGGGCAGTTGTGTAGTTGTAATTCCCCACCTTTCCGAAGATGGTCTTCGAAGCGTTGTCAAAACGATTTTGATTGAAGACAACTGCAAGCGTCTGGCCATTTACCTGATATCCCGTCAAAGCCCGTGCCAGTTCCTCGATGTCCTGCTGCGAATACCCGTTGCCCTCGCCTAGCGTAAACAACTCAAGCAGTTCTCGGGCGTAATTCTCGTTTGGACTCACACGTTGGTTTTGGTTGCCGTTCAGGTACAACAGCATTGCGGGGGTCAGCCCAATGGCGAGTGTCAGCTGCTTGAAATTGCCAAATTGATGATCCTGAATCGCTTTGATATATCGATAGGCGTATTGGGGGCTGTTGCCATAGTCGCTGAATTCTGTCACAAAGTGATTATGCCAAAAAACAGTCATTTTCCCGCTCAGACCCGTATCGAGAATGTGACGTGTGAGTGTAGTCCTGAACTCGGCAGTCCAAGCTGCGCGTTGCTGCAAATAAGCTTGACGCTCTTGGTCGGTTGCACTTGGAGGAGGGGCACCTATGTTAGCCCAAGTCGGCTGGGCAATCTTGGGAGTGTTAACCGCTAAGTTAAATAAGTAGTCGACCGCTGCTGACGGACTGAAGCCACTCAGAAAATTCAATGTGCTTGGAGTCGGAGACAGGCCCATCCTACGTGTGAGATGCAGCATGCGCCTACGGTCCCACGGCATCTCGGATGTGGGCACAAATGGGTCGAGCGACATATTGGCCGATAATTTCGGCAACGGCTCGACTATCGGGTTCATATCCTGGTGTTGGTTTGAATCGGCAGAAAGGCCGCTTAGCCAAGACAACCCCTGTTTAATCGCAGATTTTCTGTCCATATGGCCTCATTGGTTAACTGTTGTAGCGATAGACGTTCAAATATG